>CAWBAJ010000013.1:0-219392 GCA_963786765.1 uncultured Actinomycetota bacterium | reverse complement strand
TTTTTTTTGCATACTTACTTGACTCAGTTCTCATTGTATTGCTCCACTCAGCTCGCAGGTACCAGCACGCCGGCTCACCCGTCGTCGGGGCCGTCGTCGCCGTCCTGAGCGGGTTCGCCGTGCTCGTCGAGCATGGACCCATCCGGTTCATCAGGTCCCGCCGCAAGGAGGCACCGCTCGCCGCCGGAAGCAGATTCCCGCTCTGCCGCAGATCGTCTCGGCCCGCCCCTGCTCTGGGCTGTGACCTTTCTGGCGGATACCCGAGGAGTGGGTTCGCAAGCCTGGATTGGACGACAGATCCTGAAACGGCGTCCTTCACTCCCCGGCGCCATCCTAACGGCAGGGAAGCCTTCAGCGGTCCTTGGGCGGTCTGCTCACCGGCCTTCGTAGCGGAGGTTGCTGAACAGCTGGGTTCGCGTCGCTCCACGCCAGGAGCAGCTTGGCCGAGTCGGGCGTGCCGACCCGCGTGGGGCCTGCAGTCAAGTACTCAGGGCCGCAGTCCGATGTATCCGGCATGTTCGCGGCTCTCTCGGCAGCTTGCGAGCGCGTCGCACCGCTCCTGCGCCCTGAGGCCGTAGCGTCTCCCGTCTCTACCGCGGACCAGGTGCCAGCCGCCCTGACCCGCTACTTTCCTTCTCTGCGGTTCGCCGTGCGTTGTCGATGGGGGCTCGTCGTCCTGGCGGCCATTGCGTCGCAGCCAGTACGGATCATCGCCCAGCCCGATGTGGTGCGGTTCGCCCGCGGCGGCGCGCAAATTCTCTCCGGAAACTTCTCCACAGAATACGCCGCCTCATGGATGCAGGGCGGCCCGTTCGAGATGTTTGCCTCCCTGGCGATGCTTCCCTTCCCGTTTCAACGCCAGTCCTCGTTCGTCATGCGCAGCGATACCGAGCTCGTTCCTACCCACGCGGGCATCGCCGCGATCTTGATGGCGCTGACGCTGATCTGCGTCCGATGGGTGCGTCGTTACGTCGGTTTGGCTCCCTCGCCACGAGCAGAGTTCATCGTCGGGCTGGCGACCTTGGCGATTATCGCCCGCGGCTGGGTGTGGTGGGGCGGCCACGCTGCTGAGGTCGCGATCCCACTGTTGTGGGTCTGGGGAGCTGTATTGGCTCGGCGCGATCGGACCTGGGTCGCCGCAATCGTCCTGGGGCTTTCCGCGGGATGGGAGCCGTGGGGAGTGCTGGCAGCGCCCCTCCTTCTGCTGGATCGTCATCCACGCAGGCTCTTAGCGGGAACGATGATTTTCTCGGTGTCAGCAACGGCTCCTTACATTCCCTTCGTGGCCAGTGGCCGCTTCGCGCTGTTCGACTATTCCTGGCCGATTGAGCCGCAGACGCTCGTTGGCACCCTCTGGCCGAATCTGGATTCTTTTCCCTATCAGCTGCGGGTCGTTCAGGGGGGCGCCGCCATGTTCGTGGCAAGCATACTTGTCATGCGCATGGGCCGGCAGCCTGCCGTAGTGTGGCTTGCGCCGTACGCTTTGGTCGCGACGCGCCTCCTGTTCGATCCGTGCAATTTCCTATACTACTGGTTTCCTCTCCTGGTGCTGTGCTGTGTCGGGCTCTCTCTCGCACGAGAGGCCGAGTCGCCGGCGTATTGGGTCGGTCTCGCAGCTCTTGCGGCCGCGCCCGTACTGATCTACCAGACTCAAGCGCCGTGGGTGGGCTCACCGACGGCGATAATGTTCCTCATAGCCGCAGCGTTTGTATTCGCCGCGCACCAACGTCGCCACGCCCAAGCGCGCCCCTCAGCGTGATCCTTCCGTAGGACTGTTCTGGGCTCTGAATTGCGGTGTCACCCCGACGCGGACGTCGAAGGCGGCGACTCGTCCTTCACCCACGCGCAGGCTGCGGTCATCCTGGCCCACCTGGCCCCCTCGAGGACGAGATCACGTTCACGATCGAGCCGTGATGGGCGGGGTGTGCAGGCTAAGAGGTGGCCCCTCCGCCGAGCCGGGCCTCGGGTGTTCCCGGTCAGTCCAGCAGACTTCGGATCTCCCGGACGAGGTCGATCGAGGCGTCGATCTCGACCTTGCGGTTGGTGAGGCTTTCGACGTTGATCCCGAACGGCAGCCCGAGCCGGCGGCAGAACGCGATGAGGACCCGGGCGTTGACAACGCACTGCTCGTACGACGCGGTCAGCGGGTCCCGGGAACGGGTGATCTCGGTCCGCAGCCAGCCAGGGACGTCGATGCCGAGCCAGGACATGAACTCCAGGGTCTTCGCCGAGCCGCACGGCGCCAGAGTCAGCACGACTGGCCGCGGGTCCAGACCCTGGTCCCGGCAGCCGTAGGCGTAATCGGACAGCAGGTTGCGGGTGTGGTCCAGGTCGTAGCAGACCTGGGAGACGAAGAACTCGCACCCCGCATCCTGCTTGCGCAGCATGCGCTCGTGCTCTCCCCCCGCATCCGCGTGCCGCTCGGCGATGACAACGCCGCCCATCCGTGGCGGACGTGGAAGGCCGGCGTGCCGGCGGTAGGCCTCGGGAAGGCTCGTCCTCCCCACCTGGTGCCGGGACGCCGCCCCTACCAGCACGGTCAGCACCCGGTCGCGGTCTGCTTCGGACAGCCACTTGCCCAGCTCGTCCCCGGTGTACTTGCCCACTGCGCGGTAGACGATCACCGGCCCGGCCCAGCCCGCCAGGTGGCGGTCGAGGAACACGGCCGGATCCATCATCGGCATGAACGGGAACGGCCGCGGGGTCGAGGACCGGTCCGCCTCGGCGTCCACGTCATAAAGGATGAGCCCGTCGACCTGCACCGACCGGAGCCGGGCCAGGGCCGCCTCGGCGACGGCGTCCGCCTGTTCCGGGGTGGTGGTCCCCCGCGGCGGGGTCAGGCCGTAGAGCAGGACACCCTCACGAGTGCTGGCCAGAAGCTGCGCGGCCACGGTGGTCTCGGCAGAAGCCATCCGTCAATGGTGTCAGCCGCCGCGCGGTGTGATCAGGGCCTGGACCACTATCGGTGCTGGCTCGGTCTGCTGGAGCAAGTCTCGGGGCGCGGTTGCGCCGATCAGCGACGACTGCCGGACGCCCGGCGGGCGCCGATCCCGGCACGCCCGTAGCGCATCAACTCGGTGTACAGGAAGTATGCGCTGGTCGCGACCTTGAGCCCCCGGCTCTCGAGCAATCGATAGTCGTCTGCACGAACCAGCCGCTCGGCCAACTCCGGGTGCTGCTGGGCCAGGTACCGACGCGCCCGGACGGCATGCACAGGCGACGAGGCGTACGCGACCTGCGAGCAGGCGGCCACGAGGTCAGCCGTGAACGCCACATTCTCCCAAGTACTGCGTGCTGATTCTTCGAGAACAAGCCTGTCCTCCGGCCACCGGCGTTCATGGCCAGAGCGGCCATCACCTGAGCCTCCGAAGGACCGGGACGAGGTCTGCCGCCAGTGATGACGACCACGGCGTCCCCGTGACGTGGCGCGGTCCGTACCCCGACCCGCACACGCCACGCTGCATACGTCCCGGGCGTCCCGCTGGCTTCGAGGGGTATCCGAGAACCACCACGGCCATCGACCGACGTGGGTCCGCCGGCGGTACCCGACGTGATGCCCGAGCATGGTGAACCTCGGAAAAGGGGACGATCGCGGCGACACCGATCACGGTGAGCCGCGCGCTTCATGGCGTGCAGTCGCCGTCCGGGCCGCGCATCGCCTCCCCGTCAAGGCCACGCCGCCCGGTGGTACCAGGGTCGCGAGACAACCGGTTGCGGTCGATGATGATGATGGCCGTCGTGATCCCGCGATGGTCACCACTGGGCAGGATGTATGAAATGAGCAGCCGGCTTGCCGAGGAACTGGGTAATGCGCATGGTGAGGTCCATGTCGGCGAGGCGGGCAGTGCGCAAATTGGTCAAGCGGCTCGGCGTGCAGTTGAGTTCTTCTGCTAGCTGAGCCCACGTCAAGCGGCGTTCGCAACGGCGCCCATTGAGGGCTTCATATACCTGACTCAGATCCCAGCGAAGGCGGCAGTCCGTGTCCGCCTCGGGCAGCCGAGTCTCCCCTACATCCACAACCGGACCTGTCAAGAACTCCTCGGGCGAGCGACGTACCCATCGCAGGATGGTCAAGGCGTACTGGCAAGACATGGTTCCGCGCCGCGCCGTCCTCACGAGAGCTCCGGGGCACATCGCATGACTCGACAGTTGCGCGTTGAGTACAGAGGATTGCTGCGTCAGCTGCTCGGCGAGCCTGACCCAATCCAGGCCGCGGGCAGCACGTTGGGCGTCAAGAGCCCTGATAAGCGCGTCGCCGTCGAAGACTGGCAGGGCCGTCATCTGGGGAGGATAGCCTTGTGCACCCCAGGCGAGCCAGGTGCCGTCGATCCGGCGTCGGCCTTTGCGCGGCTAGCTGGCGGATCAGGGCCCTATCCCCTGAGGCGTCAGCGCCAGAACTCGGCGACCCGTCGGCAAGGGCCTTGCCTTGGTCGTAACCGGCTCGCGCAGCGCGAGGACGCGCCGACGGGTCCGCCGCGTTGGCGCCGAACAGATCACGGGAATCGCTGCCCGGGAAGATCGTCTCGACCCTGCTACCGCCCGCGCGCAGTTCATCGACCTGTGCTGCCAGATGCATGCCCCATTCGGTGGCATACGTGATCTGCCACCGAATGGTGACAGCACCAGCACCCTCCGGTACCCAGCTGCCAGATCGGCGTTCTCGCTGCTGCGCCGATAGCCGCCGTCGATGTACCGGTTGTCGCCGATGCGATGGGTGAAGCCATTGGCACAGCTAGCGGCGACGGCGTCCACCAGGTCCACTCCGCTGTGGCGGTCGAACACGACCGGCTCACCCGTGTCGGCGTCGACAGCCACTATGTGCACCCGTCGTTGCGGCCAGTCCTGGCTGGGCAGCCGAGTGGCGACGGTGGCCCGCCACTGCGCTTGACGGGATCCGCCCGACGCAGCGTCCGTCTCGAGCGCCGCCGCTCCCAGTCTGCGCCGCATCTCGGCTGCATCCTCGGCGGTCCGGATGATGTCACCCGTCTTCTCCATCACGGCAGCGGCCCGCATGGTCGGAGAAGGTGCGCCGGCCGGATGCCGCCGGACCAGTCGGTGGCTGGGATGCCTGGGCAAGGATCGCGGCAAGAAGTTCGGGCGGCCGGGCGCCGCTGATCTGGGCTGCGACCGTCGATCCGGCTGACGTGCCGATGATCAGATCAGCCTCGGTCACGTCCATCCCCGCATCGAACAGACCGGCGAGGACGCCGATCTCCCAGGCGTTGCCGGCGGCTCCGCCGCCGCCGAGGACCAACGCTCGCTCGGCCACGCCGTTCGACGACGACTCGGCCCTGGACTGCTGAGTTTGCATAGGAGTTACCTCTCGAGAGCGCCACTGTGCTGAGGCGCTCCCGGGGACACCTGTGTCAGTCGCCCGGCCGTGAGAAAAGAGGGAGCACCCACGTCGATACAGCCTTCATGGGTCTCACCTCCTCGGGCGTGTCACGGACGCACGGAGAGTACCAGCCCGATGAGCGACCCCGCTGGAACCACTCCGAGGCAGGCCAGGGGAACAGACGGTCGCCTACCCCATGCGGCCGCAGAACTGCGCGGGCGGCCTCGATGAGGTCGCCCGCGCAGTCGTCGTCCATGCCCGCATGATCTCAGTTGGCGGGCGCTCGAGGGGTTTGGAGCCCGAGTCAGTGCAGTCGCAGGTGCTGACCCACGAGGATCAAGTTCGGGTTCTTGCCCACCACGGAGCGGTTCAGCGCGTACAGCGCCTGCCACCCACCTGCCAGCCGGTGCCGAGCGGCGATCGAGGAGAGGTAGTCCCCGGCACGGACCACGTAGTCGCCCGCTTGACGTTCGGCAACGTGACGACCGCCCGTGTGCAGTGGATGCCGGGTGGTCGACCGGGAGGCCATGGTCGGACGAGGAGGCCTTGTGGGCCGACCGGGAGGCCCTGTGTATCGACCGGGAGACCTCGTGGGCCCCGACTGCGAGGCCCTGTGGGACGACCGGGAGGCCTTGTGTGACGACCGGGGAGCGGCAGCTGCGCCCGAGACGGTGCCGGAGAGGTGCAGCTTGGCCGAGCAGGCCGGCCATGCCCCCCAGCCCTGGCCCGCCGAGCACGCGCTGTGCCACGGCGATCTGCTGTGAGCGGCTGGCGAGGTCGGCACGCGAAGCGTAGGCGGTGCCCCCGTACGCCCTCCACGTTGACGCCGTGAACTGCAGACCTCCGTAGAAGCCGTTGCCGGTATTGATCGACCAGTTGCCACCGGACTCGCACACCGGCCAGCCGATCCCAGGCCGAGGCGGAAGCGGCCTCCGCCGACCCGGCGGTGAGACCCAGCGCCAGGGCGCCGGTGGCCACTGCGGCCATAGGTGTGCGTGCGCGCATGCATGCCCCTTCCACGCCTGCGAGGTGAGCTGTCGGGTTCGGATCGAAAGGTTGACCCGGCCGCGGTGGCGGCTTCACCCCGAGGTGCGACGACGCGGAGACAGGCGCGAGCGGTTGCTCGCCGTGCCGGTCAGGGTCATCGCACCGAGAACCTGTGGGTCCCCCGCTTCTGCCCGTGGACGAGGACACCAGCGGTGGGCAGAACTCGGCGTATCCACTGGAGGGCGCGACGGAACTGCCGCAATCCACTCGTAACGTACCGCCGAATCGGGCGAATGCGTACCCTAGGTAACGACTCGATCTCTAACGGTTCATGCACTGAGAATGAAGGCCCTCCCTAGGAGGTCGAGGCGGTCGCTGAGACCGCGCTGGCCGCGGGGGGCGTCGAGGCAGATGGCCTGGAGGACTGCGGCTTCATGTGCTCGCGCAGCTTCTTCGACCTCCCGCTGACAGGATGCCCGCGTGGTCACGTTCATCAAGAGCGTCACGTTCGACTGTGCGGACGCCCTGTTGCTCGCCCAGTTCTGGGCCGCCGCACTGGGCACGACCGTCGACGAGGAGTCGACACACGAGAAGGCGTACGTGGAGGCCCCGGGCTGGGGCGGGCCGAACATGTGGTTCAACCGTGTCCCCGAGGAGAAGTCCGCCAAGAACCGCCTGCACTTCGACCTGCGGGCACCCAGCGCGATCACAGAAGAAGTAGCTCGCCTCCAGGCTCTCGGTGCCCGCGTACTGCGGGAAGGCGAAGACCTCGTCGTCATGCAGGACCCAGAAGGCAACGAGTTCTGCGTCGAATGACGCGGGCCGGCTGTGCGAGCTAGGGTCCGTGCCAGGTCGTGGCTCGGCAGCAGCGCGGCGCGTGGCACGGCGGCGACGGACGAGGAGTTGGCATGCCCGAAGTACGACGAACAATCGTCATCGAGCGACCCCCCGACCAGGTCTTCGCGTTCCTCACCGACCCGGCGAACGACCACCGCTGGCGCCGCCACGTCAAGGAGATCTCAGCCAGTGGGCCGCTGGGACGGGGCAGCGTGGTGCACCAGGTGGTCCAGGGTCCGGCGGGACGCGGCATCCAGGCGGACTTCGAGGTAACGGCGTTCGAATCGCCGACCCGGTTCGCCTTCAACGTCACTACCGGCCCCGTCAAACCGGTCGGGGAGTTCCTGTTCAGGCCCCTGGGGACGGGCACGCAGGTGACGTTCACCCTGCGTGCCGAGCTCACCGGGCTGAAGAAGCTCCTCATGTCGAGGCCGGTCCAGTCGTCGATGGACTCCGAGGCCGCGTCGCTGGACACGGCGAAGTCGCTGATCGAACGCGACTGACCGTCTCGACTCTTCGCGCGCCGTCACGTGCCCGGTCGCGAGGCCGGTACTCACGGACAGCTCGAGCTGGACCCGCCCCTGTCAGCCGGCGGCGCGAGCCACCACGAGCAGGTGCGGGCTCATCCCGAGCAACTCCGGCACTCGCTGGACAGCGCGGGCGCAGTCGAGGACGACCTCTCGGCCGACAGGGTTCTCGAGCCGCTCGGCAAGGTCGCCCAGGGCGAAGGCCAGGCCTTCGAGACCGACGAGATCCTCGACGACGAGGCCGGCCTCCTCCACCTCCTCACGCAGCTGACCGGGGCGGTGGCAGTAACCGGTGAACCAGCCGGGCACGCTCTCGTTGAGCCGTCCGCTGTCCTCCACCTCGCGAACGAGCTCGGGGAAGAAGGCGGCTCGCTCGTAGAGCCGCTCGGCGAAGTAGCCGTGCAGGCGGGGCGCCCACCGCGAGATCGCGCTCACCAGCACCGGGGCGCCCGGACGCGCCACCCGCAGCGCCTCTGCCAGCGCGAGGACCCTCTGATCGCGTTCGACCAGATGGTAGAGCGGCCCGAGGAGCAGAACCCCGTCGACGCTGTCGTCGTCCAGATCCAGGTGCCGGGCGTCACCGACAGCCGTCTGGATCCGGTGGGCCAGAGCACCGGACGCCGCGCGGAGCTGGTCGACGTGCAGTGGCACGAGGTCACGGTGGACGACCTCGTACCCCCGACCTGCGAGTTCCAGAGCGTAGCGACCGGGACCACCGCCGATATCGGCCACCACGCCCGGCGGGAGGGGCAGCACACGGGCGGCGACGTCGAGCGTGCGCGCGAACTCGACCGAGCCCAGCGCCTCGTGGAGCCGGCGCTCCTCCAGACCGAGCTCGTAGTGCCGGTGCAGCAGGTCGAGGGCGGGGTCGTCAGCCATGCCCCATCGTTTCCCGGCGTTCGCCCGCCGGCCACGGAATTCCCCCCCGGCCGCTGGGGAATCGTTTCCCACTCCTCCCAGGCTGACCGTCCGCAGCCCCGGTGCAGGAGCGCTGACCATGAGGGAGCGCGGAGAGGGTGGTGCTCTTTCGGACCGTATGTGGTGCCCCGCGTGCCGGGGCAACGCATACGGTGCGCAAGAGACCTGCCCTCCCCCCTCACCGGACGTGAGCGCGCACACGCCCAGGCGGGTCAGGGAGGCTGTCCGCAGGGCCCCTGCGTAATTCGTTTGCCCGGGTGGGAGCGCACGGTGAGGCTCCCGGTATGGCACACACCGGCGTGGAGCCACCGTTCGACCAGTTCCTGGCAACCGCCGAGGCGGTGGTCCGGGCACGGCCCGAGGTGGAGCCCGAGATGGTTCGCGAGGTGTTCGCGGAGGTGGCGACCGTGCTCCACAACGGCCTCGCCCTCGATGGTCTGGACGACCACGACGCCGACGCCGTGGTGGCCGGGCTCTGCATCGATCTCGTGGCCGAGGACCCGGGTGTCGCCATCCGGTCGCGTTCCCGCGCGGCGCTGGAGACACCCGGGGAGCTCCACGACCCGGAGGCCGCGTCGGCGGCCTACCTCGTCTCGGCAGGACTCCTGCAGCTGTGAGAACAACTGAATCCGCTTGACTGATCGGCGACGATGGGGAGGTGCTCGCGCTCCTGCGCCGCCACCTGCGCCCGTACGCAGGCCAGGTGGCGATCGTCGTCGTCCTGCTGCTCATCCAGGCCATGGGTCAGTTGTGGTTGCCGAGCCTCAACGCGGACATCATCAACAACGGCGTACTGACCGGCGACACCGGCTACATCATGCGGATCGGCGGCCTGATGCTGCTCGTCACCCTGCTCCTCGGGGTCGCCGCGATCGTGGCCGCGTGGTTCAGCGCCTCGGCCGCGATGGGCTTCGGCCGGGACGTCCGGGCCGCCCTCTTCCGCCGCGTCCAGGGCTTCTCCCTGCGTGAGGTCAACGAGTTCGGAGCGCCGTCGCTGATCACGCGGAACACCAACGACGTCCAGCAGGTGCAGACGTTCGTGGTCATGGCCCTCGTGCTCATGGTGTCCGCCCCGATCACGATGATCGGCGGCGTCATCATGGCGGTGCACGAGAACGTGCAGCTCTCGGGGCTCCTCCTCGTGATCGTCCCGATCCTGCTGGTCGTGGTCGGCGTCGTGATGAGCCGGGCGATCCCGCTGTTCCGCTCGGTCCAGGGGAAGATCGACACGATCAACCGGATCCTGCGGGAGAACCTGACGGGCATCCGCGTCGTCCGGGCCTTCGTCCGAACCCGTGACGAGGAGGCCCGCTTCGAGGCCGCGAACGCCGACCTCACCGCCACCACGCTCGCCGTCACCAGGCTCTTCGCGATCACGTTCCCGTCGGTGATGCTCGTCATCAACCTCTCGAGCGTGGCCATCCTGTGGTTCGGCGCGCACCTGGTCGACGCCGGCGAGATGCAGATCGGCAGCATGACCGCGTTCTTGTCCTACGTCATGCAGATCCTCTTCGCGGTGCTGATGGCCGTCATGTCGGTGGCGCTGGTGCCTCGCGCGGCGGCGTCCGCCGAGCGCATCGACGCCGTCCTGCGCACGGAGCCGCTCATCCGCGACCCCCGCGACCCCCGGCCCGCGCTCGCCGCGGAGGCCGGCGTCGTCGAGTTCCGGAACGTCGAGTTCGGCTACCCCAGCGCCCAGGAGCCCGTGCTGCGGGGGATCTCCCTGCGCTTCACCCCCGGGCGGACGACGGCGATCGTGGGCAGCACCGGCTCCGGGAAGACCACGCTCGTCAACCTCATCCCCCGGCTGTACGACGTCACCGGCGGAGCCGTGCTCGTGGACGGCGTCGACGTCCGCGAGCGGGACCGCCAGGAGCTGTGGAGTCGGCTCGGCATCGTTCCGCAGCGGGCGTTCCTCTTCAGCGGCACCGTCGCCGACAACCTGCGGTACGGCAAGCAGTCCGCCACGGACGACGAGCTGTGGCACGCGCTCGACGTCGCGCAGGCCCGCGACGTCGTGGAGGAGCTGAGCGGCGGCCTGGACGCGGTGATCGAGCAGGGCGGCGCGAACCTCTCCGGCGGTCAGCGGCAGCGCCTGGCGATCGCCCGCGCGCTGGTCCGGCAGCCGGCGGTCTACGTGTTCGACGACAGCTTCTCCGCGCTGGACTTCGCCACCGACGCCCGACTACGCGCAGCCCTGCGAGCCGACACCCGGGAGACGACGGTGATCGTGGTCGCGCAGCGGATCAGCACCGTCCTCGGCGCGGACCAGATCGTCGTGCTCGACGAGGGCAGGGTCGTCGGCATCGGTACGCACGAGGATCTGCTCGCCGGCTGCGAGACGTACCGGGAGATCGTCTCGTCCCAGCTCACCGCGGCGGAGGCGGCGTGAGCACCGCCACGCGCCCCGGTGCGCGACCAGGATTCGGCCCAGGCCGGGGCAGGCCCGGTGGCCCGATGGGCGGCCCGATGGGTGGCCTCGGCATGCCCGTCGAGAAGCCGGCGAACTTCCGCGGGACCCTGCAAAGGGTGCTGCGGCGGCTCCACCCCGAGCGTGTGACCGTCGGCGCGGTCATCGTGCTGGCGCTCACCAGCGTCGCGTTCGCGGTGGCCGGTCCGAAGCTCCTGGGCAACGCGACGAACATCCTCTTCGAGGGCGTCGTGGGCAAGCGCCTGCCCGCCGGCCTGACCAAGGAGCAGGTGGTCGAAGGGCTGCGGGCGCGGGGCGACACGAACCAGGCCGACCTCATTGCCGGCATGAACGTCGTGCCCGGCGTGGGAGTGGACTTCGCCCGGCTCGGGCAGGCGCTGCTCGTCGTCGTCGCGGTCTACGTGCTCGCGTCGGTGCTCGCCTGGGGCCAGGCGTACCTGATGGCCGGCGTCACCCAGCGGGTGATCTACCGCCTCCGGGAGGATGTCGACCACAAGCTCGGCCGGCTACCGCTGCGCTACCTGGACGCCCACGCCCGCGGCGACCTGCTGAGCCGGGTGACCAACGACATCGACAACATCAACACCAGCCTCCAGCAGACCCTGACCCAGGCGATCACCTCCGTGTCCACCGTGATCGGTGTGCTGGCGATGATGGTGTGGATCAGCCCGCTGCTCGCCGTGATCTCGCTCGTCACGGTGCCGCTGTCCCTGGTCGGAACCGTCCTCATCGCCAAGCGTGCGCAACCGCACTTCGCCCAGCAGTGGCGCTGGACCGGCCGCCTCAACGGCCACGTGGAGGAGATGTACTCCGGACACGACATCGTCAAGGTCTACGGTCGCCAGGCGCAGGCGGAAGCCACGTTCGACGAGGCGAACGAGCAGTTGTACCGGTCGAGCTTCCGCGCCCAGTTCATCTCGGGGATCGTCATGCCGGCGATGAACGTGATCGGCAACCTCGGGTACGTCGGCATCGCGGTCGTCGGCGGGCTGCGGGTCGCATCCGGGCAGATCTCCCTCGGCGACGTGCAGGCGTTCATCCAGTACTCGCGGCAGTTCACGATGCCGATCGCGCAGCTGGCGGGGCTGTCGAACCTCATCCAGTCCGGGATCGCGTCCGCGGAGCGCGTCTTCGAGGTGCTCGACGAGCCCGAGGAGGAGCCCGACCCCGCGGAGCCGGTCCGGCTGCCGGGCGTGCGCGGGCACGTCCGGTTCGAGCACGTGTCCTTCCGGTACGACCCGGACAAGCCCCTGATCGAGGATCTCTCGCTGGACGCCCCGCCGGGGACGACGGTCGCCATCGTCGGCCAGACGGGCGCGGGCAAGACCACGCTCGTGAACCTGCTCATGCGGTTCTACGAGATCCAGGCCGGGCGGATCACCCTCGACGAGGTCGACGTCCGCGACCTGACCCGCGACGACCTGCGGCGCTCCTTCGGGATGGTGCTCCAGGACGCCTGGCTGTTCGGTGGGACGATCCGGGACAACATCGCGTTCGGCGCCGGCGACGCGACCCCCGAGGCGGTGGTGCGAGCGGCGGAGGCCGCTCACGTCGACCACTTCGTGCGGACCCTCCCGGACGGCTACGACACCGTCCTCGAGGACGACGCCTCGAACGTCTCCGCCGGCCAGCGGCAGCTGATCACGATCGCCCGCGCGTTCCTCGCCGACGCTCCGATCCTGATCCTCGACGAGGCCACGAGCTCGGTGGACACCCGCACCGAGGTCCTGGTCCAGCAGGCGATGGCGCGGCTGCGCACCGGGCGGACGAGCTTCGTCATCGCGCACCGCCTGTCGACGATCCGGAACGCCGACACGATCCTCGTGATGGACCACGGCCGGGTCGTCGAGCGGGGTGACCACGCCGAGCTCCTGGAGCGCGGCGGCGCCTACGCGGCGCTGTACGCCAGCCAGTTCGCCGGTGCGGACCAGCAGGTGGCGCAGGGGGCCGCCGGGGACTGAGGCCTAGCGGCGCTGCTCGAAGCTCCCGCTCAGGTCTGCGGTGGAGTCGCCGCCGGCCCACACGTCGAAGACGGTCTCGTCGAGGGCCCAGTCCCTGCTCGTCGCGCTCCAGTACCGCCGCTGCTCGGGCCCGAGCGTGAACCGGACCTGCCGGGACGCGCCGGGCGCCAGCGTCACCCGCTCGAAGCCCTTGAGTTCCCGGACGGGCCGGGAGGCGGATCCGTAGCGCTGGTGCAGGTACAGCTGGACGACGTCGGTGGCTTCGCGCTCGCCGGCGTTCGTCACCCGGACCGACACGGTCACGTTTTCCTCCGGCGTCACCGACGGCTGGTCGACGACCAGCTCGGAGTAGGTGAACCGGCTGTAGCTGAGGCCGTGCCCGAAGGGGAACAGCGGCGTGCTCGGCTCGTCCCAGTAGCGGCGGCCCTGGTTCTCGGGGTCGTGCGAGCGCGTGTGCGAGTAGGTCATCGGGACCTGGCCCACCGACCGCGGCCAGGTGAAGGGGAGCTTCCCACCGGGCGAGACGTCGCCGAAGAGCAGGTTCGCGACGGCCGCCCCACCCTGCGTTCCCGGGTACCAGATGTCGAGGATGGCGGGGACGTGCTCGGCGGCCCAGCGCAGGTCCAGCGGACGCCCGTTCATCACCAGCAGGACGGTCGGGGTTCCGGTCGCGACGACGGCCTGCAGCAGTTCCAGCTGGCGGCCGGGAAGCTCGAGCGACGACCGGGAGGCCTGCTCACCGATCATGCTCTGCCACTCACCGGCGACGACGACGGCGACATCGGCAGCGGCCGCGAGGTCGACCGCCCGCCGGAACTCGGCGTCCTCGTCGAAGCCCTCCGGGTCCTCGGGGATGTTCCCGCCGTGCATGTCGAAGATCGAGGGGAAGAGTCGCCGGACCACGCGGACCCCGCGGGCGTGCTCGACCCGGACCCGGTCTCCGACCTTGCCGCGGATGCCGTCGAGCACCGTGACCGTCTCGTCCAGGTCGTAGTCGAACACCCAGGGGCCGAGGGTGTCGCGGGGCGAGTCGGCGAGCGGCCCGACCACGGCGAGCGAGGTGAGCCGGCCGGCGTCCAGGGGCAGCAGGTCGCCGTCGTTGCGGAGCAGGACGGCGGCCCGTTCGGCAGCGACCCGAGCGACCTCGCGGGAGGCCGGGTCGGCGAGCACCTCACGGGCGCGGTCCTCGTCGGCGTACGGGTGGTCGAACAGGCCGAGGCGAAGCTTCGCCTCGAGGACCCGGCGCACGCTCGCGTCGAGCGTCTGCTCGTCGACGGCGCTCGCGTCCAGCGCTTCGGGCAGGTGGGCATACGCCGGGTCCTGGATCGCCATCTCCATGTCCACACCCGCGGTCAGCGCCCGGGCGGCGGCGTCCGGAGCGTCGGCGGCCAAGCCGTGGGTGACGAGGCTCCGGACGACGTTGGCGTCGCTGACCACGAACCCTTCGAAGCCCCACGTGTCCCGCAGGACCTCCGTGAAGAGCCAGCGGCTGGCGCCGGCCGGCACCCCGTTCAGGTCCATGTACGCCGTCATCACGTTGCCCGCGCCGGCGTCGACCGCGGCCTTGAACGGCGGGAAGATCACGTTCCAGAGCATGTGCTCGGACACGTCGACCTCGTCGTAGTCCCGGCCGCCCAGCGCGAACCCGTAGCCGGCGAAGTGCTTGGGGCCCGCGATGATCCTGTCCTGCAGGCCGTAGTCGGTGCCCTGGAAGCCCCGGACCTGGGCCGCAGCGACGGCCGCCCCGAGGAACGGGTCCTCGCCCGCGCCCTCGATGATCCGGCCCCAGCGGGGGTCCCGGGCGATGTCGACCATGGGCGCGAAGGCCCAGTGGATGCCGACAGCGCGTGCCTCCCGGGCCGCGACCGCCTGACCTCGTTCGATCGTCTCGAGGTCCCACGACGCGGCCATGGCGATCGGCACGGGGAAGACGGTCCGCAGGCCGTGGATGACGTCGTAACCGAACAGGGCCGGGATGCCCAGGCGGTTGCCCTCGATCGCGAGCCGCTGGAGGCGGTTGATGTGGGCGGGGTCGGTCTCGAACAGCAGGGAGCCGACGCCGCCGCGGGCGAGTGCGTCCTCGACAGCACGTGGCTGGGCCTCGGCGTCGACCCTCAGCGCAGAGTCGTCGTCCGGCGCCGCAGGTAGGCGGAAGTAGAAGTACTGGGTCAGCTGACCAGCCTTCTCGGCGGGCGTCATCTGGCGCAGCAGCCCTTCGGCTCGTGCCCGGACTTCGCCCGCAGCTTCGTGCACCTGGGCTCCGGTCTCTCGGAACTGGTCGCTCACAGACTCACTCCGTTCCTGCCAGGGGGCGTAGGGCACCGGTGATCAACGTTGCCAGGGCGAGGACGACGGCCACTGCCAGGAGCGCCCGGAGCACGGTCACGTTCTGGCCGAGGTACCCGATCAGGGGCGGCCCGGCCAGGAAGGCGCAGTACCCGATCGACGCCACCACGCTCACCCGGCCCGCGGCGGCTGCCGGGTCGTCCGATGCAGCGCTCATGCCCACCGGGAAGCCGAGGGAGGCCCCCACTCCCCACAGCAGCAGGGCGACGAACGCCAGCGGCGTGGCCTGGCCGAACACGAACAGCAGTACCCCGGCGATGGCCAGGACCCCCTGGGAGCGGACGACCACGACCCTGCCGTAGCGCGCGAGGATCCCTTGGGAGAACCAGCGGCCGGCGGTCATCGCGGCGAGGAAGACGGCGAACCCGAGGGTGCCGACCACGGCGGGCTGCTGGTAGCCGTCGATGAGCGCCAGGCTGATCCAGTCGTTGCCGGCACCTTCGGCGAACGCGAAGGCCAGTACCACCAGTCCGATCAGCAACGTGCGGGGTTCGAGCCACCGCCGCAGCGCACTCGCCGCGCCGCTCGAGCTCCGAATGCGGGGAGCATCGGCGACGGCGTCCGTGCCGGCCTCGGTGCCGGCATCGGCCTCGAGCTCTGAGGCGGGGTCCGGATCGGGGTCGGGGTCTGGCTCGATGTCCGGGACGAAGCTGCGCACCGCGAACGGAGTGACGACCGCCACGACCACGCCGACCGCGAGGAGGTGCGCGGTGACCGAGACGTGCAGGGCCACCATGACGGCGCCGACCAAGGCCCCCGCCACGGTCCCGATGCTGAACCCGGCGTGGAATCTGGGCATGATCGCGCGCCCGGACAGGCGCTCCACCGCCGCTCCCTGGACGTTCATCGCCACGTCCCAGGCCGCCGTCGTGAACCCGTACATGCACAGGCCCACCACCAGGGGGACCACACCGCCCAGATACCCCAGGGCCACCACGGCCAGAGCCCCGCCCAGCAGCACGGACATCACGGCAACCGTCCGACGGGAGTGGAACCGGTGCACGATCACGCCTGCCACCAGCAGCGCGCTCACGGAGCCGGCCGCCAGCGTGAGCAGCACCAGCCCGAGCTCTTCCGACGTCAGGTGCAGCCGGTCCCGGACCTGCGGAATCCGGGACGCCCAGCTGGCGAAGGCGAACCCGTTGCCGATGAACGCGACATAGGTCGCCCGGGTCGCGGCCGCCAGGCGTGGCTGTGCCAGCACCTCGGTGCTCTCACGGGTACTCACTTCGGACAAAGGTACCCAACGGGCGAGACTCGGGGGGTGGCCGACGACGGGCTCCTCCGCAAGATCGACGCCGTGACCGTACCGGTGCCGGATCTCGACCAAGGCCTGCAGTTCTACCGGGACGCGCTCGGGCACGACCTGCTGTGGCGCGACGACAGCCGCGGACAGGCCGGCCTGCGGATGCCGGAGACCGACGCGGAGATCGTGCTGACGCTCCAGGAGAGCTACGAACCGAACTGGCTCGTGCCGTCCGCCGCGGAGGCGGCCCGGGCCTTCGTCGACGCCGGCGGCCGGATCGTGAGCGGCCCCTTCGACATCCCCGTGGGCTCCGTGGTCGTCGTCGCCGACCCGTTCGGGAACGTCCTCGTCCTGGTCGACCTCGCGAAGGGCCGTTACGTCACCGACGCCGACGGCACCGTGACGGGCGTGCGCGAGGTGGAACCCTGACGACGGCCACGGGTCAGGAGGCGCCCGGGGACGCCGGCTCCGGGTGTGCCCTCTCAGCGGTCACGACCACGGTGACGTACTGCATGGTGAAGCTCCCGCCCATCGCGTCGATCGCGGCGCCGACGGCGTCCAGCACCTGCCCGAGCTTGTCCGGCGCGAGCCGGGTGAGCGGACCCTGGGTGGGAACGAGGTCGAGCCACTCGTCGCGGCTGTAGTGCTGCTCCCAGTCGAACCGCCACTGCTCCAGCCGGCCGAATCCGCCCACCTCCCGGATCCCGTGCTCGGCCATGACGAACATCTTCTGGTAGGTGTCGAGGGCCGGCTGCGTCATCACGCTGACGTCGAACGGCGAGTCGGGGACCACCCGCTGGTAGGCCGTCACGAAGGCGGCCGCCACGTCGGCGGGGGGCTGGAACACGTTCCAGAACAGGGCGATGCGTCCGCCGCCTCCGAGCACCTGCGCGGCCTTCGTCGCGCCGAGCACAGGGTCGACCCAGTGCCAGGCCTGCCCGGAGATGACGGCGTCGAAGGTCCGGCCTCTCGGGTCCCAGGCCTCGAAGGTCGCCACCTCGACCTCGATCCCGCTCCCCCTGGCGAAGTCCGCCATCCGCGCGTCCGGCTCGATTCCCAGCACGCGGCAGCCGCCGTTCCGGAACTGCCGGGCCTCGATGCCAGTGCCGCAGCCCACGTCGAGGACACCGGGTCCCGGGGCGGCGGCGACGATCCGTTCGACCATGGCCTCCGGATAGCCGGGCCTCGTCCGGTCGTAGCGATCGGCGTGCGAGCCGAAGGACTCGGCCACCTCGCGATGACGATGCGGCTGACTCTGCCCCGGTGGCACTACCGACATGTGGGAAGCCTAGAAGCGCGGCCGCCACGTGACGTCCTGCAGGGAGGAACTTGGGGAAGATGCACCCGCCGGGGCAGGGTGGGACCAGCGCGGAACAGTCGAGGGCGAAGGAGCGCGCCGTGGAGCCGAACGGCATCAAGGCCAACCTGACGGTCCCCGATATCGGGCAGGCCCGAGAGTTCTATACGGAGTACCTCGGTCTCAGCGTCGAGGACTTCGACATGGGCTGGGTGGCGCGCTTCAGCTCCCCCGACGGCCGCGCCGCCGTTCAACTCGTCACCAAGGATGCCACTGCTCCGCAGGACTCGGTGATCTCCGTTCACGTCGGGGACGGCATCGAGGAGGCGTACGAAGACGCGAAGCGGCGCGGATTCGAGATCGTCCACCCGCTCACGACGGAGCCCTGGGGCATCCGGCGATTCCTGGTCCGCGCCCCCGACGGCAATGTGATCAACATCAACAGCCACAGCGATGGCTAGGGATGCAGGCGGCAGAGGTCCGACGTGCGGTGGCGGCGGCCAGGTCCACCGCTTCGTTCCTCGACCTGACCGTCGACGACGCGATCGTCCTCCACAACTCGAACAAGCTCACTCTTCGCCTGCTGCCTTGCGATGTTCTGGCCCGAGTGGCACCCGTGGCACATCAGGTCGCACAGTTCGAGGTCGAGCTGGCTCAGCGGCTCACCGAATCGGGGTTCCCTGTGGCCGCTCCCGAGCCCCGGGTGGGGCCACAGGTCCATGAGCGTGACGGCTTCGTGGTCTCGCTGTGGACCTACTACGAGCCCGTGACGCCAGGGCAGATCTCACCGGCCGGGTACGCACGTGCGCTCGAGCGGCTGCATGCCGGCATGCGGACGCTCGAGATGCCGGCGCCCCGCTTCACGGATCGGGTCGGGCAGGCTCAACGACTCGTCGCCGACCGCGACCAGACGCCGGGTCTCGCCGCGGCGGACCGCGAGCTGCTCGGCGGCGCGTTACGAAGCATGCGACGAACGATCGGAGAGCGCGGCCGCGCCGAGCAGCTGCTGCACGGCGAGCCGCACCCGGGCAACGTGCTCACCACGAAGAACGGGTTGCTGTTCATAGATTTCGAGACGTGTTGCCGCGGGCCCGTCGAATTCGACCTCGCGCATGCCCCCGAAGAGGTCGGCGAGCACTATCCGGGCGTCGATCAAGACGTGCTGCGCGAGTGCCGGATCCTCGTGCTGGCCATGATCACCGCCTGGCGCTGGGATCGAGGCGACCAACTCCCGAACGGGCGCCGGCTGGGCACGGAGTGGCTCAGCCAGATCCGAGCAGCGCTCGATCGCGACGGGGCGAGGCCGGAGCGCTCGCGTCCTTGACCGCGGTTACCGTGAGGGCGATGCCGAACAAGGGGGACCGCGGTCGTTGGATGCCGCCGCTGACGCTCGGGGGCTGGCTGCAGCGTCTCGCGATCGGGGTCGTCGCGCTGCTGTTCGCGACTGTGGCGCTCGCCGTCAAGGTCGCCTGGCCGTACGCGGACAACGTGGTCAAGATCGGGCACGGCGTCGCCTACTACGAGAGAGCCACGCTCGTCGCCCCCGACCGGGTCCGGCTTCCGTCCCCCGGCGAGGCGGACTGGGCGGGACGCTTCGAGCTCGCCTGGGACGGCGGCTACGGCGAGATCGGGGCGATCGTGAGCCGGGGCAGCGGGTTCGTCGTCCGGGCCTTCACCCCCCGCCGGGGCACGCTGGCCCCGGACACCCCCGTCCGCGTCGACACGTACGTCTACGAGGGCGACCCCCGGTCCGCGCTCGGGCTGGAGTTCGAGAACGTCAGCTACCACGACGAGCTCGGGGACTTCCCGGCCTGGTACGTGCCCGCCGCCGGGACCACCTGGCTGGTCTTCGTGCACGGGCACAACGGCTACCCCGAGGAGGCGCTGCGGTACCTTCCCGCGCTCCACGCCGCGGGCATGCCGGTGCTCGTCCCGACGTACCGCAACGACGTGGGCGCGCCGGCCTCCCCGGACGGGGTCAGCCACCTCGGCGACACCGAGTGGCAGGACATCGCCGCCGCGGTGCACTGGGCGCTCGACCACGGCGCGCGCGACGTCGTCCTCGCCGGTTGGTCGATGGGCGGGACGATCGCGCTGCAAGCCGCCGACCGTGCCGACGTCAAGGACCGGATCCGCGGCGTCGTGCTGGACTCACCCGTACTCAGCTGGGACGAGGTCCTGCCCAGCCAGGCGGCGATGAGCGGGATCCCGCAGAACCAGGCTCGGATCGCCATGGTGCTGCTGCGCCTGCGCTACGGCATCGACTTCCGCCGGTTCGACTGGCCCGCCCGCAGCAAGGACCTGAGGGTGCCGATCCTGATCTTCCACAGCGACCAGGACGGTTTCATCAGCGACGCCCCGGACAAGAAGCTGGCGGCCGCGCGACCGGACCTGGTGACCCTGGAGCTCCTGACGGGAGCGGGTCACACGCAGGGGTGGAACCTCGACCCGGCGGGCTACGAGCGTCGCCTCGTGAACTGGCTCGCAGCCCACGGCGCCGTCCACGCGCCTGCCACGACCGGCTGACGCGACCTCCTCACGCCGTCCGCAGCGCGCCCCACCCGTGCCAGCGGTCGATCTCCACCCGGGCGCTCACCCTGGGCCGTTGCCGGTTCGAGTACGGCTTGCCGGTGTAGTGGCGGGAGATGCGGTCGATGTCCCGCAGGCCCTCGTCCTCGACGATGGAGATCACGCGTCCTTGCAGGCTGACGTGGGTGTACCAGTCGGCGGCCAGCACCGTGAGGGACACGCGGGGGTCGCGACGCATGTGCTTCAGCCGGGCACGCTGGGCGTCCAGGCCGAGCAGCACGCAGCCGTCGTCCTCGAGGAGGTACCAGGTGGCGACCGTCACGGGCCGCCCGTCGGCGGCCAGGGTCGCCATGACCGCGGGATTCGGGCGCCTGAGCAGCTCGACGACGCGGTCCGGCAGCGCTGGGGTGGGCACGGCGCCAGGCTAGGCGGGGCCCCGGACGGCGACCAGCCGGCGGGCACCGCTCCCCCGTCCATGTCACAGCGGGCACAGCTGTCTCGTCCACGTTCCTGGAAGCAGACCGCATCGAGGGAGTGATGGACGTGCGCATGTTCGTGGCAGGCGGAACTGGTGTGGTCGGTCGCCGGCTCGTGCCGCAGCTCGTGGCGCAGGGGCACCAGGTGACCGCGACGACGACGAACCCAAGGAAGCTGACGACGCTCGCCGAGCTCGGCGCGGAGGGAGTCGTGATGGACGGCCTGGACGCGGCCTCCGTGCGCGAGGCCGTCGCGGGTGCCCGGCCCGACACGGTCGTCCACCTGATGACAGCGATCAGCACCGCCCACGCCGGGAAGCCGGACTTCAGGCACATGGACCGCTGGTTCGCCCCGACGAACCGGCTGCGCACGGAGGGCACTGACAATCTTCTGGCCGCTGCTGACGCGACCGGGGTGTCCCACGTCGTCGCCCAGAGCTACGCGAGCTGGAATGGGCTGCGGCAGGGCGGCTGGGTGAAGACCGAGGACGACCCGCTGGACCCGCTCGGGGACAGCGCGGCGGCGGCGGTCGCGAGAGCGATCCGTCATCTCGAGGACGCCGTCCTCGGCGCGGGCGGAGCGGTCTTGCGGTACGGCGGGCTCTACGGGCCCGGCGCCACGGACGACCAGGTCGAGATGGTGCGCAAGCGGCGGTTCCCGCTGGTAGGCAGCGGTGCGGGCTACTGCTCGTGGCTGCACGTGGACGACGCGGCGAGCGCCACGCTGCTCGCGGTCGAGCAGAAGGTGACGGGCGTGTTCGACATCGTCGACGACGAGCCGGCACCTGCCAGTGCGTGGCTGCCGTACCTGGCGGAGGCCGTGGGCGCGAAGCAGCCGATGCGGGTCCCTGTCTGGCTGGCCCGGCTGCTCGCCGGGAAGGTGGCGGTGACGATGATGACGCAGGGGCGCGGCTTCTCCAACGCCAAGGCCAAGCGGGACCTCGGCTGGCAGCTGCGCTACCCGTCGTGGCGGCAGGGCTTCCGGGAAGGGCTGGCGTGACGCGGACCGGTGACATGGAACGGGAGTTCGAGGACCTGCGCCCGCTCCTGTTCGCGATCGCCTACCGGATCCTCGGCAGCGTCGGCGAGGCGGAGGACGCGGTGCAGGAGACCTGGCTGCGCTACGCGAGGTCGCCGACGCAGCCCGCGTCGCCCCGGGCCTTCTTCTCCGCCGTGGTGACGCGGATCTCGATCGACGTCCTGCGGTCGGCGCGCCGGCGCCGGGAGGAGTACGTGGGGCCGTGGTTCCCCGAGCCACTGCTCGACGATCCCTACGAGGACCCGGAGCGGTCGGCGGAGCTGGCCGACTCCCTCTCGATGGCCGCCCTCGTGCTGCTCGAGCGGCTCAGCCCGCTCGAGCGCGCGGTCTTCGTGCTCCGCGAGGTGTTCGGGTTCGACTTCCCCGAGATCGCGTCGGCGGTGGGGAGGTCGGAGGCGGCGTGCCGCCAGCTGGCGGTGCGGGCGCGCCGCCACATGGAGGAGGGACGGCCCCGGTTCGAGGCCGACCGCAAGGAGCGCGAGGAGCTCGCCGAGCGGTTCTTCGATGCCTTCACCGAGGGGGACGTCGACGCGCTGAGGGAACTCCTCGCGGCCGACGTCCGCATGGTCGGGGACGGCGGCGGGAAGGCCCCGCAGTGGAAGCCGATCAGCGGCCTCGACAAGGTCACCGGCATCCTCGCCGCCATGGCGACGACGCTGATCCGGATCGGGTGCACGCTGCAGCCGCACCCGGTGAACGGCCAGCCCGGCGCGATCGTCCGCGACCGAGACGGCCGCGTGGTCACCACCTGGGCGCTCGACGTCCTCGACGGTCGGATCCAGACGATCCGGGCGATCATGAACCCGGACAAGCTCAGGCACGTCGGGCCCGTCGCCGACGGCTGGGAGGTGTTGCGGGAGGCGAACCAGGCGCTGCGGGACGCACGGGCGGGCGGCGGCACCCCTGGCAGTCGTTGACGCCGACAAAGTGATGGCCCATGCGTTCGGCGTCTCGGCGCGGCGTTGCTCGCGTTCGGCCGCTCGGCGCGGCGTTGCTCGCGTTCGGCCGCTCGGCGCGGCGTTGCTCGCGTTCCGGCCGCTCGGCGCGGCGTTGCTCGCGTTCCGGCCGTTTTTCCGCGGCTCGAGGGGCGGCGAACCGGCCGGAACGCGAGTGACGTGGCCGGTACCGGCCGGAACGCGAGTGACGTGGCCGAGGTGCCGACTGTTCCCGCACGGTGGCGACGGTGGGGGACCGTTCCGGTTGCTCCCGGATGCCGGTCAGCGGAGCTTGGCGACCGTCAGCAGCACGACCGAGTCCTCGATCGCGTGCAGGTCGTGCCGCGCCCGAGGAATGATGATCAGGTCCCCCTTCCGCCCCTCCCACGAGTCGCCGCCCGAGCCGAGGCGCACCCGGCCCGACAGGACGTGGGCGGTGGCCTCGCCCGGATTCTCGTGCTCGGAGAGCGAGGCACCCGCGGTGAGGGCCACGACGGTCTGCCGTAACACGTTCTCGTGGCCGCCGAAGACTGTTTCGGCGCTGCGGTGCGCGGTGGAGGTGTGCGCGCGCTCCAGGTGTTCCCGGGCGACGGCGTCGAGCGAGAGTTTGTGCATGGGATCAGGATGTCGCAGAACGTTCCTCCGTTCGGCGTAAGAGGCACGCTCCCGATATGCCCGACCGCGCCGGCCGCGGTGACACTCGGATCGTGGCCTGGCGCACGAAGGTCGGTCCGAGCCGGCCGGTCGAGCACGCGACCCGCGACGCCGCGGAGGCCCAGATCGCGCAGCTGCGGGCCCGGTACCGCGCCGGCGCGACCAGCCTGCGCCTGGTGCGGCTCTACCACCCCGACGGGGGCGTCACGCTGGTCGACTTCGGCGCCGAACTGCGCGACCAGTCCCGTGCCCTCCGCGACCTCGAACGGGCCACCGCGGCCAGGGACCGGGCCGTGCGGGAGGCGACGTCGCGCTGGGAGGACACCGTCCGACGGGTCGCGGCGCTCGGGTTCGACGCGCACGAGGTGGCCGAGGCGGCGGGGGTGTCCGTGCGCGAGGTGAACCGGATCCTGCGCGGGGGGACGCCGGGCTGAGGATGCGTCCGCACGGCTGACGGGGACGGCGATCGCGCCACGTCCGTCCGCCAAGCATGGTTCCCTTGCGGACGGCGACATCGGCTCGCCCGGAGGTCGAGGCCGGACCTTCCGCGGGGACGACGAGAGGACGGGCGCCTGTGTCGACCCAGACGCTGGGCTCACTGACGTTTGCGCTGCTGCTCCTCGTCGCCGGGGCGAACCTGCTCGGGCAGGTCGCCGCCCGGCTGCGCCAGCCCAAGGTGATCGGCGAGATCCTGGCCGGCATCGTGCTGGGCCCGTCCCTGCTGGGGCTCCTGGCGCCGCACGTCACCGCCCAGCTCTTCGGTAGCGGCCAGCAGGACGCCCCGACCGTCGTCCTGGGATTCCTGTACAACCTCGGCCTGCTGCTGCTGATGTTCGTGTCCGGGGTGAGCGTCCGCAACGTGCTCGGCCAGGAGAACCGGCGCCCGACGGCGTGGCTCGTCGGCGTCGGCACGACGCTGCCGTTCTTCCTGGCGATCGCGCTGACCCCGGTGCTCCCCCTGGAGTCGTTCCTCGGGACCGCCCACAGCCGGCCGGCGCTCGTGCTCGTCTTCGCGATCGCGACCGCGGTCACCTCGATCCCGGTCATCACCAAGATCTTCTTCGATCTGGGCATCCTTCACACGCGGTTCGCGAGCTTGATGCTCGGCGCCGCGGTGATGGAGGACATCGCGCTCTGGGGCGTCCTGGCCCTGGCGACCGCGCTCGCCTCCGCGGCCGGCGCGACCGGCGGCCTCGCCGGCACGGTGTCCGTGCACGTCGCGATCAACCTGGGCTTCGTCGTCGTCGCGATGACCGTCGCGCCGGCGGTCCTGCGCCGCCTCGGCCGGGCCCGGTGGAACGTCATGGCGAGCCAGACGCCGATCGCGTGGATCATGACCGTGCTGCTCGCCTACGTCAGCCTGGCGGCCGCCCTCGACGTCACGCTCGCGTTCACGGCGTTCCTTGCGGGCTTCGGGATCGTCGGCGGGATGAAGAACACCCAGTACCAGCGGTTCCGGGTGCCGCTGGAGTCGATCACCCAGGTCTCGGCCGCCGTGTTCGTGCCGATCTACTTCGCGATCGTGGGGTACCGCCTCGACTTCACCCAGGGCTTCTCGCTGGTCCTGCTGGGGGCCTTTCTGGTGGGATCGTCCCTGGCACGGTTCGCCTCGGTGTGGCTCGCCGCGCGGTGTGCCGGCTTCCGCGGGCTGGACGTCGTCAACCTTGCCGTCACTGCCAACGCCCGCGGCGGTCCGGGGATCGTGCTGGCCAGCGTGGCCTTCGACGCCGGAATCATCAACGCGACGTTCTTCTCCACCCTCGTGGTCACCGCCGTGATCACCTCCCAGGTGTGCGGCGCCTGGCTGGACGTCGTCCTGCGCCGTGGCAGGCCGCTGCTGGGAGGTGACCCGGCCGAGGGCTCGCGGGTGGGCGGGGGTCAGTCCCCCGTGCCCAGCAGCGCCGCGTAGCGGGCGAGGTAGAGCGGCCAGCCGTCCGGGCCGTCGACGCCGTCGGCCATGCCCTGCCAACCGGCGCCGTGCCGGTCGAGGTGGCGGTGCTCGAGCTCGACCCGGGTGCGGTCCGGACCCTCGGCGACGAACCTGACCTCGACCTCGCTGGTCAGGCCGGGGTCCGTCTCGAGCTGCCACCGGGGACTGATGTCCCAGCTGAACACCACGCGCTCCGGCGGGTCGAAGGCGAGGATCCGGGCCCATCGGCACTCGGACCCGTCCACGGCCCGGTCGTAGATGGAGCCACCCACCCGCGGCTCGAAGACGGTCTCGGCGATCGGCGCGCTCAGCAAGTTGTGCTCCGGGGGCTTGAAGTCGCCGAAGCGCTCCGTGAACACGCTGAAGGCGCGGGCGATCGGGGCGGCGACCACGACCTGCTGACGGACGATGGGAGCCTGGGTCTGAGTCATGTCTCCTCCTCGGGGGCACCCTCGACGGCGTCGACGTAGCCGCTGAGGGCGCGCTGCCAGTACGTGTCGAGCTGATCGCGCAGAGCGGCAACGGCGGCGGGGTTCAGCCGGTAGATGCGGCGGGTGCCCTCGGCTCTCTCGCTGACGAGGCCGGCGTCCTTGAGCACCTTCAGGTGCTGGGACACGGCGGACCTGGTCACCGGGAGCTCAGCCGCGAGCTGCCCGACGGCCTGCGGCCCGTCGGCGAGGCGCGCGACGATGGCGTGCCGGGTCGGGTCCGCGAGGGCGGTCCAGGCGTCGAATTCTCGGTTAGTTGCCACTAACCGTTAGTCTCAGCTAACGCTCCGGACGTGTCAAGCCCCAGGGGACGGCTGCCGCCTACCCGCCGAGCGCGGCAGGGGCGGGGACGTCAGGGACGCCGCCGGCAGGAGGAACCAGTGCCCGGCGATGCACCGGATGCGGGCGTGCTCGACAGGTCCGCGCGTGCTCTCGAGGACGAACCGGTCGAGCACCTCCGCGATCGACCTGCAGTCCGGGCACGTGGTCAGATCCACGGTCACGTCCATGGCCGCCCTCCTCGGGCGAGTGGCTCGTCCGGCGCTGCCGGATGCTGTGACCGATAAGAGGCGGCGCACGCCCGCCAGATTCGTGCCGGCACGGGAATGCGGATGCCCTTTGGTGTCAGCGAGCGGCGCGACCCGAGTTCACGTCGATCGTCGCTCCCGTCATGAACTCCGTCACCGGGCTCGCCACGAAGGCGATCACCTGCGCGATCCGGCGAGGGCTCGCGTACCGCTGGAGCCACAGGCTCCGCCGGGCGTAGTCGGGCGGGAGGCTGCCGATCGCCTGCTGTCCCATCTCGGTGAGCGTGATGCCGGGAGCCACGCAGTTGACCCGGACGTTCGGCGCGAGCTCCCGAGCCAGGGACTTCGTCAGGTTCACCAGACCGGCCTTCGCCGCGGCATAGTGCGCGTGGTGCGGCGCACCGGTGTGCGCGGCGACGCTGGCCACAGTGACGATCGACCCACCGGGCCGGACCGCCGGTGCGAGCGCCTGCAGCGCGAAGAACGCGCCACCGAGGTTGATGTCAAGGACGGTCCGGAACTCCTCCGGCGAGATGTCCGCCAGCGGGGTGACGACATTCCGGCCCGCACTGAGGACGACGACATCCGCGCCGCCGATCTCGCGGGCCAGCTCGGTCGCGGCCGACGCGACGCCGGCGACGTCCCCGAGGTCGAGCTGGAAGGTGCGAGCGCGCCGGCCCAGGCTCCGGACCTCGGCGGCCGCCTCGTCGGCGCCTGCCTGTGACGACCGATAGGTGAGGGCGACATCGCAGCCCTCCTCGGCCAGGACGCGCACGGTGGCCGCGCCGATGCCGCTCGAGCCCCCGATCACGACCGCGGTCCGTCCCGTCAGCTCCAGGTCCATGCCCGCTTATTACCCCACCCGCTGCCCGATCCCGTCGCTGCCGGTCGACGGACGCAAGTACCCCCAAGGTCGACCGACACGCCGTGCTCGCCGGCGTGTCACATCAGCTTGGGGGTGGCTACGACAGGCTCCGCCGTCCGGCGCGCATCGCTAGGTGACTCTGCGTAACAATTTGACCACCTTATGTCAACGTCGCCATCGAAGCGTGCACGCGAGTGGTGACTTTCAGGAACCGGACATATCGTCGGGGCATGCGAGATGTCACCATGAGTGCCGCGCCGGGCCCGATCCCGGCGAAGGCGTGAGCCTGACAGCTCGGGGAAACGTTCGAGTACTGGATCGCGCACCAGCTGCTGAGCCGACACGGGCCGGCGAGCCTGCGCCCGTCTTCGTGGACACGTCGGGTCGCCGGCGCAAGCGCGTGCAACTGGTGTTGGCCGGTGCCGCCGTCACCTGCGGCGGGTACGTCGCCGCGATCGGTTTCGGCTTCGCCGGAGGCGATGTCGGGCTCGGCGGCCTGTTGCCCTTCGTGCAAGGGCCAGCCAAGTCGGCTCCCACCGCGAACGTGACCCACGGGCCGGCGCAGGGTCAGCAAGGCGGCCAGGGGCCAGGAACACTCCGGTCCGGCGCGCCGGGTTCGAGCACCGGTCAGGGCGGCGCGGCAGGCAACGGCTCGGGCGGGTCCGCCGGAGCGTCCGCCGGCGGCACAGCGACCGGCTCCGGCCCGTCGGCGATTCCCGGCGTCCAGGCTCCCGCCGGCGGGACGGCCGGGTCCGCTCCGGGGTCGGCGAGCACGAGCGTCACGGCGTCCGGCAGCACCGCGCCGGGCAGCACCACGCCGGGCAGCACCACGCCGGGCAGCACCACGCCGGGCAGCACCACGCCGGGCAGCACCACGCCCGGGGGCAGCACCACGCCCGGCACCACGACCGGGGGCAGCACCACGCCCGGCACCACGACCGGGGGCAGCTCGACGGGCGCACCGACCACCAGCCCCTCCTCCTCGAGCGGGGGCACCGGGTCGGGGACCGGCACCGGCACGCCCACCGGTGGCACCAGCACGAGTGCGGACAAGGCTGCGCAGAAGGCAGCCGAGGCCGCGCAGAAGGCCGCCGCCAAGGCGGACAAGGCCGCCAAGAAGGCCGCCGCCAAGGCGGACAAGGCCGCCAAGAAGGCCGCCGCCAAGGCGGACAAGGCCGCCAAGAAGGCCGCCGCCAAGGCGGACAAGGCCGCCAAGAAGGCCGCCGCGAAGGCCAAGGCGGCGGCGAAGGCCGCCAAGGCCGCGGCGGCGAAGGCCGTCAAGGCCGCGGAGCGAGCGGCCGCCAAGGCCGCGGGCGGGGCCTGACGCGAGCGCATGGCTTCGACGCGACCCCGCGGCGTCACGAAGGTCCACTGGATCGCGCTCGTCGTCCTGCTCCTGACCCTCGCCTGTGCCCTCGGCCTGCACGGCTGGGTCACGGGGGAGGTGAGCGGTGTCGGGACCGTCCGGCTCCCCGGTGACGACCAGCAGGTGCCGGCGGCCGTGCGGAACGGCGGCCCCGTCATCGGCCCGCACGCGGGCCTGGTCGACACGATGCGGATCCCGCCGCGGACGATCGTCCTGTCGTTCGACGACGGGCCCGACCCGACGTGGACGCCGAAGGTCCTCGACGTCCTGGCCCGCCACCACGTGCACGGCACGTTCTTCGTGCTCGGCAGCGAGGTGCTGCGGCATCCCGGCCTCGTCCGCCGGGCCGTGGCGGAGGGTCACGAGATCGGGAACCACTCCTTCACCCATCCCGACCTCACCGAGATCTCCACGTGGCAGCAGCAGTGGCAGCTCAGCCAGGCCCAGCTCGCCCTGATCGGCGTCACGGGCCGGACGACGACCTTCATGCGGCCGCCGTACTCGTTCTCGAACGACTCCCTCGACGACGTCTCCTGGCAGCTGGCCAAGGAGGTGCACGACGACGGGTACGTCACCGTGCTCGCTGACCTCGACGGCCGTGACTGGGAACGCCCCGGCGTCCCCGCGATCGTCCGGAACGCGACCCCGAAGAACGGGCAGGGTGCGATCGTCCTGCTCCACGACGCCGGCGGCGAACGCTCGCAGACCGTCGCGGCGCTCGACGTGCTCATCCCGAAGCTCCAGGCGCAGGGGTACCGGTTCGCCACCCTGGGCGAAGCCCTCGGCCTCTCGCCCTATCACGAGGCGACCCCCGGCGAGCTCTGGCGGGGGCGCGCCCTGCTGTGGGCGACCCAGGGCTCGGGCTGGGTCGCCACCGCCCTGGCCGGCGTCCTCGTCGTCGCCGGAGCGCTGACGCTCCTGCGGCTCCTGCTGATGGTCGTGTTCGCGCGCCGGCACGGCCGCAGCCGGCGCAGCCGGGTATGGGGACCACCGGTGACAGAGCCTGTGTCCGTTGTCGTGCCTGCGTACAACGAGAAGGAGGGCATCGAGTCAGCCGTCCGCTCCCTGGTCGCGAGCCGTCACGAGGTCGAGGTCGTGGTCGTCGACGACGGGTCCACCGACGGCACCGGCGAGATCGTCGAGGCGCTCGGTCTGCCTCAGGTGCGAGTGGTGCGGCAGGAGAACGCCGGCAAGCCGGCCGCGATCAACCACGGCGTCCGAATCGCGCGGAACGAGATCGTCGTCCTCGTGGACGGTGACACCCGGTTCGAGCCGGGCACCGTGGGCACCCTGGTGCAGCCGTTCGCGGACTCCGCGGTCGGCGCGGTGTCGGGTAACGCGAAGGTCGGCAACCGGCACGGGCTGCTCGGGCGGTGGCAGCACATCGAGTACGTGATGGGCTTCAACCTCGACCGGCGGCTCTACGACGTGTTGCAGTGCATGCCGACGGTGCCGGGCGCGATCGGGGCGTTCCGTCGCCGGGCCCTGCTCGACGTCAGCGGCGTCAGCGACGACACCCTCGCCGAGGACACGGACGTCACCGCAGCCGTCGTCCGGGCAGGCTGGAAGGTCGTGTACGAGCAGGGTGCCCGCGCGTGGACCGAGGCGCCGGCGACCTGGGGCAGCTGTGGAAGCAGCGTTACCGGTGGTGCTACGGGACCCTGCAGGCGATGTGGAAGCACCGGCGAGCAGTGCTCGACCGCGGGCCGAGCGGGAGGTTCGGGCGGCGTGGCCTCGTCGCCATGGCCCTTTTCCAGGTGCTCCTGCCGTTGGCGGCACCGGCCATGGACGCGTTCCTGCTGTACGGGCTGTTCTTCCTCGATGTCTCGACGACACTGGTGCTGTGGGGCGGATTCGTCGCGGCTCAGCTTCTGACCGCGGTGTACGCGTTCCGGCTGGACGGGGAGTCGTTGCGGCCGCTGTGGTCCATGCCGCTGCAGCAGATCATGTACCGCCAGCTCATGTACCTCGTGGTCGTGCAGTCGGTGTTCACAGCGGTGTACGGGGTGCGGCTGCCGTGGGTGAAGCTGCGCCGCACGGGCGACGTCGAGCTGCCCGGCGAGGTGCCGGCCGGGCCGGTACGTGAGCCGCGCTAGCGGTCTGGTCGTCGCCGCGCTCCTCGCACTGTTGGTGAGCTGCGCAGCTGCAACACCCACCCAGCCACCCTCCCCGCCGGGACGTGCCCGGCCGCCGGCCGCCGTGGCGGGAACGACCCCGGGCCAGGTCGCGGCGTACGTGGACGTCACCCTCGACGACGTACCGGAGCCACCGGCCGGATTGACGCTGCTGCTGGCGTTCGTCACGGCCGGACGGGACGGCTGCACCCCCACCTGGGGCGGCAGCACCCCTCTCGACGACCCGGCGGTGCTCACCCGGGTGCGCCGGTGGCGAGCGGCCGGCCACGAGCTGCGCGTCTCCTTCGGCGGTGAACGTGGCACGGATCTCGCGGTGGCGTGCGGCGACGAGCGGCAACTGGCCGCCGCCTACCGTCAGGTCGTCACCACGCTCGCGCCGGCGGTGCTCGATCTCGACGTGGAGGGCCCCGCGCTGGCGGACGCCCCCTCCGTGCACCGGCGTTCAGCGGCCCTGCGGCTGCTGCAGGCGGACGCCGCCGCCGGCCACCCTGTGCGCGTCGCGTTCACCCTGCCGGCCACCACCGGCGGACTCCCCGCCGGTGATCTCGCGCTGCTCGACGATGCCCACGCCACCGGGGTGAGCATCGACGCGCTCAACGCCATGACGATGAACTACGGCCAGGTGCCGGCGGACCCGGCGGCCACCGCGATCACCGTCGCCTCCGCCGCCCAGAACGCGATGGCGCGGATGGAGCCGGACGCCGACAGCGCCGCCCTGTGGCGCCGCGTCTGGGTCACCCCGATGATCGGCCGCAACGACGTCGCCCCGGAGGTCTTCACGCTGGCGGACGCCGACCGGCTCGCAGCCCTCGCCCGGGCGCGAGGGCTCGGCGGCATCGCCTTCTGGTCGCTCGCACGGGACCGGCCGTGCCCATCGGCGACGAGCGACGCCACGAGCGAATGCAGTGGGGTGGACGCGCCGCCGGGAGCCTTCACCGCAGCCCTGTCGCACGTCGCGCAGCGGTGACGTCCCCCGCCTGGGGGCGGATCAGTCCCGCAGTTGCCTCTGGCCTTCGAGGCGGCGCAGGTCGATGACGCCTGCTGCGGGGCGTTCCGGCTGGGGCGGCTCGACCGGGATGGCCGCGGCGAGCCCGGTCAGCTCGAGCACCCGGCCGACCTGGGCCGGGACGGAACGGAGCTGGACCTTGCCGCCGTGGACGTGCTGCCGGTTCACCAGCGCCGCGAGCAGGCCGACCCCGGCGACGTCCATGAACGTCACCGCGGAGAGGTCGACGACGACGATGGGAGCGCCGGGCGTCGGCGAGGGCCAGCCAGGTGGAGCGCAAGCGGGTGACCGCGGCGATGTCGATCTCACCACGTAGCCGCAGGACCGGCACCCGCTCATGGCGTCTCCCGCTTCACGAGGCCGTATGGCCCCGCAGCTGCGGAGCCTGCGGTCACGCTAGTGGGGTCGGCCCCCCCGGCACCGCCGTCCGGTCGGCTCCATCCACCGACCGGCTGTCAGGCGATTCCCAGCACCTGCTGGTCGGCGTCCTCGACCGCATGCTCGGTCAACACGCGGGGAACGGTGGCCTGGACGACGACATAGACGTGGAAGAGCCCCCACCGGGGGGCCACGGCCCGCAGCATCGTGCGGTCGCCAGCACCGTACTCGGTGAGGGTGCGGGCTCCGAGCAGCTCCGCCCAGGCCGCGAACAGCTCCCGGATCTCGTCCTCGCTCGCCAGCGGAGGGACGTGGCCGGTGAGACTGCTGGTGGGCTCCACGGTCCACCGCAGCGGGGGCAGCCGGACGCCCCCGGTCTCGGTGAGGATGTCGTCCAGCGTGCGCAGCGCTCGCTGCTGCTGCGACCGCGCGTGCGTGGACCTCAGAAGTCCCATCTTCCCACCTTGAATTACATCGCTCTACGTGGCCCCGCGGATACTGTCGGCGTACCCCGCGTCCGGGCAATCCATGCCCGATCCAGGCGTCCGATTCAGCTGCGCGATCCAGCTCCTCGATCGACGAATGAACGTGGACGGAGCGCTGGGGGCGTTCCTGGACCGCCGACGCCGGAACCTTCCTGGGACCGTTCGGGAGCGATGCGAACGCCGGGCTCGGCACCGGCGCCCCGACCGCCTCGAGCACGGCGCCCGGCTCGCAACAGCTGCGGCGCACCCCGGGCAGTCGCTGCTCGTGCTGCGCGTCCCCGAGTCCTCGGTCGACCAGGCGCTGGCGCAGATCACCGGGGCTGCCGGCGTGGGAAGGAGCTCAGCCGTCGGCGAGCGCGCCAGGACGTCACGCGGGGACCTCGCCGACCTGCAGAGCAGGGTCGCCACCCAGCGGGCCAGCGTCGAGCGGATCCGGGCCCTGATGGGCAAGGCCGGCTCGCTGCAGGACGTCGTCCTGCTCGAGTCCGAGGTGACCAAGCGCGAGGCCGACCTGGAGGCGCTCGAGGCACGGCGTCCGCCCTCGCCGACAGCGCCGACCTCGCCACCCTGAGCGTCGACCTGCGCACGGCCGCAGCGGTCGTTCCCGCCCCTCCGCAGAAGCGGAACGCGTTCCTCGAGGGACTCGACAGCGGCTGGCAGGCCTTGGTCGCGAGCATGACGGTGGTCCTTACCGTGCTCGGGGCCCTGCTGCCGCTCGCGATCGTCCTGGTCCTCGTCGGCGGTCCCGTTGCTGTGGGTGCTCCGGCGCCGGCGCCGTCCCGTGCCGACCCCCTCCGCGCCCCCCTCCCCCGGCGCAGGGAGCTGAGCGCCCGGCGTGTTCGGATGGGAGAACAGCCTTTCCTGGTTCGACCGGTACACTGATGCGCAACTGAATCACGGCAACGGTCGCAACTGACAGTGGTCCTCGTCTGGGCGGACACGCCGATGCGGGCGGACACGCCGATCTGGGCGGACACGCCGATCTGGGCGGCCACCCCGGTCTGGGCGGCCACCCCGGTCTGGGCCGACACCCCGGTCTGGGCCGACACAGCGAGCCGCCGGGCCTCAGGGCAGCAGCCGGACCTCGTCGCCCTCGCGAACGACCCCGTGGCGGACGACGGACGCCTGCACGCCGAAGTCGACATCGTGGACCCGCCCGAGCGTGGTCAGCACCGCCGGGTCCGGCGGCAGGTCCCCCTGCTCGGCAGTCACCATGACGCAGCGGGGCATGGCGGCGTCGATCCCGAGCACGACCTCTTCGCCGACGGCGAGCTCGCGGCCGATCCAGCGGTCCTCGGGGTAGCCCTCGGCCAGCCCCGCGCCGAGGGAGTCGACGACGACGTTCGGGCGGAAGCGGGCCACGTCCACGTCGTGGCCCAGCGTCCCGCCCAGCGTGGCGAGGCCCGTCGTCGTCACGAGGTGCAGGGGCGAGTCGTCGTGGTGCGGCACGGTCGTCTCCGTCCGCAGCTCCAGTGGCCGCCCGAGCAGGGCGCTGAGCGCGGTGCCGGCCGCCGGGTCGTCCACCCGCACGGCGCGGCCGTCCGGCAGGTGCAGCCAGGGCGCGTCGCCGTCCGAGGTGGCGCGCAGCCGAAAGAGTCCGTCGACCCGGCGGAACCGTGTCGAGTTCTTCCCGCTGCCGATGCCGCCGTCGGGCGTGTAGACGGCCCACAGCCGGTCGCCCTCGAGGCCACGGCGGTTCGACCGCCGCCTCTTCGAGCCGCTCGCCGAGCACCGACTTCACCGGGTACCCATACAGGCGGGTCACCACGCCCACCACCAAGCCCTTCGACATACCCCAAGTTTGACCGGGCGTGCCCGGAGCCCGGCGGGGCACCCGGGAGACATGGCGAAGGACGAGGAATTCAGGACCGGCGACCACGTCTCGTGGAACTCTCACGGCGGAACCGCGGAAGGCGAGGTGGAGAAGAAGATCACGGAGGACACCGAGGCGGCGGGGCGCACGGTGCGCGCCTCGAAGGACGACCCCCAGTACCTGGTGCGGAGCGAGAAATCCGGCGGCGAAGCGGTGCACAAGCCCTCGGCCCTGCACAAGGACTGACCAGGGAGGACGCAACGGACCGGACGAGCCGGGGCAAGGTGGGACAAGCGGGATCGCGTCGCCGCGCACCGCAACGGGATCGAGACGTCACGTCCTGTTCACCCGGCAAACCGTCGTGGGACGATCCCGCCTGTCCGCGAGCTCCTACGGTCACGGGGTCGTGCGCTCGCGCGCCCCGGTCCTGTCAGGAAGGTCCTTGTCATGCGCCTGTTCTCCGTCGCCGCCGTCGCCCTTGCCGGGGCGGGTCTCGCGGCCGTCTCCGCCTGCTCACCGCCCACCTCGAGCACCTCGACGTCGACCAGCTCCGGCGGCGGGGTCTCCGCCGCCGCCGCCACCAGCGCCCAGGCCCTCGGCGGGATGGACGCCCTCGTCGCCGCCGCGAACAAGGAGGGCACGCTCAACGTCATCGCGCTGCCGCCGGACTGGGCGAACTACGGGGCGATCATCGACGCGTTCAAGCAGAAGTACCCGCAGATCAAGGTCACGTCCGCCCAGCCCGACGCGAGCAGCAAGGACGAGATCAACGCCGCGAACACGCTGAAGGGACAGTCGACCGCGCCGGACGTCTTCGACCTCGGGCAGGCCGTGGCAGCCACGAGCACCGCGATGTTCGCGCCCTACAAGGTGGCGACGTTCGCCGACGTCCCCGCGAACCTCAAGGACGCGGGCGGCCTTTGGGTCAACGACTACGGCGGCTACATGTCGATCGGCTACAACTCCAAGGTCGTGCCCGCGCCCGCCACCGTCGCCGACCTGCTCAAGCCCGAGTACAAGGGCAAGGTCGCGCTCAACGGCGACCCGACCCAGGCGGGGGCGGCCTTCGGCGGCGTCATGATGGCCTCGCTGGCGAACGGCGGTTCCGCCGACGACATCTCCCCCGGCGTCGAGTTCTTCAAGAAGCTCAAGGCCGCCGGCAACTTCCTGCCCGTGGACCCGACACCCGCCACCGTGAAGGCCGGACAGACGCCGGTCGTCATCGACTGGGACTACCTCAACGTCGCCCAGGGCAAGTCGCTGCAGGGCACGAACATCGACTGGAAGACCGTGGTCCCGCAGAACGCGGTGTACGGCGGCTTCTACGTGCAGGCCATCAACAAGGAGGCCCCACACCCGGCCGCCGCGCGGCTGTGGGAGGAGTTCCTCTACAGCGACCAGGGGCAGAACCTGTGGCTCGCCGGCGGAGCGCGCCCGGTCCGTGCCGACGCCATGACGAAGTCGAGCACGATCGACAAGACGGCTCTGAGCGCCCTGCCGAAGACCACCGGAACGCCGGTGCTGCTCACGCAGGCGCAGAGCGACAAGGCGGCGGCGTACCTCAAGGACAACTGGGCGAAGAGCATCGGGTGACCCGCCCTTGACCTCCGAAGCCGCCTCCGCGCCGGCGGTCCGGGACCGGACCGCGCCGGCCGCCGTGGGGACCACCTCCGGCGGCCGGCGCGGCAGGCGGATCACGGCGGGCGCCGCGTCGCTGCTCGGCGTGGTGCCGTTCGGGCTGCTCGTGACGTTCTTCCTGGTGATCCCCACGCTGGTCGTGGTGATCGGGTCGTTCCTGGACGCCGGCAACCGCTTCACACTCGCCAATGTGCTGGGGCTCGGCCAGGACGTCGTCGTGCAGGCCTACGCCCGCAGCGTGTGGATCTCCGGAGTGACGGCGGTCGCCGGAGCGGTGCTCGGTGCCCTGCTCGCGCACGCCGTCTCGACGGCCGTCCCCACCGGCGTGCTGCGCCGGGTCGTTCTGGCAGCGTGCGGCGTTCTCGCCCAGTTCGGCGGGGTGACGCTCGCGTTCGCGTTCCTCGCGACGTTCGGGTTCACCGGGTTCATCACGGTGTGGCTGCAGCACGCCTTCGGCATCGACCCCTACTCGGCCGGTGGATGGCTCACGGACACCCCGGGCCTGCTCCTCGTGTACACCTACTTCCAGATCCCGCTGATGGTCGTCGTCTTCCTGCCGGCGCTCGACGGCCTGCGCCCGCAGTGGCGGGAGGCCAGCGAGAGCCTGGGGGGCTCCACCTGGGCGTACTGGCGGCACGTGGCGGGCCCCGTGCTGCTGCCGTCGTTCCTCGGCAGCATGCTGCTGCTCTTCGCGAACGCCTTCTCTGCCTACGCGACCGCCAAGGCCCTGATCAGCCAGGGCAGCCCGATCGTGCCCCTGAAGATCGACGCAGCGATCAGCGGCGAGGTCCTCACGGGCCAGGACAACATCGGCAAGGCGATGGCCCTCGGCATGGTCGTGGTCGTCGCGATCGTGCTGTGGCTCTACGCCCGGCTGCAGCGGAGGACGAGCGCATGGCTGAGCTGACGGCGCTGGGATCGAGGCGCCGCCCGCCGAGCGGCGGCACCGCCGCCGCCGCCGGCGCCGGCGGCAGGCGCTGCAGCGGTGGGTGGTCGTCACCGTGCTCGGCATCTTCTTCCTGCTGCCGCTGTGCGCGATGATCGAGTTCACCACCCGGCGGCCTCGGGCAGCGGGCGCACCCTCGATGTGTGGCGCACGCTCGCCGACGTCCCGGCCCTCGCGAACCAGTACCCGGACCTGCTCGACGGCGTCGTCGCGTCCGCCGAGCTCGTCGCTCGCTCACGGTCGTCCTCATGCTCGTCCTGCTCGTGCCGACCATGATCTGGGTCCGGCTGCGGCTGCCCTGGCTGCGCCGGCCGCTGGAGTTCGTCTGCCTGCTCCCCCTGATCGTGCCGGCGATCGTGCTCGTCGTCGGCCTGGCCCCGGTCTACGCCTGGGTGGCCTACTTCCTCGGGCCGGCGTCGTGGACCCTCTGCTTCGCCTACGCCGTCCTCGTGCTCCCGTACGCGTACCGGGCGCTGGACGCGGGGCTGCAGGCGGTCGACGTCCGGACCCTGTCGGAGGCTGCCCGGAGCCTCGGCGCCGGCTGGTTCACGGTGGTGGCCCGGGTCGTGCTGCCGAACATCCGGTCCGCGCGTGCTGTCCGCGTCCTTCCTGTCGGTGGCGCTCGTGCTCGGTGAGTTCACGGTCGCGAACCTGCTGAGCCGCACGAACGTCCAGGTCGCCATCAACCTCCTCGGCAAGCGCGACCCGAGCATCTCGGTCGCCGTCTCGCTGGCGGCGCTCGTGATCGCCTTCGCGCTGCTGCTCGTGCTGTCCCTCGCGGCGTACGGCGCCGGCGTCGCGACCCCGAGCCGGACGCGGCGATCAGCCCGTCCTCGCCGTCACCCCCGTGTCCCTCGAGGAGACCTGAGTGAGTACTCCCGCCGTGTCCCCCGAGGTACAGGCCGCCGCCGGCCGTGCCGGGAGTGCCGTCCGGCTCGAGGACCTGCACCGCAGCTACGGCGACGTCCATGCGCTCGACGGCCTGACCCTGGACGTCGAGCCAGGGGCGATGCTCGTCCTGCTGGGGCCCTCGGGCTGCGGCAAGACCACCGCGCTACGCGCCCTCGCAGGCCTGGAAGACGTCGACCGCGGCCGGGTCCTGGTCGACGGGCGGGACGTCACCGACGTCCCGGCGAGCAAGCGCGACATGGGCATGGTGTTCCAGGCGTACAGCCTGTTCCCGCACCTGACCGCGCTGGACAATGTCGCGTTCGGCCTGCGGATGCGCGGCGTGGGTGCCGGCGAGCGCCGCCGCCGCGCCGGCGAGGCGCTCGAGCTCGTCGGCCTGTCGGCGCTCGCGGGGCGCTACGCCGGGCAGATGTCCGGCGGCCAGCAGCAGCGGGTCGCGCTCGCTCGCGCGCTCGCCATCCGCCCCCGCGTGCTCCTGCTCGACGAGCCGCTGTCCGCCCTCGACGCCCGGGTGCGCGACGCAACTGCGGGAGGAGATCCGCCGGATCCAGCTGGAGGTGGGCACGACCGCCGTCTTCGTCACGCACGACCAGGAGGAGGCGCTCGCCGTCGCCGACCAGGTCGGGGTCATGAGCGCCGGCCGGCTCGAGCAGCTCGGCGGCACCCGCAGGAGGTGTACGACCGGCCGGCCACCCGCTTCGTCGCCGAGTTCGTCGGGCTGAGCTCCCGCGTCCCGGCCAGCGTGCGGGAGGGGCGCGCCCTGACGGCGGGTGGCGAGGTGCCGCTGCTGCCCGGCAGCGCCGATGGGCCTCACGTCGACGTGCTGGTGCGTCCGGAGTCGGTCGTCGTCAGCGCCATGAGCGGGGCGGAGTCCGGGTCGAGGGCGGGGTCCGGGGCGAGGGCGGAGTCCGGGGCCGGGGCGACGGACGGCCCGGGACGGCGGCGCCGGGCACGTGGTGCACGCCTCGTTCCTCGGCGCGCTGGCCCGGGTTCGGCTGGCCACGGACGACGGCGAGGTGCTGGCGCAGCTGCCCGCGGTGGACGCCGCCGGGCTCGACCCCCGGCACGCCCGTGACCTGGCGGCTGATGCCGACGCCCGCGCTGGCCGTTCCGCCGCGTCCTAGCGCGACGCGCTTGCGCCGCCGACGACCTCGACAGGTTTGACGAGCTCCCCGAGACCGGTGATCGCGATCCGCACCTCGTCACCGGCGGCGAGCGTGAAGCCGGGATCAGGCACGATTCCGGTGCCCGTGAGCAGGACGACGCCGTGCGGGAGGTCCCGCGCCCGCAGCAACCAGCGCACCAGGTCCGCCGGCCCGCGGTGCATCTCCGAGAGCTGGACCGAGCCATCGACGACGACCTGCCCGCCGCGGCTGATCGCCAGGGCGACGGAGCCCGCCATGAGGTCGGGCAGGTCCTCCGACCCGACGAGCGCCGGGCCCAGCCCGAGGCTGTGCCGGTAGGTCTTGGCCTGGGGCAGGTACAGCGGGTTCTCGCCCTCGATGCTCCGGGACGAGACGTCGTTGCCGATCGTCGCGGCCACGATGCGGCCGGTCGCGTCGACGACGACGGCGAGCTCGGGCTCCGGGACGTCCCAGCCCCGAGTCGGCGCGGATCCCCACCGTCTCGCCGGGCCCGCGCGCCTCGTGCGCGCCGGCCTTCCAGAACAGCTCCGGCCGCTCGGCGACGTACACCTTGTCGTACGCGTCGAGCTGCCCGGACTCGGCAGCCGGGCATCCCGGCTGCGCCGGTAGGTGACGCCGCCGCCCACACGTCCTGCTCGTCGACCGGCGCGAGCACGCGGTGGACGGCGGGAACGGGCTCGCCCCCGTCGGCCAGCTCCGCCAGCCTGTCCCACCCGCCCGGCGCCAGCAGGTCGGACACACGCATGCCGGCCGGGAGCAGGACCTCCGGCTGCCCGTCCGGCGATGTGCCCGCCGCCAGGCGCGGCCCCTCGCCGGCGTCGATACGCCACACCGTCGTCATGACCGGGTCCGGGGCGCGTCGACGAAGCGGGCGGCCATCGCGTCGTCGGCGTCCAGGAGCTCGCCCGGAGCGGAGGAGAGCAGCCGCCAGCGCGTGGGTGGCGCGTCATTCGGTGCGGGAACGGGCAGTTCGCCGGCGGCGAGCGCCTCTTCGACACGGGTCCGGACGTCGACCTCGTCGCCGGGATCGCATGCGGAAGAGATTTTTTTTTTTTTTCCCCCCCCCCCCCCCACAAATTACCGTCTGGTGTGGGGACCCGGCAGGGCGGCTGCGCTCCGAGGACCGGATACACAGGGCCACGGTCACGGCGGCGCCCGGGCTCGCCGTCACCGCCCTCCAGGAGCCGGACGCGCGCCTGATGGGCGAAGGCCTGCCGCATGCGGTCAAACTACGCCTGGACGAACGGGCGAACTGATTCGCGCCATGATACCTAAAAACCGAGGTGCTTGCCGTCGCATCAGCCCCCGCCACGATGAGATCGAGCAGGCGGGTATCCGAGGAGGGTCGCGGTGGACGAACCGTGGGGCGTGATCGGTCTGAGTTCCTGGCGCTGTTCGCCGTGCTCTACGGCGCGGCCCTCGTGCCGTACCTCGTGTTGCGGCTGCGGCACCGCCGGCAGGCGCGGGAGGACGTGCTCGCGCCACCTGCGCTGGACCTCTACGAGCGGGCGTACCTGACCGGCGGACCCCAGCGAGTCGCGCTCACCGCGCTCATCGCCATGAACGAGGCCGAGCGCGTCCGGCTGCTCGACGACGGACGCGTCGAGCCGGTCGAGCACGCGGCCGGCCGGCTACACCCGGTGGAGCAGGCGCTCGTCAACCGGGTCCGGTCGGCGGCGGGGCTACCGGCCGGCGCCCTGGTCAACCAGGTGCAGCACCTGCCTGAGGCCGTCGCCGTGGACGGACCGCTCGAGCAGCGCGGCCTGCTGCTCACCGCCGAGCAACGGACCACGTACCGCCGGCGACTGCTGCCCGTCGGGGCCGTGCTCGCGCTCGGGGGTGTCCGGCTGGTGAACGGGATCACCCTCGGGCGGCCCGTCGCCTTGCTCGTGGTCCTGCTCATCGCCGGCACGGTCGGCCTGCTCGCACTCGGCCCGATCGGTCCCGCGTCGCTGACCTGCGGGCGACGCCCTCGTGAGGCGCTGGCAGCAGGGCGAGCCCGAACCCGCCCCCACCATGCCCGCCTGGGGAACTCCGACGGGAGGTGCACTCGTCGCCGGCGCAGCCGTCGGTGTCGCCGTCCTCGGGCTGCCGGCGCTCACCGGCGAAGATCCGACCCTCCTGGCCCTGCGTGCCGGCGGCGCCGTGCCCACCGTCAGGCGGTGGCGACGGCGGAGGAGGCGGCGGCTGCGGGGGCGGGGGCTGTGGAGGCGGGTGCGGCGGGTGACTGCGCCCCGCGCGCTGGGCGTGGGCATCGGGTGGCGCCGCAGCCTGGAGCGGGTCCTCGAGACGCTGCCCGGGTGGACTTCCTCGAGGTTGTCGCCGAGGACTTGGACCCCGGCCACGTTCCTGCCGGCCTGGCGCGACTCCGGGAACGGGGGCTGCCGGTGGTGCCGCACGGCGTGAGCCTGTCCCTCGGTGGCGCCGAACGTCCCGATCCGGCGCGCCTGGCTGACCTCGCGCGCTGCGCCGAGACCCTCGGATCGCCACTCGTGAGCGAGCACCTCGCCTTCGTCCGCGCCGGCGGACTCGAGGCAGGGCACCTGCTGCCGGTGCCGCGAACGCGCGAGGCCCTCGGCGTCGTCGCCGAGAACGTGCGGATCGCACAGGCAGAGCTCCCCGTACCGCTCGCGCTCGAGAACGTGGCCGCGTTGCTGTCGTGGCCGGAGGACGAGCTGACGGAGGCCGAGTTCCTCGCCGCCCTCGTCGAACGCACGGCGGTGCAGCTCCTCGTCGACGTCGCGAACCTGCACACCAACCGGGTCAACCACGGGCTCGACCCCACCACCGTGCTCGACGCCGTGCCGGCAGGGTTCCTTGCCTATGTGCACGTGGCCGGGGGGAGGCTCGTCGACGGGCTCTGGCACGACACGCACGCCGACCCGATCGCTCCGGAGGTGCTCGACGTGCTCGACGCCCTCTGCGATCGGGTCGACCCACCCGGCGTGCTGCTCGAGCGCGACGGCGCGTTCCCCACCGCGTCGGCGCTCGGCGCAGAGCTGGCCGCCGTCCGGGGGGTGGTGGACCGTGCCGGGGCCCGGTGAGGCCGAAGCGGATGAGCTCCGGGACGCGCGGGCGCGTCTGGCGGCCAGGCAGGCGGCCCTGCTGGCGGCGCTGGTCGCGGGCGCGCCCCCACCCGCCGGCGTCGACCACGAGCGTGTCGCCGTCCAGGCCGAGGCGCTGGTGGCGAAGCGCCGACGTGCAGCGCAGCGCGCCTGGCCCGAACTCGTCGCCGCACTCGGCGACTCCTTCGCGCCCGCGTTCGAGGAGTACGCGCGCCGGAACCCACGCCGAACGGTGGCCCCGGCTGGCCGGGCCCGCTGGGATGCCGTCGGGTTCGCCCTGTACCTGCGGCGCAGCGGCATGCTCCCGGGCGGCTTCCGAGGGGCGCTCCTGCGGGCGCGGCTGCACCGGTCCTGATCAGCGCAGCTTGGGCGCCACCTCCTCGGCCCAGAACCGGAAGAAGCCCTCCTGGTCGGGGCCGATCTGCTGGACGAACACCTCGTCGTAGCCGGCGTCCACGAACGACCGGACCTGCTGCGACGTGGCGGTCGGCGTCCGGCCCGCACACCACCGACTCGGCCACCATCTCGGGGGTGACCAGCTGCGACGCCTGCTCGAAATGCGTGGGCGTGGGCAGGATCTGGGCGAGCTCGCCGGGCAGCTGCTCGTTGGCCCACAGCCGGTGCGCGGTCTGCACCGCCTGCTCCGCGTCCTGTCCCCAGCACACCTTGAAGCCGCCCTGCACGGGCTCTCGCCGCCGCCGGAGTCGCGGAAGGTGCCGACGAGCTCGGCGTCGGGCTTGGTGCAGCAGAACCCGTCGCCGATGCGGCCCGCGAGCGTCGCCGACTTCGGCCCGAAGCCGGAGACGTAGATCGGCACCGGACCGTCCGGAAGGGTGTAGATGCGGGCGTTCTCGACCGTGTAGTGCGTGCCGTCATGGTCTGACGCCGCCCTCGTGCAGCAGCCGGATGACCTCCACCGCCTCCTCCAGCATCTCCAGCCGGACGTCGGCCGACGGCCAGGAATCGCCGAGGATGTGCTCGTTGAGCGCCTCGCCGCTGCCGACCCCGAAGGTGAAGCGGCCGTCGAGCAGCACGGCCGAGGTGGCGGCCGCCTGCGCGAGGATCGCCGGGTGGATCCGGATGGTCGGGCACGTCACGGCCGTGGTGATCGGCAGCCGCGTCACCTGCGACGAGCGCGCCGATCATCGACCAGACGAACGGGCTCTGGCCCTGCTCGTCGTTCCACGGGTGGAAGTGGTCGCAGATCCAAGGGCCTGGAACCCGGCGCGCTCGGCCATCCGGGCCTGCTCGAGCAGTTGCGCGGGCCGACTCCTCGCTGGACAGGAAGTAGCCGTAGGTCGTCACCCCCACCCCGTTCCCGCGCCGCGGTCCGCCATGCGCCGCGCGGGCACGTCCCTGCGCGGCGATCACGTACCGAGTTAGGGTCGTAGCGGCGCGCACCGAGGAGGAAGCGTGAGCGAGAACCCCACCCAGCGATCGGCGGCCGGGACGCCGGCGTCGGGCGAGGCCTTGATCGGCCCTCCGCACGAGCCCGCATCCGGCGCCCCCCTGCCCGTCACCGTCGCCGTCCCCCGCCGGAACCACCGGCGGCTCGGGGCGCACCCCCTCCCGGCGGTGACGCCCGTCCCGTCACCCTGGTGGCGTTCGATCCGCGGTCGCTGCGCCGTTCCGTCATCAGCGTGCTGATCATCGTCACGCTGGCTGCTCGCTCTCGGCATCTTCACGGCGATCGGAGCACTTCCTCTTCATCCTCATGCTGTCCTGGCTCCTCGCGATCGCCATGGAACCGGCGATCCTGCGGCTCACGGCCGCGTGGCATGCGCCGCGGCACGGCGACCGGCATCGTCGGCAGCTTCGTGGTGGTGTTCCTGCTCGCCCTGGGCGCCCTGTTCGGGACCTCTTCTTCCAGCAGCTGGCGCAGCTGGTGACGTCGCTGCCGACGACGGTTCCAGCAGTCCGTGAGCTGGGTGAACTCGCACACTCAGCTGCAGCTCGACCCCGCCACGATCACGACGGGCTGCGGCTGACGCCGAGCAGATCAGCACCTGGACGACCTCGATCGGCGGAGGCCTGCTCAACCTCGTGACCTCGGCGCTGGCTCTCCTGCTGGAGGTCTTCACGTTCTTCGTGTTCGCCTTTTACATCGCGGCGGACGGTCCGCGGATCCGGCGGGCCATCGGTCGCTGGCTGCCCCGCAGCGCCAGGAGGTCTTCGTCACGGTCTGGGACATCGCGGCGCGGAAGACCGGCGGCTACGTCATCTCGAAGGTCGTGCTCGCGGCGTGTCCTCGATCTTCCACGGGGTGTTCTTCTGGGCGATCGGCGTCCCCTACTGGCTGCCGCTGGCACTGCTGGTCGGCATCACCGCACAGTTCATCCCCATCGTCGGGACGTACATCGGCATCGCCGTCCCGCTGCTCTTCGTGGCCTTCCCACGAACCCGCTCAACGCAGTGTGGATCATCGTGTTCGCGACGGTGTACCAGCAGATCGAGACGTACCTGTTCACGCCCAGGATCAGCAACGGACGATGGACGTGAACTCGGGGATCGCGCTGGCCGCCGTGTTCATCGGCGCCGCGATCTGGGGCCGATCGGGGCGCTCATCGGCATCCCGATGGCTGCTGCCGTCGTCGCGGTCGTGGGCACCTACGGGCACCGCTAGAACTGGTGCCTCAGCTCGAGGCGCCGGAGCCGGCGGACGACGAGGACGACGAGAGGACACGAGGACGACGACGAGCCGGACGTCGAGGGGCCGGGCCCGGGGCCGGGCACCGGGGCAGCGTCGTCCGAGGAGCGGGCGGCGGACGTGGGCTCCCGTCGGGTGGCCGAGCCGTCGGTGCGCTCGGACGACTCCGCGCCGGTGCTGTCGCGCCCGACGTCCCCGTCCTGACCCGCCTCGGCCACCGGCCGGGCGGTGGCGTCCTCGCTCGTCGCGGGTCCGGGGTGACGACGGCGCCGGCCACGGCGTCAGGCGCGGGGGCGGCGGACGGCGTGCGTCGCCAGGTACGAGCCGAGGAGCACGAGCGGAACCCGACCACGACGCCCACCGTGACCGGCTCGCCGAGGGTCAGGACGCCAGCAGCACCGCAACGGCGGGTTGACGTACGTGATGCACCGTGGTCCGGGAGGGGCCGACCTCCCCAGCAGGCGAAGAAGACCAGGAAGGCAACCGCGCTGCAGAGCACACCCAGGACGGCGACCGCGGCCCAGGCGGGAGCGCCGACGTCCGCGACGCCGTCCTGGAGACCGCGGCGAAGGTGCTAGGCCAGCGCGGACAGCCCCATCGCGACCGCCGAGACGGCGATGCTGGGCAGGTGCGACAACTTGAGGGTCGCCACGCAGCGGGCCGGACGCGTAGCAGGCAGCCGCCAGCAGAACCGCGCCGGCGGCGAGCAGCTGCCGCCGCGGACGTCGATGCCGACCAGTGCGGCCACCCCGGCGAACCCGACGAGCAGGCCGACCAGTCGCCGCCCGTCGATGCGGTCGGCGATGCCCGGCACCCGGCTGAACAGGACCTGGATGAGCGGGACCGCTGCGACGAGCAGGCCGGTCAGCGAGCTGGAGATGTGCTGTTCGGCGACGGTGAGCAGGCCGAACGGCGCGCACACCTCGAGCAGCGCGAAGAGCAGCAACCACGGCCAGGCCGGCACCAGGGGGCGCAGCTGCCCCCGTGCGGCCGCCAGCGGCAGCAGCAGGAGCGCCGCGAGGAGGGTCCGGGCGAACACGACCGCCGCAGGCGACAGGTCCTCAACGGCGATCTTGATGAAGAGGTAGGGGACACCCCAGATGATCGAGAGCGCCACGAACAGGGCCCAGCCTCGCCTCGACATGGCGGCGAGGGTAGCCGGACGCTCCGACAGTCGCCCCGCCGCTGTCAGCGGGCTGTCAGGGGGCCCGTCAGCGGGCCTCGCAGCGGGCCTCTCAGCGGGCCTGTCAGCGGGGGCAGGACCGCGATCACCGCACCGGGACCGCCGACGTCGACCCGGTCTCCGACCCGCCGCGCGCCGCACGGCGAGCCCGTGCCGGCCGTAGGTGGCGGAGGGCAAGACGACGAGCACGGTGATCAGCAGCCAGGTACCACCACCGAGGGCTCCGAACACGACGTCGGTGAGGTAGTGCATGCCCCGGTAGACCCGCGAGGTCGCGACGACGACCGGGACGCACCAGCACACCACCGCGATCAGCCGCGCCAGCCAGCGGTTCGCCATCTGCCGCAGCACGATCAGCGCGATGCAGCCGTAGAGCGCGACAGCGGCGGCGGTGTGCCCGGACGGGAAGCTCGAGGTCGGCGGCGCGGCGTCGAGCCGCGGCACCGGCGGCCGCGGCCGGTCCACCGTGTTCGTGACGAGCAGGAACACGAAGAGCTCGCCCAGGATCGCCACCAGGAGGGCGACGGACTCCCGCCAGCGTCCGAGCCACCAGCGCAACAGGGGCACGAGGATGACGGTGAGCGCGATGCAGGTGATCGTCTCGGCCATCAGCGTGCCGTAATGGGTGAGCGTGTTGAGCGTCGGGGTCCGGTGGGGCGACGAACCAGCGGCTGACGGCCTTGTCGCCGTCGACGATCCACGACGTGGCCAGCCCCCGCCACAGGCCGATGCCGATGGCGGACAGCACCAGCCAGAGGCCCGAAGCCGCCCAACACCAGCTCGATCCAGCTCCGCTTGGTCAACGGGGCGGCGGCCCGGTGGCCGGTGCGGTCGACGGCCGTCCCGTCGACGCCGGCGCGGTCGACACCGTGCGATGGCATGGTCATGCTCGGAATGTGGCACCGCTGGAGTGATCACGCGACCGGACCTGATACCACGCGCCCCGGCCTCGCACAACGGGGTGCCCGACGTTTCGGCGGCATCCCCGCAGGGGCATCTCAAGGGACGGAAGGAATCACTCCCCACTTCATCAGGAGCAGCTGTGATCGGCGTGATCATCTCGGCCATCGTCGTCGGCGCCATCATCGGCGCCCTCGGACGGCTCGTCGTGCCGGGGCGTCAGAACATGTCCATCTGGCTCACGATCGGGATCGGCATCGTGGCCGCGCTCGTCGGCGGCCTCATCGCCAGCGCTCTCGGCGTCGGGAACACCCCGGGTATCGACTGGATCAAGCTGATCATCCAGGTCGCGCTCGCGGCGGTCGGCGTCGCCCTGGTCGCGGGAGGCGCCCGCTCGCGCAGCCTGCGCTGAGCGCGGACGACCCGCAGCACCACCTCACACCGGCCGACGGGGCGGTGGGGACCGACATGGCTCCCGCCGCCCCGTCGGCGTGCTCCATGGGCTCCCTTGCGTTTGTTACCCGCCAGTAGCATCATCTCTAGTTACCGGCGGGTGACCCCGCCGGGTCGTTCCCGTGCCGACGCCCCGACGGAGCCGGCGGCACCTGCGGCGGCCGGAGGGACCCTGGCATGAGTCACTACAAGCACAACCTGCGCGACCTCGAGTTCACCCTGTTCGAGGTACTGGGGCGCGACCAGGTCCTGGGCACCGGCCCCTTCGAGGACGTCGACGGCGAGACGGCCCGGGACATGCTCGCCGAGGTCGCCCGGCTCGCCACCGAGGACCTCGCCCCTTCCCTGCTCGACTCCGACCGCAACCCCCCGGTCTTCGACCCGGCCATGCACTCCGTCCGCCTCCCGGAGTCGTTCCGCCGCAGCTACCAGGCCTACGTCGACGCCGAGTTCTGGCGCGCTGACGTCCCCGTCGAGCTCGGCGGCACCCCCATCCCGCCCGCCTGCGCTGGGCCATCGCCGAGCTCATCCTCGGCAGCAACCCCGGCTGCACATGTACAGCTCGGGCTTCTCCTTCGCCAAGGTCGTGCACACGCTGGGCACCGAGGACCAGAAGCGCCTGGCCGGCCACATGGTGGAGAGCGGCTGGGGCGCGCACGATGGTGCTCACCGAGCCCGACGCCGGCTCGGACGTCGGCGCCGGCCGGACCAAGGCGGTCGCAGCAGCGCCGACGGCACCTGGCACATCGACGGGCGTCAAGCGCTTCATCACGTCCGGCGAGCACGACATGGCCGACAACATCGTCCACCTCGTGCTGGCCCGCCCCGAGGGCGCCGGCGCCGGGCACCAAGGGCCTGTCGCTGTTCGTCGTCCCGAAGTTCCACGTCGACCTCGAGACCGGCGAGCTCGGCGAGCGCAACGGCGTCTTCGCCACCAACGTCGAGCACAAGATGGGCCTGAAGGTCTCCACCACCTGCGAGCTGACCTTCGGCGAGGTCGACGGGATCCCGGCCGTCGGCACGCCTGCTCGGCGACGTCCACGACGGCATCGCGCAGATGTTCCAGATCATCGAGTACGCCCGGATGATGGTCGGCACCAAGGCGATCGCGACCCTGTCCACCGGCTACCTCAACGCCCTCGAGTACGCCAAGGACGCGCGTCCAGGGCGCCGACCTCACGCAGATGGCCGACAAGACGGCGCCGCGCGTGACGATCACCCACCACCCCGACGTCCGCCGCTCGCTGATGACCGCAGAAGGCGTACGCCGAAGGGCTGCGGGCGCTGGTGCTCTACACCGCGTCCTACCAGGACGCCGTCGCGATGGCCCGGCGGCGCGGCGAGCGCCGACGCCGCGCGAACTCGCCGAGCGGGTCAACGACCTGCTGCTGCCGCTGGTCAAGGGCGTGCGGCTCCGAGCGCTCGTGGGTGCTGCTCGGCACGGAGTCCTGCAGACCCTCGGCGGCTCCGGCTTCCTGCAGGACTACCCGCTCGAGCAGTACGTCCGGGACGCCAAGATCGACACCCTCTACGAGGGCACGACGGCGATCCAGGGCCTGGACTTCTTCTTCCGCAAGATCGTCCGCGACAAGGGCCTGGCCCTCGGCCACGTCGCCGACCCAGATCGCAGGAGTTCGCCAAGGGCGGCTCCGGCGACGGCCGGCTCGCCGCGCGAGCGCGAGCTGCTCGGGCAGGCCCTCGAGGACGTGCAGGGCATCGTCGGCGTCATGGTCGGCGCGCTGATGCCTCGGACCCGCGCAGGGCGGCGACGTCCGCAACGTCTACAAGGTCGGGCAGAACACCACGCGGCTGCTGCTCGCCGCACGGCGACCTGCGTGGTCGGCTGGCTGCTGCTGCGCCAGGCCGAGGTCGCCTCGCGCGCGCTCGCCCGGGGCGTCCGGCGAACGCGACGGGCGTTCTACCAGGGCAAGGTCGCGGCCGCCCGGTTCTTCGCCCGGCAGGTCCTGCCCAGGCTGTCGGCCGAGCGGGCGATCGCCGAGGCGACGGACAACGACGCTGATGGACCTCGACGAGGCCGCCTTCTGACCCGCTCCGGCCCGGCTCCGGATCCGCTCCTGACGGGGCGCCGGCGGACTGGTGACCGATGCCTGGCCCGCGGCCCTAACTCCGGCCATGTTCGGACGCCACGCCGTGCTCCTCGGCGTGTCGGCCCGCCGTGGCCGGAGTTACGCAGGTCGGAGTGCCGCCTCTGCTGGTCGGCGTCGCCGACCAGCGCGTCAGTGCAGCAGGTCGGGCACCTGCCACTCCTTGCCGAGCACGTGGTGGTCGAGGAACGCGAGACGGTCTGGTACCAGACCTTGGCGTGCTGCGGCTTGAGCACCCAGTGGTTCTCGTCGGGGAAGTAGAGGAACTTGTGCGGCATCGCGCCGTCCTCGCCGTGACCGCTCGGCGAGCTCGGCCCACAGCCGCAGCGCCTCACCGATCGGCACCCGGTAGTCCTTGTCGCCGTGGATCACCAGCATCGGGCGTGCGGATCTGCGTCGACGTACCGGTGCGGGCTGTCTGGCCGCCGGCCATCTCGCGGCGTCATCTCGCGGCGCCAGTACTCGTGCGCGTCGGTCGTCGGCCCGAACTGGTCGAGCGCCCACAGGCTGGCGTGGGTGACGATGCCCGGAACCGGTCGGTGTGGCCGGCGACCCAGTTGGCCATGTAGCCGCCGAACGAGCCGCCCATCGCGGCGGTCCGGGTCTCGTCGATGTCCGCGGGCCCGGCGGCGTCGGTGAGCGGCCATCAGGTCGGTGTACGGGGCCTCGCCCCAGCGACCCCAGCCGCGCTGGATGAAGTCCTGCCCGTAGCCGGTCGACAGCGCCGGGTCGGGCAGCAGCACGGCGTAGCCCGCGGGCCGCCATGACCACGGGTTCCACCGCCACGACCAGGCGTTCCAGGAGTGCAGCGGGCCCCGTGGATCCACAGCAGCAGCGGCGCCGGCTCGCTCGGCCGATGCCCCGGCCGGCAGCGCCAGCCAGGCCCGCAGCGGCGTGCCGTCGCTCGGCCGTCGCCTCGACCTCGGTGAGCGCTGCCCGGCAGGTCGAAGTCCCGCGCCGGTACGGCAGCGGCGTGCGGCTGCTGGTCGGCCGTCGCGGCGTCGAGCCGCACCGGCGCCGGCGGGGCGTCGACGGCGGAGCGCAGGGCGTACACGTAACGGCCGTCCGGGCGACACCTCCAGGTCCGTGTAGGAGCCGTGGTCGCCGGTCAGCCGCCGGCTGACCCGTCCCCCCGAGGTCGAGGCGAACACCGGTGAGCGGCCCTGCTCGTCCGCGGCGAACACGAGGGCCGATCCGTCGGCGGTCCAGCGGGCGCCGTGCGGCCACCGGTCCCAGTCGAGGGCGAGGTCGGTGCGTTCCGCCGTGGCCAGGTCGAGGACGGCCAGGTGTACGCGCGGCGCAGCCGTCGGCGTCGACCGGCGCTCGACGACGACGGCCAGCCGGCGACCATCCGGGGAGAAGGCTGGGGCCCCGTACTCCTCCTCCACGTCGTCGAGGAGCACTCGGCGCTCTCCCGTACGGGTGTCGATCGACACCAGCGTGACGCGGCGACCCCCTTGTTCCGCCGTGCTCCACGTGGTGGCGACGGTGGAACCGTCAGGGCTCACGTCGAGCTGCGCCTCGTCGAGAGCGCGTCCCGGCACTGGGGTGAGGTCGCGTAGCGCGATCCGCCCCAGGCCGTCCGGGTCGTCGGTGCCGGCGGCGGGCTCGGCCGGCACCCGGCCCGTGAGCAGCCGCGGCTCGTCGGGGCCGAGGTCGTGGTCCCAGTACCGGATCGGATAGCTGTCGTGCAGGATCGCCGCGACTTTGGCCTCCTTGCGGGCCTTGCGGCGGCGCTCGTCGTCGTCGCCGCCCGTCGAGCCCGGCAGGGTCGCCGACGTCAGCACCACTGTGCCGTCGTCCCGCGCCGCCACGGCCCCCTGAACCCCACGGGGCCGGACGGCGACCACGCGCGCCTCTCCGCCACCGGCAGGCAGGAGCCAGAGGGCGGCGGGCGGCTCCTCGTCCTCCTTCGCCTGCGGATCGGGACGAGCGGACGTGAACAGCAGGCCGCCGTCAGGCAGGAACGCGACCGCCGTCTCACCCTTGGCACTGCGCGTCAGCCGGCGGGCGGGCCGCGTACCCGCGGGGTCCACCTCCCACAGAGCGGAGACGTACGCGGTGCGGTCGGGCCCGAGCGTCGCCACGGTGGTCACCAGGCGGTCGCCAGCGGGCGACAGCAGCAGGCCGGACACGCGCGGGAGCGCGACGTAGGCGTCGAGGTCGGCGAAGGGAGTGGGCGAGGAAACCTGGCGGTCCGGGCTCGAGGTCACCGTTCAGTGCTATCAGCGACCGCCGACAGACGCGAGGCGGCCTCGCTCGTCCCACCGATCATGCGGTCGCGATCACCCCCTGGGCCGGGCACCTGCGCAGAGGATCACGTCCGGGCCTCGGTCATATGTCCGGGCCTCAATCATGCCCCCGCCTCGATCATGTCCTCCTCGGTCATGTCCGCGTCCACGATGAGCACGACGGTGAAGATCATGATGAAGCCGATACGCGGGGAATGCGCCTATCGGCTTCATCGTGATCTTCACCGGGAACGCCCTTACGTCAGGGCGATGGCGAGCACCGCCGCCGGCGGATCGGTCGCCGCGAGCGCGCCCGAGATGCCGATGGCCAGCGCCGCCACGACGAGCTCCACGGCAGCGGCCCCGGCGAGGGCGCCGGAGTCCCCGGCGGCGACAGCGGGAAGCACCCGGCGACGGTGCCGCGCCGCCAGCACGACCAGCAGCACCAGGACGACGATCTTCACCGCGACGAGCGCGCCGTACCCGGTGCGGAAGCCCGTCACGCCACCGAGTTGCTGCCACGCGGCGAGGCCCCCGCTGACGGCGACCAGGCCCGAGGTCCAGCCCGCGGAACGGGCGTATCCGGCGGTGGCCGGCGCCAGGGCCCCGCCGAGGCCGGGCCCGAGCACGAGCAGGCCGGCGAGGGGCCCGATCCAGAGCGCGACACCGGCGACATGGAGCCCGATCACGGCGGCTGCGGTCGGGCCGGCCGGGCCGGCACCGGAGAGGGCGCCGTCGCCCGCGTGGGCGGACATCACTTCGGCCGCCAGGGCCGCCACCGCGGGGACGAGGAGCAGGCGGGCCGTCGACAGCCGCGCCGCACCGGCGGCCACGGTGGCGGTGAGGGCGGCCAGGACGACGGCCGCCGCGGCCCAACGGCCCGCCTCGACCTGGGTGACGTAGGAGACGAGCTGCGTACCGAAGTCGGGCTGCCCGAGGGTCTGGCCTGTCGCGGAGGCATAACCGAGGACGAGCCGGGCGAGGGCCGCGACCGCCCAGAGAGCGCTCCCGGCGCAGACCAGCCGGAGCGCGGGCCAATAGGCGCGGCGCCCTCGGGTGCCGGTCCGGGCGGCCGGTGCCGCCGGTGCCGCCGGCGCGGTCGGTGCCGCCGGTGCCGCCGGCGCGGCCGGCAGGACGGTGCCGGCGAGGACGAGCACGCCGACCGTGACCGCCGCGGCGAGGTCGTCGACCGCGGCGGCGAGCGGGAGGCCCCATCGAACGGGGGCGCCCGGGTCCGCGATCACCGGCACGGTCGCGGCGCCGGTCACCGCCGCGCCGACGGCCGCCGCTACGGCGAGCACGACGAGGATCACGACGACGGCGCCCAGGACACCCCGCGGCTGCCTGCCCGCTGCGCCGTCGTCATGGCGTGAGGGTCGGGCGAGCTGCACCGGTCGAGCGTAGGGACGGTCGGGGAGTGCGGCGCCGCCGGGGCGGTGCGGTGGCGGTACGGCGGCGGCGGCGGAACAGTCAGAGCCGGCGGTCGGCCAGCACGGGGAAGCGCTCCCGCCAGTCGTCCACGGCGGCCAGGTCGACGTCCACGGTCAGGACCTCTTCGCCCTCGCCCGCCTGCGCGACCACGACGCCCGTCGCGTCGACCACCTGGCTCCGGCCGCCCATGGTGACGCCCGCGTGGGTGCCGGCGGTGTTGCACTGGACGAGGACGATCTGGTCCTCGATGGCGCGAGCACGGCCGAGCAGCGACCAGGCCTCGACCCGGGCGATCGGCCACGCGGCCGGCACCAGGACCAGGCGGGCCCCGACGTCGATCAGACGGCGGAACATCTCCGGGAAGCGCAGGTCGTAACAGGTCGCGAGACCGGTGATCACGTCGGCTCCGCCGAGCCGAAGGGTGGGCGCCACGATCTGCTCGCCCGCCTCCAGCAGAAGGGGCTCGCCGGCGCCGAACCCGAACCGGTGGATCTTGCGATAGGTGGCGAGCCGGTCGCCGGCCGGCCCGAACAGCACGGAGGTGTTCCAGAGGCCGCGACCCTGCGGGCCGCGGTCCTGACCTGCGGGCCGCTCGACGATGCTGCCCGCGTGCAGGACGACACCGGCGTCCCGCGCGGCCTTCGCCATGACGTCCATCACCGGCCCGTCGACGGGCTCCGCGCGGTCGGCCCAGTTCCGGTAGTCGAACCCCCCGTGCGCCCACAGCTCCGGGAGCACCACGAGGTCGGCTCCTCGCTGGTCACGGACCAGGGCGGCCACCCGCTCGACCCGCTCGGGCATCGGTTCGGTGTCGCCGTAGCCCACCTGGAGGACGTTCACCCGCATACGCACGAGTTTACGCGGCGAGAGGGGAAATAAGTTGCGGCGTCCAACCAGTTGTGGCACACATCTAGTTGCACGCCGCACACAAGGACCGATGGAGGAGGGAGCCGCGTGTCCGCCGACCACGACGCCGCACCGGGTCTCGACCCGGCTCTGGCAACCGCACTCACGCAGGAGCTGACCCGGCACGCCCGGCTGCTCCACGCGATGAAGGCGAGCATGGCGAGCATGGTCCCCGAGGGGCTCGATCCGGCAGCGTTCCCGCTCCTGCTCACCCTCACTGGCGCGGTCCGCGCCGGCAGGGGGAGCTGGCCGAGATGTCGATGCTCGATCCCTCGACGGTCAGCCGGTACGTGGGGCAACTGGCCCGCGCCGGTTACGTGGAGCGCCGGCCCGACCCCCAGGACGGCCGCGCCGTGCAGCTCGCCGCCAGCGAGGCGGGCACCTGCGTCGCTCACGAGCTCGGCGCCCGGCGGCAGGAGGCCATCGTCTCGGCACTCGGCTCCTGGGACCCCGCTGACATCGCGACGCTCGTCACGCTGCTGGCGCGTCTCAACGACGACCTCGACGCCTTCCGGCCGCACCTCGGCCGGCCGATCGTCGACCTACCGCCGCGCGGAGCGGCCCCACCCGGCACCACTCCCCTGCCAGACCCGCGCAGCCCCGACCAGGAGAACGCATGAGTACAGCAGTACCCGCCGGCCGTCCCGTGCCCGCGGCTCTTGCCCCGGACTCCTCCGGGGGCTTCACGCACCGCCAGATCGTCGTCATCCTCACCGGCCTCATGTCCGGCATGTTCCTGGCCGCTCTCGACCAGACGATCGTTGCGACTGCCATCCGCACCATCGCCGACGACCTCAACGGGCTGTCGATCCAGGCGTGGGCGACGACGGCGTACCTCATCACCTCGACCATCTCGACACCGCTCTACGGCAAGCTGAGCGACCTCTACGGACGGCGTCCGTACTTCATCGCCGCGATCTCGATCTTCGTCCTGGGGTCGGCCCTGTCCGGCCTCGCGCAGTCGATGTACCAGCTCGCCGCGTTCCGCGCCTTCCAGGGCATCGGCGCCGGCGGCCTCTTCTCGCTCGCGCTCGCGATCATCGCCGACCTCGTGCCGCCGCGGGAGCGGGCCCGGTACCAGGGCTACTTCCTGGCCGTCTTCGGCACTTCCAGCGTGCTGGGTCCCGTGGTCGGCGGATTCCTCGCCGGGCAGGCCACCATCCTGGGCGTGTCGGGCTGGCGCTGGGTCTTCCTCGTCAACGTGCCGATCGGCGTCGCGTCGCTCATCCTCGTCGCCCGCACGCTGCACATCCCGCACACCCGCCGCGAGCACCGGATCGACTACTGGGGCGCCGCTGGCTCGTCGTCGCGCTGGTGCCGCTGCTGATCGTGGCCGAGCAGGGCCGCGAGTGGGGCTGGTCCAGCGGGAAGGCGCTGACCTCCTACGTCATCGGCGTCGTCGGCATCGTGCTCTTCATCCTCGCCGAGCGCCGGATCGGGGACGACGCCCTGCTGCCGCTGCGCCTGTTCCGCGGCCGCACCTTCAGCGTGGGCTCGATGTTGAACCTCGTCGTCGGCATGGGGATGTTCGGCGCGCTGGCGGCCCTGCCGCTCTACATGCAGATCGTCAAGGGCTACACGCCGACCCAGGCCGGCCTGCTGTTGCTGCCGATGGTTCTCGGCATCATGAGCGGGACGATCTCCTCGAGCCAGTTCATCGCCCGCACGGGCCGGTACATCTGGTTCCCGCGGGTGGGCCTCGTCCTGCTCTTCGTCGCGATGCTGCTCCTGCACACGATCACCGTCGACACCTCCATCGCGGTCGTGGACGCCTACGCGTTCCTCTTCGGCCTCGGGCTCGGCTTCAACATGCAGACGCTCGGCTGGCGATCCAGAACGCGGTCCCGCCGCAGGACATGGGTGTCGCCACGAGCTCGGCGACGTTCTTCCGGCAGATGGGCGGCACGCTGGGTACCGCGATCTTCCTGTCGGTGCTCTTCAACGGCCTGCCCGACAAGATCGCCAGCGCGTTCCGCAGCGCCGCGGCGACGCCCGAGTTCCAATCCGCGGTCACGGACCCCGCGGTCCGGGCCAACCCGGCGAACAAGCCGGTGCTGGACATGCTGACCGGGGGTAGCGGCGCGGGCGGGCCGAGCCAGGCGCTGAACGACTCCTCGTTCATCAACCACCTCGACCCGAGGCTGGCCCGGCCGTTCCTGGTCGGTTTCTCCGAGTCGATCTCCGTGGTGTTCCTGCTCGGCGCGGCCGTCATCGCCGTCGCGTTCGCCATCGTGTGGTTCCTGCCGGAGGAGAAGCTGCGCACGCAGTCCGGTCTGCAAGCGCAGCAGACCCAGGCCGCAGAGGCGGCCGCCACCCGTCCGAGGTCCCTGACGGGGCCGTGGACGCCGGCGGAGCTGCCGCGATGATCCCGGGCGCCGGATCCACCGACACCCCGTTGGAGGGCGAAGTGGAGCACGGCCGGCACAAGATCGTGGCTGCCAACGGCCACCCCGCGGAGGTCACTGACGGCCACCACGTCGCCGAGGTCGCTGACGGCCACCACGTCGCCGAGGTAGCGAACGGCGATCACCCCGCCCATGGTCGCCATGTCGCCCGCGCCCCCGAGGAGGAGCCCGTCGCGGGCAACCGCTGACCCTCCTGAGTAGCAACGATCAAGGAAAAGTTGGGGATCATGGTTCGCCGTGATCCCCAACTTTCCTTGATCGTCGTTTTGGGGTGGGTCAGTTGAGCACGTACGACCAGCGGTACTCGCCCGCGCCCAGCAGGTAGGGCGGGAGCGTGTCCGGCCCGCAGGAGGCGGTCCCGAGGCCGCGGTGGGCCGCGTCGACGTGGACGACGACCTCGGGGCGCGGGACGAGCTGGTCCGAGTGCGTAGCCGTCGCGAGGTCATGCGCCCTGTACCGCGTGATGCTGACCTGTCGCGGCTCGTCGAGGTGCACCCGCAGGGAGGGCTGCCAGCGCCACATCCGTCCACCCGGGGCGGAGTCCTCGCTCGGGGGCAGGAAGTCCCCGTCCCCGAGCGCGAACGAGCGCACCCCGGACCGTCCACCACTCTCCTGGGGCAGGATGTAGGGCGTGAACAAGTCCTCGAGAGGGCTCGCGTGCAGGCCGACGACGGCCGCAGCCTGCCGGTCCGGGTAGCACTCGAACGGCCCGCCACCGAACCAGCGCACCCAGGACGCCGGCACGTCCCCGGACACCTCGAACACGGAGCCGACCCGGGGCAGGTCCTCGAGCCCGTCGGGGACGACGGCGACCTCCTCGACGAGCACGCCACCGCCGTCGAGCGGCGTCAGGGTCTGCGTGTGCCGGACCGTGTGGGCGCCGCCCGTGACGGCGTCCGCGGTCACCACCGTCGCGCCGTCCTGCTCCTCCACAGCCACGAGCCGCCGCTCCAGCCGGTCGAGCCCGAACTGCGCCCAGCGCTCCCCCATGCCGCCGATCCGGTCGTTGTCGGTGGGAGCACGCCACAGGGAGAGCCGCGGCGGCGCCGCGAGTGCGGTGTGCACGAGCAGGCCGTCGGCGTCCACGAGCGGCCGCCTCTCACGACTGCGCGCGGCCCCCGCACGCGCCGGCAGCTCGCGGCGCTCCACGTGCACAGGCACCTGCTGTTCTGCCACCAGGGCCCCTTCAGGTGCACGTGGCGTCGCCTCTGCGGCGTAGACGCGCAGTGACAGCCACGCCTCCGCGTCCGGGTCGGCCTCGCCCGCGACCCGCGCGAGCAGCCAGGCCGGAACCTCGAGCCGCGCGGTACCGCCCGCCGGCAGGTCGGGCAGCTCGCAGGGCACGCTCTCGGCGACCCCGGGGCGATCAGGACCGTCGGAGAGGACGAACCACTCCGCACGGAGCCAGGACAGGTCGCGGACGTCCTGGCGGTTCTCCAGGACGACGGAGCGGGGCGCGCCGGCCGGGTCGTCGCCGGCCAGGATCCGCACGGGTGAGGCGAGCGCGCGGTGCTCGTGCATGGCGGGCTTCGGCGAGCGGTCGGGGAACACCATGCCGTCCGCGACGAAGTTGCCGTCGTTCGGCTCGTCGCCGAAATCGCCGCCGTACGCCCAGCGGTACCCCTTCGGGGGCATCCCGTTCCCCGGCATCTCCGGCAGTTCCCGCAGCGGCCCGCCTTCCCGACGGGAAGGCCCGGAGCGTCGCCGTCCGGCAGCCGCTGGAGAATGCCGTGGTCCCAGAACTCCCAGATGAACCCGCCCTGCAGCCCGGGCGTCGACTCGAACGCCTGCCAGTAGTCGGCGAGATTCCCGTTGCTGTTCCCCATCGCGTGCGAGTACTCGCAGAGGATCACCGGGTGCCGTTGGGTGCCGTTTCGTCGCGTGCGCGACGAGGGACTCGATGGTCGCGTACATCGGACAGACGATGTCGCTCGCCGTCTTCCGGCCGGTCCAGTCGAACATGATCGCGCCCTCGTAATGCAGCGGCCGGGTCGGGTCCTCCCGGCGCACCCAGCCGGCGGCGGCGTCGTGGTTGGCCCCGTAGCCGCTCTCGTTGCCGAGCGACCAGAGGATCACGCTGGGATGGTTGACATCGCGGCGGACCATCCGCGCCACCCGGTCCACGAAGGCGGCGGTGTACTCGGGCATGTCCGCGACATGGTGGGCGTACGCGTGGCACTCGATGTCGGCCTCGTCGATGACGAACAGGCCGAGCTCGTCCGCGGCGTCGAGCAGGGCCGGGTCGTTCGGGTAGTGCGACGTCCGGACGGCGTTGAACCCGAACTGCTTCATCACCGCCAGGTCGTCCCGGAACCGCTGCGGGCTCATCGTGCGTCCGCGCACAGGGTCGAAGTCGTGACGGTTGACCCCGCGCACCATCACACGGACGCCGTTGACCAGCAGGTCGTTGCCCACGACCTCGACCCGGCGGAACCCGACCCGGTACGTCGCCCGCTCGACCGCCGCCCCGTCCGGGCCGTGCAGCGTGACCTCGAGGTCGTACAGGTGCGGGAGCTCGGCGGTCCAGGGCCGGACGTGGGGGACGTCGAGCTCCAGCCGAGCCGGCCCATGCCCAGCGGACGCCGGTACTGCTCGATCGCCCTCCCCAGCTCCACCTCGTCCGGCGTGAGCTCGGCGCCGGCGGCGCGCAGGTACTGGATGCGCCCGGCCGCCACCGCAGTGAGCCCCGGATACTCTCCTGCCGCCCTGGCCTCAGGGGTGTCGACCGCGGCCGAGGCCGGTACGGATCCGGCCGCCGCCTGGTCCAGCGCCGCGTCCCCTCCGGCGGAAGGGGCGCCGGGGCCGCTCAGCCGCAGCCGGACGGTCCAGCCGTCCGGACCTCGGTGCCGGGCGCACCCACGTGGACGTCGACCTGCAGCCGCCCGCTCGCCGTCGCGCCTTCGAGGAGAGGGGCGCAACGGGGCCGGCGTCCGCGGCCGCTCCCGGAACCGCCACGTCGGCCACCACGTGGACGTGCGCGAGGTGCACGGGCGCGGTCGCGTACAGGAAGACCGAGCGGGTGATCCCGCCGTGCCACCACTCGTCCTGGTCCTCGATGTAGCTCGCGTCGGACCACTTGACGACGACGAGCCGCAGCGTGCTCGTGCTGTCGGGCGTGAGGTAGGGCGTGACGTCGAACTCGCTCGCCAGGTGGGAGTCCTTGCCGACGCCGACCTCGGCGCCGTCGAGGTGCACGAGGAGGACGCTCTCGGCGGCGCCCACGTGCAGCACGATCCGCCGGCCGCTCCAGGACGCCGGCACCTCGATCTCGCGCTCGTAGACCCCCGTCGGGTTGCGGTCGGCCGGCGGGTGGGGCGGCCGGCCGGCGAAGGGCATCTGGATGTTGGTGTAGTGGGGCAGGTCGCCCACGACGTGGACGTCGTCGAACGCCTCCAGCGTCCACGCGCCGGGGACGGCGATCTCGCTCGCAGGCGGGGTCGCCGCCAGGGCTTCCTCGGGGGTTCCGAACAGCTCGAACCGCCAGCTGCCGTCGAGCTCCACCAGGTCCACCCAGATCGCCCTGCGGCGCGGCACGGAATGCATCGGCAGCCGGTTCCATGACGTGATCTCGGGGGCGGCCGAGGGGCGCAGGGGCAGGGACGTCGTCACGCGCCTTGCCTATCACGGGTGTGAATCGACGCAGGTCGGGCGGAGATCGCGCCGCATGCCTCACACTTGACCCTGTGCCCCGCCTTCCGCGCCATCCCGCCCGCAGCCTCGCCACCAGCCCCTTCACCCGGGAGGAGTACGAGCCGCCCTCGACCGACGGCTTCGCGGTCGGTGACCGCATGACCCTCGACAGCTGGGGAATGGGCCGGGTCACCGAGGTGACCCCCGACTACCTCGTCGTCGACTTCGGGTCGGCCGGGCTGCGTCGCATCCCCGCCGGGACGAAGGGCTTCTGGCCTGGAGTAGGCGATCCAGGCTCCGTCAGGCTCCGGTGGTGGCCGGACGGCCGTCCGGCCACCACCGCTCGGCGACGCGGGGGTGGCTACGCAACCAGCCCCTCAGCTGGTTGGAGCCGTACTGGCAAGGATCGGGTTCTGCGGATCCTGCTCCACGCCGCCCGCCTCAGCGGCCAGCTCCGGCGGGAGCTGCAGCGGCTGCACGACGGCGTCCAGGCGCGGCCCGAGGAACACCGGGATGCTGTACCGGTCGCGCCGCGCGGGCGGGCTCACCACCCGGTGCCGGGTGGCGCGCAGGTAGCCCTGGGTGGCGACCTCGAGCATCTCGCCGATGTTGAACACGAAGGCCCCGGGCGCCGGGACCGCGTCGATCCAGGACCCGTCCGTGGCCTCGACCTGCAGGCCGCCGAGGTCGTCCTGCAGCAGGAGGGCGAGCCAGCCGTAGTCCTTGTGCGCGCCGACGCCCTGGTCCGACTCCACCTGCTCGCGGCCGGGATAGTGCGCGACCTTGGAGGTGGGTGTGCGCCTCGTCGTCGAACCACTGGTCGAAGTACGTCTCGGACTGGCCGAGCGCGACGGCGAGGGCACGGAGCACCTCGCGGGAGACGCGGTCGGCCTCCGCGAGCCAGGAGTATGGCGGGCTGCAGGCCCGGGGCCGCGGGTGGCCACTGGTTCGGGCCGATCAGCCCCAGGTAGGGCTTGCCGGGCGGCACCTCGGCGAGGGGCGGGCGCTCGGTCCCGACGTCCAGCTGGTCGCGCTGGTCGGCGGCCCCCGCCGTGCGCTCGGTGCCCACGCGGCTGTAGCCGCGGAGGTGCAGGGAGTTGACGTTCTCGATCGCGAGCCTGTCCTCGAGCGGCAACGCGAAGAACAGCCCGGGCCTGCTCCAGCACGGCGTCCGTGACCTCCTGCGGGACGCCGTGCCCGACCACGTAGAAGAAGCCGATGTCGTGCGCGGCGTGCCGGCAGCCGGGCGAGGAACTCCTCCCGCTGGGCGGGGTCGCGGGACCGGGAGATGTCGACGAGCGGAAGTCCTGCTGCTGCGGCGTCTGCTCGGAGGTCTGCTGAAGGGTCACGGCGCGGCTCCGGCGGCTCGGGGGTGTCGCCCATATTCACGTGGACGACGCCGCGTCGTACAGGTCCACCAGCTCCTGGGCGGCGCTCGCGGAGCGCCACCCTGAGGTCGCCGGGGGCGACTCGCGGCCCTCCACGGTGTCGTGCCGGGCCGGAGCACCTCGGCCGACGGCGTGCCGGGTGCCCCCGAAGCCCACCCGCAGCTCGGCCGGCGTCGCCGAAGCCCTCGGGAAGCGGGGACGGCGCGCCGCCCTCGACCACCCGGCCAGCCAGCAGGCGTCGCACCATCGGCAGCGCCGCCGGGGCGAAACCGCGGACCGTCGCCGGCAGGTCGCGGACCGGCGCTCCTCGGCCTGCGCGCGCAGCGCCGTCCAGGCCTCCTCCAGGTCGGCGAGTCCTGCGCGGGACGTCGGCCGTGGCGCCCCCGTCACCTCGCAGGCCCGGACCCGGGCCACCCGGAACAGGCGACCTCCGAGGGCCACCGGGCCCTCCGTCGGGCTCCACCGGTGTCATGGCCGGGCCGCGGGACGGCCACGAGGTACCAGATCCCGGCTTTCGCCACGAGCCCGACCGGGTCGACAAGGCCACCTGGCGCTTCGGCGGTCCTCGCTGTCCACGTAGTCCAGGAGCAGCCGCCGGGCCCGGCTGACGCCGTCGTGGACCACCGGGAAGCAGACGGGACGGGGTCGGCCGGTGCGCATCCACTGCTGGGCGTCCACGAGGATCCGCCCGCGGCCGTGCTCGACGCCGGCCCGCACCGGCCCGCCGCACCGGCGCCCACGATCTTCTCCATCGCCAGGTCGAGCGCGTCCCCCAGCCCCAGGTCCGCCACGAGTTCCGGCTTCCCGCGGCGAGGCTGGTCGCCTCGCCCGGGGTCAGGTGTTCCGCGCCGATGCGATACCCCTCGACGAGGACCACACCTCCCTGTCGCCCCCGCGACGTGTAGACGGGGACCCCGGCCGCACTCAAGGCCTCCACGTCGCGCAGCACCGTGCGCACGGAGACCTCGAGGCGCCGGGCGAGCACCGGGGCCGAGAGGCGACCGTGCGCCTGGAGCAGCAGCACCAGTAGAAGCAAGCGGTCGGCGCGCATGCGGAGAGGTTAGGCGAAGAATCATGACACGAGGTGTCTGGTAATGCGCAGGACGATGGCGATCGACTCGGCTGGATCGCCCTCTTGGAAGGACGTCGCAATCATGATCGCGCAGAGCACGGGCAACGAGGCCTCGGTGGAACGACGCTTCGTTCCGGACGGGCCCTTCGACCTCGCGACCCAGAACACGTACTTCGGGGGGTGGGTCACCTCCGCGCACGACCCCGGCGAGATCGTGATGGCCTTCCCGGTGGAGGGCTGGCAGGGCGCTGTCGCCGTCCGGCTGCGGCAGGACCCCGCGGGCGCCGATCGTCGGGAGCGTCGACGGGTCGGTTAGGTCGGCCTGGACGCCGGCTGGCGTCAGGCGCTCTCGGTCCTGTCCCTGGACGCCGACGGCGGCGGGTACGGACGTCGGGCGGCGCGACCACATCGTCGCCGGCCTGCAGGAGGAACATCGGCTACCTGCGCCCGGTGCTCTTCCACTCCCCGTACGAGGCTGCGTGCCACTTCGTCCTCGCTCATCGGATCAGCGCCGCCCAGGGCCGCGGATCCGGCAGCGGATGGCGGAGGAGCACGGCGATCGCTGTCCCTGGACGGCTCGCCTCAGCGCCTTCCCACCCCGCATCAGCTCCTCGCCGTGTCCTCGGTGCCCGGGTTGCCGGCCGAGAAGATCGGCGGCTGCACGCGATCGCGCGCGCGGCGCTGGAGGGCCTCCTGGACCGGGCCCGCCTGCGCGAGCTGCCCGTCGAGGAGGCGACGGCGAACTCCGGCGGCTCCCGGGATCGGGCCCTTCTTCTCGAGCGCGATCGTGCTGCGCGGCGCCGGGCCTGGTCGACGCGCTGCCGCCGGACGAGATCACGATGGCCGGGGTCGGGCGGCTGTACGGGCTGGGCCGGCCGGCCACGTCTCGGGAGCTGGAGTCCATCGGTGAGAGCTGGCGCCCCTATCGGATGTGGTGCTCGGTGCTCGTCCACGTGTCGGAGCGTCGCTCCCGCGCGTCGGCGCAGCCGCTCCTGCGAGGCGTCCGAGGGGCGCTGACGTCACCGGCGGAGGAGTTAGGCCCCTCGGCCGTCGCGGGAAGATGGCGCGATGCGGGTCGTGTGGCTGTACGGGCCACCGGGGGTGGGCAAGTCGACCGTGGCCTGGCAGCTGTACGAGGACCTGACGGCAAGGGGCTCCCGCTGTGGCTACGTCGACATCGACCAGCTGGGCATGTGCTACCCGGCCGGCGAGGACGACCCCGACCGGCACCGGCTGAAAGGCAGCGTGCTCGGTGCGTTGCTGCCGAACTACGCGGCGGCCGGGATCCGGACGCTCGTCGTGTCCGGGGTGCTGGACCCGGCTCTGGCGGGATGGACGAGCGAGCAGCTGGTGGGTGCGGAGGTGACCTTCTGCCGCCTGGTCGTCGGCGAGCAGGAGTTGCGCCGGCGCCTCGACCAGCGAGGTGGCGGCGAGTCCTGGGACGCCGTCCGCCGGGCCGACCAGGAGCTGGACGCGCCGGCCCGCTCGGGCCCACCGTGGTCACCGATGGGCTCGACCCGAGCCAGGTCGCGGCCGCGGTCCGCATGGTGTCGACCTGCCCGTCGACTGCCCGCGATTGCCCGCCGACGTGCCCGGCGCCGCCTCCGCCCATGTCGCCCCTGAGCTCCACCGGGGCACGGTTGCGATCGGCCGACGCAGCGCAGTCCCGGGCACCGTTCTCTGGCTGTGCGGCACCACCGGAGTGGGCACGTCGACGGTCGGGTGGCACGCCTTCACCGCCCTGCTCCGTGCCGGGCGTAGCGCGGCGTTCCTCGACCTGAGGCAGTTGTCGTTCGTCGCGGGGAGCAACCGAGACGTGCCATCGGCTGGCCTCGGCCAACGTCGCTGCCGCGTGGGACTGCTTCGGCGCGGCCGGCGCCACCCACCTCGTTCTCTGCGGGGCGGTCGACACCCGGGAGGACGTGCAGCTGTACCGCGACGCGCTACGGGCGACAGCGATGACGGTGCACCGGCTCTGGGCTGGCCGGGAGGATCTGACTCGGCGCATCCGGGCGCGAGGGCGAGGTGAGGGTGTCCGCCTCGCGGGGGACGACCTCATCGGCCGGCCCGACGCGGTGCTGGACGGCGTCGCCGCCGGGGCCTGGCGCCGGCAGGAGCAGCTCGACGCGGCCGACGTCGCCGACGCCGTCCTCGACTCGAGCGGCATCACCCCGAGGCGCTCGCCCGTCGGGTGCTGCCGGGCGCCCCTGATCGCGTACCGGCACGAGGAGTGCGCTGCGCCGGGCTCACCCCCAGACGAGGGCCTTCGACGGATCCTCCAGCACGGCTGCGACATCCGCGAGGAAGCGGCTGCCGAGGTCGCCGTCCACGATGCGGTGGTCGAAGCTCAGCGCGAGTTGGGTCACCCAGCGCGGCCTGACCTTGCCCTTGTGCACCCACGGCTGCCCGCGGACCTGCGCCGAGCGCGAGGATCGCGGCCTCGCCGGGTTCAGGATCGGCGTCCCGGGTCGATGCCGAACACGCCGACGTTCGTGATCGTGATCGTGCCGCCGGCCATGTCGGTGGGCGGCGTGTGGCCCTCGCGCGCCGTGCGGTCAGCTCGTCGAGCGCGTCGGCCAGCTCCCGCAGCGACATCCGGTCGGCGTCCTTGACGTTCGGGACGACGAGCCCGCGCGGGGTGGCGGCCGCGATGCCGAGGTTGACGTAGTGCTTGACGACGATCTCGCCGGCCGGCCTCGTCCCAGGTGGCGTTGACCTCCGGGTTCCGCCGCACGGCGAGAGCAGCGCCTTCGCGACGACGAGCAGCGGCGAGACCTTCACGCCGGCGAACTCGCGGTCGCGCGCAGCCGCTCGACGAGCTCCATGGTCCGGGTGGCGTCGACGGTGACGAACTCGCTGACGTGCGGCGCGGTGAAGGCGCGAGGCGACCATCGCCTCCGCGGTCGCCTTGCGCACGCCCTTGATCGGGATCGGGTCTCGCGCTCGCCGGCGCGGCAGCCCGGGCAGGCCTGGGCGGCGCGGCGCGCCGGGACGCCGGCGTCCGGCCGGGCCGCGGTCCGCGCGCGCAGCTCGACGTCGTCGCGGGTCACGACGCCGCCCGGCGCCGCTCGCGGCGACCACTGCGCGAGGTCGACGCCGAGGTCCTTGGCGAGCTTGCGGACCGGCGGCTTGGCCAGCACGTGGGCGCGGGCGGCTGGTGCGTCGGGCTCGGGCGCTCGACGGCGGGCGCCGGCGGCGCGGACCGATGGCGCGTCCGTGATCGGCGGTCGTCGGCGTGACCGGACTTCCTCGATCGGCGGCGGAGGCAGGGGAGCCGGCGGTGCGGCCGCGGGCGCGGCGCGCTTGCGGGGGCGGCGGCTGGCCGAGGTGGTGCGCGGGCCGTAGCCGACGAGCACGGCCGTGCGCCCGCCCGGCGCCGGGCCGCCGATCATGCCCGGCTCGACGGCGCCCTCTCCGGCGCCTGCTCACGCGGGGCGGGTCGCCGTCGGCAACGGCGCGACGGGCTGCTCGGCCGGCGGGCTCGCCGCCGGCGTCCGGCGCGGTCCACGCCGGGCGCGGTGTCGACCGCGATGATCGGCGTGCCGACGTCGACCGTGGTGCCCTCGGCCACGAGCAGCTCGGTGACCACGCCGGCGAACGGCGACGGGCAGCTCGACCAGCGACTTGGCGGTCTCGATCTCGACGACGAGTCGTTGATCGCGACGGTGTCGCCGGGCTTGACCTTCCAGGTGACGATCTCGGCCTCGGTCAGGCCCTCGCCGCGTCGGGCAGGCGGAACTGCTGGATGTCGCGGCATCTGCGTCTCATCCGGGGCGTCGGCTCAGTAGGCGAGCGACGCGGTCGACGGCGTCGAGCACCCGGTCGAGGTCGGGCAGGTACTCCTCCTCGAGCCGGCTCGGCGGGTACGGCGCGTCGAAGCCGCCGACGCGCAGCACCGGCGCCTCCAGGGAGTAGAAGCAGCGCTCGGTGACCCGGGCGGCGATCTCCGCACCGAGGCCGAGGAACACCGGCGCCTCGTGCACGACGACCAGCCGGCCGGTCTTCTCCACCGACGCGACGAGCGGTGTCGAGGTCCAGCGGCGACAGCGAGCGCAGGTCGACGACCTCGATGCTGCGTGCCCTCCTCGGCCGCGGCGGCGGCCGCCTCCAGCGCGGTCCTGCACCATCGGGCCGTAGGCCGCGACCGTGACGTCGCTCGCCCGCGCGGACGACCCGGGCCGCGTGCAGCGGCGAGCCGGGCGGCCGGCGGCCACGTCGACCTCGGCCTTCTCCCAGTAGCGGCGCTTGGGCTCGAAGAAGATCACCGGGTCGTCGCTGGCGATCGCCTGCTGGATCATCCAGTAGGCGTCCGCGGGGTTGGAGCAGGCGACCACCCGCAGGCCGGCGGTGTGCGCGAAGTACGCCTCGGGCGACTCGCTGTGGTGCTCGACCGCGCCGATGCCGCCGCCGAACGGGATCCGGACGACGACCGGCAGCTTGACCGTGCCCAGCGACCGGTGCGCGCATCTTGGCCAGCTGGGCTGACGATCTGGTCGAACGCCGGGTAGACGAAGCCGTCGAACTGGATCTCGCAGACCGGCCGGTAGCCGCGCAGCGCCAGGCCGATCGCCGTGCCGATGATGCCGGACTCGGCCAGCGGGGTGTCGATGACGCGGTCCTCGCCGAAGTCCTTCTGCAGGCCGTCGGTGACCCGGAAGACGCCGCCGAGCTTGCCGATGTCCTCGCCCATGACGAGGACCTTGGGGTCGTCCTCCATCGCCGCGCGCAGGCCCGCGTTGATGGCCTTGGCGAGGGTCGTCTGCGTGCTCACCGGGCACCTCCGTGCCGGCTCCGTCCTCGAAGCGCGCGCAGGTAGGCCGGCGAACCGCGCCGCGCTCCTCGCTCGACCAGCGGGTGCGGCTCCGCGTAGACGTGGTCGAAGATCGTCAGCGGGTCGGGGTCGGGCATGGTCAGGCACGCCCTCGCGCACGTGTGCGGCCAGCTCGTCGGCCTCGGCCTCGACCTGCGTCGAAGAACGCCTGCGTCGGCCAGCCCGCTGCGGGCGAGGTAGCGCCTTGACCCGGTCGATCGGGTCCTTGCAGCTTCCACGCCTCGAGCTCGGCGGCGATCCGGTAGCGGGTCGGGTCGTCGGACGTCGTGTGCGCGCCCATCCGGTACGTGAACGCCTCGATGAAGCGTCGGCCCTCGCCGCGCGGGCCGCGGTCGAGCGCGGCCTTGGTCACGGCGTGGACGGCGAGCACGTCGTTGCCGTCGACCCGCACGCCCGGGAAGCCGAAGCCGCGGGCCCGCTGGTAGAGCGGGATCCGGGTCTGCCGCTCGATCGGCTCGGAGATCGCCCACTGGTTGTTCTGGCAGAAGAACACGACGGGCGCGTTGTAGACGCTCGCGAAGACGAACGCCTCGTTGACGTCGCCCTGGCTGGTGGCGCCGTCGCCGAAGTAGGCGATCACCGCGGCGTCCCGCGTCGGCGTCGCCGCTGCCGACCACCCCGTCGCGCTGGACGCCCATGGCGTAGCCGGTCGCGTGCAGGGTCTGGGCGCCGATGACGATCGTGTAGAGGTGGAAGTTGTGCTCGTTCGGGTCCCAGCCGCCGAGGTTGACGCCGCGGAACAGGCCGAGCAGCGTCGACCGGGTCGACGCCCCGGCACCAGGCGACGCCGTGCTCGCGGTAGGTGGGGAAGACGTAGTCCTGGGGCCGCAGCGCGCGGCCGGAGCCGATCTGCGCGGCCTCCTGGCCGAGCAGGCTGGCCCACAGGCCGAGCTCGCCCTGGCGCTGCAGCGCGGTCGCCTCGGTGTCGACGCGGCGGACGAGGACGAGGTCGCGGTAGAAGGCCTTGCAGCTGCTCGAGGCCGGGGTCGAACGCGTAGTCCGGATGCTCCACCCGCTCGCCCTCAGGGGTCAGCAGCTGCACCAGGGGCGGCTGGGGTGCTCCGACCGCGCTCTCGGTCACGGGCTCTCCTTCGGCGAGCGGGGAGGCGGGATCGCCGCCACCTGCACGATCTGAGGACGACGCCTCGGATCATGCTGCCTGCCCCGGGGCGCCGGTGGTGGCCGTGGCCGACCGGTCAGGGGGCCACAAGACCACTTCCCAACGTACCGCCTGCGGACGAGCGTGGAACTCCGGGCGTTCCGGCGTCACCCCCGCGGATCGCCGGGCCCGCTCCCCGGTGATCCATGTGGGCGAGCGTGTGCACACTCATGCGGTTCAGCCATGAGTGTGCACACGCTCAGGCACATCGATCGTGATGGCCGGCGCGCCAGGCCGGACGACGTCAGTGAGCGAGGGGCGGCACCGTCGCAGCCCACTCCGCAGCGGTCGGGGCGGCTGTCACCGCGGGCGCCGGCGGGACCCGGACGACGACGGCCGCCGGTGGGAGCACTGTCGCGGCAGGAGCGGGCGCGGCGGCGGCGCCGTCCAGGGCCAGCAGCCCCGTCAGCGCCAGAACTGCCACCGCCCCGCCGCAGATCAGCGAGCAGAGCAGGGTCGGCAGGGCGATCCCCCGGCCCGGGCGGAGGCGGCTGTCGCTCATTGTCCTCGGTCCGTTCGTAGCTCTACGTATGCCACCACGAACGTACGGTGCACGACGGCGAAGGGCGAGGACGGCGCGCAGGAGGTCGGCCGAACGTCCGTCGAGTAGGTTGTTCCTGCCCCGGAGGAGGACCACTGACCACGTCATCCGATGTCTCGACCTCGCAGGGCGCCACGGTACGCCGCGGCATCGGCCGGACGACCGTGGTCGCCCTGCTGGCCGTGTACTTCATCTGGGGTTCCACGTACCTCGCGATCCGCGTCGTCGTCACCAACGGCCTGCCCCCGCTGCTGAGCATGGGCGTGCGCTTCGTCGCGGCGGGTCTGCTGCTCGCTGTCGGCGTCCGGCTCTGGGCCGGGAAGGGGGCGCTCAGCGCGACCAGGCGCCAGCTCGCAACGACGGCCGTGGTGGGGATCCTGCTGCTCTGCGGCGGCAACGGCCTGGTCGCCCTGGCGGAGCGCAGCGTCCCCAGCGGCCTGACCGCCCTGCTCGTGTCGACGACGCCGCTCTGGATCGTCCTCCTCGGGCTGGCCGTCGGTGAACGGGCCCGGGCCATGTCGCTGGTCGGCACGCTGGTGGGCTTCGCCGGCACCGCCGTGCTGGCGCGGCCCGGCGGGTCGGGGTCGGTGGCATGGCAGGGCGTCGTCCTGATCCTCGTCGCGACGGCGTGCTGGGCCACCGGCTCGCTCTACTCGCGCCGGCACGTCTCGCCGGCCAACTCCTTCGCCGCGGCGGCCTACCAGATGCTGTTCGGGGGCGCGGCGCTCGTGGTCGGGGGGCTGGTGCTCGGCGAGGCGGGCAAGGTCGACCTCGGGGCCGTGTCGGCCCCCGGGTGGTGGGCGCTGGCGTACCTCGTCGTGGTGGGGAGCATGGTCGCGTACACGGCCTATTTCTGGCTGCTCGCCAACGCGCCGCTGCAGCTCGTGACGACGTACGCGTACGTCAACCCGGTGGTGGCGGTGGCGCTCGGCTGGGCGCTGCTGGCGGAGCCGATCACCGCGCAGGTCCTGGTCGGTGGGGCGCTGGCCGTCGCGGGCGTCGTGATCGTCATCTCGACCGAGCGCTCACCCGCCCACTGACGATCCAGGGGGCGCTCCGCAGGAAGTCGGCGAGCCGGGGAGCGAGAAGAAGGCGTCCTGCGTCGTGCCCACGACGATCCGGGTTCCGTGGATCGTCGCCACGTCTTCCGCCACCTCGACCAGTGGGCGCGCCGCCGTCGTCCTCCACCCTCCCCCACTCAGCCGGAGTGCGGCGCGACCAGTCCGTTCTCGTAGGCGAAGACGACGGCCTGCACCCGGTCGCGCAGGGAGAGCTTTTGGAGGACGCGCGCCACGTGCGTCTTCACGGTCGCCTCGCCGATGATCAGCTAGGCGGCGATCTCCGCGTTCGACAGGCCCGCGGCCAGAAGCCGGAGCACCTCCAGCTCGCGGGCGCTCAGCTGCTCGAGGGCGGGCGACGCCTCGAGCGCGGCGGGCCGCGCGACGAAGCGCTCGAGAAGCCGCTGAGTGATCGCCGGCGCGAGCAGGGCCTCGCCGCGGGCGACGGTGCGCACGGCGGTCGACGAGCTGCTCGCGCGGGGCGTCCTTGAGCAGGAATCCGCTCGCGCCGGCACGCATCGCCTCGTAGACGTACTCGTCGAGGTCGAACGTCGTCAGGACGAGCACCCGGGCGTCGCGGAACCGCCTGCCGCAGCTGCCGGGTCGCCTCGATCCCGTCCAGCTCCGGCATCCGGACGTCCATCAGGACCACGTCCGGCCGCAGTTCCTTGCCCAGCCGGACCGCCTGCCGGCCGTCCGCGGCCTCGCCGACGACCTCGATCCCGTCCGCCAGCTCGAGGATCAGCCGGAACCCCGACCGGACCAGCTCCTGGTCGTCGGCGATCAGAACGCGGATCATGCGAGGGGGAACGTGCGCGGAGAACGAAGCCCTTCCCGCCTCGTCCCGCCGACGAGCCGGCCGCCCAGGACCGCGACGCGTTCCCGGATCCCGGCGAGCCCGTAGCCGCTGCCGCCACCCTGGCCCGCGCCGTTCCCGTCGTCGGAGACCACGACGTCGAGATCGCGCTCGCCGTAGCGCAGGACCACCTCGACGTGGCGGGCCGGGCGTGCTTGACGGCGTTCGTCAGGCCCTCCTGCACCACGCGGTAGGCGGCGAGGTCCACCGGACGACGGCAGCGGAAGGACGTGCCCTCGGTTCGCACGTCGACGCTCAGGCCGTGGCGCGGATCTGCTCGATCAGGGGACGCCGATCCGCGCGAGACCGGGCTCCGGGGCCAGGTCGGGCGTCGGGTCGCTGCGCAGGGCGCCCAGCACCCGGCGCATGTCCGCGAGCGCGCCGCGCGCCGTCGACCGGATGGCGATGAGGGGGGACGCCACGAGGGCGGGGTCGTGGGCGAGGGCACCCTCGGCGGCGTCGGCCTGGACCGCGATGACGCTCATGGCGTGGGCCACCTCGTCGTGCAGCTCGCGGGCGATCCGCGCCCGCTCCTCGGCCACGGCCGCGCGGGCGCGCTCGTCGCGTTCCCGTTCCAGCTGGGCGGCGAGCTGCTCCAGGGTCTGCGCCCGCAGGCGCATCTGCCGCACCCACAGTCCGGCGAGCAGGCACGCCGCCAGCATCCCGTTGATGGCCACGGTGTTCCAGAACGTCGCCGGGCCCTGCTGCAGCGGAAGCCAGTTGCCGGCGAACGCGGTCACCGTCATCCCCAGGACCAGCCGGCCGGTGCTCGCTGAGTAGGCGCCGAGGGAGTAGGGGATGATCAGCCAACCGGCGAGCGCGACCACGGAGTCGCGGTAGCCGCCGAAGGCCACCTCGGCCACGTTCGCCGCGCACACCACGACGGCGACCGCGAGCGGGTAGCGGCTGCGCCACGCAAACGGCAGGGTCATCCCGATCGCGGCGAGGTAGCTGATCGGACCGAAGCCGGGCTGCAGTCCGCTGACCAGGGTGAAGAGCCGCGCGGCGAGCAGCGCGAGGGCCAGCGCGACGTCCCCCGCCGGAAGGCCGAGAAGACGTCTGCGCATGGTCGGAGGGTATCGACGCCTGTTCCCGGCCGGAATCCGCCTGGAGGCGGAGCGAACAGGCGCGGAATCCCCCGGTGGGCGGATCACGATCACGATCGCGGCCGATGCCGGCGTCCTCGTGCCGTTCCTACGCTCGCCTCGTTCGATCACCGCCCGTCCGGTTCAGGCACTGCGCCGTTCCGGCAGGAAGACGACACCGAAGGAGCCGGAAATGAGAATTCGCCGCATCGTCTGCGCCCTCGCACTTCCCTTGTTCCCCGTCGTGCTGCTCATCGGGACGCTTGTCAGCCCGACGGACTCGACCGACAACGCCGTGCAGCTGCAGGCGGCTGCCGCCCATTCATCGGCCTGGGTAGCGGCCGCCCTGCTGGAGCTGTTGGCAGCAGCCGTGCTGGCGCTGGCCGCGGCGGGAGTGGTCCTGGCCGTGCAGGAGCGCGGCGTCGGCGTCGCCAACGCCGGCGGCCTGTGCGGCGTCCTCGGCACCCTCGGGATGGCGGCGATCGCCTTCCGGCACATGTTCATCCACGGGCTGGCGACGATCGACACGGCGCAGGCGCTGAAGACCCTCGACACGGTCGACGCCACCTTCGGTCTGCCGGTGCTCGCGCTGATGTTCCTCGCACCCATCACCTTCGTCGTCCTCGCGGCAGCGGCGGTCCGCGCCGGGATCGCGGCATTGTGGGTCCCCTTCGGCGCCGCCGCCTTCCTGGTCGTCGACATGCTCCCGATTCCCGAGGCGGAGATCGTCCAGGCGGTCATCGGGGTCGCGACGTTCGGCGTGCTCGCCCGCGGCATCCTCGTCGGGAAGGGCGCCGGCCGTTCGGCGCTCTCGCCCTCGCCCGCGGTGCCCGTGGCCCCCTGACCGACCGACGGCGGAGGAGGCGACCGTGCGGGATGTCCGGGGCGCCTTCCCGATGTCAGCCCGGTGTCAGTGCGGGAAGGCGGCGGCGACGTCGATCAGCAGATCGTTGGCCTCGCGCTCACCGATCGTGCACCGGACGCCGTCGCCGCCGAAGGGCCGAACCACGACCCCGCCGCGCTGACAGGCCCCTGCAAACTCCGCGGCCCGCTCCCCGAGCTCGAACCAGACGAAGTTCCCCTGGGCATCCGGGATCGCCCAACCCTGCTCGCGCAGCGCGGCGACCACCCGCTCCCGCTCCGCGACGAGCGCGTCGACCCGCTGGAGGAGCTCCGGCTCGGCCGCGAGCGAGGCGATCGCGGCCTCCTGGGCCATGGCGGACACCCCGAAGGGCAGGGCGGTCGCCCGTAGCGCCCCCGCGAGCGCGGGGTGCGCGAGCGCGTAGCCGACCCGCAGGCCGGCGAGGCCGTAGGCCTTCGAGAAGGTGCGTAGGACGGCGACGTTCGGGCGCCGGCGCCACAGCTCGACGCCGTCCGGGACCTTCTCGTCGCGGACGAACTCGAGGTAGGCCTCGTCGAAGGCAACGAGGACGTCCCGCGGCACCCGGTCGAGGAATGCATCGAGCTCCTCGGCGTGCACGGCCGGACCGGTCGGGTTGTTCGGCGAGCAGACCAGGACCATGCGGGTCCGCGCGGTGACGGCGTCCGCCATCGCGGCCAGGTCGTGCCGCGCGTCGGGCGTGAGGGGCACCGGCACGGGCCGGGCGCCGCACACCTGCGTGACGATCGGGTAGGCCTCGAACGAGCGCCAGGCGAAGACCGCCTCGTCGCCCTCGTCGCAAACAGCCTGCACGAGGTGCCCCAGGACTGCCACGCTCCCGGTGCCCGGGACCACGCACTCGGCGGGGACGCCGAGCCGCGCCGCGATCGCCTCGACGAGCCGCGCGCTGCCCATGTCGGGATAGCGGTTCATCGTCGCGGCCGCGCGGGCGACGGCCTCCAGCACCGACGGCAGCGGCGGGTAGGGATTCTCGTTCGAGGAGAGCTTGTACGTGCGACCGTCGTCACGGGCGGGACGGCCGGGCACGTAGCGCGGGATCGCGGCCAGGACGGCGCGCAGCCGGGGCCCGACCTCCTCGTCGGTGCTCATGGTCGTCACCCTACGGCGTGCTGTCGATCCGTCCCCGGGGTGCGGGCCGGGCGCTCGTCCCGGGCAGCCGGCCGGGTGTGTCGGTGCCTCGTGGTCTGATTCCCGTTCCGGGGGGCGCCAGGGAGGCGCCGGGCAGAGGGGGAATCATGGACCAGCGGCCGTGGTGGGTCTGGCACGAGAAGCTCGCGCGGGAGCACCTGCTCGCGGAGCTGGGGCAGGTGGTGCCCGAAGTACGGGCGTCCGCGCACGACGAACAGGCCCGCGCGAGGGTGTGCGGCGCTGCCGCGAGGCTGGTACTGCGGGAGCTGGCGTCTGCCTGGGGGCGCGGGTGGCAACCGGGCGACGTCCTGCACCTGGCGCGCCGCGGGCTGACGGCGGCCCACGTGGAGCTGTTGCGCGCCGCCATCGGCGTCGAGCTGGCCGGCTACCCGCCGAGCACGATGCACCCGCATTGGCACGCCCAGCTCGTGGAGTTCGACATCCGGGTCGCGCCGGCACCCGACGGACGGTGGCTGCAGTCGTGCGGGCCGCAGCAAGACTGGGTCCTCACGCTGGGCGCCGCGCTCGACGCCGCCGCCTTCCTTGCCTGCCTGCAGCGCGTCGAGCGCCTCACTCCGCTGCCGGGCAGGGCCGGCGGTTCGGGCGTAGTGAGGGCGGCAGAGGTCGACCCGAAGGTCCTGGCGCGGGTCAAAGCCCTGCTGGCCGAAGGCGGAGTCGACCACCTACGCGGCGGAGGCCGAGACGTTCAGCGCGGGAGCCCAGGCCTTGATGGCCAGGCACAGCATCGACGCAGCGCTGCTGGCCGCCGACACCGAGGACCGGGGAGGCCCTACAGGGCTGCGCGTGTGGATCGACGCGCCCTACGAGTCGGCGAAGGTGAGCCTGCTATCGGGCGCCGCACAGGCCAATCGCTGTCGCAGCGTCTGGCACAAGCACCTCGGCGCGTGCACCGTCCTCGGTTTCGAGGCCGACCTCGCGGCCGTCGACGCGCTCTTCACCTCACTGCTGGTGCAGGCCACGCATGCCATGACGCTCGCCGGGCCGCGGGTCGACCACGCGGGCCGCTCCCGCACACGCGCGTTCCGGCAGAGCTTCCTGGTGGCGTTCGCGCTCCGCATCGGGGAGCGGCTCGCCGAGGCCACACGTGGGGAGGAGCGGCAAGCGGCCGAGGGAGCCGACGGGGCTCGCCTCCTGCCGGTGCTCGCGGCGCGGGAGGCCGAGGTCGAGGCGCATCTGTCCGAGCTGTTCCCGAGGCTCAGCCGGAACGGCTCCCGGATCTCGGCCACCGACGGCGAGGGCTGGGCCTCGGGTCGCGCGGCGGCCGACCGCGCGGCGCTGGGGGTCCGGGGGCGGCTGCCCGCGTGAGGGGGTCAGGCCGAGCCAGGCGACCACTCCTGGCGCACGTGCCGGACATGCTCGGTCATGGCCGCCCGTGCGCCGGGGGCATCGCCCGTCTCGACCAGGTCGAGCAGCCGGTAGTGCTCCGCCGCGGCGTGCTCGAGGGTTCGGCGGGACACCTCACCGCCTCGACCGTGGATGCGGGACCGGTCGCGCAGCCGGAGCACGGTCTCGGTGAGCACGGGGTTGCCGCCGAGGTCGAGCAGGCCGGCGTGGAAGGCCCTGTCCGCGCTGACGTGGGCGACCACGTCGCCGGCCGCGGCGGCCTCGACCACCCGGCGCGCGTCCTCGCGGAGCAGCACGAGAGCGGCCGCGCGCCGCTCGGCGGGCTGCCGGGCTGCCTGTTCGGCGGCGGCCGGTTCGAGCAGCAGGCGAACCTCGCCGACGGCGTCCAGCTCGGCGGGGTCGGGATCGACCACCCGGAACCCGCGGTTGCGCACGGCGACGAGCAGGCCGTCGCGGACCAGCTCGAGCAGGGCCTCCCGCACCGGCGTGACGGACACGTTGAACTGCTCGGCGAGTTGCGGAGCGGAGTACACCTCACCGGGGCTCATCCGCCCGGTGACCAGGGCCGCCCGCACGGCGTCGGCGACCTGTGACCGCAGGCTCTCGCGCACGATCGCGGGTGGCCCCCCCACCTGCTGCAGAGTCACAGCTCGAAGCCCTCCGGGAAGGGGTCGGCCGGGTCGAGGTGGTACTGCGCCGTCCCGGTCACCCAGGCACGCCCGGTGATCGTGGGCACCACGGCGGGGACCGTCCCCCCGGGCGGGCCGACGGTGGTCTCCCGAACGGCCCGCCCGACGAAGTGCGTGCCGATGAACGACTCGTTGACGAAGTCCTGGCCGAGCGGCAGCTCGCCGCGGGCATGCAGCTGGGCCACCCGGGCGCTGGTGCCGGTACCGCACGGCGAGCGGTCGAACCACCCCGGGTGGATGACCATCGCGTGCCGGGAGTGCCCGGCGTCGGAGCCGGGCGCGACGAGCTGCACGTGGTGGCAGACGTCGATCTCGGGATTGCCGGGGTGCACCGGGCGGCGCTGGGCGTTGATCGCGCCATGACCGCGAGCCCCGCGTCGAGGATCTCCGGCTTCCGATCGCGGTCGAACGGCAGCCCGAGCGAGGTGATCGGCAGGATCGCGTAGAAGTTCCCGCCGAACGCCATGTCGTACCGGACCTCGCCGAAGCCCTTCACGTCGACCACGGCGTCGAGCTCGTGCACGAACGACGGCACGTTCGTGAGGGTGACGGCTCGGGCGGCGCCGTCCTCCACCTGGACGTCGACCGTGACGAGGCCCGCCGGGGTGTCCAGGCGGATCGTCGTCACCGGCTCGACGACCTCGACCATGCCGGTCTCGACGAGCACGGTCGCGACGCCGATGGTGCCGTGGCCGCACATCGGCAGGCACCCGCTGACCTCGATGTAGAGGACGCCGTAGTCGGCGTCCGGCCGGGTCGGCGGCTGCAGAATCGCGCCGCTCATCGCGGAATGCCCCCGCGGCTCGTTCATGAGGAGCTTGCGGAGGCCGTCGCTGTTCGCCATGAACCAGCGGCGGCGATCGAACATCGTCTCGCCGGGGAGGACGCCGACGCCGCCCGTGACGACGCGGGTCGGCATTCCCTCGGTGTGCGACTCGACGGTGTGCAGGACCCGCCGCGACCTCACCGCAGCCCCTCCGCCAGGGCCTTCTGGGTCGCCTCGCGAACCACGGCCTCCTGCTCGGGCACCAGCGGGAGCCGGGGGTGCCGGCTGGGCCCCCCGTAGCGGCCGGCGAGATCCATCGACAGCTTGATCGCCTGGACGAACTCGGTCTTGGAGTCCCAGCGCAGGAGCGGGTGCAGTGAGCGGTACAGCGGCAGCGCGGTGGCGAGGTCACCGTCCCGCGCCGCCTTCCACAGCCGCACGCAGGCGTCGGGGAACGCGTTGGGGTAGCCGGCCACCCAGCCCACCGCCCCGGCGAGCGCCAGCTCGAGGACGACGTCGTCGGAGCCGACGAGCAGGTCGAGCTCGGGGGCGAGCTCTGCGATCTCGTACGCGCGCCGGACGTCCCCGCTGAACTCCTTGACGGCGACGATCAGCCCCTCGCCGAACAGCCGTGCGAGCAGCGCCGGGGTCAGGTCGACCTTGGTGTCGAAGGGGTTGTTGTACGCGACGATCGGCAGACCGGCACGGGCGACCTCGCGGTAGTGCTCGACCACGGCGCGCTCGTCCGCCCGGTAGGCGTTCGGAGGCAGGAGCATGACGCATGCAGCGCCGGCCTGCGCGGCCTGCTCCGCCCAGAGCCGAGACTCGGCGGCGCCGTACGCCCCGACGCCCGGCATCACGACCGCGCCCTCGGCGGCCTCGACCGCGGCACGCACGACCACCGCGCGCTCGTCCGGCGCCAGCGTCTGGTACTCGCCGAGCGAGCCGTTGGGGATCACGCCGTCGCAGCCGTTCGCCACCAGCCAGTGGACGTGCTCGGCATAGGCGTCGAGATCGGGCAGGAGGCGGCCGCCGGGACCGGTGGGGCGCATCGGCAGGGCCGTGGCCACGAGGACTCCGCGCCAGGGGCGGCGCGCGCTCTCGGCAGAAGTGGCGGGGAGCGTCGTGGGGGACGTCGAGGGGGACGAGCTCATGCGGTGCCTCCAGAGGTGTTCGGGTCGTGGGCGAGGACGCCGAGGGGGACCGGCACGGCGACGGGCCGGGCAGCGCCCGCGAGCAGATCGGCGTAGGGGTCGAGGGACGTGCCGGCGCGGGCGGCCGTCAGGCGGGCGACGGCTTCGCCGCACATCCGCCCCTGGCACCAGCCCATGCCGGCCCGGGTGAGGAGCTTCACGGTGCGGGCGTCGGACGCTCCGAGGTCGGCGACGGCCTCGTCGATGGCGGCGGCCGTCACCTCCTCGCACCGGCAGACGACGGTGTCGTCCGCCAGCCACCCCGTCCAGCCGTCCCGCACCGGGTGCGCTCCGTGCATCGCGCAGGCGAAGGCTTCGAGCCGCGCCCGGCGCGAGGCGACGGCGGGGTGCACGGGCGGTGGTTCGCGGCCCGCGGCGACCGCCGCGGCCCCGGTGCCGGCGACCGCGCCCGCGAGCAGGGCCAGGTCTGCGCCTCCGACGCCGGTGAGCTCGCCGGCGGCGAGGACGCCCGGCACCGTGGTCCGGCCCGACGCGTCGACCGCCACGGCGGGGGTGCCGTCCGGGCCCGGGACCGTGGCGCAGCCGGCCTGCAGGGCGAGCTCGAGCCGCGCGACGAATCCCCAGCCGACCGCGGCCGTATCGCACTCGAGCCGGCGCTGCGTGCCGGGGATCACGTTCCACTCGCGGTCGAGCCTGGCGACGGTCACGGCGTCGAGCCGGTCCCGCCCGTGGGCCGCGACGATCGCCTGGCGCAGGTGCACGGGAACCCGGTGCCGGGCGAGGAACGCGGCGTAGCGTGCGCCGTCGGCCACCTTTCCGGGCGCTCCCGCGGCGGCGCGCCAGCTGCGGGCCCAGCCGCGCGCGTCGCTCGCCTCGTCCACCTCCAGCACACGCACCCCGGCCTCGGCCAGGCCGACGGCGACCGGCAGCAAGAAGGGACCCGTGCCCGCGACCACCGCTCGGGCTCCCGCCGCGACGGCGTGCTCCTTCAGCAGTGCCTGCCCGGCACCAGCCGTGAGCACGCCCGGCAGGTCCCAGCCCGGGAAAGGCAGCACGCGGTCGTGGGCGCCCGGAGCGAGGACCACCGCACCGGCCTCGACGACGAGGGGCTGGTCCTGGCCGTCCGCCGCGGGGGTGAGGGCGTGCAGGCGGATCGGGGGCCGGCCCGGCACGCCCGAGCGCGGGGCCGGGTCGTCGTCGGGCAATTCGAGTCGCCAGACCCGGGTGCGGGGCAGGTGGGTCAGACGGCCGGAGGCGAGGCCGCGCTCGAGCCGCGTGGCGAGGTCGCGCCACTGGCCGGCGTGCTCGTGGACCTCTCCGCCGACAGCGCCCGCAGCACCGGTCCCGGGGCCGTGGCGCCAGTACTGGCCACCTGGCCGGGCCTCGGAGTCCACGAGCACGACGCGGGCACCGGCGCGGACGGCGGTCACGGCGGCGGCAGCGCCCGCCGGGCCGGCGCCGACGACGGCGACGTCACACGCGGTGGTCGGCACGGCCCGCTCCCTCCTGCGTCCGGACCACGGCATCCGGCCGGGCCGGGACGAGACAGGCGCGCTGGTCGGGCCGCCCGTCGACCTCGAGGAGGCAGTCGAAGCAGACCCCGATCCCGCAGAACAGGCCGCGCGGCTTGCCGCCGAACCTGGTCCGGCGCCACGAACGGACGCCGTCCGCCCACAGCGCGGCGCCGAGCGTCTGACCCTCCCTGAAGACAACGGGCCGGCCGTCGAAGTCGAAGCTGCTCGCGCCGCTCGTGGCGTTCATACCGGCGCCCCCGCGAACCTGTCGGGCCGGAAGGGGCCGAGGTCCATACCGGCGCCGGCGCCGGTGATCACACGGGCGAGGAGGGAACCGGTGGCGGCGGCGAGACCGACACCGGCGCCCTCGTGACCGCAGGCGTGCAGCAGGCCGGGCGCGCGCGGGTCGGGACCCAGGACCGGGAGGTGATCGGGACAGTACGGCCGGAACCCGGCGTAGCTGCGCAACAGCGTCACGTCGGCGAGGACGGGGAAGAGCCGGACGGCCTGGGCCGCGAGCCGCCGGACGACCGGCAGAGGCGTCGCCCGCTCGAACCCGACACGCTCCCGGCTGGCCCCGATGAGCACGGTGCCCGCGCAGGTCCCCTCGACGACCGCGCTGCTCTCGAGGCCCGCCTCGTCGCTGGCGACGTCCGCGACGTACTCGGCGGCATAGACCTTGTGGTGGACCAGCGGAGGCAGGGGCTGGGTGACGAGGATGACGCCGCGGCGCGGGAGCACTGGAAGGTACACGCCGGCGAGCGCCGCCACCTCCCCGCCCCAGGTGCCGGCAGCGTTGATCACGGCGCCGGCGGGGACGTCCCCCTGGGATGTGCGCACGCCGACCACCCGCTCGCCGTCCCGCAGCATCCCGGTGACGGGAACACCGGTGCGGACGCGGGCGCCCGACCGGCGCGCGGCCTGCAGCATCCGGGCGGCCGCGAGCATCGGCTGCACCTGCGCGTCCTGCGGGTAGAGCACGGCGCCGGCGAGGTCCCGGGCGAGGTTTGGCTCGTGGTGGGTCAGGTCTGCGGCCGGCACCTCGACGGCCTCGACCCCGGCGGAGCGCTGGTCCCCGGCCAGCTCGGCGAGGCGCGGCAGCGCCGCGGAATCGGTGGCCACGACCAGGCCCCCCTTGAGCTCGAGCTCGAACCCGCGCCCCGTGACGCTGCGCACGTGCTCGTCGATCTCGGTCCACAGCCGCAGGGACAGGAGCGCCAGGTCGAGCTCGGGACCGGGCGGCTTGTCCGAGACCAGGAGGTTGCCCTCCCCGGCCCCCGTGGTCCCGCCGGCGACCGGCCCACGGTCGAGTACCTCGACCTGCAACCCCGCCCGTGTTGCCGCGAGGGCGCAGGCGGCCCCGACGACACCGGCGCCGACGACGACGACGTCGGGAGAGGGCGGCATGCCGAGTAGTACATCACACACTACTCCCGACAGGAAGACGCCCCGGAGGCTGCATTGGGTCCTCGTCAACGCCGTGGGGCCATGCGGAGATGCCCTCAGCGTGGTGAGCGAGCGGAACGACGCTCGTGCCGTCGGCGGCCGGCTTCCCGACTGCCAGCCGGCGCGCTCAAGCACCCGGCGGCGGTCAGGCAGCCAGCGCGCCTAGGCAAGGGGACAGGGAGGCGCACCCTCTCTGAAAACGATGGGCGCTGCCCCGCATGCCGGGGCAGCGCACATTGTTCTGGGAGACACATCCCTTCCCCACGGCTTCACCCGCGTCGACGTCGGCCCTCGGCCCTACGACCCGGGCTGGGCGCCGTTCGGTAGCCGTGCCAGGATGTCGGGTCGTGCGCTCGATCATCATGAAGATCGTCGTCAACGCCATCGCCATCTGGATCGCCACCCTGGTGATCCCGGCCGTCACCGTGGGCACCGGCAGCCTCGGGCACCGCATCCTCTCGCTCCTGATCGTGGGCGCGCTCTTCGGTCTGATCAACACCTTCGTCAAGCCGTTGGTGAAGCTCTTCACGCTGCCGCTCTACTGGCTCACCCTCGGGTTGATCTCGTTCGTCGTGAACGCGCTCATGCTGAAGATCGTCGAGTGGTTGTCCGGCAAGATCGGGATCACCTTCGACACGGGCCCCTTCTTCTGGTCCACGCTCGGTGCGGCGCTCGTCGTGACCTTCGTGGCCATGATTCTCAACGTCGCGGTGCCGGACGGCGACTGACCCGCCGGGGAGCTGCCGGACGACCGTCAAGCTGTTCCACCCGCTCTTCCGGTGAGCCCGCGTCCGCCGTCGGGGATGGGACGGCTGTGCCACGCTAGCTGAGAAGACCGCGGGGAGCCCCGGGCGAGGACCGCGGGGAGCCCCGGGCGAGGACCGCGGGGAGCGCCCGGCGAGGCCCGGGCGGGGAGGAGTGCGTGTGCGCCGCATCACCGCGGAGGACGACGTCGCCGTTCTCGGCGCCGGAACGATGGGCACGGGGATCGCCGAGGTGGCGGCCCGCGCCGGGCACCGCGTCCGGCTGTACGACGCGCGGCCGGCGGCGGCGCAGGACGCCCTCGACGGACTGCGCCGCCGCGTCGACCGCGACGTGACCCGCGGCCGTCTCGACCGGGACCAGGCCGGCGAGCTGATGAGCCGCGTCGACGTGGTGGACGGTCTCGACGACCTCGCCGGGTCCGCGCTCGTCGTCGAGGCCGTGGTGGAGGACCTGAAGGTCAAGCAGGAGCTGCTGCGCGCTGTCGAGAACGTGACGGGGCAGGGCGTCGGGCGAGAGGTCGTGCTGGCCTCGAACACCTCATCGTTGTCGATCACGGCGATCGGCGCCGGCCTGGCCCGCCCCGGCTTGCTCGTCGGGCTGCACTTCTTCAACCCCGCCCCTCGGATGGGACTCGTCGAGGTCGTCCGCGGCGACGCCACCGACCCGAAGGTGGTCGAGACGGCCACGGAGCTCGTGCGTGACTGGGGCAAGACGCCCGTCCAGTGCTCCTCGACGCCCGGCTTCGTCGTCAACCGCGTCGCGCGACCCTTCTACGGTGAGGCCCAGCGCCTGGCCGAGCGCGGCGTGGCGACCCCGGCGACGATCGACGCCGTGCTGCGCGAGGCCGGCGGGTTCCCGATGGGGCCGTTCCAGTTGACCGACCTCGTCGGCCAGGACGTCAACCTCGCGGTGTCCACCTCCGTGTGGGAACAGACGTACCACGACCCCCGGTACGCGCCGACCCAGTTCCAGCGCCGCCTGGTGGACGCCGGCCGGCTCGGCAGGAAGACGGGGCGGGGCGTCTACGCCTACACGGCCGAGGGGACGCCGCTCGACGCGGAGCCGGACAGCGCTCCCCCACGCCCCGCGCCGAGTGTCGTCGAGCTCGTGGAGTACGACTTCGGGCCGATGACGCCCTTCCTCGACCGTGTCGCCGCAGCCGGCGTCGAGATTCGGCAGGTGGCCCTCGACGACAGCGAGGTGATGGAGGAGCTACCGGGCCTCCGCCTGCCCGGCGGCGGGCTCCTGCGCGTCACCGACGGGTCCACGGCCCGGTCCTGGGGTCTGGAGGCCCCCGAGGGCGTCGTCCTGCTCGACTGGGCGCACGACCCCGCGACGTGCACCCGCGTCGCCCTGCTCGCACCGCGGGACCTCGACCCGGGCGTGCTGGACGCCGCGGTGGGGCTCTGCCAGGCCGCAGGTGTCGAGGTGAGCGTGCTCGGGGACGTCGCCGGCGGCGTGGTCGCGCGCACAGTGGCCGTGCTCGTCGACGAGGCGGTCGACCTGGTGGCCCGCGGCGAGGCCTCGGCGACCGACGTCGACGTGGCCATGCTGCTCGGCGCCGGGTACCCCTCCGGACCGCTGGAGTGGGGTGACAGGGTCGGCGCCCTGCGCATCGCCTCCGTGCTCGGCGAGCTGCACGACGAAGTGCCCAGCGGGCGGTACCGGATCAGCCCGCGGCTCGACGAGGCGATCGCCGCCGAGGAGAACCTTCGTGACCTCTGATCCCCTCGACGGTGCCGCGGCCGATCTCGTCGCGGAGCGCCGGGTGCGCCGGATGCTCGCGCAGGACGCCGCGAGCGCCGCGCTCGGGATCGAACTGACCCACGTGGGCGTCGGCACGGCGCAGGTCCGGATGACCGTGCGCCCCGACATGGTGCAGGGGCACGGCACCTGCCACGGCGGCCTCGTCGCCACACTGGCCGACACCGCCTTCGCCGCAGCCTGCAACAGCCGTGGCGACGGGCCCTCGGTCGCGGCGTCGGCCGACGTGACGTGGGTGCGGCCGGCGTTCGCGGGAGACGTGCTCGTCGCGGACGCCGACGAGCGTGTCCGGATCGGCCGCACCGGGGTGACGGACGTGACCGTGCGCCGGGAGGGGGACGGGCAGCTGGTGGCTCTGTTCCGTGGTCGCTCCGTCGAGCTGCGGCAGCCGCACGGGACCGGGCGAGGGGCGTGACCGGCGGGCCCCAGCTCCCGCCGGGGTACGAGCCACCGGCGGGCGCCTTCGACGTCTGGCGCGAGGTCGGCCCCGGCGTACTCGTCCGCCGGCACCGCGTGCTCGACCTCAACGTCACGCTCGTGCTCGGCGACGAACGGGCGCTCGTCGTCGACACGCACATGCACGCCGGGCACGCCCGCGCGCTGGTCGCGGCGGTACGCGAGGTGACCGGGCTGCCGTGGGTCGTGATGGACACGCATGCGCACTACGACCACTCGTTCGGCAACGCGACCTTCGCCCGAGAGCAACCGGGGCTGGAGATCTGGGGTTCCAAGGGCTGCCGGCGCGACCTGGAACGCTTCGGGACGTTCCAGCGGACCGTGGCCGCGCAGGCGCTGCGCGAGGCGGGCCGGCCGGACGAGGCCCACGCCATCGAGGACGTGGAGATCGTGCCCCCGAACCGCACGTTCGCCGTGGACGCCGAGCTCGACCTGGGCGGACGCATCGTCGTGCTGCATGCCCCGGGCCGCGGCCATACCGGGCACGACGCCGTCGTCGAGGTGCCGGACGCCCGAGTCACGGTCGCGGGCGACCTGGTCGAGCAGGGTGCGCCGCCCTCCTTCGGTGACGCCTACCCGCTGGAGTGGCCCCGGACCCTCGACGCGCTGCTGCCGCGGCTGCACCCCGTGGTGGTCCCCGGCCACGGCGAGGTCGTCGACCCTGACTTCGTGGCCACCCAGCGCGACGACCTCGCCGTCGTGGCAGAGGTCGCCGGGTCGCTGCCCCCGGACGTGGACGACGCCGTGCTCGTGCGGGCGGCCGCCCGGCTGCCGGTGGGACGAGCCGCGGGCCTGGAGGCACTGCGCCGCCACCTCGCCGTCGCCGCGGGACGCGACGAACCCCCGCTCCCCGGCTGACGAGCGACCGCCCAGGGTCACGGCGTCCGCCGCCCGACCACCAGCAGGCCGGTGGCATGCGCGCCGGGGCGGGCGAGGAAGGGGGCGAGGCCGGCCAGCCAGGCACGCAGCGACGCGTCCGTGGAGCCGTCCACGAGCGCACCGGTTTCTGCGTAGGCGAGGGAGTCGTGGGCAGCGGCAGGGCTGCGACCCCGGCGCGGTGAGCGTCGGACGGTGATCCAGTCCGGACGATCGGGGTCGGGGGCGCCGTCGAGGGCGGGGACGAGGTCGTCGTCGTGCTCGAGGGCCAGGACGGAGACCCCCGGCAGCACGGGGTACCCCGCGAGCGGTGACCCAGCAGCCACGACGTGCGTCACCCGGAAGCGCCGGGTGAAGGCCGGGTCCGCGGCGAGAGCTGCGGCGAGCATGCCGCCGAGGCTGTGGCCGGCGAGCAGCACCGGTTCCGAGGGCCGGGCACCCGCCAGCTCCAGCGCGCGAACGACGGTGGCGGCCGCGGCCGTCGACGCCCCGCCCAGCGCTGCCACGTCCGCGGTCAGGTCGGCCGGGTTCCGGCCGGCACGTGGCGACCACTCCTGGGTGCCGGGGATCTCGACCACCCAGGCGCGGTGCCCGTCCGGCGCAGCGACTCCCTCGACCCGCACGCTGCCGGGCGGCACGCCTGCATCGGGGTAGCACGAGGCGACGCCGGCGAGCAGATCGGAGACTCCGCGGGGTGGCACCGCAGGCACCGGACGCCCTGTGCCGACGACGCCCCCGGACTCGTGCAGGAACGGACCGGCACGGCCGGCGCCTGCGAGCACCGCCGCGAGGCCGGGAACGCTCGCACCGGGGTTCCACAGCGGGCCTCCCGGCGGAGCCGCCGCGCCGGGCAGGGCGGCCACGACGGGCTCCAGCAGCCGGCCGCCCGCACTCGGCCACTGCGCCGGCACCGGGAACGGCATCCGCAGCCCGGCCCGCGACACCGCGACAGCGAGCGGCACCGTGAGCACCGACGTGGCCGCAGCCAGCGGCACGAGTGGCACGGCACCCGCCGCGACGAACCGACCCGCGGCCAGCTCCAGCTGACCCACTGCTGCGCGGGCGCCGTTCTCGGCGACGTCGTAGCCGAGCGCTGCTGCCCGCAGCCTCAGCGCGAGCGTCTCGAGCCGCAGCCCGGCGGCGACGAGCCCGCGGGACCCTGCCAGGGCGGCCACGAGCGCGGCCTCGGCGCGGGCGAGCGTGAGCGGCGCGAGCAGCCCGGTGACCAGCAGCGCCGGCGCCGCGGCCAGGCCCGCGGTGTCGACGGCGGCCGTGGCGAGGCCGGCCGCAACGGACTGCAACGCCGCGGCCGCGTGCTCGAGGTCGTCGGTGCGGGCCGCCACGCCGCCCGCGCCCCCCTCGACCCGCAGCTCGCCACCGCCCGGCCGGCTCCGCGGAACCGCGGTCAGGAGGCTCACAGGTGCAGCCCCAGCAGCTCGGCGGCCCGCCCGGCGAGGGCCCCGAGCGGTCCGGTGAGGGCGTCCTCGACCGCGCGGGCATGGGCCTCGAGCGCGGCGCGGGCGTCGTCCAGCACAGTGGCGGTCGCGGCGAGCGAGCGCTGCTGCTCCTCCAGGAGGGCCCGGTAGTCCTCCGCGGCCAGCGAACGCCACGACTCCGCTCGCGCCACCCCCAGCCCCGCGGCGAGCCCTCGCACCTGCTCGGACAGCTCACCGACCTCGCCGGCGCAGCGCCGCACCCAGTTCCCGTCCATCGCCCCCCACTTCCCAGGACCCAGACGACCGACGCTAGGCAGCGGGGACGGCGGCCGTCAGGACCGACTGCGGCCCTGGGGACGACGAGGCGCCGGGAGCCGCCTGTGGACGGTGCTCCCGGCGTCTGCGTTCGCGCTCCCGCCCAGCCGGTGGGCGATGGGATCAGTGGGCGATCAAGTGGGCGATCAGGTGCGCGACCGAGTGGTATGCCGCATCAGGGCAGCGGTTCGCCGTCGCGCAGTGCGGCAGGCGACGGCTCGGAGTTCCCCCACCGCAGCAGCGCCGCGGCGCCGTCCGAGACGTCCGCCTCCCCGCCGGGCAGCGGTTGCACCTCCGCATCCGTCAGCACCGCTGCGCGCACCAGCGCAAGGTCCGCCGGGACCGTCACCGACTCCCCCTGCCAGGTGCGGGGACCGCCCGGCAGCGCGATGTCGTGCGGCCCCGGGCCGACGACGAGGGTGCGGGCCCGCAGAGCCGGCGGATCGACGAGCAGGACCGAGACCTGCCCCTGCTGGAAGGCGGCCACGGTCCGCTCGACGTCCACGGCGGCCGTGCCGACCTCGGTGCCGTCGTGCATCGGCTCCCGAGCGGCGCGCAGCCGGTCGAGGACGTCCTGCTCGGCGCCGGTCAGCCGAGCCGCGACGGCCGTTTCGACCGCGGAGTCCAGCTGGTCCTCGGAGGCACCCTCGGCCCGCACGTTGCCCTCCACCTCGACCACGTCGTACCCGCGGCCCGCCGGCAGCGCCTCCACCACGAACGTCCGGGCCCGCTGGTCGCCACCGAGCACGAGGAGCCTCACGCCGTGCTCCTGCGCCTTCTCGTCGACCGCCGCCGCGACCTCCTCCGCGTTCTTGCGCCACGCCTCCTCGGTGTTGTGCTGGAAGCGCAAGTGCGCCCAGCCGCCCCCGCCGAACTTGTGGATGTGCTTGGTCCGGCCCTTGACGTGCGCCCTATCGGCGGGCGGCGCGTCGATCGCGGAGAACACGTCGACGTCGGCACCCGTCCGGTCGATCCGGGCGACGACGAACGGCACCTCCTCCTGGCGGGCGACGAGGAGCGGCGCCACGTCGGGCAGCTGCTCGAAGGACACCTGACCGATGCCGTCGGGGGGCGTCTCGGCAACCACCTCGTCGAGCACCACGCTGCCGCTGCGCGCGACCAGCAGGCGGGCCGAGGGGTCGGGCCGACCGGTGGGCGCCACCGCCGCGGCGGCGAGCGCCTCGATGTCGGCGTCCGGCGCCTCCAGGTCGCGCAGCCGGTCGGCGAGGTCCTGCCAGCGCAGCTGCACCTCGTGTCCACCGTTCTCGTCCGCCCGGCTCGCGTCGATCCAGACCGTGGTCGTCGGCGCGGTCCCGTTCAGCACTGTCCGCAGAGAGCTCAGGTCCATGGCCGGGCCGTACCCGGCGTGCGGGCGCCTACACCTGCCCGATCCGGCTCCCAACCGGACTCCCGGCCGGACTCCCGGTGCCGGTGGCCGGGGCTTCTTCCCGGGCGGCGTCGAGCGCCGCCAGGAGGGCGTCCACGTCCGCCTCGGCGGTGTCCCAGGAGCACATCAAGCGGACCAGCCCGGTGACCTCGTCGGGCGGGTATGCGCCGAACGCCTCCGCCGCCCGCGCCATGGCTTCGGGCAGCCGGACGAACACCGCGTTGGCCTGGACGGGCCAGGCCACCTGTACCCCTGGCAGGCCCCGGACGCCGGCTTCGATCCTGCGCGCCATGGCGTTGGCGGTGCGGGCGTTCTCCAGCCACAGGTCGCTCTCCAGCAGGGCGGCGAACTGGGCGGCGAGGAAACGGCCCTTCGAGCCCAGCTGACCCAGCTGTTTGCGGGCGTACGCGAGGCCGGGCGCCAGCTCGGGCCTCAGGACGACGACAGCCTCGGCGCCGAGCAGCCCGTTCTTGGTGCCGCCGAACGACAGCACGTCCACGCCGCATTCGGTGGTGGCGGCCGCCAGCGGGACCCCGAGCGACGCGGCCGCGTTCGCGAGGCGGGCGCCGTCGAGGTGCAGCACCATCCCGAGCTCGTGCGCGGTGTCGGCCAGGGCGCGGATCTCCGCGGCGGTGTAGACCGTCCCCAGCTCGGTGGACTGGGTGATGGAGACGGCACCGGGCTGCGTGCGGTGCTCGTCGCCGACGCCGCTGACGCTGCCCCGGACGAGGTCGGGGGTCAGCTTCCCGTCCGGAGTGGTCACCTCGACGAGCTTGGTGCCGAGCAGCCGCTCCGGAGCGCCGCACTCGTCCACAGCTATGTGGGCGGTCGTCGTGCAGACGACGTGCTGCCAGGGCTGGAGCGCGAGGCCGAGCCCGACGAGGTTCGCCCCGGTTCCGTTGAAGACGAAGGCGACCTCGGCGCTCCCGCCGAGATGGTCCCGGACGAGGCCGATCGCGCGGGCGGTGACGGCGTCCGCGCCGTAGGCCGGTGCGTGCCCCTCGTTGGCGGCGGCGAGGGCCGCGAGCACCGCCGGGTGCACACCGCTGTGGTTGTCGCTGCCGAAGCTGTGGGTCGCCACGGCAGGCACCCTAGGGCCATCACGGAGCAGGGTCGGCCCGGGCGGTGCGCCGCCGCAGGAGCAGGTGCAGCCGGTGTGCCAGGGGGTCGACGCCGGCGAGCACCAGCCACACCAGTGGGGCCAGGCCGACCGCGCTGCGCGGCAACGAGTAGGCGACCGGAACGGCGAGCAGGTAGACGGCCACGACGAGAACCGAGCGGATCATGGTCTCGTGGCGGGTGTCCTCGTCCACGTCCGCCAGTGGGCGCTGCGGCGAGGACAGGTACCACCACAAGCGCGCCGACAGCGCCGCGGTGAACGCGAGCACGACGGCGGCGAAGGTGACGGCCGCCGGCACGTCGCCGAAACGGAAGATGACGCCGGTGGCCACGGGCAGCGAGGTGATCCCGGCGAGGAAGAGGATCGTCCGCTGCGCCACCCCGTAGTCCACGGCCCGGAGCACCGACATCTGCCGGTGGCTGACGAGCCAGAACCGGCTGGTGATGACGAACGCGGTGACGAACACCCCGAGCCGGGCGAGCAGCGGACCGAAGGCCTCACCGAAGGCCCTCGCCGTGTCCGGGACGTCGTCCGGGACCCGGACGTCGAGCACGAGCAGCGTCATCGAGATGGCGAACACGCCGTCGACGAGCATGAGGAGGCGCTCGGGCGCGTAGATGCCGCGCCGGCGGTCGAGGACGGACGGTTCGTGCTCGCTCACGGGTCAAGACTGCCGGGCGGGTCAAGGGCGCCGAGCGCGGGCCGCGAGATCGGAGGTGGCGGCGTCGGACCGGGTTCCAGGTCAGGCACGGCGCCGCGAGGTTCGGCGCTGCCGTGGGGACCCGCGGGCCTCGCACCGTCTGCACGCCGCCACCAGCGCTGCGAGGCGAACGCCGTCAGGCAGGCGGTGAGCATGAGCACGAACGCTCCGGCGAACCCCCGGCCGGGGCCGCCGCGGTCGACCAGCAGGCCGGCGACAGCGGTCCCCGCCGCCCCGCCCGCCGTGTAGGACGTGGAGACCCACGCCTGGGCCTCGGACAGTCTCGAGCGCGGCGCGAGAGCGTCGACGAGGTTCGTCACGGCGATGAGGCCGGGCGCGATGAACACGCCGGCGGCGAAGAGGAGCACGGCGAGCAACGGCAGCCCGGGGGCCCGCGGACGCCCCTCGATCCCCCCGAGCAGGACGGCGACGGCGGCCAATCCCACGCAGACACCCGCGAGGGAGATCGGTAGGCGCAGCCGTTCGGGGACCTGCCACGATCGCGAGCCGTAGAAGAGGCCACCCAGCGTGCTGCCGCCCGCGATGCAGGCGAAGAGCAGCCCGACCCGACCCGGGTCGCCGAGGGCCTCACGCGCGGTCGCGGCGATGGACAGGTCGATGTGTGCGAATCCGACGGCGACGAGCAGCGCGGACAGCAGGACCGTGCGGACCCCGCGATCCGCCAGCGGTGTCCGGGCAGGAGCATGCCCCTCCGGGTGCGGTTCCGGTCGCCACTCCCGCACTGCCCCCGCGCGGCTGTAGGAGAGCGAACCGACGGCGAGCAGGCCGGCGGTGACGAGCAGCGGGGCGGCGGGCGGTGTCGTGGTGAGCATGAGCCCGATGAGCAGTGGCCCCACCACGAAGACGAACTCCACGGAAACGGCGTCCAGGGCGTAGGCGGCCAGCCGCTCGGGCTCGCCCGGCAGGGCCGTCCGCCAGGCGCCGCGCATGGTCGCGGCCAGCGGCGGCGCGGACAGACCGGCGCCGACGGCGAGGGCGAGCAGCAGCGGGTCGCCCGCCCCGCCGGCGGCGGTCAGCGCGAGCGCGACGAGAAAGAGCGCGGACACGCTGCCGGCGGCGGCGATCACCGGCGGCTGCCCGAGCCGGTCGACGAGCCGCCCGAGCACCGGGGTACCGAGGGTGGCACCGAGGGCGTAGGCACCGGTGACGACCCCGGCCACGGAGTACGAGCCGCGGACCTGCTGTACCAGGAGCACGACCGCCAACGGCGCCATCGAGATGGGCAGGCGGCCGACGACAGAGGCCAGGAAGGGGTTCCGCGCCGCCCGGACGCGCAGAATCGCGAGGTAGCGCCGCACGCGTTCCATCCTCACCTGCGTCGGCGCACTCCCCGGTACCCAGGGTCCCCCGGCCGCTCGCGACGGCCTGACATACTCCACGGGCATGGCAGCGCTCACCCAGATGGAGGCGGTGCGGCGCGCTCAGTTGCTCGCGGTGGACCGCTACGACGTCGAGCTCGACCTCACCGGGCTGGAGCACGGCAACACCCTGCGGAGCCGCTCGCGCATCACGTTCAGCTGCACGGAGCCTGGAGCGGCGACCTTCGCAGACGTCGTGGCGCAGGACCTCGTCTCGGCCCGGTTGAACGGCGCGGAGCTGCCCGGGTCCGCCTGGGACGGCGAGCGCCTGGCGTTGACGGGCCTGGCGGACCGCAACGTGCTGGAGGTCGAGACGACGACGGAGCGCACCGGGCAGCAGTCGGGCCTGCACCGCTCGGTGGACCCGGCCGACAAGCAGGTCTACGTCTGGACCTCTTTCGAGCCGAACGACGCCCGCCGGGTCTTCGCGTGCTTCGACCAGCCCGATCTGAAGGCCGTCTTCGCGTTCACGGTGCAGGCGCCGGCGGAATGGGTGGTGGCGAGCGGGACGGCGTCAGAGGTCACCGGCGGCACGGCCGGGGACGCCGGCCCGAGGACGTGGCGGTTCGCGGTCACCCCGCGGCTGTCGACGTACGTCACCGTCGTGTGCGCCGGCCCGTACGTGACGCTCGAGCGGGAGGCCGCGGGCCGGCGGCTGTGCCTGCTGGCACGGCGGTCCCTGGAGGCCCCGCTGCGCGAGGCGGCCGACGAGCTGTTCGCCCTCACCGAGCGCGGCCTGGCCCACTTCGCGGCCCGGTTCGGCGCCGACCTGCCGCTGCCGGAGTACACCCAGGTCTTCTGCCCGGAGTTCTTCGGGGCGATGGAGAACTACGGCTGCGTGACGTGGTCGGACTCCTTCCTCTTCCGGGCGGCGCCGACCGCGGCCGAGCGCGGGGTGCGCTCCATGGTGCTGTTGCACGAGATGGCGCACATGTGGTTCGGCGACCTGGTGACGATGCGCTGGTGGGACGACCTGTGGCTGAACGAGTCCTTCGCGAGCTGGGCGAGCCACTGGGCGCTGGACTCCCTCGACCCGTCGAGCAACGCCTGGCTGCTCTTCCTGCAGGAGAAGGAGGGCGGCTACCGCGCGGACCGCGCTCCGACGACGCACCCGATCCATCAGGAGCTGCCGGACACGGCGGCGGCGATGGCCTCGTTCGACGCCCTCACCTACGCCAAGGGCGCCTCCGTCCTGAAGCAGCTGGTCGCGACCGTCGGGGAGGAGACGTTCTGCGCGGGGCTGCGCCGGTACTTCGCGGAGCACTCGTGGGGCAACGCGACGCTGGCCGAGCTCCTTGCTGCCGTCGGCGATGCCGCGGGCACCGACCTGCAGTCCTGGGCCCGGCCCTGGTTGCGGTCCTCCGGGGCGGCGACGTTGTCGTTCGACCGGGCGGGTTCGGTGCTGGAGCAGTCGGTACCCACCCTGCCCGACGGCTCGCCCGGGCCGCTGCGCCCGCACCGGCTCGACCTGTCGGCCTTCCGGCTGGCCGGGGACGTCCTCGAGCGGGTGGGCATGGTGCCCGTGAGCGCCGACGCCGCGTCGACGCCCGTGCGGGCCGGCGAGTTCGCGGACGCCGACCTCGTTCTGGTGAACGACCAGGACCTGACGTACGCGCGGGTGCAGCTCGACCAGCGCTCCACCCGGGCGGCCCTGCGCGCCGGAGCCACCCTGCCCGACCCGCTCAGCCGGGGACTGCTGCGGCTGTCCCTCTGGCAGCAGGTCGACGACGGCGCGACGCCGCCGGCGGACGTGCTGGCCTTCGTCGTGGAGTCGCTGCGCACCGAGGACGACCCGCTGGTACGCGGCCAGCTGCTGGCGACAGCGGCAGAAGGAATGCGCGGGTGGGTGTCCGCGGACGCCGGCTTCGAGCTGGGCCGGCGCCTCACGGAGGTGTGCCTGGACCGGGTCGGCACGTCCGACGGTAGGGACGTCGACGACGAGGCGCGCACCGCGTACCTGCGGACGGCGGCGCGCAGCGCCCTGCCGGAGCAGTTCGACCGGGTCCGCAGGGCGATCGGCGAGGAGGTCGACCTCGGCTGGCGGGCGCTCGTGCGACGGGCGACGTTCGGCGAGGCCCCGGATGAGGAGATCGAGCAGCTGCTCGCGCGCGACCCCAACCCCGAGGCGTGGGTGCGCGCTGCCGCCGTCCGCGGCGCCCGACCGGACTCCGAGGTCAAGGACCGGGTCTGGCGGACCGTGCTCGAGGCCGAGACCGTGTCGTCGTTCGCCGCTCAAGTGGGTGACGCGTTCTGGCAGCCGGGACAGGACGAGATCCTGCGGCCGTTCGCCGAGCGCTACCTGGCGCTGCTGCCGACCCTTGGCGAGCGCAACCTCGTCGTCCAGCTCTCGGTGCCGAACTGGTTCTTCCCTGTGGTGGGGATCGACGAGGAGTACCGCCAGCGGCTGGTGGACGTCGCGAACCGCGACGAGGTGTCCCCGCCGGTGCGCCGTTCGGTACTGGAGCGAGCCGACGTGCTGGAGCGGATGCTGCGCGCCCGCGCCCTCGCCTGACCGGCGCGTGACGCCCGGCTGAACGGCGACGGCAAGGAACTCAGCTCCCTGCCTCTCCCAACGTATAGCGCAGCCAGGGGCTTGCGGCAAGATCCCCCCGGTGCCTCAGACTCCTTCCTCGAGCCCTGAAAAGGGCCTGCGGAAGGGGGATCGTGTGGTGGACGTGATCGTGGCCGGGGGCGGCCCGACCGGGATGATGCTCGCCGGCGAGTTGGCGCTGGCCGGCGTCGACGTCGGGATCGTGGAGCGCCGCGCGACGCCGGAGCTGGTGGGCTCCCGGGCCGGCGGGTTCCACTCGCGCACCATCGAGATCCTCGACCAGCGCGGGATCGCCGACCGGTTCCTCGCCGAGGGAAAGATCGTCCAGGCGCTGTCCTTCGCGAGCACGCCGCTCGACATCAGCGACTTCCCGACCCGGCATCCGTACTCGCTCGGCCTGTTCCAGAACCACATCGAACGGATCCTCGCCGGGTGGATCGGTGAACTGGGCGTGCCGGTCCATCGGGGCCGCGAGGTGACCGGGTTCGCCCAGGACGACGAGGGCGTCGAGATCCTCCTCGCCGGCTCCCCGTCGGCGCTCCTCCGCTCCGCGCCAGGTACCTCGTCGCCGCGGACGGCGGCCGCAGCGCAATCCGCAAGGCGGCGGGCATCGAGTTCCCGGGCTGGGACGCGACCAGGAGCAACCTGATCGCCGAGGTGGAGGTGAGCGAGCCGACGCCCGCGGGGGTCCGCATCGACGAGACCGGGATCCACGGCCTGCACGTGATGGAGGACGGGCGGACCGTGCGGGTCGTCGTGACGGAGCAGGAGGTCGGCCCGGGCACCGAGCCCACCCTCTCCGATCTCGGGGACGCCCTCAGGGCCGTCTTCGGTACCGACTTCGGGATCCACGACCCGACGTGGATCTCGCGCTTCACCGACGCCACCCGACAGGCGGCGACCTATCGCAGCGGCCGGGTGCTGCTCGCCGGGGACGCCGCGCACATCCACTCCCCCGCCGGCGGTCAAGGAATCGGCCTGGGCATCCAGGACGCGGTGAACCTCGGCTGGAAGCTCGCGCAGGTGGTCAAGGGGACCTCGCCCGACAGCCTGCTCGACACGTACCAGGCCGAGCGCCATCCCGTCGTGGCCCGCGCACTGAAGCAGACGATGGCGCAATCGGTCACGCAACGAGGCGACCCGCGCATCGGCGCGCTCAGCGACGTCGTGGCCGAGTTGCTGTCGATCGACGAGGCCCGCAAGCGGCTGGCCGGGCTGGCCTCCGGCCTGGACGTCCGCTACGACCTCGGCGAGGGGCACCCGCTGCTCGGGCGCCGCATGCCCGACCTCGACCTGGTCACCGCCGAGGGTCCGGTGCGCGTGTTCACGCTCCTGCACGACGCCCGCGCGGTGCTGCTCGACCTGGGGGAGCCGGGAGGCGTCGACGCGGTGCCGTGGGGGGACCGGGTGAGGTCGATCAAGGCCTCGTACGATGGCCCCTGGGAGCTGCCGGTGATCGGTGCGGTCGCCGCTCCCGCGGCCGTGTTGATCCGGCCCGACGGTCATGTGGCGTGGGTGGGCGACGGGACGCCGTCCGGGCTCGAGGAGGCCTTGTCCACCTGGTTCGGGCGACCCCCTGCCTGATCGGCAGTCGCTGACGGGGTCACGCGCAGGCGGGCGTGTAGGGCCGCCCCGGGAGCACCTCCTCGAACTCCTCGCGGGTGAGGACCCGGCCGGCCTCGCGGCAGGCCCGCGCCAGCCACTGCGCCGGGTCCACGACGAACGCCCGGAGCACGCGGCCGGTCGCCACGACCAGGCGCCCGTCGGGTGCGAACCGCGCGCGGGCGTCGACCGCGTTCAGGTCGAGCGGGAGCGGGACCGCGACCTGGCGGAAGGTGCGCGTGTCCCACACGGTCAGGCGAGGCGGCTGGCCCGAGGCGGCGATGTAGCGGCCGTCGGGACTGACGGAGACGTTGGCCACCGCGCCCTCGTTGGCCTGCAGCGGGGGCGCCAGGAGGTGCCCGTCCTCGGCGTCGAGCACCAGGAGGCTGCCCGTGGACGTCCCGACGACGAGATAGCGGCCCTTGGGATCCGCCACCACCTCCTGGGGCAGGGAGTCCTTGGTGTCCACGCGCAACCGGACGGCGCCCGTGGTGGCGTCGACGACGAGAAGGTCGGATGTCGTCGTCGACAAGGTGCGGGTGATCAGCATGGAGCGGCCGTCCGGGGTCCAGCCCTCCACGCCGATCTCCAGCGGAGCCTGCGCCGCACCTGACGGAGGAGCGGGCAGCGGGGGAAGCTGCCTGACGACTCGGCGTGCTGCCACGTCGAAGATGACGGGCCCGCTCCAGTCGTGGATGGTCGCAGCCGACCGGCCGTCGGGCGAGACCCAAGCGCCGGTCTCGAAGACCTCCCAGTCACCCGGCAGGTCGATCCCGCCCAGGTAGCGGCGGGTCCGGAGATCCCACACGCCCGTCCCGCCCTGGTAGTCCACCGTGACGAGGAAGTCGCCGGTCAGGCCGGTGCGGGCGCTGTCGATCGCCTTGGTCCCGTGCGGACGCTCGGATGCGACCTGCACATCGCCGCTCGCGGGGTCGACGAACAGCAGGCGCCCGTCGACCTGGCCGGCCACGACGGCGTCCCGGGTCGCCCACAAGGTCGTCGTCCTGGTCAGGGCTTCGGTGAGGACCGCGCCGACGTGGCGCCGTCCAGTTGTGTCCAGGACGACCACGGCGCCGTCCCTGCCGAGGGTGGCCAGCGTCGCGCCGTCCGGCGACCACTCCCCGGCGCCGACCCGCCCGCCGTGCACCTCGTGCCGTTCCGGACGCCCGCTCCCGTGGGTGGGCCAGACCAGGACGCTCGAGTGGTCGGCCGCGGCCACCCGGTTCCCGTCCGGCGAGAACGCCAGCGCGTGCAAGTCGCCCGACGCCCCCGTGAGCTCGCGGACGACCTCCCCCGTCCCCGCGTCGAGGACCCGGAGCGTTCCCTGCGGAGTGACGATCGCGAGGAGACGACCGTCCGCGCTGGAGACGAGCCGTTCAGTGAGCTCGGGCTGCCTCGTGTCCACGGTGTCAGCAGGCAGCGGGAGCCGCCGCTCGACAACCCCGTCGGACAAGCGGACCCGCAGGAGCTGTCGGTCGGTCAGCACGCAGGCGAGGTCGGTGCCGCAGCTGGCGATCCCGGCGACGGTGCCTCCCGTGGGCACGTCCCGGACGTGGGGGGCGCCGGCGCCCGCGCGCCAGATCCGCACGTTCGAACCTCGGGCGCCGATGTTGCCGCCTGCGGCGACCACCGTCTGGTGGTCGTTCGCCAGGGCCCAGCCCACCACGACGTTGGCCGGCACCTCCTGGAGCACCCGGAGCGTGCTGGGGTCGAGCACCTGGACGCTGGACTCCCCGGGTCGCGCCGAGGCGCCGAGCACGATGTGCCCGTCGCCCGCCGCGGCGATCTGGGCGCCGACGCCGAGAACGCCGTTGTAGGCGAACTCTCCCGGGATCTGCGCGAGCCGCCCCACCGTGGTCGCGGCCCCACCCTCGACCGGCCACCGGACGACGTCCCCCGTGGCCGTGACGCCGAGGATCGATCGCGAGTCCGGCGCGAAGGCGATCGCCCGCGCCTGGCCGGCGGCCCGCATCGTGGCAACCACGGCGTCCCCCCGAAGCAGGGTCGCGAACAGGTCACTCTCGCTCGCCGGGGACGGGTCGAGCGCCACGGCCTGCGCCGCCAGCAGGAGGGAGCGATCGTAGGCGCCGCCGCTGCGGGCGAGGGCCCCGAGCCGGCTGGCGTCCGCCGTCACCGCGGCCCGTGTGGCGGTCCGCTGCTGCGTGATCGCATAGCCGCCGGCCGAAGCAGCGAAGGCGAGGGCCACGGCCAGGACGCCGGCGGCGAGGCGCGCTCGTCGGCGACCACGGGCCTCGCGGTCGGCCCGGGCCCGCTGCTCGTCCAGCTGCCGCTCGGCCGCTTTCGCGGACGCGTCGAGGAACGCGTGCTCCAGCGGGGTGAGATCGTCCGGCTCGGCGGCGGCGACGTCCAGGGCTGCCTGCAGCCGGGTGCCGCGGTAGACCTCGGCCGGGTCGCGCCCCGACTGCTCCCATGCCCGGGCCGCGTCCGCCAGGTGTTCCAGCACGGCGACCCGCGCTCCGGCGTCCTCGAGCCAGCCGCGAAGCCGCGGCCACCCGGTGAGCAGCGCCTCGTGGGCGATCCCGATGTCCTCGGCCCGGGCCACCACCAGCCGGCGCCCGGTGAGCACGGCGAGCGCGGCTGCGGCGGCCGCGTCGTCGGGCCGCACCAGATCCATCCGGCGCACCCACCGGCGGATCCAGGCGCCGTCCTCGTTCCCGGCGAGTCGCAGCAGCAGACGCCGGCAGGCTGCACGCTGCTCCTCGTCGTCGAGCGACGCCCACGCCTCCTCGCCCACCCGCTCGAGCGCAGCCGCCACCCCGCCGCCGCTGCGGTACGAGGCCACGGTCAGGGTGTCGCCGGCGCGGTGCTCCCAAGCCCGCACCAGTGCGGTGGAGAGAACGGGAAGGGCACCGGGGCGGTCCCGGACGTCGGCCACCGCGAGGTCGGCGAGCTCGGGCTCCACCCGCAGGCCCACCCGGGCCGCCGGCTCGAGAACGATCCGGCGCAGCTCCTGCTCGTCGGGCGGCCCCACCAGGACGGTTGCGGGACCGGCGCGGCGGGCCAGCCCGGGATGCGCGGCCAGCAACCCGAAGAAGTCCGCACGCAGGACCAGCACGATGCGCGTCCCGGCGACGACCGCTGCCAGGAGACGGTCGCCGAACGGCCCGAGGAACCTGCCGTCCTCCGCCAGCAGCGCCTCCTCGGCCTGGTCGACGACGAGCACCGACGGTCCCTCGGCGAGCGCCTCCGAGAGGACCCGGAGCGGCTCGGCCCCCGGGACGACCACGGCGACCGCCCAGGACTGCGACCCCGGCAGGGCGCCTGCCGCCAGCGCCGGTACCAGACCGGCCCGCACCAGTGACGACTTGCCCGCGCCGGACGGGCCCACCACGACGAGGAGGGGCTCGTCGACGAGGCGGCCGACGAGCTCGTCCACCAGCCGCTCGCGCCCCACGAACAGGTCGGCGTCCCCGGCGTCGTACCGCGCGAGACCCTTGTACGGGCACGGCCGCCTGGTCCGCGGGGGGACGGGCAGCAGCCGCGGGTCCTGGGCCAGCACCTGCTCCTCGAGCTCGCGCAGCCGCGGGCCGGGATCGATCCCCAGCCCGTCGGCCAGCTCGGCCCGTGCTCGTCGAAAGGCCTCCAGGGCGTCGCCCTGGCGCCCCTGCCGGTAGAGGGCGAGCACGAGCAACTCCCACAACCGCTCCCGGTAGGGGTCGTTCCGCAGCCGCGCCTCGGCGTCACCGGCCGCGGCCACGGCATCTCCGGCCTCGAGGTGCGACGCGACCAGGGCCTCGACCGCCGCCCCGTGCAGCTCGGTCAACCGGGAGGCCTCGGCCGCCGGGTAGGCCGTGTCCTGGAGGTCCGCGAACGGGGCGGGCGGGCGCCAGAGGGCCAGGGCGTCCCGGAGCACGAGCACAGCGTCGTCCGGCGGCAGTTCCTCGGCGCGCCGGACGTTCTGCTCGAAGCGCGTCGCGTCCACGTCCTCCGGCGCGACCACGAGCCGGTACCCCGCGTCCCTGCGCTCGAGACGGACGGCCGCACCTGCGTCGGCGTGCGCGAGGGTGTCTCGCAGGCGGGCGACGTGACTCGCGAGGGTTCGCTCGGCGCTCGCGGGCGGCTCGTCCCCCCACGCTGCCTGAACGAGCGCGTCGACCGGGACGACCGCTGCGGGGCGGACCAGGAGCGCGCAGAGGATCCGGCGAGGAATGCGTCCCCCCACCGGTACCGGCTCGTCCGGGCCGTCGACCACCAGCGGGCCCAGGACCCGCAGCATCACCCCCTCACTGTAGGCCGAACGGGCCGCCTGGAGCGATCAACCATGGCCCTGGCCCGAGCCGGACGTTGCGGCGCTCCGCAACCGGTCCGCAGCCCGTTCACAACACCTCGTCGCGAGCCTTCGGACGTCGCCCACCCGTCCTCGTTCGAAGGAGCCAGCCGTGAACGACCACCAGCAGCCCGAGCCCGACGACATCGACATCACCCCCGGCGCCGGCACCCGCCGTGCCCCCCGCCGCGGTTCCCGCTCCAGGGTCTCGACGATCGTCCTCGTCGCCGCCGTCGTCACGGCCCTCATCGCCGGCCCCGCCGTGGCCTCCCGCCTGGCCGCCCCCGGCACCGGCCCCGCCGGCTCGAGTTCCGACCTCGGTCAGGTGGCGTGGGAAGCACCCCTGCCGGTGCCCACGAGGACCCCCGACAACGCCAACCAGCGCGAGGGCCGCACCGTCGATCCGACACCAGCCTCCACAGGCGAGAACGCCAACCAGCGCGAGGGCCGGACGGCGTCAGGAGCCACCTGCCCGTAAACCGCGGGGCGGGGACCACCGCGCCTGGCTCGCCGGTGACACCCGAGATCCGCGGTCGAGGGTGGAGCCGGCCGTGGGAGCGAGCGTGTCCGTCCCGGGTCGATATCCGACCCAGGGATTCCACGCTCGCTGACACCGTCGCCTCCACGGCGCGTGCGGCACCCGCGCGGACCCTCGGGGCTCGCCCTCAGAGCGCCTTGAGCGCGCCGAGCACTTTCGTGAGGGAGTCCTTCGCGTCGCCGAACAGCAGCGTCGTCTTCGGGTCGTAGAGGAGCTCGTTCTCGATCCCCGCGAAGCCGGGACGCATCGAGCGCTTGAGGAACACGACCTGCTGCGCGTCGGCCACCTCCAGGATGGGCATCCCGTAGATCGGCGCGCCCGGTGACGTCTTGGCCGCGGGGTTGACCACGTCGTTCGCGCCCACGACGAGGACGACGTCCGTGGTCTTGAACTCGGGGTTGACCTCGTCCATCTCCTTGAGGGCCTCGTACGGCACGTTCGCCTCGGCGAGCAGCACGTTCATGTGCCCGGGCATCCGGCCGGCCACCGGATGGATGCCGTAGAGCACCTCCACGCCGCGGCTCTCGAGGACCTCCGCGAGCTCGCGGATGGTGTGCTGCGCCTGCGCGACCGCCAGGCCGTAACCCGGCACGACCACGACCTTGCGGGCGTAGTTGAGCAGGATCGCGACGTCGTCGGGCCCGGCGGAGCGCACCGGCCGGTCGCTGACGGCGGTGGACCCCGCCGTCGACCCGCCGCGCAGCGCCCCGAACAGGACGCCCGCGACCGACCGGCCCATCGCGGCCGCCATCAGCCGGGTGAGGATCGTGCCGCTGGCGCCGACGAGGGTGCCGGCCACGAGCAGCAGCGTGTTGCGCAGCACGAAGCCGCCGGCGGCGACCGTGAGACCCGTGAACGCGTTGAGCAGCGAGATGACGATGGGCACGTCGGCGCCGCCGACCGGGAGCACGAGCATCACGCCGAGCGCGAGCCCCACCAGCATCAGGACGAGGCCGACCCACAGGTCCCCCGTGACGAACACGGCGACGGCCGCCACGGCACCGAGCAGGAGGCCGCCGATGAGCAACGGCGCCGCGCCGGGCACGACCACGGGGCGCGTGGTCATGAGCTCCTGCAGCTTCATGAACGTGATGACGGAGCCGGCGAAGGACACGGACCCGACGAGCACGGTGAACGCGATGGCCGCAAGGTTGCCGCGGGTCTCCCCTGTCATCCCGCCGGCGGCCTCGCCGAGCCCCTGCCCGGCGGAGACCGCGGACAGCTCGAGCAGGGCGACGACGGCCGCGGCGCCGCCGCCGACGCCGTTGAAGAGCGCGACGAGCTGCGGCATCTGGGTCATCTGGACGCGGCGGGCGGCGGGCACGGCGAGGGCGGCACCGACGGCGATGGCGACCAGGATCCAGCCGAGGTTCTTCAGGTCGGTGGAGAAGAAGGTCGCCAGCAGCGCGATCGCGGCGCCCGCAGCGCCGATGAGGTTGCCGCGCCGGGCGGAGCGGGGGCTCGACAGCCCCTTGAGGGCGAGGATGAAGCAGACCGCGGCCACGAGGTAGAGGAGCTCGACGGCGGTGCTGGACAGGACCTTCACCGGCCGTCGCCTTCCCGGGAGGGGGAGCCCGCCAGGCGCTTGCCGGACGACGGGCTCCGGGACGACGTGCTCCCGGCGGACCGGCCCTTGAACATCTCGAGCATGCGGTCGGTGACGACGAAGCCGCCGACGAGATTCACGGTGGCGAGCACCGTGGCGAGCAGCCCGGCGGCAAGCGCGAGCGCGGAGTCGGCCTCTCCGGTGACGAGGACGGCGCCGACCAGGATGATCCCGTGGATGGCGTTCGCCCCTGACATCAGCGGCGTGTGGAGCGTGGTGGACACCTTCGAGACGACCTCGAAGCCGACGAAGACCGCGAGCACGAAGATCGCGAGCAGGGCGACGCCGCTCACCGCGCTGTCCCGCCGTCCCGGGGTTCGGCGAGCAGTTGCGCGGTCGGCCCGTGCCGCACCTCGCCGGCATGCGTGAGGCAGGTGCCGGCGACGACCTCGTCGTCGAAGTCAGGGGTCACGGAGCCGTCCTTCGTCATCAGCAGGAGCAGGTTGGCCACGTTCTTCGCGTAGAGCCGGGACGCGTCGACAGGCATCGTGCTGGCGGCGTCCTTCATGCCGACGAGCCGGACCGTTCCGCCGGGCCCGTCTGCCACCGGCACCTCGAGGTCCTCCCCGGGGCGGGCGCCCTCGACGTTCCCGCCGGACTCGGCGGCGAGGTCGATGACCACACTGCCGGGCTTCATCCCGGCGAGCATGCCGGCGGTGACCAGCACCGGCGCGCGCCGGCCGGGGACCGCTGCAGTCGTCACCAGCACGTCTGCGCCCGCGACGTGCGGCGCGAGCAGCTCCTGCTGGCGGACGGCGCGGTCCGCGGACAGCTCGCGGGCGTAGCCGCCGGCGCCCTCGACCGCCTCCAGGTCGAGGGTGACGAACGTGCCCCCCATCGACCGCACCTCGTCGGCACTGGCGGGCCGCACGTCGTAGGCGCTCACGACGGCCCCCAGCCGCTTGGCCGTGGCGATGGCCTGCAACCCCGCGACGCCGGCTCCGAGCACGAGCACCTTCGCGGGTGGAACGGTGCCCGCCGCCGTCATGAACAGGGGGAAGAACCGGGGCAGGCGGGTCGCCGCCTCGAGCACGCAGCGGTATCCGGCGACGAGCGCCTGCGAGGTCAGCGCGTCCATCGACTGGGCCCGGCTGATCCGGGGGACGAGTTCCATGGCGAAGCTCGTGACCCCTGCGGCCGCCAGGGCCCGGACGCCGTCCAGCTCGGACGCCGGCGCGCAGAAGCCGAGGGTGATCGTGCCGGGCCGCAGCCGGGCGGCGACGGCCGGAGCCAGTGGCCGCACGTGCAGCAGGACGTCGACAGCGTCGGCGTCCATCGTGTCGACGACGTCGGCGCCGGCGGCGGCGTAGGCGTCGTCCGTCGCCAGGGCGTGGACGCCCGCGCCGCGCTGGACGGCGACGGACAGGCCTGCCTTGGTCAGGGACGGGACCACATCGGGCAGCACGGCGACCCGGCGTTCGCCGGGCAGGACCTCCGCGGGGACGACGACCCTCATCTGCGCAACCTCGTCACGGGCGCAACCTACAGGGGGCCGCCGGAGCGGCGGCGGTGCCCACGGCCTGAGTCGACGATGCGAGCAGCGATGGGGAGCGACTACTCGGCGACCGCCGCGAGCAGCTCGTCCACGTGCTCGACGTCCAGCGGGTTCTCCAGCCCCAGCCGGAACCAGGCCTCGGCCCGGTCGCGGGCCTGCTCGTCCGTCGTCCCGAGCCACCGCTGCGCGGCCGTCGTCGCGAAGTGGCCGAACTGCGCCTGCGCCATGGTGAAGTCCCCCCGGTTCGTGACCCGACCTGGGCCGCCGCCGTCGAGGTAGGTGGCGTACAGGGTGCGGGCGCGGTCGGGCCGCGCGTAGCAGAACTCCGTGAGCAGCATCGCCGTCTCCTGCGCCGGGTCGGCCGGCCCGCAGTTGTCCCAGTCGATGACGCACAGTTCGCCGCTGATCGTCGTCCGCAGGTTGTCGGCCCACAGGTCCCGGTGGCAGAACTGCAGTTCGCGGGGCGGCGCGAAGAACTCCTGCAGGCGCAGTTGGTGCCGGGCGAAGAGCTCGAAGTCGGCCGCGAAGGGCGCCCTGGCCGCTGCGAGAGCCGCCCCGAGCTCATGCCACGTGAGCGCCGGGACCGGCTCGACGTACCAGGCGTCCACGGGTGCGGGGGCCGGTGCGGGCAGTGGGTCCCGGTGCAGCGTTGCCAGCAGGCCGCCGACGGCGGCAGGGTCGAGGTCGGTGCGCGGTTCGTCGAGGTCCACCCAGGTGTGGACCCGGAGGAGGAGCCCGTCGATGTCGGTCAGCACCAGGCCGTCCGCCGTCCGGAGCGGGACGGGCAGGGGAACGCCCCGCCGCACCATCTCCGACTGCAGCCCGACCTCGACCGCCACCGCGTCCTCGTCGAGGGGGGCAAGCAACTGCTTGACGGCGAAGCGCCCGCGGTCGGTGACGAGCAGCCAGATGACGCCCATCTGCCCGCGGGCCGCCAGGCGGGCGGGCTCGACGAGCGACCCCAGACCGTATGCCGCGGCGGCACCTTCGATCCGCTGCCGCAAGTGGTCCGCGTCGCCGACGGCGCCGCTCTGCATGATCCCCATACCTGCAGTGTGCGCTCCCGCGAAGCAGGCGCCGAAGGGAAGATTCGCCGCCGGCGGCCCTCGAAGGTCACCGAACGAGGATGCGCTGACCGATGTGGCCGAACGTGTGATCACTCACGCCGATTCGCCATGAGTGATCACACGCTCAAGCACATCGATCATCAGCCCCCTCGGGCGGCACCCTGGGGCCGCCCGGGGCCGTGGCAGCATGGCGGCGTGACGACGTCCTCGGCTGGTCCGGCCGCGACGGCGGGCGACACCGCGCCGACCACCGCCACCCCGATCGGCGGCGACCTGGGGGACCAGCCGCTCGGACCCCTCGACGGCCGGTACCGGGCCTACGTCGCGCCGCTGGCCCAGCACCTGTCCGAGGCCGCGCTGAACCGCGAGCGCCTGCGCGTCGAGGTCGAGTGGCTGCTGCACCTGGCTGCGGCGCACGCCGTGCCCGGCCTGCGGGAACTGACCGCGGACGAGGTCGTGCTGCTCCGGGCGGTCCCGGCCGGCTTCGACGGGTTGGCCGTGGCGGAGCTCGGCGCGATCGAACGCGTCACCCGGCACGACGTCAAGGCGGTCGAGTACCTGCTCAAGCGGCGCGTCGACGGGACCTCGCTGGCCGAGGTCAGCGAGTACCTGCACCTCTTCTGCACCAGTGAGGACATCAACAACCTCGCCTACGCCCTCATGATCCGCGGCGCGGTGCAGGAGGTCTGGCTGCCGGCCGCCACCACACTGGTCGCGGACGTCGAGCGAATGGCGCACGAGCTGCGCGACCAGCCCATGCTGGCCCGCACGCACGGACAGCCCGCCACGCCGACCACCCTCGGCAAGGAGCTCGCCGTGCTCGCGCACCGGCTGCGCCGGCAGCTGCGGCGGGTCGAGCGCGTCGAGTACCTCGGCAAGATCAACGGCGCCACCGGGACGTACGCCGCGCACGTCGCCGGCGCGCCGGGCACCGACTGGCTCGCAGTGTCCCGGGCGTTCGTCGAACACCTCGGGCTGGTGTGGAACCCCCTCACCACCCAGATCGAGTCCCACGACTGGCAGGCCGAGCTGTACGCGGACGTGGCCCGCTTCAACCGCGTGCTGCACAACCTCTGCACCGACGTGTGGAGCTACATCTCGCTGGGCTACTTCGCCCAGGTCCCCGATCGAGAGGGCCAGGGGACGGTCGGCTCCAGCACCATGCCGCACAAGGTCAACCCGATCCGGTTCGAGAACGCGGAGGCCAACCTCGAGGTGAGCTCCGCCCTGCTCGACCTGCTCGCCTCGACCCTGGTGACGTCACGGCTGCAGCGGGATCTCACCGACTCCACCACCCAGCGCAACATCGGCACGGCCTTCGGGCACTCGCTCCTCGCCATCGAGAACGTCCGGCGCGGGCTCGCAGGTCTTGATGCCGACCCCGGCGCCATGGCGGCCGACCTCGACGGGAACTGGGAGGTCCTCGGCGAGGCGGTGCAGTCCGTCATGCGGGTGCACGGCCTGGAGCAGCCCTACGAGCGGCTCAAGGAGCTCACCCGCGGCCGCCGCGTGGACGCCGGCACCCTGCGCGCCTTCGTCGAGTCCCTCGGGCTCCCGGACGACGCCCGCGACCGGCTGCTCGCTCTGACGCCGGCGACCTACACCGGGCTCGCCCCGCAGCTCGTCGACCTTCTCGACGAGCTCTGAGTCAGCTTCCGCAGGCCGTCCTGGTGCGTGCGACCAGGTCGGCGGCGCCGTCGAGGGCCACGCTCAGGTCCTCAGGATCGGTGCCGAGACGGGCGAGCACGCCATGTGCCTGGTCGGCGAAGCCCTCGGGCGCGACGTCGAGCCGCTCCGGCCGCGGCGACGGCGCCCTTCTCGTTGATCAGCCACCGCCCGGCCCGCCCGTGCAGCGCGTGCGCGCACAGCCCCACCACCCGGAAGAGGCAGCCGGCGACGTAGGTGGTGTCCCGCCGGGTCACCGCCTTACGGGCGTTGTCGATCAGGAACGACGCCTCCCACAGCCCCCGGACGAGGGCGGCGGCGAGTGACGGGGGGTAGGCCTGCGTCTGCCCGCGCAGCTCGCCGAGCTCACCGGTCGGGTCCTCCAGCACGACGCCGAGGGCCACCTCGCCCGCGTAAGCGACGTCGAGTACACCGAGGGGGTGGCCCACCTGCGCATGGAAGACGTAGCGGCCGGCCTGCGCGTCCGCCCACGAGCGGTGCACGCGGTCCAGGTCCCGGTAGATCCAGTCGACAGGCGTCCCGCCGATGGTCAGCCAGCCGCCGCCGTCCACCCACGGCCCCCACTCGCCGGGCTCCGTGACGACGGCGCCAGGTCCGGCGACGTTGCGTGCCAGTTCCGCCAGCGCGGCAACGTCCAGCGGGCGGCGGTAGTAGAGGCCGACGTCGACGTCCGACTCGGGCGTGTGGTCACCGCGAGCGCGGCTGCCTCCCAGCAGGACGCCGACGATCCCGTCGACCGCGGTGAGCCGTGCCGCCAGGTCGTGCAGCTCGTCCTGGCTGATCACGTCGTTCTCGTCGCTCTAACGCGGCGCTGGGGGCGCGTCGGGTTCGGGCGGCCGGCACAGCACCCCTCGGACGTTCCCGGTCAGCTCCCAGCGCCCCGCGGCGTGAGGGACGAGGGCGACGTCGCCCCGGCGCACGTCGAGGCCACCGTCCGCCGCCCTCACCCGCCCTTCGCCGTTCAGGACGACGAGCACGGCGAAGCCCGCCGGCACGACGACTCCGGCTCCCGATGAGACCCAGTCGGCGCGGAAGTACGCGTCCGCGTCGTCGACGAGGGCGGGGACGAGCCCGGCGGCGTCCGTGGGAAGTGTGCGCGCGCAGGCGTCGACGTCCGACTCCGACCAGACCCGGGTGTCGATCGCCGTGACCGCGGTGGGGAAGCCGACCCCGAGGTGCCCCTCCGCGTCGCCGTCGACCGCGAAGCCCTCCCACTCCAGCAGGATCGACAGGTCCGTGGGCTCCTGGACCTCGACGACGAGCACCCCCTCCCCGATGAAGTGCGGCGTCCCGGCCGGCACGAAGATCCCGTCGCCGGGGCGGACGGGCCGGCTGTGGACGGCGTCCACGAGCGCAGCACTGTCGTGCGCCTGGACCAGGCCGAGCAGCTCGTCGTGCGACAGCGGCGTGCGCAGGCCGAGACCGACGACCGCGCCGGGTTCGGCGTCCACGACCACCCACGCCTCGGTCTTGCCATGCGCCAGCCCCAGGTGCTCACGCGCCCAGGCACGTGTCGGGTGCACGTGGACGGGCAGCCGCTGCCCCGCGTCGATCAGCTTGACGAGCAGCTCGACGTTCTCCGAGCCGTACCGGGCCACGTGCTCGGCACCGAGCCACGCGCCCGGATCGGCGGCGACCCGGTCCCGCAGCAGCGATCCGTCCGCAAGCCGGGACAGCCCCTGCGGCGCCTCGCCCGCGCGAGTCGTGGCAGACGCGATCCACTCCTCCGGCCGGCGCGGCCCGCCAGGCCCCCCGCGCAGCGCCCGGATCCGCTCGCCCCCCCGGTAGAAGTGGTCGAACTGGTTCGAGGGCAGCAGCACGGGGGCGAGGCCGGCCACGGGACCTCCTCCTTGGGGAAGGTGCTGGACGATGCTGCGACCCTTTCACGTCCACACCCGAGCGGCGTCCCCACCCGGCTCCGACCTGGGAACCCAGCGTCCCGACACAGTTCGTCCACCGCCTTGTCCACAACCTGTGGAGAACGGAACCAGGGATTCCCTTGCGGACGGGCGCCGATGCCATCGAGCACCGGGCGCGCGGCCTCGAGCGTGCTCCAAAGGCTGCGTCAGACGGCCACGTGCTGGCCCCGGGATGACGACCGCGACCGTGCGCTGGCGCGCAGGTCGACCAGCGCGACGACGAGCGCCAGCACGACCACGACGACGCAGAGCCGCAGCGCCGCGGTGGCCGCGTGTCCCCAGTCGCCGTGCGACGACGCCAATTGCGAGAACATCAGCGAGCCGACGGCGGCGATGCCGACGGCCGCACCGATCCGCTGCCCGGTCTGCAGCACCCCTCCCGCACTCCCGGCGCGCGCAACGGGCACTTCCGACAGCGTCAGAGTGATGTTCGGCGAGATGACGAGCCCGCTGCCGACACCCGCGATGAGCAACGGCACCAGCAGTGCCCACCCGATCGCGGAGCCCTCCACCCTGCCCAGGACGAAGTCGGCGGCGATCAGACCGACCACGACCGCCGCGAGCCCGAGGGCGACCATGCGCCGGCCGAAGCGATGGACCACCCGGCCGCCGACCGCCGACGCCACGGCGGACCCCAGGGCGAACGGCGTCACGGCCAGGCCCGCCTCGAGGGCCGAGAACCCCCGGCCCGTCTGCAGGTACAGCGCGAGCACGAAGAAGATCGCGGTGAAGCCGCCGAAGTACACCAGGCCGATCGAGGTACCGAACGCGTAACTCGGCACGCGGAACAGGTCGAGCTGCACCATCGGCTCCTTGCCCGCCCTGGCGTAGCGCCGCTCCCAGCCGACGAACAGGGCCAGCAGGACCAGCCCGACCGGGATCAGCAGCCACTTGGTCGAGCCCTGCCAGCTGCGCTCCTGCACGAGCGGAAGGAGCAGGAGCAGGACGGCCGCGCCGAGCAGGACGACGCCGACGGGGTCCAGGCTCGCGGAGGGCCGGCGCCCGGACCGGGCCGGCAGCCACCGCAGCGCCAGGACGACGGCGGCCACCCCGATGGGCACGTTCACGAAGAACACGGCTCGCCAGCCGTGCTCCGCCCCGAACAGCTGGATGAGCAGACCGCCCGCCAGCGGCCCGATCGCCGTCGAGAGCCCGATCGTCGCGCCGAGCAGCCCGAACGCCTTGCCCCGCTCCTTGCCCTGGAACAGCTCCTGGACGAATCCGGAGACCTGCGGGTTGAGGATGCCGCCGCCCACCCCCTGCAGCAGCCGGGCGACCACGAGCAGGAACGAGGTGGTCGCGATTCCGCAGGCGGCGCTGGCCACGACGAAGGTGATGAGCCCGACCAGGAACATCGTCCGCCGCCCTCGCACGTCGCCCAGCCGTCCGGACGGCACCAGTACGAGGCCGAACGCCAGCGCGTACCCCGACACGACCCACTGCAGGTCGCTGGACGACGCGTGCAGTCCGTCCCTGATCGACGGGAGCGCGACGTTGACGATGCTGACGTCGAGCAGGGACATGAAGCCGGCCACGAGGCAGACGGCGAACGCGCGCCACCGGCGCGGGTCGCCGGACCCGTCGGGCCGCCCCTCGGCAGGGACCTGGCTGGGAGCGGAGCCGGTCGGCTGGGTCGCGGTCACGGTTCATGGTCCGCGAGATCCCCCGGGAGCCGCGAGTCGATCGAGGGCGCCGGCGCCGGCGGCCGACCGGGACAATGTCCGGGTGCGCGTCTGCTACCAGGTCCAGAGCCACCGGTCGCCGGAGCAGTTGACCCGGTTGGTGACCGCGATCCGGCGGATGAGCCCGAGCAGCTTCGTGCACGTCAGCCACGATCGCGGCGGCCTCCGATCGACGCGCCGGCGCTGGAGGCGCTCGGCCACGTCGCCGTCGTCCGGGACCCGGGCGGGTACGGCGACTTCAACCACGTCGACAGGTACCTGTGGGCAGTGGACTGGCTCCGGCGGAGGGCGTGGCCGTCGACTGGGTCGCCAACATCACCGGCCAGGACTACCCGCTGCGCCACCTCGCCGAGTGCGAGCGCGAGCTCGAGACCTCGGGCGTGGACGGGTTCATGGACCTGTGGCGCGCGCTCGGCCCGAGTCGCACTGGGCGGGGACCAGCGAGCGATCTCCCGGTACTACTTCCGGCACCGCCGCCTGACGGACCTCTCCTCACGCGCCCAGCGCTGCTGCGGCCCGTCCAGGCCGTCAACCGGCTGCAGCCGTGGTTCCGCGTGCACGTCTCGTTCGGCCTCGCCGTCGGCGGCGCGTGCCCGATCCGTTCGCGCCCGACCTGGAGCTCTCGCGGGCTCGTGCTTCGCCACCCTGTCTGGCCCGTGGTCGAGTACGCCGTCGACGAGCTGCGGCGTCGTCCCGCCCTGGTCCAGCACCTGCAGCACACCCTGGCACCCGACGAGATGGCCCTGCACACCGTGATCGGCAGCAGCGGGAAGTTCACGATCGACCGCGACCCCAAGCGGTACTACGACTTCTCCGGCAGCCGCTTCAACCACCCCAAGACCCTCACCCTCGAGGACCTGCCGAAGGCCTGGGCCAGCGGCGCCCACTTCGGCCGCAAGGTCGACGGCGAGCGCACCCGAGGTCTCACGCCCTGTCCGGCAGTCGCTGTCGCCCGAGGAATACCGGGCCGGGGTATCCGTTGTAGTCTGGCGACGAGCGGAGGAGGAACGTCGTGGCGGGATACGCCGGCAGCAAGGAGGACTACCTCAAGCGGCTTCGCCGCATCGAGGGGCAGGTCCGCGGCCTGCAGCGCATGGTGGACGAGGACACCTACTGCATCGACGTCCTGACCCAGGTGGCCGCGGTCACGAAGGCCCTGCAGGCCGTGAGCCTCGGGCTTCTCGAGGACCACGTCTCGCACTGCGTCGTCGACGCCGCGCGCACCTCGGACGCTGACGCGCAGGCCAAGCTCCGCGAGGCCGCGGACGCCATCGCCCGCCTCGTCAGGAGCTGAACCACCCGCCGCTGATCCACCGGAACCGGAACCACCGCGAGGAGACCGACCATGAGCAGCACGATCACCACGACGCTTCCTGTCAAAGGCATGACCTGCGGACACTGCGTCCAGGCGGTGACCTCCGAGCTCACCCAGATCAAGGGCGTCCACGACGTGGCGGTCGAGCTCGTGCCGGATGGCACTTCGCGAGTGACGGTCACCAGCGAACAGCCGCTGGACGACGCAACCATCCGGGCGGCGATCGACGAGGCGGGGTATGCCCTCACCCGCTGAGCACACCGACAACCTCGTGGGCCGCACCTCTCCCGGCGTCGTCCCGATCCTGCACACCCTCGATCTGCCGGTGCAGGGCATGACGTGCGTCTCGTGCGCCGCCCGGATCGAGAAGAAGCTCAACCGGATGGACGGCGTCAGCGCCTCCGTCAACTACGCCACCAGCACCGCACACGTCGCCTACCCCGCCGAGCTCGACCCCGCCGAGCTCGTCGCCACGGTCGAGCGCACCGGCTACAAGGCCGAGCTGCCCGCTCCCGCCCGAGAGCGAGACCCCGGACGCCGACAGCGCCGGTTCTCCCGACGACGAGATCGATCCCGAAGCCGCAGCGCTCCGGCAGCGCCTGATCGTGGGCGCGCTGCTCTCGCTGCCGGTGCTCCTGCTCGCCATGGTGCCCCCGTTGCGCTTCGACAACTGGCAGTGGGTCAGCCTTGCGCTCGCTTCACCCGTCGCCGTCTGGGCCGCCTGGCCGTTCCACCGCGCCGCCGCCGTCAACGCCCGGCACGGGGCGACGACCATGGACACCCTGATCAGCGTCGGTGTGACCGCCGCCTACCTGTGGTCGCTCTACGCGCTGCTGTTCACGCCGACCGGCCGGACCGGATGGGGCGTCGGCGGCATGCCCTCCGCGGACAGCGGCTCGCCCGAGCTCTACCTCGAGGTCGCGGCCGTCGTCACCGTGCTCGTGCTCGCCGGCCGCTACGCCGAGGCCCGCGCGCGGCGCCGGTCGGGAGCCGCGTTGCGTGCGCTGCTGCGGATCGGCGCGCGGCGGGCCGCCCTGCTGCGCGTCGCCCCCGACGGGACGCGCACCGAGGAAGAGGTGCCGGTCGCGCGGCTCGTCGTCGGCGACCTCGTCGTCGTCCGGCCGGGCGGCACCGTCCCCACCGACGGGCTCGTCGTCGAAGGGCACAGCGCCGTCGACACCTCGCTGGTCACGGGCGAACCCGTGCCGGTCGAGGTCGGCCCCGCTGCGGCCGTGGTCGGCGGCACCGTCAACACGTCGGGGCCTGCTCGTCGTGCGCGCCACCCGCGTCGGCGCCGACACCACGCTCGCCCGGATCGGGCGGCTCGTCACGCAGGCGCAGAACGGCAAGGCTCCGGTGCAACGGCTCGCCGACCGGGTGAGCGCGGTCTTCGTGCCCGTCGTCCTGATGATCGCGCTCGTCACGTTGGTCGTCTGGCTGGCCGTCACGGCGGACGGCGGCGCCGCGCTGACGGCGTCCGTGGCCGTGCTCGTCATCGCCTGCCCCTGCGCCCTCGGGCTGGCGACCCCGACGGCGCTGCTGGTCGGGACCGGACGAGGCGCGCAGCTCGGCCTCCTCATCAGGAGCCCGGAGGTGCTCGAGAGCACCCGCCGGGTCGACACCGTGCTGCTCGACAAGACCGGCACCGTGACCGAGGGCCGGATGGCGCTCGTCGACGTGGTGCCGGCCGGCGCGGTCTCGCCGGAAGAGCTGCTGAGCCGCGCCGCCGCCGTCGAGGCGGGCAGCGAGCACCCGGTCGCGAAGGCGCTCGTCGCTCGCGGCCCGCGGGCTGGAGCAGCCGGCGATGTCGGGATTCCGGTCGACCGGCGGGCTGGGAGTCGAGGGGACCGTCGAGGGAGTACAGGTCGTGGTCGGCCGGGCGTCCTGGCTGGAGGAGCGCGGGCTGTCCGTGCCGCCGGCGCTGGAGCGCGCCGTCGCCGCGGCGCAGGACGCCGGCCGGACCGCCGTCCTCGCCGGGTGGGAGGGGTCCGCGCGGGGCGTGCTGGTCGTGGCGGACACCGTGAAGCCGACGTCTGCCGAGGCGATCTCCGGGCTGCGCGCCCTCGGGCTGCGGCCGGTGCTTCTGACGGGGGATGCCGAACCCGCCGCCCGCGCGGTCGCGGCCGAGGTCGGGATCGAGCCGGACGCCGTCGTCGCCGGCGTCCTGCCCGAGGGCAAGGTCGCGGCGGTGCGCGAGCTGCAGGAGCGGGGGCACGTCGTCGCCATGGTCGGCGACGGGGTCAACGACGCGGCGGCGCTCGCGCAGGCGGACCTCGGCATCGCGATGGGCAGTGGCACGGACGTCGCTGTGGAGACCGGGGACCTGACGCTCATGCGCTCGGACCTGCGCTCCGTCGCGGACGCGATCCGGCTGTCGCGGCGGACGCTGTCGACGATCAAGGGCAACCTGTTCTGGGCCTTCGCCTACAACGTGGCGGCGATCCCGCTGGCGGCGTCCGGCCGGCTCACGCCGATGATCGCCGCGGGGGCGATGGCCTTCAGCAGCGTGTTCGTCGTGACGAACAGCCTTCGCCTGCGCCGCTTCACCCCCACCCCCTGACCCTCCATCCGACGATCAAGGAAAAGTTAGGGATCAAGGAAGAGTTGGGGATCAAGGACCGCCGACGTTCGGGTCCCGGCGATGCTCCTCGAGCGGCTGCCGCCCCTCGGCGACGTTCCCCGTGATGGCCTCGGTCCTCCGCCCGCGTTTCACGTAGTCCCGCAGGACGGCCTCCACGGCGTCCTGCGCCGAGCGGGTCTCCTCGAGCACCATGACGTCGAGCACGAGGTCAGCCGGCAGCGAAACCTTGACCATCGCCATGGCCGCGACCCTAGCCAGGCGGCGGCCGGAGAACCATGGGCCACCACGAGGGCGCCGAGATCCCCAACTTTTCCTTGATCCCAAACTTTTCCTTGATCGCCGCTTTGGCTGGGGGTCGCGGCGGGGGAATCTCGGGGGCGGGGGCCGCGTCGGGGGCGCTAGCATCGAGAGCACAGGCGTCGACCCGGCCATCACCGGCGAGCCTCCGGAAGAACAGAGCCCTGCAAGGCTCTCAGTAGAACCGGACGGGTACCGGCCCGTCACAGCCGGCCGACGAGTGGTCACCCAGCCAAGGGTGGCAAGCGAGGTGGTACCGCGGTGCCGCCCGGAACCCCGGGCGACGTCGTCCTCGCGCGAACGCTGCGCGAACGAACGACGAGGAGCACCCAGCGGTGAGCTACCCCCGCCATGTCGAGCAGGACCGCACCGGCGACGTCCCTGCCAGCCCCCGGTTCCCGGAGATCGAGGACCGGATCCTGAAGTACTGGGACGCCGACGGCACCTTCGTCGCGAGCGTCGAGCAGCGGCCCGCCGGCACGGACGGCGACAACGAGTTCGTGTTCTACGACGGCCCCCCGTTCGCCAACGGCCTGCCCCACTACGGCCACCTGCTGACCGGCTACGTCAAGGACGTCGTCCCGCGCTACGAGACGATGCGCGGCCGCCGCGTGGAGCGCCGCTTCGGCTGGGACTGCCACGGCCTGCCCGCCGAGGTCGAGGCCGAGAAGCAGCTGGGCATCACGCACAAATCGCAGATCGAGGCCCTCGGGGTCGCCCAGTTCAACGACGCCTGCCGCACGTCGGTGCTGCGGTACACGAAGGACTGGGAGGAGTACGTCCGCGCGCCAGGCGCGCTGGGTCGACTTCGAGCACGACTACAAGACGCTCGACCTTGACTACATGGAAAGCGTGATGTGGGCCTTCAAGACCCTGTGGGACAAGGGCCTGGTCTACGAGGGCTTCCGCGTGCTCGCGTACTGCTGGCGGTGCGAGACGCCGTTGTCCAACACCGAGACGCGGATGGACGACGTCTACCGCCAGCGCCAGGACCCGGCCGAGCACCGTGTGGTTCCAGCTGGAGACCGGCGAGCGGCATGCTGGTCTGGACCACGATGCCCTGGACGCTGGTCCGCACAGCAATCTGCGTGCGTCGGGCCGGACATCGACTACGCGGTGCTCGAGCTGCCCGACGGCCACCGGTACGTCATCGCCGAGTCGCGGGTCGCCGCGTACGCCAGCGAACTGGCGGGCGCGCGCAAGGTCGAGACCCGCAAGGGCACGGACTTCGCCGGGCTGAAGTACGCGCCCGTGTTCGAGTTCCTGCAGGAGTCGACGAGGACGTGCCGGCGGCCTTCACCGTGCTCGTGCGGCGACTTCGTCTCCACCGAGGACGGCACCGGCATCGTCCAGGTCGCGCCCTCACACGGCGAGGACGACTTCGCCATCGTCACCGCCGCCGGCATCCCCGTCATCATGACCGTCGACGCGCAGGGCCGGTTCAACTCCCTCGCGCCCCGGTTCGAGGGCCTGCAGGTGTTCGAGGCCAACGCGCCGCTGCTGCGGGAGCTGCGGGAGCGGGGCATCGCTCTTCCGCCGGGACAGCTACGAGCACCCGTACCCGCACTGCTGGCGGTGCGACAACCCCCTCATCTACCGGGCGGTCTCGTCCTGGTTCGTCAAGGTCACCGAGATCAAGGAGCGGATGGTCGAGCTCAACCAGCAGATCCGCTGGGTGCCCGAGCACATCAAGGACGGCTCGTTCGGCAAGTGGCTCGAGAACGCCCGGGACTGGTCGATCAGCCGGAACCGGTACTGGGGCAGCCCGATCCCGGTGTGGGTCAGTGACGACCCGCAGTACCCGCGGGTCGACGTCTACGGCAGCCTCGACGAGCTCGAACGCGACTTCGGCGTGCGCCCGAAGGACCTGCACCGGCCGTTCGTCGACGAGCTGACCCGCCCGAACCCGGACGACCCCACCGGGACGTCGACCATGCGCCGGGTGCCGGAGGTGCTCGACTGCTGGTTCGAGAGCGGCTCGATGCCGTTCGCCCAGGTGCACTACCCGTTCGAGAACGCCGACTGGTTCGAGCACCACTACCCGGGCGACTTCATCGTCGAGTACATCGGGCAGACGCGAGGCTGGTTCTACACGCTGCACGTGCTGGCGACGGCGCTGTTCGACCGGCCGGCGTTCCGCACGTGCGTGAGCCACGGCATCCTGCTGGGTGACGACGGCCGCAAGATGAGCAAGAGCCTGCGCAACTACCCGGATGTGCGCGAGGTCTTCGAGCGGGACGGCTCGGACGCGATGCGCTGGTTCCTGATGTCGTCGCCGGTGCTGCGCGGGGGGAACCTCGTGGTGACCGAGCAGGGCATCCGGGACGGCGTCCGGCAGGTGCTCATCCCGTTGTGGAACGTCTGGTACTTCTTCACGCTCTATGCGAACACCGCCGGCGAGGGCGGCTACGAGGCGTGCAGGCGCACGAACTCGACGGACGTCCTCGACCGCTATGTGCTCGCGAAGACCCACGACCTCGTGGCGCAGGTCACCGAGCAGATGGATGCCTTCGACGTCGCGGGCGCGTGCCAGAGCGTGCGCGAGTTCCTCGACGTCCTGACGAACTGGTACGTGCGGCGGTCGCGGGAACGGTTCTGGGCGACCGACGGTGTCACTGACGACGCGCGCGATGCGTTCGACACCCTGTACACCGTTCTCGAAACGCTCTGCCGCGTCGCGGCGCCCCTGTTGCCGCTGACAACGGAGGAGGTATGGCGCGGCCTGACCGGTGGGCGCAGTGTGCACCTGCTCGACTGGCCTGCCGCCCAGAGCGACGCGTCGAGTACGGAAGACCTACCTGCGGACGCTGCTCTCGTCGCGAGCATGGACCGCGCCCGCGAGGTCGCCTCGACGACGCTGGGCCTGCGCAAGGCTCGCGGGCTGCGTGTCCGCCAGCCGCTGAGTTCCCTGACGGTCGTGACCGCCGAGCCGGGCGAGCTCCGCGCGTTCACGGACGTCGTGGCTGACGAGGTCAACCTCAAGACCGTGCGGCTGCTCGCCCTCGACGACCCCGAGGCCGCCCGGCTGGGTGTCGCCCAGCGGCTCACCGTCAACGCCCGGGCGGCAGGCCCCCGGTTGGGCAAGGACGTGCAGGCCGCGATCCGTGCGAGCAAGGCGGGCGACTGGAAGCTCGAGAACGACGGCCGGCTCGTGTGCGGCGGGCTGGAACTGCTCGAGGGCGAGTACACCCTCGAAACGGTCGTCCAGGGCGAGGGTGGGGCGGGGAGCCGGGAGGCCGTCGCCGTCCTGCCGTCGGGCGGGTTCGTTGTGCTCGACCTCGAGGTGACGCCGGAGCTCGCACGCGAGGGCGTCGCGCGCGACCTGGTCCGCTCGGTTCAGCATGTCCGCCGGGACGCCGGGCTCGCCGTCGGCGATCGCATCGTCCTGACGCTCGCCTCCGACGATCCGGCGGTCGCAGCGGCGGCACAGGAGCACGGCGCGATGCTCGCGCGCGAGACCCTGGCCCTCGACGTCGTCGCCGGGTCAACCGCGGACGCCGATCTTACCCGTGAGGACGGCGCACAGAAGGCGACAGTGGGGAACGGGCACGAGGTGATGGTGTCCGTTCGCCGCGTGCCGTGACCGGGCCGAGCGCTCGCGAACGGATCGACGGAAGCTCCGGGGAGCAGCGCGGGTTCCTGTCGTCATGACAGTCGGCACGAATGACGGCCGCTCGCTGGAGCTGGCGAACGACGAACGGCATCACCGGTACGTCGGCTCGGTCGAGGGACGCTTCGCAGCCCTCGCCGCGTACATCCCCAGGGCCGACGTGGTGGTCTTCACGCACGTCGAGACCGATCCGTCCTTCGAGGGCCAGGGGGTTGCGTCGCAGCTCGTCCGCTGGGCCCTGGACGACGTGCGGGCTCGCGGGCTCCGCGCGCAACCGCAGTGCCCGTTCGTCGAGGCGTACATCGGGAAACATCTCGAGGAGTACGGCGACCTCGTCGCTCCGGCCACGACCGAGGACTGACTCTCAGGGCAGTACCCGGCCCGGGGAGAACAGGCCGGCGGGGTCCAGGGCGTCCTTCACGGCGCGCATGGCCGCGATGTCCGCCGGCGACCGCCCGAGGTGCAGCCACGCACGCTTGGCCCGGCCGATGCCGTGCTCTGCGCTGATGCTCCCGCCGTGCGCCGCGACCAGGCGCAGGACGGCGTCGGTGACGGCGTCCTCGCGCTCGGGCGGGACGTCGACGACGTTCACGTGCACGTTGCCCTCGGCGAGATGGCCGAACATCACCGGCCGTCCGCCGCCGGCCGCGGCGGTGACCTCCGGCAACCGGTCTGCGAAGGCGGCGAGCGCGGACACGGGCACGGCGACGTCGAGCTTGACCGGCCGCAGCGGCGCGAGCACCTCGGTGTGCGCCTCGCGTAGGGCCCAGAGCCTCTTCCGGTCGGCGTCGCCGACGGCAACGGCGGCGTCACGGACCCCGTCGGCGCCTGCGACGGCCTCGGCGAGAGCCTCGACCAGCAGATCGGCGTCCGGGCCCACGGCCTCGGCCAGGACGTGGACCGCAGCCCGCTCCCGGAACGGTGCGGAGGCGCGGCCGGCGGCGAGCACGAGGTCGATGCCGTCGGCCGTGAGGAACTCGACGGCGTCCAGCCCGGGGACGGTCGCGCGCAGGGCGACCAAGAGGACGACGGCGGCGGGCATGCCGTCGAGGGCGACGAGGGCCGCGGCCCTGGCCGCCGGCCGCGGGGTGACCCGCAGCAGCGCCCGGGTGACGACGGCCAGCGTCCCCTCGCTGCCCGTGATCAGCTGCACGAGGTCGTAACCGACGTTGTCCTTCGGCAGCCCCGACATCCGGGTGACCACGGACCCGTCCGCGAGGACCGCCTCGAGACCCAGCACCTGCTGCCGGGTGGTGCCCGCACGAAGCACCCGTGCGCCGCCCGCGTTCGTCGCCACCACTCCACCGACCGTTGCCGACCCCCGCGACGCGAGGTCGATCCCCACCTCGAGGCCCGCCCCGCGGGCGGCGGCCTGCACCCGCTCGAGTGTGGCACCCGCCCCCGTTTCGATCATGCCCGTCCCGGCGTCCGGGAGGCCGACAGCGTCGAGCCGGCGGGTGGTCAGCACCACCTCGCCGTCGCCGGGCGCGGCGGCCCCGACCAGGCCGGTGTTCCCTCCCTGCGGCACGATCGGGACGCCGGACGCCGCGCAGGCGAGCACGACCTCGCGGACCTCACCGGTGTCTCGCGGCCGAACCACGGCCAGCGGCCGCCCGCTCCAGCGCCCGGTCCAGTCCGTGTCGTAGCCGGCGACGAGGTCGCCCGTCAGCACGTGGGCGTCGCCGACGGCCGCCCGCAAGCGGCCCAGCAGGTCCTCGCTCATCGGGCGATCGACCGATCCCTGCCCGCGGCCATCGCAGTCACCCGCGCAGCCGTCGCCGCGCGCGTGCGCGAGCGTCGTCGACGCTCGCCTGCGCCATCCGCAGCGTCGGCGTGCTCGCCATCACGCGCAGGTCGTCCAGAACCGAGGTGCTCCCGTCGAGGAAGCGGAGCACCCGGGAGGGTGGATCGTGCAGGAGCAGCTGGGTGAACAACTGCGGGCCGTCGACGAACCCGGCGTCGAGCGCGCGCAGCAGCACGGCGTCCATCCAGCGGTGTCGCGCCGGGTACGCGGGCGGCGGCTCGAGGGCGCGCCCCGCGATCAGGTCGGTGGAGACCTGCGCGGCCTGGCGCTGCATCGCGGCGAAGGTGTACCCCGTCGAACCGCGGGTGGCGCCGCCCGCGGTGCCCAGCCGCAGCACCCGGCGCCCGACGCGGCGCGTGTACACGGCGTCGCTCATCGGGATCGCGCCGTCCTCGATCTCGAGGACCTGGTAGCCGCCGGCGCTCCCGTAGCGGGCGTCGAGGTAGCCGGCGAGGGCCTTGTCGTACTCCGCGTCGGAGAGCCGCGCGCGGGAGAACTCGGTGTACTCGACGAGTCCGCTGCGTGCGTCGTCGGGCAACACGTAGCCGAAGGCGACGCCGGCACCGTTCCCGACCCGAGGTGGCTGGCGAACCGAGAAGTCCATGAGCACCGGGGCGGACGCGTCCAGGGCATCGACCCCGAATCGGACCGTCCAGCCGCGGAAATGCTGCAGGAGAGCAGTGTTCGCGCGCAGCTGGGGCGCGCCCGGCCGCGAGTCGAGGACCCACCGCGCCCGGATCGTCCCCGCCGGCGTTCGCACCTGAGCGAAGTCCTCCCCGTCGAGGACGGCGTCCGCGGGAGCGACCACCCGCTGGGCGCCCAACCGGGCCGCGGCTGCGTCGGCCAGGGCGTAGAAGTCCTGCGAGCGGACCATGACGTACCGCAGTGGAGCGAGGTCCAGCCGGTGCTCCGTCCCTGCGGCGTCGACGATCAGTGCGGTCCGCCAGGACCGGTGCACGGCCGCATCGACGGCGCTCGAGCCCTCGTCCCAGAAGCACCAGGTGCGGTCGCGGCCGGCCTTGCGCTCGGGGTCCACCACGGCGACGGAGGGCGGTTCGCGCCCCGGCGGCAGCAGGCGTGCCAACTGGACGAGCACGCTGCCGCCCGCGCCTCCGGCGCCGACCACGGCCACGTCCACGTCCACGTCCACCCGCTCAGCCTGCCCTGCGCCGGCGCACGCCGCCCCTCCTCGTGCCGGGCCCCTCTGCCCGCTGTCCCTCACAGCTGTAGCGCAGCGGGCACCGTGAACTCGGGCCGGCCGAAGAGTCCGATCAACCGGGTCGCGTCTGCTGACGTGCAGACGTCGGCGACCTCGTCGAGCAGCGCATCGTAGTCCGGCCCGGTCGTGCCCTCGTAGGCCGCGGTCATTCGCCCCCACTCGTCCCACGGGAGCATCTCGACCAGATTGAGGGCAGCAAGGTCACGGACCAGATTTCCCTTGATCTCGGCCGGCCCCCAGTTCGCGGTGCGGTCGACGCCGAAAGTCGCCGGGTCGGCCGCACCGGCCCGGAACGCCGTCCACGCCTCCGCCCCGGTCAGGAACGCACCGGGAGGAAGCTCCTCCGGGTGGGCAACGACATCGAGGCCGAGGATCTCGGGGTCGAGACGGACCCAGCGTTCGTCCTCGGCGAAGTACTCGATGACCCAGTGGTCCAGGGCAAGACCGGACCTGAAGTAGGTGGCGAACCCGCACCTGGCCCGTGCGGGGGTGCCTTGCCGGCGCAGCAGCGCGCAGGCGAGCACCGCGAAATGCCGGCAGGTGCCGACCACGCGCCTGTCGGGCGGGCGCGCCTGAGTGAGCGGAGAGGGGTCCATCGACAGCAGTCGCCGAACGATGGCATCGGCCGGCCGCAGGTTCTTCTCACCGACACGGCCGGCGGGCAGATCCGGCAACGCCCCGGGCTGCACCACCAGACCCGCTACGACCGCGGACGTCGCGACGGGCCCGAGCTCGACGTCGAGCACCATCGACTCGACAGACGACAGATCGGTCAGCGGTCCGGGGCTGGCGTAGTCGAGAGTGGCCACGGGCTGACCGTAGCCTCGCGGCGGCTTCCTGCTGGTCGGCCCAGGAGAGGCTTCTCGGGCCTTCTTCAGGTGCGGGCGACAAGTAGCGGCTGGAAGAAGCCCGTCTGTTCCGGTAGTAGCCAGCGGACGCCGATCAGTCCGGCCTCCGTCGCCAGCGCGGAGAGTTCCGCCCGGGTGAGCGCCCAGTAGGTACCGGTGCGGTGGCCGACCCGCCAGCCGGCCCCGTCGCCGGTGAGCATCAGGTGCTCGTAGTCGTAGTGCCGGCCGTCGTCTTGCCACGTCCACACCTGGAACGTCGCCGTCAGGCGGGCGCCGTCCCGGGACACCTGCACCGGCGTCGCGCCGGGGCGCGTCCGGCGCAGCTCGTCGTAGTCGCGGGTGCTCACGAGGACGAGCCCGCCGGGGACGGCGACCCGGCGCATCTCACGGAGCGCGGCAACGACGTCTGCCCTGGTGAGCAAGTGCGGCAGGGAGTTGTCGGCGCAGACGACGACCTCGGCTGAGGCGTCCGCGAACGGCAGCGTGCGCATGTCCGCGACGACGGCGCCCGCCAGCTGGGGCGAGACGGACCGGGCGCGCTCCCCGCCGACCAGCCGGCGCAACGCCTGGTAGGACACGTCACTGGCGATCACCCGATGACCCAGCTCCGCGAGGGCCAGCGCCTGGGTGCCGATCCCGGCGGCGCAGTCGAGGACACGGCGCGGCCCAGGCCGATCCGGGAGCTCTGCCGAGATGAGCGCGTCCAGGGCCGCCCCCTGCCGCCGCGAGCTCTCCCGCCAGTCCGGGAAGATCCGCTCGTAGTCGGCGGCGAGGTCGTCGTAGGACGCCTGCAGCGCTCTCAGATCGGTCACCCGGAGATCACCCCCTCAGAGATCACCGCAGCAGGCGGATCCAGCGATAGCCGTAGGGCGGCAGGTCGATCCTGCCGAGCGGATCGGTGAGGGCCTTGCCGCGGCCGTCCGCGAACAGTTCCTGGGGTGCGCCGGCGGCGTCGGAGCCCGAGGACTTGGAGAGGTCGACGACCTGACGCGTGTCCGACAGGTTGTGCAGGAAGAGGACGGTGCTGGCGGATCCGTCGGTGCCGTCGATGCGGTGTGCGAGCACCTGCGGCGGGATCCCCTCGCCGTCGATGAGGCTGAGGGCGCCGTCGCCGCACTCGGGACACTCGCGGCGCACATTGATCAGCCGCTGCATCCAGGTGAGCAAGCTGTCCCGGTCCGACAGCTGGGCGGCGACGTTCACGGTCGGGTACCCGAACTCGCCGTCGGCGACGAGGGGGCGCACGAGCTTGTCGGCGTCCGCCCGGGAGAAGCCGGCGCCGTCCCGGGCGTCCCACTGCATAGGAGTGCGGAAGGCGTCGCGGCCATGCAGGGCAAGGTCCTCCCCCATCCCGATCTCCTCGCCGTAGCGGATGGCGGGCGTCCCGGACAGCGAGAACTGCAGCGCGTAGGCCAGCTCGATCCGCTGCCGGTCGCCGCCGAGCATCGTCGCCAGCCGGCGGCGGATGCCGCGCCCGTAGAGCCGCATGCGTTCCTCGGGCGCGAACGCCTCGAAGACCTCGTTGCGCTGGGTGTCCGTGAGCCGGGACAGGTCGAGCTCGTCATGGTTGCGCAGGAAGGTCACCCACTGGCCGCCGCGTGGTACCTGGACGGCGTCGGTGAGCGCCTCCGCGAGCGGCTCGGCGGACCGTCGGGCGAGCGAGAGGAAGATCCGGGGGTTCAGGACGAAGTCGAAGAGCATGTGCAGGCGGTCGGCGCTCTCCGGGGACGAGCCGAAGTACTGGGGCACCTCCTGCGGCGACACGTTGGCCTCGCCGAGCAGGACCGAGTCGCCCTGCCGCCACTGCAGGAACCGCCGCCAGTCGTCGATGATGTGGAAGTCGCTCTCGTCGGGCTTCGGGCCGGGCTCGACGAGCTCGATGACGAACGGCGCCGCGTCGACGCGGAAGCCTGCGACCCCGAGCTGCGTCCAGAACCCCATCACCCGCAGGATCTCGGCGCGAACCTGCTCGTTGCGCCAGTTCAGATCAGGCTGGAAGTCGTAGAAGCGGTGGTAGTACCAGGCGCCGGCCTCCTCGCTCCAGGTCCAGGTCTCGTCCTGCTCGCCGGGGAAGACCATCCCCTGATGCCGGTCGGCGGGCTCCTCCTTCGACCACACGTACCAGTCGCGGTAGGGCGAGTCGGGGCTGGACTTGGCGGACACGAACCACGGGTGCTGATCGGAGGTGTGGTTCACGACGAGGTCGATGACGATGCGGATGCCGTGATCGGCGGCCTCGTGGACGAACTCGACGAAGTCCCCGAGGGTGCCGAGCCGCCGGTCGACCGCGTAATAGTCGGACACGTCGTAGCCGTCGTCCCGGTGTGGCGTCGGGTGGATGGGGTTCAGCCACAGGCACGTGATGCCGAGGCGCGCGAGGTGCGGCAGCCGTGTCCGCAGCCCCTGGAAGTCGCCCCACCCGTCTGCGTCCGAGTCGCTGTAGCTGTCGACGTCCACGCAGTAGACGACGGCCTTGCGGTACCAGCGCTGCGAGTCGGGGTCGTCGATCATGCCCCAACCCTGCAACCGGTCTCGAACTGACGCCACCGGGGCGTGTCACCGGCGTCACGAGCGTCGCCGGTCACTCTCACCGTCGGGACCGGGCAGGGCCGGACGGGTGACGTGGATCAGCCCGGCACGATCACGTGGCCATGTCGACGAAGCGCGAGTAGTGGCCCTGGAAGGCCACGGTGATCGTGTCCGTCGGGCCGTTACGGTGCTTGGCGACGATGAAGTCCGCCTCGCCCGCCCGAGGCGACTCCTTCTCGTACATGTCCTCACGGTGCAACAGGATGACCATGTCGGCGTCCTGCTCGATCGAATTGTGGACCGCGATGCCGTTCGCGATGAAATTGTGCGTCCCCAGCACAGTGGCGTCGAAGACCTCTTCCTCGCCGTCGGGCTCGATCGCGACGACCTCGTCCCAGAGGACGTCGTTGACGGCGAGCATTTCTAGGTCGGCGTCGCCGAGCAGGCTGGCAACCCGGCCGAGGCGCTCCCGGCTCGGGGCGTGCTTCCAGAGTGTGCTCCCGCAGAACTGCGTACCCGTGGCCGCTGCGAACTCGCGGTGCGTCATGCCCTGCTCGGCGAGCAGGTCCCGGACCCGATCCCAAACCTCGCGGGGAACGGTGTCGACGTTGGGGTTGGACGGGCGCTGCGACACCACGTCCAGCAGCCGGCGGGCGGCTTCGCCCCGGGCGCCGTGGACACCGATCTCTCCCAAGAAGCGCTTCTGATCCTCCGAGCCGGAAATGTCCAGCGTCCACCCGTCTCGGTAGCCCGCCTTCTGGACCCTTCGGATGCGAACCGAGATGCCGAACCGGAGCAGGAGGCGAGCGACACCGTCGATGAGGTCACGACTCGTGCTGGCGTAGTAGACGCGTCCACCCCGGCCGTTCTTGGTGACCGTCACCGACCCGTCCGTGGCCCAGAGATGACGCAGGAACAGCGCGATCTGTCGCTTCGGCAAGTGGAAGACCTGCTCGGGCACGAACATCTCGTGGCTGCGGCGACCGAACAGGCCGAGCTCGTCCAGCCAGGCGGCCACAGGATTGCGGCGTCCGTGCGTCAGCGGGAACGGCGCGGGCAGCCGCAGTGTGGTGCAACGAGCGGCGGGGTACTCGTCCCTTGTCGCGGTGATGCCGAACGCTCCCGCTGCCGTCGTCACGGCACCCAGGTTGGCCTCGTCGATGCTGGCGTAACGGATCGGCTGCCGGGCGACGAACGAGCCGTCGCCGATGAGATGGGCTAGCAGCACCACCTGATCGTCGGACCAGACGGCCACGCGGCCGGGAGCGGAAACGTGGCGGGGGACCGCCAAGCGTGCACCTGGCGCAAGCTCACCGATGGGCCGCCAGCCCTCGTAGGTCAGAACCGGGTGGTTGCCCGTTGCGCGGACGACCTTGCCTGACGCCAGGACGACGCGGTGAACAGGCTTACGACCGGTGGAGAAGACGTGGGTCAGATGACGCCGCACATACCTGAGGCTGTCGTCCAGGGACCAGACCGGGACGTCTCGGGCGCCCGACTCGTACAGCTCCCCCAGCGTCGTCTCGGCACCGGTGTCGGCCCGCAGGATCTTCGTGTCCGCAGTGAGGCAGCCCGACTCACGCAGGTCGGACATCTGGGGCTTCTTGTCGGTGCGCTGCTCCGGGCCGCGGTTGAGCTGGCTCAGCGCGATGACGGGCACCTCGAGCTCCTTGGCGAGCAGCTTGAGCGCCCGGGAGAACTCCGAGACCTCTTGCTGGCGGCTCTCCACCCGCTTCCCCGAGCTCATCAGCTGCAGGTAGTCGACCACCACGAGCTTGAGCCCGTGCCGCTGCTTGAGCCTGCGGCACTTCGCTCGGATCTCCATCAGGGACATGTTCGGGCTGTCGTCGATGAACAACGGCGCCTCGCTGACGTCGCCCATCGTCTTGGCCAGCCGGGTCCAGTCCTCCTCCCGCATGGTGCCCTTGCGCATGTTCTGCAGCGGGATCCGTGCTTCGGCCGAGAGCAGGCGCATCGTGATCTCGTTGCGCCCCATCTCCAGACTGAAGATGCAGGACGACATCTTGTGGTGGATCGCTGCACTCCGCACTATGTCCAGTCCCACGGTGGAGTTGTGGGTTGGAATCATGGGTGTGCCGGCGAGGTAGAGATGGTCCTCCGCGTCCACCTCGATGCACCGGACGGGGACTGACGGCATCGGACGGACCTCGGTGATGAAGCGGCTGTCGCGACGCTGGAAGGTGCGCATCCGTCGTTCCTTGTGCAGGAGGCGCTTCCGCTCCAGCGCGAAGACGTCGTCGTCGGAGCTGAAGGTGATGGTGTAGGCCGTGGAGGTGGCCTCGGTGCGCCCGGCGACGCGCTTCGTCGACATCCCGGAGCGGTAGCCGAGGCTTGTCACCAACTCCCGAATCCCGAGGGCGAGTCCCCGGTCGGTGACAGTTATCTGGACGGTCCCGGAGGGCGCGACAGTTCCGTCTGTGTCCAGCAGACCCGCGAGGAGTGCACGCCGCTGCGTCTCAGAGGCGCGCAGGTATGCCTGCGGGATGTGCTTGTGCCCGAGAACACCCAAGGTGCGAAGCGGTCCTTGGAGTGTGCCGTTGGCATCGTGACAGGCCTGGCACCGCCGCATGCCAGAGGATGGACGCCCGCAGTCCGGGCAGGTGGGAGCTTGCACCGGGGCGGACACAGCCTTGGCCTTGCCGCCGCACGACTGCCCACACGAACGCACCTGTGAAGTTCGCGGAACGAAGCTCCGGCCGCACACCACGCACGTACGTGGAGGCACGGGCTCCTCCCGCAGGCGGATGGCGTAACGACGGTCGGCGGCGCCGGGAACGACGGCGAACCCGTCGGCCTCGATACGGACGAGGATCTCGGGGTCGTCGCTGGTGATCTGCGCAGCCGCGCTGGTGCCGTCACCCAGCCAAACGCCCAGCGTGTAGGGCGGTATGGGCAGATCGGCCTCGGGAAGCTGCAGGGCCGAGGCGAGCCCGATGCTGTGGTTGAGCCGGCCGTCAGCCGTCCCGCACCTGATGGTGCGGGCTATCTCACCAGTGGTGCGGACTGCCGCGAAGGTCTTCTGGTTGCGGTAGCGGTTGTACCCGGTCCTTGCCTGTTGGGCCGACCGGCGAGACGCCCGCGTCTCGGTGAGCCATTGGTGCTGCTCGTCCGCTACGAGGATAGATCCGTCAGAGAAGTGCACCGAGTAACAAGGGCGGCCGGTCATGACCTCGGTAGCTGCAACGACCTTGGTGGGTCGTCCGTTGGAGCCCAGAACGAGGTCATCAACCTCGACGTCGGCCATGGTCGTCCACCCGGTAGGAGTGGGCAGCGGGGTATCGAGGGCGAGCGCCTTGCCCACTGCCGGTCGGGCCGCGATCACGATCATCTGCCCGGCGTGGAGTCCGTTCGTCAGCCGGTCGAGATCAGCGAAGCCGGTGGGAATCCCCGTCAGCCCGTCGCCGCGGTGACTCGAAGCCTCGATCTCGTCGATCGCACCTTCGATGATCTCGGACAGCGGCAGGTAGTCCTCGCTGGTCCGGCGCTCGGTGACCGCGTACACCTCAGCCTGGGCCGCGTTCACGATCTCGTCGACGTCGCCGCCGTCCGTGGCGTAGCCGAGCTGCACGATGCGGGTGCCGGCGGTCACCAGCCGCCGGAGCACAGCCCGCTCCCGGACGATGCGCGCGTAGTACCCCGCGTTCGCCGCCGTCGGAACCGACGAGATCAGCGTGTGGAGATAGGCCGGCCCCCCGATCTGGCCGAGCTCGCCGCGTTTCGTGAGCTCCGCGGACACGGTGACCGCGTCAGCGGGCTCCCCCCGGCCGTACAGGTCGAGGATGGACTCGTAGATCGTCTCGTGCGCGGGCCGATAGAAGTCGTTACCGCGCAGGACCTCGATGACGTCGGCGACGGCGTCCTTCGACAGGAGCATGCCGCCGAGGACGCTCTGCTCGGCCGCGAGGTCCTGTGGAGGGGTGCGCCCGTAGTCCTCGCTCGGACCTCCGGACCCTCTCTCCAGCTCGGCGAGTGTCACGGTGTCCCCTCCCCTCGTCGAACGTTTGGCCGACCGACCCGGATGCTCCTCGCTGCGTTCGAACGCATGTCTACTGGACGGGTCCGACAAAGACACAAGGAGTTATCGTACGGACACTCTCTGAAACCGGAGGCTGGTCCGAGGAAGACGCTAGGGCTGAGCGAGGCGACCCACAACGAGGGCTGTTGGCGTTTCTGTGGACGCGCTGTGGACAGTCCGGAGGCTGTCGGCGGCAGGGCTTTCCCACAGCTGTGGACAACGTGTGGACAGCGAGGTCAGCGACAGCGGCGGCAGCACAGTGACCGGCCCGAACGAGGTCCACTGCCTGTGGATCTGAGAAAGTTGGACTGCGTTCCGCGTGGCGGACACGGGCGTGTCGGAAGGAGAAGGCGTGCACGAGGTGGCCCCCGTGCGCGCCGACGCACCCGCCATCCTCGCGCTCGCGGTGCCCGCGCTGGGCGCACTCGTCGCCGAGCCCCTCTTCCTCCTGGCGGATTCCGCGATCGTGGGCCGGCTCGGCACCGTCCCGTTGGCCGCACTAGGGATCGCGGGCGGGCTGCTGGCCGCGCTCGTCAGCGCCTTCATCTTCCTGGCGTACGGCACGACGGCCGCCGTCGCCCGACGGGTCGGCTCCGGCGACCGCGGCGGGGCGCTGCAGCAGGGCATCGACGGATTGTGGCTGGCGGCCGGGATCGGCGTCGTCGTTGCCGTCCTGGCCGAGGTGCTCGCGCCGGCGGCCGTCGGCGCGTTCCACGCCCCGGCGGACGTCACGGAGCAAGCCGTGACGTACCTGCGCTGGTCCGTGCCCGGTGTGCCGGCCATGCTCGTCGTCCTGGCGGCCACGGGGGTGCTGCGCGGGCTGCTCGACACCCGAACCCCACTCGCCGTCGCTGCCGGCGGCGCGGCGCTGAACGTGGTCCTGAACCTCGTGCTGGTGCATGTGGTCCACCTCGGGATCGCGGGATCCGCGATCGGCACGGCAACGACCCAGCTGCTGATGGCGGTGACGGTCGGAACGGTCGTCGTCCGCGGCGCCCGCCGCGCCGGTGCCCCGCTGCGCGCCCACCTGCCGGGGATCCGGGCCGCCGGGCGGTCGGGCGTCCCGCTGCTCGTGCGCACGCTCGCGCTGCGCGCCGCCATCCTCGTGACCACGTACGCCGCGACGTCGGCGGGGGCGGCCCAGCTCGCCGCCCACCAGGTGGTGAACAGCGTCTGGGGACTGCTGGCTCTGGCACTCGATGCCATCGCCATCGCCGCCCAGGCTCTGACCGGTACGGCGCTCGGCGCCGGCGACGTTCCTGGGGTACGCGCGGCCACGCGAACGATGGTGCGCTGGGGTCTCGGCGCCGGCGCCGTACTAGGTCTGCTGCTCGCGCCGGCCGGCCCGGTGCTGGGCCCGGCGTTCTCGGCCGACCCGGCCGTCCGCTCGGCCATCACGGCGGCCGTCGTGGTCGCGGCCGTCACGCAGCCGCTCGCAGGGTACGTCTTCGTCCTCGACGGTGTCCTCATCGGCGCCGGCGACGGCAGGTTCCTCGCCGTCGCCGGCCTCGCACAGCTCGCCGTGTACGCACCCCTCGCCCTGCTTGTCGCACACATCGGCGAGCCGGGCACACCGCGGCTCGTGCTGCTCTGGGCGGCGTTCTCGGGCGGCTACCTCGCGCTGCGGGCTGTGTTCCTCGGCCTGCGCGCCCGGTCCGACGCGTGGCTGGTCACGGGGGCCGTCCGCTGACGCGCAGCCTCGGGGACACCGCTGCCTCATCCTTCTCCGGCACCGCCCCTTGCTCGCGGATCTGAGCTTTGCCGTTCCGAATTCTCGTTGTCGGGCCGCTCCAGCGACATGTGAAGTCTCCAGCGACATTTCGGGACGGCAGAGCTCACGAGGCCGAGCGACGGCTCCGCGGCTGGGCCGAGCAGCGGCGATCGGCAGCACTCCGGGCACGCGGCGGTCCCGCGGCCGGCGGCACTCCGGGAAGGCCGAGGCCCCGGGGCCGGCAGCGCGTGCTGCCGGCCCCGGGGCCTCGTGGACGTACTGGCGTCAGCCGGCGACGACGGACACGGCCACCTTCGCCTGCACCTCGGGGTGCAGGCGAACGAGGACGCTGTAGTCGCCGAGCGACTTGATCGGCTGCTGCAGCTCGACCTTGCGGCGGTCGACCTTCGGGCCGCCGACCTTGGCGACCGCCTCGGCGACGTCCGCCGTGGTGATCGCGCCGAACAGCCGGCCGTTGGCGCCCGCCTTCGCGGGCACGGTGACGGTTGCGCGCTCGAGCGCGGCGCGCACCTGCTGCGCCTCCTCGAGGGACTTGACCTCGCGGGCCGAGCGGGCACCGCGGATCGCGGCCACCTGCTTCTCGCCGCCCTTGGTCCAAGCGATGGCGAAGCCGCGAGGCACGAGGTAGTTACGGCCGTAGCCGTCCTTGACCTCGACGACGTCGCCTGGGGTCCCGAGGCCGGTGACCTCCTGGGTGAGGATGAGCTTCATCTCGTTCGGGTTCCTTCCGGCGGCGGGTGTCAGCGGGCCGAGCTGGAGTACGGCAGCAGTGCCATCTCCCGCGCGTTCTTGACGGCCTTGGCGATCTCGCGCTGCTGCTGCACCGAGACGCCGGTCACACGCCGGGCACGGATCTTGCCACGGTCGGAGATGAACTTGCGCAGGACGTTGACGTCCTTGTAGTCGACCTTCTCGACACCCGCGGTCTTCAGCGGGTTCTGCTTCTTCTTGGGCTTGCGGACAGGCGGCTTCGCCATCGTGGTGCTCCTAGGGAAGGGAGCCCGGGGGGTGCCCCGGGATGGGCGGGGGCCGGACGTGGGTCCGGCCGGAGGGATCAGCAGGTGGAACGACGATCAGCAGGCAGCGGAGGCGATCAGAAGGGCGGGTCCTCGGGGGCGCCGGCGTAGGCGTTCCCGCCGCCGCCACCACCGCCACTGGACGCCCCGGTGGCCCAGGGGTCCTCGGCGCGGCCCTGGGACGCGCCGTAGCCGCCCCCGCCACCGCCGCCGAAGCCACTGCCGCCGGCACCACTGTTGCCGCCGCCGAAACCGCCACCACCACTGTTGCCGCCGCCGCGGGAGGTCTTGGAGACCTTCGTCGTGGCGTAGCGCAGGGAGGGGCCCACCTCGTCGACCTCGAGCTCGACGACGGTGCGCTTCTCCCCCTCCTTCGTATCGTACGTGCGGCTGCGCAGGCGGCCGCTCACGAGCACCCGAGTGCCACGGGTCAGCGACTCGGCGACGTTCTCCGCCGCTTCGCGCCAGACCGAGCAGCGCATGAAGAGGGTCTCGCCGTCCTTCCACTCGTTCGACTGGCGGTCGAACGTGCGGGGGGTGGACGCCACGGTGAAGTTGGCGACGGCCGCTCCCGACGGCGTGAACCGCAGCTCGGGGTCGTTCGTCAGGTTGCCGATGATGGTGATGACGGTCTCGCCGGCCATGTGGAGCCTGCTTTCGTCAGGGGACGTAGTCGTGCGTCAGTGTGCGTCCTGGGTAGGACAAACCCGGGTCAGCTGCGGTGGGCCGGGGCCTCAGTGGGCTTCCGGGCGGATCAGCTTGGTCCGCAGGACCGACTCGTTGAGGTTGAGCTGCCGGTCGAGCTCCTTCGCGAGGTCGGGCTCGGCCTGCATGTCGACGACGGCGTAGATGCCCTCGGCCTTCTTCTTGATCTCGTACGCGAGCTTGCGCCGGCCCCAGATGTTGACGTTCTCGATGGAGCCGCCGCCCTTGCGGACGACGTTGAGGAACCGGTCGAGCGAGGGTGCGACCGTACGCTCCTCGAGCTCGGGGTCGAGGATGACCATCAGCTCGTAGTGACGCATGTGGGAACCCACCTCCTCTGGTCTGGGCGGTCACGGTCCTTCCGTGACAGGAGGGCTGTGCGTCTGCGGGCTCCCCGCGCCGTGCGGCGAGGGGGACGACCCGACCGGGAGAGGGTACCCCGCCGCTGTCGGCGTCCGGAAATCGCTCGTCCACAGGGCCAACGCAGTGTTGACCACTCGGACGAGCCGCGGATACGTTCCGTGCCACTCATCCTGGCTGTGATCGCCGCGTGACATCGGGGCGCCGCTCATCGCGATACGAACGGGCCAAAGATGCGAGCAGTCCGAGGTCTTCTGGTACCCGTGGTCGGCGTCGCCGCGATCGTGCTGGCCACCTTCACGAGTGCGACGTCCGCCACGGCGGCCACGAAGAGTTGCTACGAGACGTCGTGCAACGGGCTGAACCCCAGCAGCACGGTCTGCGCCAGCGATGCGCGCACCCTCGACTCCTTCAGCTATCTGGCGCCAGGGAACCAGGGGGACCGTCCTCGCTCATTGGCACAGCGACGTCTTCATCCCACTCGACTCGAGCCACTACGCAGACGTCACCCGATGGACCCTGATGGTGGCCCACACGACCAAGGACCGTGTGCGGGCGTGCGACCAGTACGAGTGCACGCCGTACCAGTGAGCCGTCCGGCGTTGCCCGTGGCCGTACCTGCTGGACTTCCTGGTCACGGCTCGAGGCGGTCTACGCGGCGAACTCTGACAGGGGCCCGTCCTCCCGTTCGCCCACGGGCCCCGCGAGGGGGTCGTCCTCGCCCTCGGCCCCGTCGACGGGGGTGCGCACCCGGTCCCGCTGCGGGTCGGCGGCCTGCCGCCATGCCTGCGCACCCAGCCAGCCGATGCCGACCAGCCGGGCGACCACCAGAACCAGGTAGAACCCCGCCGGCAGGCCGCGGTCGGGCGCGCTGGCCGCAGCGATGAACAGCCAGACCCCGACGAAGTGAGCCAGCTCCGTCGTCGCCCACAGCAAGTGGTCCCGCCAGCGCAGCCCGGCGAGCGCCACCAGCGGCAGCAGCAGCAGCGACGACTGCACCGGCAGCGACTTCAGCACGATCAGGCACCCAGCCGTGGCGAACAGAGCGATGTGCGCCAGCCGGGGCCTGCGCCGGGTGCTGAAGGTCAGCACGACGGTGGCGACCACGACGGCCGCGAGCCCGAGCAGGGTCGCGGTGGTGGCCGCTGAGGCGCTCATGGCGTTCACTGCGGGCCAGAAGGGCACATGTGGCGGCCGGCCCTGCTGGATCAGGGACGGCGCCAGCCACAGCGAGCCGTACCCCGGCGACGCGTCACGCCACGCGGCCCAGGTGTCCGGGATGCCCGCGTCGAGGTCGGGGTAGACGAGCAGCCGGACGCCGACCCAGACGGCGACGGCGGCCAGGGCGAACACCAGCGCCGGCCGCGCGGCACGAGCGCGGAAGCCGAGCGCGAGCACGGGCACGACGAGGATCGCCGCGGCCGGCGCGGCGCACACGCCGGCCCCGAGCAGCAGCCCGGCGACGAGCGCCCGGCCACGGGACCAGGCGAGCAGGGCGACGGCGACGAGGGCGACGGCCAGCAGCTCGTACGAGAGCAGGCCAGCCGTGAGGAGCACGGGCGCCAGGGCGACGTGCCCGGCGTCCCAGGAGCGTCGCCGGCCGGCGGCGAAACTCACCGACGCCACGGCCACCACCAGGGCGATCGCCAGCGCGGCCGCGGACAGGTCGAAGAACGCGCGTGGCGCCTGGCGGGCGTTGTCCCCGGACACGACGGCCGACACTGCCCACATCGCGAGCCCGGCCAGCGGCGGCTGCCCGAGATCGGGGCTGCGCAGGGCGTCGACGGGCCCGAGCGGCGACACGCCGCCGAGATGGGCACTGCTGTAGAGCACGGGGATGTCGCTGTAGCAGGCGTGCCAGAACATGTCCGGCGACGACCACCCCTGGGTGCGGCAGTGCTGTTTCTGCAGCAGCCCGCCGCCCAGCATCCCCACGGCGAGCAGCACGAGCACGGTCGCGGCGCGCCAGAATCCGCCGGAGGCCGCCATCCGCCATCCGGCCGGCCCGCCGACGATCCCGCTGGCCAGCCGCGCGACCGGATCCTCACGAGAGGGCGCGGCCACGAGCGGGGCGTCGTCGTGCCGGTCTCCGCTGCTCACCGTCGCATCCTTGCCCACACCTCGGACCTGCCTGCGTCAGGGCCTGGGCGTGGGTTTCGGCTTCGGCTTCGGTTTCGGCTTGGGTCGTGGGAATCCCGGCTGCGGCGGGATGGGTGTCGTGACGGACGCCGACGGCGTCGGGGTGGGGGTCGGGGTAGGTGACGGCTGCGGCCGGCTCGGCGTCGGCGTCGGCGTCGGCTTGGGCGGCGGCGGGACGCTGCTGGAGGGCGACGCCGACGGCGTGGTGCTCGGTGTGGCCGAGGGGGTGGGAGCGGCGTTCACGGCGTTCCCCCCGAACACCGGCTGGGGGAAGTCAGCCACCGGCTCACCCTTCAGGATCTCGCTGCATGTAGGCCGTCCACACCCGGGCCGGGAGGCTCCCGCCGACGACCTCGGAGCCGGCTCCTGCCCAGGGCTGGAGCTTGATGGGGTTCCCGTGCGGGTCGAGGCGGTAGAGGACGACGACGGTCGCGTACTGCGGCGTGAAGCCCGCGAACCACGCCGACAGGTTGTTGGTCGTCGTGCCCGTCTTGCCGGCAGCAGGCCGGCCCAGGTTCCTGACGTAGGTCGCCGTTCCCTGCTTGACCACGGCCTGCATCGCGTACGTCGCGTCCGCCATCACGCCCTCGTCGAAGACGCGCTTGCCGGTGTTCTTCCGCTCCGGCACAACGACAGTGTTGTCGGCCTTCTTGATGCTCTTGATCCAGTAGGGGTCGTGACGTACACCCTGGGCCGCGAAGGTGGCGAACGCGGAGGCGACGTCGAGAGGGTGCGGCGAACTCGTCCCGAGGACGTTGTTGGGGCCGTCGTTCAACCCCGCGGTGTGGCCCACGCCCGTGCCGGGGGGCGGGTAGCCCGCACACACGGCGACCTCCCGGGTGTGCTCCGGGTGGACCTTCTCGTTGAGGTTCACGTAGGCCGTGTTGACCGAGTGGGCGGTCGCGGTCACCAGGTCGATGAAGCCGAACGGCGGGTCGCCGGCGAAGTTCGTGATCGGAGCGTTCAGGTCCTTGAACCGCTGCGGGGAGTGGCCGTCGACCCGGCTGCGCAGGCTCAGGCTGTCCGGGCCGGGCGCCTGCGGGTCACAGTTGCCGGGCCCGCGATCGCCCTCCAGGGCGGCCACGAGCGCGAAGGGCTTGAAGGTCGATCCTGCCTGGGTGATGTCCTGCGTCACCGCGTTCGAATCACGCGTGCCGTTACCGGCGTAGACGGAGACGACCTGGCCGCTGCTCGCGTCGATGGTCGCCAGCGCGGCCTGCGTCCGGGTGGGCCAGCTCTTCCGGGGGCCGAGCACGTCGGTGAGGGACTGCTCCGCGGCGCGGATCTTGTCCGAGTCGAACGTGGTCGAGATCCGGTAGCCGCCGCGTTCCAGGTCCTGCTCGCTGATGCCGTAGCCCTTGGCCTCCTCCCGGACCATCCCCAGCAGGTACTCCGTCTGATCGCCGGCCGCCTGCTTCGTCTGGTGGTTGCGGGGAAGGACCTTGGGGAAGCGCGCCTCGGCGCGCTGGTGAGGAGTGATGGACCCCATGGCCGCCATCCCGTCGAGCACGTATGTCCAGCGCGCCCGGGCGGCCTCCTTGGCCGACCGCGCCGTCGAGTCGTAGAGCTCGGGGCCGTTGACGATGCCGGCCAGGTAGGCCGCCTGGCTGGGGGTGAGCTTGTCGACGCTCTTGCCGAAGTAGCACTGCGCCGCCGCCTCCACGCCGTAGCAGCCGCGCCCGAAGTAGATGATGTTCAGGTAGCGCTCGAGGATCTCGTCCTTGCTCAGCGACTGCGCGGCCTTGATGGAGACGAAGAATTCGTTGATCTTCCGACCGACACTGCGATCGGTCGTGCTGGAGTAGGCGTTCTTCACGTACTGCTGAGTGATCGTCGAGCCGCCCTGGCGGGCGCCGCCGCGCACGTTGTTGAGGGCCGCCCGGACGACGCCGGTGAAGGACACCCCTGTGTTCGTCCGGAAGCTTCGGTCCTCGGCGGCGATGACGGAGTCCTGAACGACCCTCGGGATCTTGTTCAGCGGTGTCCAGATCCGGTTCTGCGCGGAGAAGCGGCCCAGCTCCTTGTGGTTCGTGTCGTAGACGATCGTCGTCTGGAAGGTGGCGTCGACGTTCTGCTGGTCCGGGAGATCGGTGCGCGAGTAGGCGACGAGGACGGCGGCGCACATGGCCGCGACCGTGATCAGGAGGAGCGACAGCACCAGCCGCCAGGAGGGGATCCAGCGGGTCCAGCCCCGCCGGGCGCGCCGCGGGTAGTCCACGAGCCGGGCCTTGCCGGGGCGCCGGCCCACTGGGCCGGGATCGGCGTAGGACTCGTAAGCACGGCGCCCGGCGCCGTCCTCGGCCCCGTGCCGGGGGCCCAGCAGCAGCTGTCCCTCCGACCGGTCGGTCCGGCGTGCCACGCTTCGGTTCTCCTCGGTGCTCTCGTCGGCGTCCCCGGCCGTGCTCGCGTCGCTGACCACAGGCGACGGCCGGCCCCGGCGGTGACCGCTGTCGGTCACCTGCATTCGAACCAGTATGCGGGGCCGAGAGGCCCCGCGATGTCAGCCACCCGGCGGATCCGGGCCGGGACGGCGTGTTGCGGGCACCTCGGCGGATGCCGCCTCGACGCATCGGCGGATACCTCGCGGTGCCTCACGGACGTCTCCCGGATACCCCGCGGATACGGGGAATCCTCCTGCGGTTGCACCACGCGCCCGGGCTGTCTATCGTCCAATCTATCGCCTGGATGTATCGCGACGATACATCAGCCCGCCACATGGAGCCCGGTCCCGCCGGGCGCGATCAGCGAGATCTTCGTCACCCTTGGAGGAACCCCGATGAGCCGACGCGGCGACGTGCTCGAGCTCGCCGTGCTCGGGCTCCTGCACGACAGCCCGATGCACGGGTACGAGCTGCGCAAGCGGCTCAACGCGGTGCTCGGCGCCTTCCGCGCCCTCTCGTACGGCACGCTCTACCCGGCCCTCAAGACCCTGCTGGCGGAGGGCCTGATCCGCGAGGCGGGACAGGTCGAGGGGCCCGCGCCGGCACTGGCGGGAAAGCGGGCCCGGATCGTCTACGAGCTCACGGCCGAGGGCAAGGAGCGCTTCCAGTCGCTGGTTCGCCAGCCGGGGCCGGCGGCGTGGGAGGACGGCACGTTCGACGTGCACTTCGCCTTCTTCGCCCGCACGGACGCCGCCACCCGGCTGCAGATCCTCGAGGGGCGACGCTCCCGGCTGCAGGAGCGCCTCGACGGCGTCCGGCAGTCCATGACACGCACCCGCGAGCGTCTCGACGACTACACCCTCGAGCTGCAGCGGCACGGGCTGGAGTCGGTCGAGCGCGAGGTGCGCTGGCTGACCGAACTGATCGACACCGAGCGCGCCAGCAACATGACGCACCTCGATGACCCGGACCGCCCCCGGCGGCCCGCCACGAACGCACCGGCCCGCACCCACGTCCCGCGGGCCGAGCGCCACCAGGAGAGAAGGAGAACGGAATGAGTTCGGTCCGTGTGGCCATCGTCGGCGTGGGGAACTGCGCCGCGTCCCTCGTGCAGGGGGTGCACTACTACCGGGACGCCGATCCGACCAGCACGGTGCCCGGGCTCATGCACGTGCAGTTCGGCCCCTACCACGTCCGCGACATCGAGTTCGTCGCCGCGTTCGACGTCGACGCCAAGAAGGTCGGCTTCGACCTCGCCGACGCCATCATGTCCAGCGAGAACAACACCATCAAGATCGCTGACGTGCCGCCGCTGGGCGTGACCGTGCAGCGCGGCCCGACCCTCGACGGGCTCGGCAAGTACTACCGCGAGACCATCACCGAGTCCGACGACGAGCCGGTCGACGTCGTCGCAGGTGCTCAAGGACGCCCGGTCGACGTCCTCGTGTCCTACCTCCCGGTGGGCTCCGAGCAGGCCGACAAGTTCTACGCGCAGTGCGCGCTCGACGCGAAGGTCGCCTTCGTCAACGCGCTGCCCGTGTTCATCGCCTCCGACCCCGAGTGGGCCCGCAAGTTCGAGGACGCCGGCGTCCCGATCGTGGGCGACGACATCAAGAGCCAGGTCGGTGCGACGATCACGCACCGCGTGCTGGCGAAGCTCTTCGAGGACCGCGGCGTCGTGCTGGACCGCACGTACCAGCTCAACGTCGGCGGCAACATGGACTTCAAGAACATGCTCGAGCGCGACCGCCTCGAGTCGAAGAAGATCTCGAAGACCCAGGCCGTCACCAGCAACATGCAGCACGACCTGGGCGCCCGCAACGTGCACATCGGCCCGAGCGACTACGTGCAGTGGCTCGACGACCGCAAGTGGGCCTACGTGCGGCTCGAGGGCCGCGCCTTCGGCGACGTGCCGCTGAACCTCGAGTACAAGCTCGAGGTGTGGGACTCGCCGAACTCGGCGGGCGTCATCATCGACGCGGTGCGCGCGGCGAAGATCGCCAAGGACCGCGGCATCGGTGGTCCCGTCCTCTCCGCCGCGTCGTACTTCATGAAGTCGCCGCCGGTGCAGTACGCCGACGACATCGCGCGGACGAACCTCGAGGCGTTCATCCGCGGCGAGGTGCAGCGCTGACGCCAAGTCCGCGACATCGCTGACTGCGCAACCGCTGCGCGGCACAAGATCATGCTCGCGACATGCCCGGTTCGAAGCTCGGCCTGCGGGCCCGCCGGGACACCCATCTCGCGAGCATGATCTTGGGATCCCTGAGCCAGAGGGCGTTCGGCCTCCGTCCGGCGGGTGCCCCTCGCCGGCCGGCGTCCGTACCCTGACCCGGTGTCGGGGATGAGCGCGCTCGAGGGCCTGCGGACCGTTCTGGCCGGGCAGGACTTCCGTCGGCTGCTCGCCACCCGCCTCGTCTCCCAGGCAGGGGACGGCGCCTTCGAGGTGGGGCTCGCCACCCTCGTCTTCTTCTCGGCGGAGCACGCCACGAGCGCAGCCGTCGCCGCCTCGGCCTTCGCGGTCGCGATCCTGCCGTACACGCTGGTGGGCCCGTTCGCGGGCGTCCTGCTCGACCGCTGGCGCAGGCGGCAGGTCCTGCTCGTGGCGAACCTCGCCCGGACGCTGCTGGCGGTCGTGGTCGCCCTGCTGGTCGTGCGCAGCGGCATCGGGCTCGCCCTGTCGCTGCTCGTCCTCCTCTGCCTCTCGCTGAACCGCTTCTTCCTCGCCGGGCTCGGCGCCAGCCTTCCCCACGTCGTGCGCCGCGACGAGCTCGTCGTCGCGAACGCCATCGCTCCCACCTCCGGAACGGTGGCCGCGCTGCTCGGCGCGGCCGTGGGCTACGGGGTGCGGCACCGGGCCGGCGGCGGCGACGCGTCGAACGCCCTCGTGGTGCTGGTCGCGGCCGTGGCGTACCTGGTCGCTGCACTGCTCACGCTGCGGATGGACCGGGACCTGCTCGGACCGGACCCGGCCGCTGGTTCGCCCGCGGACGCCGACCGCCGCGGGCTCACCGCCGACCTCCGGGCGATCGTCGCCGGGCTGGTGGCGGGCGCCCTGCACGTCCGGTCCCGACCGCCGGCCCGGAACGCCTTCCTGGTCATCGCCGCTGCACCGGCTCGCCTTCGGGCTCGCGTCGGTGGCGACGGTCCTCGTCTGCCGCTACCGGCTGAGTGACCCCACCGATGCCGACGCCGGCCTGCAGGTCGTCGCCGTCGACGGTCCTCGCGGGCGGCCTCGGTTTCGGCCTCGCCGCCGTGATCACCCCGGTCGCCACCCGGCGGATGCCGTTGCGGCGGTGGATCGTGACCTGCTCCGCGCTCGCCGCTCTCGCACAAGGTGTGCTCGCGTTCGTGCTGTCGATCCCGCTGCTGCTCGTCAGCGCCTTCGTCCTCGGGATCGGCGTCCAGGGCGACGAAGATCTGCGTGGACGCCATCCTTCAGTCCGCCTCCGACGACGCCTTCCGCGGCCGCGTCTTCTCCTTCTACGACGCGGTCTACAACGCCGCGTTCGTGGCCGCGCGCCGCGCTGGCGGTGTTCGTGCTGCCGCCGGACGGATACTCGCCCCCCGTCCTGCTCGCGATGTCCGCCCTGTACGCGCTCGCGGCCCTCGGCTACGGCCGGCTCAGCGCCGGCGAGGCGCCCGCGTCCCGCAGGTGCCAGGGACACGCGGGCATTCGGCCGTTCGGCGGAGCCCGAGTAGGTTCGTTCCGGTGATCATCGGGGGCCGGCCGGAGCGCGCCGTCTCCCACGCGCGGCGACCCTGGCGCTGGCCCTCGGGGCGGCCCTGACCGTGTTCGAGGGGCTGCCGGCCGACCCGCGGCCGCCTCGGCCTCGCGGGCGGCAACGGCGGCGCGGCGACAGAGCGGGCGCGACGACAGTGGCACCCGGCGGATGGGCTCGCGCCTGGGCCTGGCGGTCGGGTTCGGGCGGCCTCCCGGAGGGCTGCGCGGCCTACTCCGGCCGCACGAGCACCGGGATGCGCTGGTCCCCCTCCCTGGTCCGGATCGTGCGTGGCCGCCTGGGTCTGGCGACCACGGGCGGCACGGCACACAAGGCCCAGCGGGCAGCGGCGTCGGCTGCACGGGGCGAGCCCAGCGGTACGGCAGGCTGGAGGTGCGCGCACGGATGCCGCGGGGCCAGGGCCTGGTCGGACGGATCGCGCTCTGGCCCAGCACCGTCGGCCGCGGCAGCTGACTGGTCCGGACTCACCGTCCCCTCCGCCGATGTCAGCCCCGCCTATGCGACGAACGGCTGCGGCGACGAGGCGTCCGGCGGCAGTGGTGCCGGCCCGGCTGGCGGGCGCCTTCCACGACTACGTCATCACCTGGTCGCCGCACGGGTTCTCCGTGGCCGTCGACGGCCGGACCCTCTACCAGGACGACACGTCGTTCGACCGCCCGCGCTGGCTCGGCATCAGCCTGGCCGCCACCGGCCGGGCCGCCACCGGCGCACAACTGCTGGTCGAGAAGGTCGTCGCGTTCCGATGGACCGGACCCGCTCGCGCCCGCCGGCGGTACCGCCCTCGACGCCGTGAGCTCGACACCGGACGTGCTCGACGGCACCCGCCTCAGCGGCCCCTGGCTGATCGGCGGCGGGTGCATGGCTGTCGGCGTCCTCGTCGGAGTGGCTCGGGCGGCGCGGGCCGCCCGACGACGCCCGCTCCTCGCGCGGTGAGGGGCGCCCTGCTCAGGGCCGGGTGACGAGCGTCAGTCCGCGCGCCCGGCCCACCAGTGCAGCAACTCCTCGCGGGCCTCGTCGTGCGACAGCGGCCCCCGGTCCAGGTGCAGCTCCTTGAGGTAGCGCCACGCCCTGGCCCACCTCGGGCCCGGCAGGGATCCCGAGGATCTCCATGATCGCGTTGCCGTCGAGGTCGGGCCGGACGGCATCCAGCTCCTCCTGCTCCCGCAGCCGGGCGATGCGCTCCTCGAGCGCGTCGTACGCGGCGGCCAGCCGCTCGGCCTTCCGGCGGTTGCGGGTCGTGCAGTCCGAGCGGGTCAGCTTGTTCAGGCGCTCGAGCAGCGGACCGGCGTCCGTGACGTACCGACGCACCGCCGAGTCCGTCCACTCGGCATCCCCGTACCCGTGGAAGCGCAGGTGCAGCTCGACGAGGCGGGCGACCTGCTTCGACGGTGTCCCGGTCGAACCGCAGGGCCTTGAGCCGGCGCGCCGCGAGCTTGGCACCCACGAGCTCGTGATGATGGAAGCTCACGCCGCCGCCGGGTTCGAAGCGTCGCGTGGCGGGCTTGCCGATGTCGTGCAGCAGCGCGGCGAGCCGCAGCACGAGATCCGGGGCCGGCACGGCGCCCTGCGGCCCGTCCTCGAGCGCGATCGCCCGGTCGAGCACGGTCAGGGTGTGCTCGTAGACGTCCTTGTGCCGGTGGTGCTCGTCGATCTCGAGCCGCAGCGCCGGCAGCTCGGGCACCACGTGGTCAGCGAGGCCGGTGTCGACGATCAGCTCGAGGCCGCGCCGGGGATGCGGTGCGAGCAGCGTCTTCTCCAGCTCCACCTTGACCCGTTCGGCGGCCACGATGGCGATCCGCGCGGCCATGGCCGTCATCGCCGCGACCACCTCGGGAGCCACGTCGAAGCCGAGCTGGGCCGCGAACCGCGCGGCGCGCATCATCCGCAACGGGTCGTCGCCGAACGACTCCTCGGGCGGCCCGGGCGTCCGCAGCCGGCGCCGCACCAGGTCGTCCAGACCGCCGAACGGGTCGACGAAGGTCAGCGACGGCAGCTCGACGGCCATCGCGTTGACCGTGAAGTCCCGCCGGCGCAGGTCCTCCTCCAGGCTCGTGCCGAACGCCACCTCCGGCTTGCGGGACGCCGGGTCGTAGCGTTCCGAGCGATACGTCGTGATCTCGACGACGAGCTCGCCCCGGCGGGCCCCGATCGTCCCGTACGCGCCGCCCGATGTCCCAGACGGCGTCCGCCCACCCGCGCAACAGCCGCTCCGTCACGTCGGGCACGGCGTCCGTGGTGAGGTCGTGATCGGGTGCGCGACGACCGAGGACGGCGTCGCGGACGGGGCCGCCCACGAGCGCCAGCCGGTGCCCGCGGGACGTGAAGCGCTCCGCCAGACCCATGATCGCCGGGTCGAGCTCCACCAGCGCGGCAGCGAGCCGCCGCCGCGCCCGATCCTGCGCGTCGCTGTTCCCCGGCTGGTCGGCGATGGCGCCGGAGGGGCGGTCGGCGGGGCGGTCGGACACGACGTGCAAGCCTGCCAGACCGCGCCGAGGTCGAGGGATCGCGCCTCCCGCGTGCTCCCAGGTGGTGGCCAGCACCGCTGGCTACAGTGACAGCATGTCCCCCTCCGCCCGCTTCCCGCGGCGGCCCCGTCGGCCGGGCCGGTCCCTGCCGACCGTGGAGGAGACGTCGGCGGGCGGACTGGTCGTCGACCGCGGCACCGGCGAGGCCCGCGCGGCGGTCATCGCGCGGCTCAACCGGGCGGGCCGGATCGAGTGGTGCCTGCCGAAGGGACACCTCGAGCAGGGCGAGACGCCCGAGCAGGCCGCCGTCCGCGAGATCGAGGAGGAGACGGGCATCCGTGGGCGCGTGGTGCGGGCGCTGGGGACCATCGAGTACCGCTTCTCCGCCGACGGCCGGCGAATCCACAAGCTTGTGCACCACTACCTGCTCGAGGCGCTCGGGGGGACCCTGACGATCGAGGGCGATCCCGACCAGGAGGCCATCGACGTGGCCTGGGTCCCGCTGCAGCAGCTCGGCGAGCGGTTGACCTTCCCGAACGAGCGGCGGATCGCGCGGGAGGCGACCGCGCTCCTCGAGGACACCGCATGAGAGCTCGCGGCCCGCTGCGCGCGGGCCTCGCCACCGGCCTCGCCACCGGCCTCGCCGTCCTGGCGCTCACCGCGGTCGCCGTGCCCGCGCAGTGCCGCCACCGCACCGGGGGCGCCCGCACTGCCGGCCGGGCGCGGGCGCCCGAGGCTCCCGGGCTCCCTCCCGGGCCCCGGCCGCGGGTCCCGTCGCCGTCGACCTCGTCCGGGTCACCCCCACCGCCTCGGACCGGCCGCGACCCTGACCGCCGACGCCACCGTCCGCAACACGGGTGTACTCGCCGCTCACGGCCGTCAGCGTCCGCCTGCGGCTCTCCCGGGTGCTCGCGACCCGGGCGGACGTGGGTCGCTGGGCCCAGGGCGACGACTCCGTCGCCTACCGGACCGGTGGGTGCCGTTGTCCACCTGCCTCGGCCCCTGGCCCCGGGTGCGGCCGCGCCGGTCTCGATCACCGTCCCCGCCGCGCAGCTGCGGCTCGACGCCGGCGCGCAGCGGCCCGAGGCCCGCGGGGTGGAGGTCCACGTCGACGCCCAGGTTCAGCGGCCGCAGCCCGGCGCCACCAGCCCTGCCCACCGGCCGGGCACGCTCGTTCGTCGTGTGGCAGCCGCGGCCCGTTCGCGCGGCCCGTGCAGCTCGCGCTGCTCGCGCCGGTCACCGCGCCCGCCGCCGTGCCGGACGCCGGGTCCGCCACCGCGCACCCCGCTGACGACTGGTCGCCGTCCGGACGCCTCAGCGGACTGCTGCGAGCCACCGCCGGCACCGGCTTCTCCTACGCCCTCGACCCGGCCCTGCTGTCCGCCGCCGCGGCCGCGGCGGGCAGAGGGCAGCCGCGGCCCGCGGCGGGCACGTCCGCGAGCGCGACGCCGAGCGGCTCGGCGGCCACGACCCCGGCCACAACGCCGGCCACACCCCGTCACGCCGGCCACGACGGGGGGCGCCCCGGCCGCCGTCCCCGGCCGCCGCCGACTGGCTGCAGCTGCTCAACACCACCATCCGGCACCGCGACCTCGTGGCCCTGCCGTGGGCCGACCCCGACATCGCGGCCGTCGCCCACGGCGACGGCCCGGCGCTCGTCGACGCCGCCGACGACAAGGCCCGAGCGACGTTCGCGGCCGTGCTCGGCCATAAGGCGAACACCGTGCTCTGGCCTGCGAAGGGCCACCTCGACGCCCCGGCGCTGCACGCGTTGACCACCCGGCCGGACCGCCCCGTGGTGCTCGACGGCGGGGCCCTGCCCGCGCAGGCGCTGGCGCAGGGCGCCCGCGTCGACCTCGCCGTGAGCGCCCGGCGCCGCGGTACCTCGCGTGGTCCGAGCCGTGTCGCCGACCCGGCCATCGACCAGCTGGTGGCGACGGGAGGGCCGGCCGCGGTCCCCCAGATCCTCGCGGATCTGGCCGTCACGGCGGCGTCCGCACCGGGCCAGGCGCTGCTCGTGACGGCGCCGCGGGACTGGGCCCCGGACGCGACGGCCGTCGCGAGGCTCGCCGCGGGGCTGAGGGACGCCGGCTGGGTGTCGTTGCGCTCCTTCTCGACCCTCGCCGGGTCGGCGGCCTCGGCGGGCACGCAGACGGTGCCCATCGCCTACAGCCGCGCCGACCACCGCCGGGAACTGCCGGTGTCGCACGTGGCGGCCGTCGCCGCCGCCGAGCGGCGGCTCGCGGCGTTCGCCCCGGCCCTTGACCAGCGTGACCGGATCGTGCCACCGCTGGTCCAGCAGGCGCCTGTCGCTCCTGGGCCTGGCCTGGCGGGGACAGGACGCCGGCAAGCTCGCGGTCGCCCGCACACCTCTGACCACGGCGATCGACGCCCTGTACTTCGGCATCTCGATCGATCCGGGCTCGACGAAGAACCTCCTCGCGAAGGAGGGGTCGCTCCCGATCAGCGTCCGCAACACGCTCCCCTACGACGTGCACGTCCGGCTGGTCCTGATCCCCCGCACCGGCCAGCTCGCCATCCCCGATTCCTACAACGTGTTCCTGCAGGCCGGCACCTCGCAGCAGGTGCCGGTCGCGGTGAAGGCCATCGCCAACGGCGACGTCGCCGTCGTCCCCAGCTTCCGCACCCCGGACGACAAGACGATGCTCTACCAGGCGCCGGACATCCAGGTGCGCGTGCGCAGTGACTGGGAGGGGCGCGGCGTCGTCGTCGTCGCGCTGCTGCTCGGCCTGCTGCTCGCGGTCGGTCTCTTCCGGGGCGCCCGCCGCGACCGTCCTCGCATCCCGCCGGAAGCCGTGCCCGACCCCGACGACATCGGCCGCGTGCCCGTCCCGGACGGCGCCGGCGACGCGACGGCCGAGGACCAGGCCGTCGGGGCGAAGGAGGCCGGGACGGCGCCCGCCCAGGACGCCGAGGAGATGCCCGCGGCCGGCAGCCGCCTGGTGGGGGCCGGGGCCGCCGATCCCCAGGAGAACGCGGAGCTCACCGCTGTGCCCGTGTCCGCGGCGGCGACGCCGTCGACCCTCGCGGCGAGCGTGGGCGGACGCGCCATGGTCACGGCGTCGGCCGGCGCGGGGACCGCGGCGGCAACGCTGGCGCGGAACGACCTCGAGCTGGACCGGGGACCGGCAGGCGAGGGCGCGCCAGGCCACGCTCACGTCGAGAGTTCTGCTCCAGGTCCCGGATCCGGCCCGCCCTCCACGCCCTCCAGCCGGAACGGCGCGGTGAACGTTCCGGGAAACGGGGCCGTGCGGGGTCGGCACAACGGCACTCACGACGCCACTGACGACGGCGGGCCGGCCGGTATCGAGCCGGGGCGCTCGCTGGACGGGGACCAGGCGGGCGGGACGGGAGAGACCGCCGCGCAGGGCATCGTGTCCAGCAGCGCCGTCATGGCGGCCGGCACCCTGGTCTCCCGCGTGCTCGGCATGGTCCGCGTCGTCGTCCTCGCGTGGGCGATCGGCGCCGCGTTCTCGGCGAACGCCTTCAGCACCGCGAACACCCTGCCCAACCAGCTGTTCCTGCTCATCGGGGGCGGCGTACTCAACGCCGTGCTCGTCCCGCAGATCGTCGGCGCCATGAAGCGCCCGGACGGCGGGCGCGACTACGTCGACCGGCTGCTCACGCTCTCGCTCGGGCTGCTCGCGGTGGCCACCGTCGTGGTCACGGCGGCCGCGCCGCTGTTCCTGTGGTTCTTCGCGGGCGACTGGCACGGCCAGAAGTTCGCCGTGGCCGCCGCCTTCGCCTTCTGGTGCATGCCCCAGGTCTTCTTCTACGGCCTCTACACGATGCTCGGCCAGGTGCTCAACGCCCGAGGCAGCTTCGGGCCCTACATGTGGGCGCCGGTCGTGAACAACGTGGTCGCGATCGTGGGCATGCTCGTGTTCGTCGCGCTGTACGGCGCCGGCGACCATCCCGCGGAGTGGTGGACGCCCGCCGCCATCGCAGTGCTCGCCGGAACCACCACCCTCGGCGTCGTCGCCCAGGCGCTCGTGCTGGTCCCGGTGCTGCGCCGCTCCGGGTTCCGCTGGCGCCCACGCACCGGCTTCCGGGGGGTGGGGCTGCGCTCGGCGGGGCAGGTGGCGGGCTGGACGGTCGCGGCGCTCGTCGTCGGCCAGGTCGGCCTGGCACTCCTCTCCCAGGTCGCGAACCGGGCCGAGGACGCCGGCGCGGCGTCGACCGGCCGCTTCGTCTACGACACCGCGTTCCTGCTGTTCATGCTCCCGCACTCGCTGGTGACCGTCTCGGTCGTGACGGCGGTGTTCACGCGGATGTCCGCGGCCGTCGTCGCCGGCCGCCTCGAGGACGTGCGCAGCGACGTGTCCATCGCGCTGCGGACGACCGGTGTGGCCATGGTGCTCGCGACCGTCGCGTTCGCCGTCCTCGGGCCCGACCTGACCGCGGTGCTCTTCGCGTCGAACAACCGGGCGACGACTGATGGCCTCGCCTGGACGACGACCGCGATGATCATCGGCTTGGTGCCGTTCAGCGCGCAGTACCTCTTCCAGCGCGTGTTCTACGCGTTCACCGACGCGAGGACGCCGTTCTGGGTGCAGGTGCTCGTCATCACGCTATGGAGTGCCGGCAACCTGCTCTCCGCGTGGCTGCTCCAGGGCGCCTGGGTGGTGGTCGGGATCGGGCTGTCGATGAGCATCGCGAACACGGTGGGGGCGGCCGTGACGGCGGTGCTCGTGCGGCGGCGGATCGGTGGCTTCGACGGCCGCCGGGTCTCCTCCATGTACGTGCGGTGTGCCCTCGCCGCAGCCCCGGCGGGCGTCCTGGCGTGGACGGCGTCGGCGGCAGCGCACATGTACGCGGGAGAGGGCACGGCGGGCGCTCTCGTCGCGCTGGTTGCCGGGTCGGCGGTCCTGGTCGTCGTCTACGTCGCCGGCCTCAAAGTGCTCCGGGTCCGCGAGCTCGACGACCTCGCCGCGCCAGTGCGCAGGTTCGTGCACCGCTGAGCGCGCCCTAGCATGGGAGGGCCCGGACGGGAAGGGCGCTGGAGGCAGACGGGGAACGGACGAGGGAGGGAACTTCTGGACGGCGTCGGACACGGCAGTGTGCTCGCAGGACGGTACCGGCTCGAGGGCCAGGTCCGGACCCGGCCCGACGGCTCCCTCTGGCGTGCCGTCGACGAGACCCTCGACCGGCCCGTTCTCGTGCAGGCATTCGTGCTCGGTCACCCCTACGGCCCCGAGATCGTGGACGCCGCCCGCCGGGCCGCGCTCGTCGAGGACCCGCGCCTGCAGCGTGTGCTCGCCGCGGGTGAGGAGCGGGGAACCGCGTACGTCGTCCTGGAGCGGCTGTCCGGCCGAACCCTCGTCGACCTGCTGGGTACCGGGCCGCTGCCCGCCGAGAGCGCCCGCCGGATCGTCGGGGAAGCCGCCCAGGCTCTCGACCGGGCGGCCGCACGGGGGTTGCACCACCTGCGGCTGCGGCCGACAAGCCTGGTCGTGGCCGCGGACGGGACCGTGACCGTGGTCGGGACCGCCATCGACGCCGCCGCCGACGGCGCCGAATCCCCGAACACCCCCGCCGCGACCCGCTCGGATGCCGTCGGCCTGGTCGCGCTGCTCTACGCGGCGCTGACCGGTCGTTGGCCCGGCGCCCAGGACTCCGGCCTCGCCCGGGCACCTCGCGTGGCGGGCCGGCCTGTTCCCCCCGGCGACCTCGTGGCGGGAGTCCCGAACGATCTCGACACCTTGTGCGCCGTTGCGCTCGGCCCGCACGAGGACGGTCCGCGGACACCCGGGGAGCTGGCCGCTCAGCTGTCGCCGTGGGCCGCCGCAGCCCCGCTGACGGACCCCAGGGGCCTGCACCTCGGCGCACCCGCCCGGCCCAGCGAGGACGGCGACGCGGCGCTGCTGCCCGTCGAGGCCCAGCCGGCGGAGGCGCCGGCACGCCGGACGCCGGCTTGGGGCCTGCGCGTCAACCGACGGAGCCGGCCGGGCCCCGAGACCGGCCCTCAGCCGGTGGTGGCCGCAGGCGCGCCGCCGTCCGCGGCCGCCACGACGCCCGCCGGCAGCCGCGGCGACCCGCCGCAGCCGAGTGGCAACGAGTCCGGCGACGGCGGCAATGCCAGGCCCGCGTGGGCGACTGTGGAGGAGTTGCGCCGGGCGCTGCGCCGCACGGGTGCGGCGGTCCCGCCCAACGCGACGCCCCCAGGTCCCGCACCCGGAGCAGGTCTGCCGCTCGCAGCCTCAGCTCCCCCGGCGGGGGCACCGCTCTCGGCGGGTGCAGCCCCGAACGGTGCACCACTGGCCGACGCCGTGCCGCCCGCGGGGCCCCCCACCGGCACGCCGGCACCGGCAACCGGCGACAAGCCGTTGGCCACCGCGCCACCGGGGGCTCGGACGAGGGCGCGGGCACCGGCACGGGTACTGCCGGCGACGGGCAGGACGACCGCCACGACCCGGGTCAGGACGAGCCGCGGGAGGGGCCTTACGACGACCTCCTCGGGGGCACCCGTCTCGGTCCCCCGCGGAACGAGGCACAGGATCCTGCAGCCACCGTCGTGATGCCTCCGGCCGACACGCCCGCCGCCGGGCGGCCCGTGACCCGCGGAGCGCCGGCCGAGTCCGCGCCGGCCGAGTCCGCGCCGGCGCCGGCCGCTGCGCCTGCCCGAACGGCCCCGGCGACCCGCGCGGCAGCCCGCGCCTCCGTCCCTGCGGCGCCCGTCGACGCCGATCGAGCACACGCCGGCCCAGCACACGCCGCCGCGCCGCATCCTGCCGCTGTACCCGCGGCCGCTGTGCCCGCCGGCGCCGCACCCATGGAGCAGTGGTACGGCAACGGGCACGCCCGGGCGGGCGGCGGCCACCCGCCGGACTCGGGCGGGGTGTACGGCCTGGAGATGTTCGCCGCCGACGCCCAGCCCGCGGACCCCTTCGAGGCGGTCGCGCCCTTCGGCCCGGAGGCGCCCCTGACCCGGCCGCCCCGTGAGCAGTCCCGGCTCGTGCTGCTCATCGTGGCGGTCCTGCTCGTCCTCGCCGGCGTCGTCGCCTTCCGGCAGCTGGTGAGTTTCCATCCGGCAGCGTTGATCACGACCGGCGGCGGCGCGCCCGTCACGCCCCCCGCCGCCAAGGCCCCCCCGTCGGCGAGCACGGCTCCCAGCCCGTCCGCGGCGGCGGCGCCGAGCCCCTCGGCGAGCCCTGTGACCATCGCCGGGGTGCAGGCGATCGACCCAGAGGGCGACAACAGCGAGAACAACGACCTGGCAGCCCGCGCCATCGACGGCGACCCGGGCACCGCCTGGCGGTCCGAGCGCTACGACAGCCCACAGTTCGGCGGGATCAAGAAGGGCGTCGGGCTCGCGGTGGACCTCGGCGACCCCATGAACGTCACCGGCGTCACCCTCACCGCGCCGGGCTCTGACGGCCTCGTGGAGGTCCGCTCGGCGGACAGCCCGGACTACAACGGCTCCAGCAGGATCGCCACGGCCGGGATCGACGGATCCGGTCACGTGGTGCTCACCACAGCCAAGCCGGTGACGACGCGCTACCTCATCGTCTGGTTCACCCGTGCCCCCCAGCAGAGCAACGGCGAGAACCGAGTGATCGTCAACGAGATCGACGTCCGGTGACCGGCGAGGGACGGGCGACGCCGGGGTGACCGACAGCAGGGATGACCGGGCGCTCCTCGCCGCGCACGTCGCGGGCGATCCGGAGGCGTTCACCGTCCTCGTGCGCCGGCACCGTGACCGCCTCTGGGCGGTGGCCCTGCGGACCATGCGCGACCGCGAGGAGGCCGCCGACGCGCTCCAGGACGCCCTGCTCTCGGCCTACCGTAACGCCGCGGGCTACCGCGGAGACGCCGCCGTCACCACGTGGCTGCACCGAGTGGTCGTCAACGCGTGCCTCGACCGCATGCGGCGCCAGGCTGTCCGCCCGTCCGTGCCACTCGCCGACACCGACGTCCCGAACCTCGCAGACGAGCACGCCGCCCTCGAGCGGCGGCTCGACGTCCGGGCGGCGCTCGCCCGGCTGCCCGAGCCGCAGCGCGTCGCCATCATCCTGGTCGACCTGCAGGACCTCTCGGTCGCCGAAGCCGCCGGGTACCTCGGCGTCGCCGAGGGCACGGTCAAGTCACGCTGCTCGCGTGGCCGTATCGCCCTCGCCCGGCTGCTCAGGGACCCGCAGGAGGGCGAGCACGAACATCAGCAGGGACCGGGTGGGAACCTCCCCGTGGCGCCGCGCGTCGCACCAGCGGACCCCCCTGGTCGTCGCGGTCCCACGCCCGGAAGCCGCCGGGAAGCACGGGGCGAGGAAGGAGAGCGTGGTCATGCCCGCACGACACCCTGACGACGACCTGCTCGCCGACCTCGCCGCCGACGTGCTGCCCGCGGACCAGGCCCGCGCCGTCGAGGCGCACGTCCTCGCCTGTGACCGCTGCAGCGGCCTGCTCGAGGACGCCGAGCGCGTGCGCTCCCTGCTGCTGTCCGATGACCCGGGGCCGGTGCCGGCGGACGTCTGGCACCGGATCGAGGCTGCTCTCGCGACCGAGGCCGCGCCCGCCCAGGCCGCAGCCCAAGGGCCGGACCACGCCGAGGACACTGCAGCGTTCCGCGCCTTCATCGACGCCCCTCCGCGCACCGCCGGGCGTGGCCCCGCTGCCGGCGTCCACCGACGCCCGATCCACCGACGCCCGATCCACCGGCGCCGGTTCGCACGACCGGCTGGACGACGACGGCGACGGCTGGACCGATGACGCCGATCCTCTGGACGACCCCCAGCGCTGGGCCGGGCGGCCGGTCACGAGCGGCCCGAGCGTGAGCGGCGGCTCCCGGCGCGATGCCCGCGCCGACCCCCGCAGGCGTCGCGGCCCCCTGCTGCTCGCCGCTGCCGCCGTGCTGGCGGTCCTCGCAGTCACGGGCTCCGTGAAGCTCCTGGGCGGGGGCGGCTCGTCCTCGGGGTCACTGACCGCCGGTGCCGCCGGCACCGCGCAGGATTCGTCGTCGGCGCCCGCCGGTGCCTCTGCCGGCGCCGGTACCTCACAGGTGCCCATGGTGCAGTCGGGCCGTGACTACCGGGCAGGCACACTCGCCGCCCAGGCGTCAGCGCTGCTGGCTGGGACGACAGGCGTCGCGGGCGCGGCGACGAGCGGATCCGCCCGTGCCGTCCCGTCGGCGAGGGCAGCCGCCCCAGGGGTCGGCAAGGTCCCGGAAATGGCGGTCCCACCGGACACGGCGGCGCACGACATCACGAACCCCACCCGGCTGGCGGCGTGCCTCGACGCCCTGGGCGTGGGCCAGGACCGGCTCGTCGCCGTCGACCTGGCGAGGTACGAGGGGCGCGAGGCCGCGATCCTCCTGCTCACCCCCGCCGATGGGGGCGGTCACGAGGTGTGGGCCGTCGAGCGTACCTGCGCCCCGGGAGCGGAGGGTGCCCTGAAGTACGCCCGCCTGAGCGAATGACCGGCTGAGCAGCGAGCGCCTCCCGCCGCCGGGAACACCACCAGCCTACGATCGGTTCAGCACACGTGGCGGAGCCGAACGCGGCCCCTGCGCTGAACTGATCGTGCTCGACGCCTGGGAGATGAACGACCGTGAGCGACGACATCCGAGATGTGATCATCATCGGATCGGGGCCGGCGGGGTACACCGCCGCCATCTACGCCGCGCGCGCCGACCTGCTCCCCCTGGTCTTCGAGGGCGCCGTCACCGCCGGGGGTGCGCTCATGAACACCACCGAGGTCGAGAACTTCCCCGGCTTCCCCGCCGGCATCCAGGGCCCTGAGCTGATGGAGAACCTCCGCGGCCAGGCCGAGCGCTTCGGCGCCGAACTGGTGCCCGACGACGTCATGTCTGTCCAGCTCGTCGGCGAGGTCAAGGAAGTCGTCACCGGCGACCCTAAGTGGGGCGGCCAGACCACGCACCGCGCCCGCGCCGTGATCCTCGCGACAGGGTCGGCCTACCGGGAGCTCGGCGTCCCGGGCGAGAAGCGCCTGTCCGGTCACGGTGTGAGCTGGTGCGCGACGTGCGACGGCTTCTTCTTCCGCGACCAGGACATCGTGGTCGCGGGGGGCGGCGACTCCGCGCTGGAAGAGGCCACCTTCCTCACCAGGTTCGCCCGCTCGGTGACGATCGTCCACCGGCGCGACACCCTGCGCGCATCCAAGATCATGCAGGCGCGGGCGGCGGCGGACCCGAAGATCCGCTTCCGGTGGAACAGCCAGGTGACCGAGGTGCTCGGCGGCGACAAGGTCGCCGCGGTCCGGCTGCGGGACGTCGTCACCGGAGAGGAGTCCGATCTCGAGGCGACGGGCTTGTTCGTGGCGATCGGGCACGATCCCCGCGTCGAGCTGTTCCGCGAGCAGGTCGCCCTCGACGACGAGGGCTACGTCGCCGTCCACGGCCGAAGCGGCCGCACCAGCGTTCCCGGCGTCTTCGCCTGCGGAGACGTCGTGGACCACGAATACCGGCAGGCCATCACGGCGGCCGGCTCCGGCTGCGCGGCCGCCCTCGACGCCGAGCGCTACCTCGCCGCCCTCGCGGACGAGGGCAACCCCGACCGTGAGGGTGCGGCGCACTCCGCCGCCGCCACGGCCGCGGCCGTCGCAAGCTGACCGCGTCCAGCCGCCCGATCTGACACGATTCGAGTACCGGTTCCTTACGGAGGAGTTCTGATGGGTCAGGCCAAGACCGTGACAGACGCCAGCTTCGAGCTGGACGTCCTCAAGTCCGACAAGCCGGTGATCGTCGACTTCTGGGCGCCGTGGTGCGCCCCCTGCCGCCAGGTCTCCCCCATCCTCGACGAGATCGCCGGTGCGCACGCCGACAAGATCCAGGTCGTGAAGATCAACACCGATGAGAACCCGGGCGTGACGGCCCGCTACGGGGTGACGGCGCTGCCCACCCTGGCCGTGTACTCCGGCGGTGAGCTCGTCAAGACCGTCATCGGCGCCAAGCCGAAGCCCATCCTGCTGCGCGAGTTCTCGGCCTGGCTGGGCTGACGCGGTGCAGAACGCCTCCAACGGCCTCCTGGCGCAGGGACCGCTGCGGGCGGGTAACACGGGTGAGCGCGTCCTTGCGCTCCGCTCCCTGATCGACCGGGTCACGCCCGAGCCGACGACGCCGGTGGGTCCTCCGGACGTCTTCGACTGCGCCCTCGAGGCCGCCGTCCGCGCGTTCCAGCAGCGTCGGGGGCTGCTCGCGGACGGTGTCGTCGGCACTCAGACGCTGCGCGCCCTCGAGGGAGCCCGCTGGCAGCTGGGCGACCGGGTCCTGCTGCTCGCACCCGGGCAGTTCCTGCGCGGCGACGACGTGGCCGCGCTGCAGGAGCGGCTCGTCGTCCTCGGACTGCTCGCAGGCCCCGTCGACGCAGTCTTCGGCCCGCGCACCGACAACGCCCTGCGCGAGCTCCAGCGCAGCCTCGGCATCGAGGTCGACGGGACCTGTGGCGCCACCACGCTGCGCGCCATGGATGCGCTCGCCCGCGCAGTCGGCGGCGGGGACCCGTGGGCGCTGCGGCAGCAGGCCGAGGTGGCCGGAGCGGGCGCGAGCCTGGCCGGCAAGGTCGTCGTCCTCGATCCCGCACACGGCGGCATCGACCGCGGGTGGACGGCCTTCGGCCTGCACGAGGACGACGTGGCCTTCGACGTCGCCTGCCGCACCGCCGAGCGCCTGCGCTCGATCGGGGTCGACCCCGTGCTCACCCGGGACGGCTACGACGGTCCCGACGACGTGACCAGGGCCGCACGAGCGGACGAGGTCGGGGCGGACGTGGTGCTCTCGCTGCACTGCGACGGTTCGGCCTCGCAGCGCGCCGCCGGCGTCGCCACCTTCTTCTGGGGTGACGACCGCGTCGGCGCCAGGTCCGCCACCGGCGAGCATCTCGCCTCGCTCGTCCAGCGCGAACTGGTCGCCCGCACCGGCATGACCGACCTGCGCAGCCATGCCTGCACCTTCGACATCCTCCGGGTGACGAAGATGCCTGCGGTGCAGGTGGAGCTGGGGTACCTCACAAGCCCCGCGGACGCCGAGCGCCTGGCGGACCCCGACTTCCGCGACCTCGTCGCCGAGGCCCTCGTGGTCGCCGTCCAGCGGCTTTACCTGGGCGAGGAGGACGCCACCACGGGGACGCTGCGCCTGGCCGACGTGCTCGCCTACGCGCGCCTCGTGGACTCCGGCAGCCACTGATCCCGTCCGCACCGACGAAAGGGCTCCGCGGTGGGGTGGCCCTTTCGTCGTGCTGGAGGCTTGCGCTCAGTGCCCTGGGGTCGAGACCGAGCTCGCAAGGGCGGGCTGGCGGACCGATCCGAGGATGCGCTCCAGCGCCTGCTCGACGTCCTCGCGCCACGACAGGGCGGTCTTGAGCTCGAGCCGCAGCCGCGGGTAGCGCGGGTGCTGGCGGACCGTCTTGAAGCCCACCGCGAGCAGCAGGTCGGCGGGCACGAGGCACCCAGGCAGACGCTCGCCCGGGAGGAAGAACTCGTGTCCCTCAGGGGTGTACCCGAAGGCCTCGATGGCTCGCACCCCGCGGCGCGTCAGGTCTTTCGCGGCGGCCTGGACGAGCATGCGCGCGAGACCTCCGCCGGTGTGCTCCGGCAGGACCCGGGCGGTCATCAGCAGGACCGCGTCCGGGCTGACGGGGGAGGTGGGGAAGGCCAGCGACCGGGGGACGAACTTCGGCGGCGCGTAGAGCACGAAGCCGGCGGGCTCGTCGTCGACGTAGGCGACACGCCCGCAGGAGCCCCACTCCAGCAGGGTCGCCGAGACCCACGCCTCCTTCTCGAAGGCGGTGTCCCCGGCCTCCGCGGCGCGGGCGGCGGCGACGGGCTCGAGCTCCCACAGGACGCACCGGCGGCAGGGGTCGGGGAGGTCCGGGAGGCTGTCGAGCGTGAGTGCAGCGAGCCGGCGACCCATCAGCGGTGCGCCTCCGCGGGGGACGGCAGCCCCGGAAGGGGCTCGCCGTGGACGCGCTCCGGCAGCGGGGCCGGATCGACTCCCGCAGCCCGATCGAAGCCGTCGGCGACGAGGTTGCGGTGCACTGTGCGCGGGCGCAGGAGCGCGGCGGCGTAACCGCCGACTGCTCCGAGGACGATGCCCGCGACGACCAGCCGGACCAGCCGCATGCGACACTCCCAGGAACGGGGGGAAAGACCGCGCGCTACGCGCAACCCCTCTGAGATGGTACGCAGGAGTTGCACGTTCGTGAAGACCACGCTCGGTGCTCACTTGACTACAAAGAGCGGAAGGAGGCGACGACGAATGTCCGAGGTGCAGCAGCCGGAGACGACGCGGCAACCCCTGGGGGGAGGGCGAGCTCAGGGCAACCGGACGCAGGCCGGCTCGCGCCTCGACCGTTGGGTCGGCTCGTACGCCTCCCGTACCCGCGGGATGACCGCCTCGGAGATCCGCGCCCTCTTCGCCGTCGCCAGCCGGCCCGAGGTCGTCTCGCTGGCCGGTGGGATGCCGTTCCTGTCGGCCCTGCCGCTGGACGTCGTCGGCGAGGCGCTGGCCCGTCTCGTGGCCGAGCGCGGCACGGTGGCGCTGCAGTACGGCTCCGGCCAGGGCGACCCCGGCCTCCGCGACAAGATCATCGACGTGATGGCGCCCCAGCAGGTGCAGGCCCACCCCGACGACGTCGTCGTGACCACGGGGTCGCAGCAGGCCCTCGACCTCGTCACCCGGATCTTCATCGATCCCGGGGACGTCGTCGTCGCCGAGGCGCCCAGCTACGTCGGCGCGCTCGGGGTCTTCCGCGCCTACCAGGCCGACGTGGCGCACGTGCCTCTGGACGACGACGGCCTCGACCCCGACGCCCTCGAGGAGACGTTGCGCCGCCTGCAGGCCGCGGGGCGCCGCGTCAAGCTCCTCTACACGGTGCCCAACCACCACAATCCCGCAGGGGTGACGCTGTCGGCCGCCCGCCGGCCACGCGTGGTCGAGATCGCCCGCAGGTACGGCGTGCTGGTCCTGGAGGACGACCCGTACGGGCTGCTCGGGTTCGACGGCGACCCGCTGCCGTCCCTGCACTCCCACGATCCCGAGGCGGTGGTGTACCTCGGGTCGTTCTCCAAGACCTTCGCGCCCGGATTCAGGGTCGGCTGGGCGGTAGCACCTCACGCAGTACGCGAGAAGCTCGTGCTCGCCAGCGAGGCCTCCATCCTGTGCCCGAGCGCGTTCTCACAGCTCGCGGTCGCCACCTACCTCGAGGACCACGACTGGAAGCACCAGGTCGGGGTCTTCCGGGAGCTCTACCGGGAGCGGGCGACGGCGACGCTCGACGCCCTTGCCGACCTCCTCCCCACCGCCCGCTGGACGACACCCCGCGGCGGGTTCTACGTCTGGGTCACCCTCCCCGACGGGCTCGACGCAAAGGCCATGCTCCCCCGCGCCGTGACGGAACGGGTGGCGTACGTGCCGGGCACCGCCTTCTACGCGGACGGCCAGGGGCGCGCGAACATGCGCCTGTCCTACTGTTACCCGACCTCCGAGCGCATCCGGGAAGGCGTGCGCCGGCTCGCCACCGTCGTCCAGGCGGAAACCGAGCTCGTCTCGGTCTTCGGATCGGGCGGCAACGCTCCCGACGAGCCGGGGCGCTGGGTCTCCTCCCCGGGGCCAGACCTCGCCTGATCCGGCCTGATCCCGCGTGGTCCCGCCGATGCCCCCCGATCTCCCCTCCAGCCCTCCTCCCCGCGGAGTCGTCATGACCCTCGCCCCTCGCGTTCTCGTCCTCGCCGGAGGGCTCTCGCACGAGCGTGACGTGTCGCTGCGCTCCGGCCGTCGCGTGGCGGAATCCCTTCGGGACGCCGGTTGCTCGGTGCTCGAGCGCGACGTCGACGCCGGCCTCCTCGCCCTCCTCGGCGCGGGGGGCGTCGACGTCGTGTGGCCGCTGCTCCACGGCGCGACCGGCGAGGACGGCGCCGTGCGCGACGTCCTCGAGCTCGTCGGCGTCCCGTACGTGGGGTCGACCCCGGCCGCGTGCCGGAGGGCCTGGGACAAGCCCGTGGCGGCGTCCGTGGCGGCTGCGGCGGGGCTCGCCACACCCGAATTCGTGGCGCTGCCCCAGGGGACCTTCCGGGAGCTCGGCGCCCAGGCCGTGCTCGAGGCGATCGTGCGGCGCCTCGGGCTGCCGCTCGTGGTCAAGCCCGCGCACGGGGGCTCCGCGCTCGGCGCGAGCATCGTCCGGAGCGCCGAACAGCTGCCGCGGGCGATGGTCGAGTGCTTCGCCTACGGGGATGTCGCCCTGGTGCAGCGCCACGTGGCCGGCGTGGAAGTGGCGGTCTCGGTCGTCGACCTCGACGGGGCGCCCCGGGCACTGCCGGCGGTCGAGATCGTGCCGGACGGCGGCTTCTACGGCTACGACGCCCGGTACGTCGCCGGCGCGACCGAGTTCTTCTGCCCCGCCCGGCTCACGACGGACACGGCCGCTGCCGTCCAGCGGGCGGCACTGACGGCGCACGAGGCCTTCGGCCTGCGGCACCTGTCGCGGACCGACCTGATCGTCGGAGCCGACGGCGTCCCGTGGTTCCTCGAGGTCAACGTCGCCCCGGGGATGACGGAGACGTCACTGCTGCCGCAGGCCGCGCAGGCGGCCGGCGAGGACGCCGCCGCGCTGTACCGCGGCATCGTCGAACGCGCGCTTGCCGAGAAGGCCGTCAGGGCTTGAGAACGGCCCTCTGACAGCCCGCGGCCCGCCGCCCCCAGCCGGGGCGGCGGGCCGCACGGTGGAAGGCGCTCAACCCTCGCCGAACGCCTTGCGGACCTCCGGAGCCATCAGGGCGATGATCCGGTTGAGGTCCTCGACGCTGGCGAAGTCGATGCTCAGCCGGCCCTTCGTCCGTCCGAGGGCCACGGTCACACGGGTGTCGAGGCGATCACCGAGGCGGGTCGCCAGCTCGTTCAGCTCGCCCGTGTGCCCTCCGGGCCGGGGCTTGCGGCGGACCGGCTTGGCCGGCCCGTCCCCGAGCGCGACGATCTCCTCGACTGCACGGACGGAGAGGCCCTCGCTGACGATGCGGCTCGCAAGGCGTTCCATGCTGTCGGCGTCCTCGAGGCCGAGGAGGGCCCGCGCGTGGCCGGCCGAGAGGACGCCGGCCGCGACCCGGCGCTGAACCGTCGGAGGCAGCTTGAGCAGGCGCAGCGTGTTGCTGATCTGTGGCCGACTGCGGCCGATGCGGCCCGCGAGCTCCTCGTGAGTGCAGCCGAAGTCGTCGAGCAGCTGCTGGTAGGCCGCCGCCTCCTCCAAGGGATTCAGCTCGGCGCGGTGCAGGTTCTCGAGCAGGGCGTCGCGGAGCAGGTCGTCGTCCGCGGTGTCGCGAACGATCGCCGGGATGGTCTGCTGGCCGGCCTCCTGGACCGCCCGCCACCGGCGCTCGCCCATGACCAGCTCGTAGCGCGGTTGTCCCCCCTCGTCGGTCCCTGCCGGCCGGACGACGACCGGCTGCAGGACGCCGATCTCGCGCACCGAGTGGACCAGCTCGGCGAGGGAGTCCTCGTCGAAGACCTGACGGGGCTGGCGAGGGTTCGGCCGGACCTGGCCGACCGGCAGCTCAGCGAACCGGAGGCCCGGGACGGGGACGAGGTCGCCGGGCTGCTGCGGGGCCGTGGAGGTCTCCGGGGCGCCGGCGGAGGAGGACGGGCGGCCGTCCGCGCCCGTCAGCGAGCGTTCCAGCTCCGCCAGGGAGTCCTCGCGCTCCTCCACGAGGACGGCGGTGCCGGCCGACGTCTCGGGCTCGGTCCCGTCACCGCGGCCCGGGAAGAACACGTCGACGGGACGGTCGCCCGCCGGCTTGGTCATCGGCGTGGGCCCGCTCGGTATCAGGGCTCCGAGGCCGCGGCCCAGACCCCGTCGCTTGTCGGTCACGCTCGTTCCTCCTGCTCGGTGGTGGCGGACGCCCACCCGAGGACCTGCTCGGCCAGCTCGCGAGCCGCCTCGAGATAGGACAGGGCGCCGCTGGACGCGGGGTCGTAGGTCATCACGGTCTGGGCGTGACTCGGGGCCTCCGAGATGCGGACGGACCGGGGAACCGAGGTCTTGAGGACCGTGTCGGGGAAGTGCCCTCGCACCTCGTCGGCGACCTGACTCGACAGGCGGGTGCGCCCGTCGTACATGGTCAGGAGGATCGACGAGACGTGCAGTGACGGGTTGAGGTGACCGCGGATCAGTTCCACGTGCTTGAGGAGCTGTGAGAGCCCCTCCAGGGCGTAGTACTCGCACTGGATGGGGATGAAGACCTCGTCGGCCGCCACGAAGGCGTTGACTGTCAGCAGGCTCAGGCTGGGCGGGCAGTCGATGAACACGTAGTCGATGGGCGCGAGGCCGTGCGCCCTGCGGTCGTTCAAATAGTCGCGCAGGGCCTTCTGCAGGCGGACCTCACGGGCGACGAGGCTGACGAGCTCGATCTCGGCGCCGGCCATGTCGATCGTCGCCGGAGCGCAGAGCAGGTTCGGGATGTCGGGGCAGGGCTGCAGGACCTGGGCCAAGGGCCGCTGCTCGACGATGACGTCGTAGAGGCTCGGGATCTCCGCGTGATGGTCGATGCCGAGTGCGGTGGATGCGTTGCCCTGCGGGTCGATGTCCAGGACGAGGACGTTGAGACCGGACTGCGCCATCGCGGCTGCGACGTTGACCGTGGTCGTCGTCTTGCCGACGCCACCCTTCTGATTGGCGACGGTCAGGATCCGCGTGTGCGGTGGCTGCGGGAAGGGACGGCCGACCAGGGAGATGCGGCGGCGGGCGTCCTGCGCCACCTCGAAGGCGAGGGGGGTCGACTCATCGACCCGGGGCAGGCTCGCGACGAGATTGGTGCGCTGCTCGTCGTTGTAGCCGTACGTCGAGACGCCCGGATCCCACCCCTGGATCCCGACGCCAACGCTCGACCCGTCGTGCATCAGGCTGCTCCCGTCCTGGTCCTGCCGTCCGGCATTCACAGGAGCAGTCTGCACTGTCGTGGGCACAGCCGAGGGCACCTCGCAGTTGTCTGCGGGCGCGTCGCCCGAGCTGGCTGCGGGGGGCTCGGGTGCGTCCTCTTCGCCGGCCTCGTGCGCCTCGGTTTCACGGGAAACGGGAATGTCCGTGTCGTGGGATTGACCGTTGCCGTCCTCGTCACCCGCCGGGTCGTGGCCGTCGACCTGCCCCGCGGGGTCCGTGGCCTCCTCCCTCGCGTCGGCCTGATCGCCGGACTCGGCCGAGGCGCTCTCGGGGCCCGCGGGTGAGTGCGGCGTCGGGCGATTTGCTCGTTCTCAGGAGTACGCGGACGCACGATGGGTGAGCCCACGGCCTCCGTTTCATGTGAAACGGGGGCGACAGTGGGCCACGACAGGCCGTCCCGAGTCACTGCGGGAGCAGCGCCGTCCCAGCCGAGCATTGCGGATCCCGGGGAGGGCCGGCCTGCATTCGCAGGCGCCATGTGGCGGCTCGGGGCCAGGGAGGCACCGATGACGTGGCGGCTGTCCTGCCGGAGAACGACGACCACGCGCTCCGGGGCCTGGGGGGCCACGGTCGCTGGAGCGGCGACGACGGGGACCGCCGGGCGAGGGGCGACCGAGGGGGTCGAACCCTCGGGAAGGGTGATCGGCGATCCCCACAACCCTGGAGCGATGGATGCGCCGGAGCTGCCGGGCCAGCCGAGACCGGCCGCTGCGCCGGCACGGAGATCCTGGGGCCAGCCCAGACCCTTCACGAATGCCTCCTGATGTCGAGGGGCGACAGCGCACGCAGTTGGCCGCCGTCGACCTGGCCCCCGAAGGGTCGGCAACGATGGCCTTGCGTGAGGTCGGGAGGTGTATCGGCACGACCTCTGCCGGAACTGAACCTCACGTGAGACGAGCTTCGAGGCGCCAGCGCCCAGTGTCGCGCTGCACTTCGCCACGGACCGTGGCGCTCCCCCAGAGCGAGCATGGGTCCACTAAGCCCTCTGTCACTGACTGGATCCAGAAGGCGCGCCGGGACGGCGCCCGATCGTTCATTGACGGTGCGGAGCGTAACCGTCCGGATACAGGATGGTCGCGTTCCACGTGAAACAGCTGCGCCCTGGAAGGACTCGGACGTCAGAGCATTGGACCGAGCGTCGCGGGATGGCCGTGCATGCCCATCCCCGCCCGCCGCGAGCGCACCGCGGCGGCTCACGGCAGGACGACCGCCGGCTCGGCCTCTCGATGGAAAGGGGTGCCCGAGGCCAACGCGACGGTGACGACAGCAGCGCCGATGGTGCTCGCCACGGCGACCAGGGCGAAGCTCGCCGAGGTCGACCCCGTGCGCTGAGCGAGGAGCCCGGCGCCGAGGAAGCCGAGCGGAGCCGGCACCGAGATCGCGATCGTCACGGACGTCATCACGTGCGCGCGCAGCACAGTGGGCGTCTGGGTCGTCAAGGCGCTGAAGAACCGGGGGAAGAACACGCCCGCGCAGACGCCGGTCGTCGCCACGATGCCGGCCACCGCCCACAGCGGAAGCGGCGCCGCCAGGGCCCAGGTCGCCGGCGCAAGCACGCACACAGAGACGATCGAGGTGCGCGGCCCGGTTCCGCGGGCCCGGCTCGAGAGCAGTCCGCCGACGACGGATCCGAGGCCGTAGGACGCCAGCATCCACCCGGCCACGGCCGGCCCACCACGGTGGAGGGCCAGCACCGGGAGCGTCGCGAAGAGCGCGGTCAATCCAAGGTTGATCGCGCCGACACCCACCACCTCCCGACGCAAGACGGTCCGGCGGGCGATATAGCGCAGGCCCGTGAGGAGGCCGCCCTCGCCGCTGCCGTCGGACGCCACCACCGCGGGACGGACCAGCACGGCGACGAGGAGGAAGGCCGCCAGATACGACAGGGCGTCAACGACCAGGACGCGTTCGGGACCCAGGAGTGCGACGAGAACCCCGCCGAGGGCCGGGCCGGCGAAGCTGGCGGTCTCGTTCACCGCGCCCATGAGGCCGCTCACCCGGGTCAACCGCAATTCGTCGTCCTCGACCAGCCGTGCCATGAGGATCCGCTGGGAGGAGCTGTACGCGGGGAAGAAGCCTCCCACGGTGAAGGCGACGGCGAGGATCACGGGGAAGGAGAGCCACCCGAGCCAGAACAGCACCGGGATCAGGAGAATCAGCGCGGCCCGCGTCAGGTCGGCTGCGAGCATCAGGCGTCGCGGGCCCCACGCGCCCGCGACCCTCGCGCCGAACATCCCGAGGACCGTCAACCCCGCGTACTCGGCCGCGAGTGCCAGGCCCATCTTCCCGGGCGAGCCGGTGGAGACCAGGACGAACCACGGGAGCGCCACCGCGGTCATCTCCGTGCCCGCCGTCGAGACGGCGTCGGCCGCGAGCAGGCCCGTCAGCGACGGTGTGACGGGAGCCGGTGGAGACCGCTGATCGCCCGGCACGACTGGGCCGCCGGAGGGGCCGAGAGCGGTCACGACCCCCTCCTCGCACTGCTGAGTCGATTCGGGCCGGTCCCGGCGGATGCACCGTGGCGCACTGCTCGTGCAGTACCCGTCCATAGTCCCCGCTGGGCGGAGAACGTTACGCAAGCGTGCCGCGGAGCGTCCGCGCCCTCATGCCGGAGGACGGCCGGGGCTGCGACCCGGCGGTCACCCCGTCACCCTCCGTTTCACATGAAACGGTGGTCAGGCGACCACCTGGCAGATGGTCGACGAGGGTCCGCTCGGTAGGGGGTGACAGCGTCCGCGGCGTCGTGGACGTCGGTTCCCGGCACAGGTGTTTCACGTGAATCGCGTCCATGAGGCCTCGGATCTACACCGCGATGAAGGCCCGATCGAGCGACACGACCCCTGCGGGCTCAGGAACGCGACCGCCTGCCGCTACCGCCGCGCGTCGTCCTGCTCCTGGAAGGCGTCGTCTGACTGCTTCCCTTGTGGACCTCGACAACCGTCGTCGGCTCGTCGAGAATGCTCTCCCCTACCTCCCGGACGGCCCAGCTCACGGCGCCGAGCCGGCGCAGAGCGGGCTCCGCGTGGGCGAGCTCGTCCGCGGCGGATCGTCCCTTGAGCGCCAGGAGCACGCCCCCCTCGCGCAGCAGGGGGAGGCACCAGAGGGCCAGGCGTTCGAGTGCCGCGACGGCGCGGGCAGTGGCGACGTCGAAGGCGTAGCCGCGGAGTTCCTCGGCGCGCCCACGCACCACGGACACGGCATCGAGCCCCAGGTCGTCCACGACCTCCTCGAGCCAGCTCACCCGCCGCAGCAACGGCTCCACGAGAGTCACCTTGACGTCCGGGCGGGCAAGGGCGAGCACGACGCCGGGGAGGCCGGCGCCGGACCCCACGTCCACGACCTGCGCGTCGGCGGGCACCAGCGAAGCCATGGCAGCACAGTTCAGCACGTGGCGAGACCACAGCCGCGGGACCTCGCGCGGGCCCAGCAGCCCCCTGCTCACGCCCGTGTCGGCGAGGTGGGACGCGAAGGCCCGCGCCAAGTCCACGCGATCGCCGAAGAACGACCGCAGCACCGCCGCCGAGGGCTCGTCGGGAACCTGCGTCGACGGATCGATCGCGCTCTCGGGCACCAGTCGCTCAGCCCGCGGGCAGCACGACCACGCGACGGCCCGGCTCGACACCCTCTGACTCACTGGCCAACCCGGCTTCAGCCACGGCGTCGTGGACGACCTTGCGCTCGAACGCGTTCATCGGCTCCAGACGGACCGGGTCCCCGGTCCGCCGCACCTCAGCCACCGCCCGGGCGGCGACGTCCTCCAGTGCGCGGCGACGGCCGGCCCGGTAACCCGCCACGTCGAGCATCAGCCTGCTGCGCTCGCCGGTCTTCGCCTGCACAGCCAGCCGCGCCAGCTCCTGCAGTGCCTCGAGGACCTCGCCCTGGCCGCCGACCAGGCCGCGCAGCTCGCGCTCCCTACCGTTCTCGGTGACGATCGCGACCGACGCCCGGCCGTTCTCGACGTCGATGTCGATGTCGCCGTCGAGGTCGGCGATGTCGAGGAGCTCCTCGAGGTAGTCCGCCGCGACCTCACCTTCTTCCTCGAGCCGCCGAAGCGAGGGACGGCCACGACCTACCCGGGGTCTTCCTTCGCCCCCGTCCTCCGGGCTGTCGCCGTCCTCGGGGCTCTCGCCGTCCTCGGGGCTCTCGCCGTCCTCGGGGCTCTCGCCGTCATCGGCCGCGGCGTCGACGACTTCCTCCGGCTCAGCCGTGGCGATCCCCCCGCCCTGGTCGTCCTCACCGCTCGTCCTGGGATCCGTCTCGGTCACGATGCTCCTCTCGCCGAATGCCAGGGCCCCGCCCCCCGGCGGTGGAGCCCGATGCTCATGGACGACGCCTCCAGGCGTCAGCGGTTCTTCCCCGGCCCGGAACTGTTGCCGGGCCGCTTCGACGCCGACGTCGCCGGGGCGCGCGTTGCACCTCGCTGGTTCCGCTTCTGCCGCTTGGGCTGCTGGCGCTGCCCGCTGACGGGGGCGACCGTTGCCCCGGGCTCGGTGGCCGCGGTCACCGCCGGCTCAGCCCCGAGGCTCGCACGCTTGCGCGCCTGCCGCTCCTTCAGCGCCTTCTCGGCCTCCGAGCCCGGCGCGGGCATGCGGCGGATGACGTAGAACTGCTGACCCATCGACCACAGGTTCGTCGTCAGCCAGTAGATGAGGACGCCGATCGGGAAGTTGATGCCCGAGATGGCGAAGAACAGCGGCAGGACGTACAGCAGCACCTTCTGCTGCCGCGCGAACGGGTTGTCGAGCGCCGACGCCGGCATGTTCTTCGTCATCAACTGCCGCTGCGTGGTGAACGTCGTCAGCGACATGAGGATGATCAGGATGACCGTCACGATGCGGGTGGCGGTGTTGGGCGCGTGCACGAAGGTGGCCGAGAGCGGAGCGCCGAAAATCGTCGCCTGATCGGCCTGCGCAACCAGCTCGGCGTTCAGCGGGCCGACGGTCTTGCCCTGGGGGATGCCGTTGAGGACACGGAACAGGGCGAAGAAGATCGGCGACTGCAGCAGGATCGGCATGCAGGAGGAGAAGGGGTTCGTCCCCGACTCCTTGTACAGGGCCATCGTCTCCTGCTGCATGGCCTGCCGGGAGGCGGTGTCGGTCTTCCCCTTGTACTTCTCCTGGATCTTCTTCATCTGGGGCTGGATCAGCTGCATCGCTCGCGACGCACGGATCTGCTTGACGAACAGCGGGATGAGAAGGATCCGGATGACGACCACGAGACCGACGATCGACAGGGCCCAGGTCCAGCCCGAGGCGGGGGGCAGGCCGATCGCGCTGAACACCGTGTGCCAGCCGACCATGATCGTCGCGACCACGTACTCGAGCGGCTGCAATGCAGTAGAGATCCAGTCGAACATGTCTGTCCTCGCCGGTCAGGCGGCGCGCCGAGGCGGCCGGTGGTCGGCGACGGGCGCCGCCGGGATGATCGAGGTGTCGCCGTCAGCGTCGGCGATCACGGTGGACGGAGCGGTCTGCGCCGGCTCGCGCGAGACACGTTCCCGCCTCGAGGCGGGAACGTGGTCGACTCCCCCAGGGTTCCACGGGTGACACCGGCCGAGCCGGCGGACGGCGAGCCACCCGCCCCGAACGAGCCCGTGCCTGTCCACAGCCTGCATCGCGTAGGCGGTGCACGAGGGATAGAAGCGGCAGGTCTGCCCGTACACCGGGGAGACCAGTAGCTGCCACAGCCTCAGGAGGCCGACGACGGTGAGGGCCGGCAGCCGCACCGCGAGGCGCGCCAGGCGGCGGGGCGATCGCAGCGACGTCACGAGGCGCCCACCAGTGCACCAGCGGCGGTGCCCGCACGAGTCAGCGCCGAGATCAGATCGCGCTGCAGAACGGAGGTGGCGGCGGCAGCCGCCGGCGGGTTGGCGCGCACGACCACCCGCGACACCCGGGAGCACCTGAGGCAGCAGCGGACCCATCAGGGCGCGCAGCCGCCGCTTGGTCCGGTTGCGGACGACGGCACCCCCCACCGGCTTCCCGACGACGAACCCCACTCGCACCGGCCCGTCGGACGAGGGGCGTGCGACGTGGACGACGAGTGTGCGCGTGCCCGCCCGCCGACCGCGCCGAACGGTCACGCCGAACTCGGCGGTGCTGCGCAGGCGGTGCGATGCAGGGAGCACGATGCCGGGCGTCGCCGGGGAGTCAGGCGGAGAGTTCGCGCGCGGCCCTTGCGGCGGCGCGCTGCGAGGATGGCGCGGCCCGCGCGAGTGCGCATCCGCAGCCGGAAGCCGTGCGTCTTGGCCCGGCGCCGGTTGTTCGGCTGGAAGGTCCGCTTGCTCACCTGTACGTCTCTCCACTCACGACTGCAGGGGTTCCGGGAGCCGGAACGCTGGCTGGCGACAGCGCGCTCACCGGGCTCAGGGCACGGCGATACTGGCTGCTGTCAAGCCTGAACACGGTACGTCGGTCCGAGGACCAGGGTCAAACCAGAGTGTCGTCCACTGGCTGTGGACAACTTCTGTGGAGAAAGCACCCCCTTGAGCAGCGCCCTTCCGAGCTGGTGGCCGCCGCGCATCGGCTCGTCCACACCATCCCTCGCAGCCGCTCGCGGACGGCCCCTGCATCAGCCGGGCAGACCCACTCCGCGAAGGGAGCAGGCAACCCCTGGTCCGCGCCGCGCCCGAACTTGAGAGCGGTGTTCGTACCAGCACTGTAAGTGGCCGATCGGAGGAGGCGGCTTTGACCGACTCAGGATCGCCAACGGCGTTACCGCAGGTCAGGAGCTGCCCCCGGCGCAGGAAGCGCGGTCGCGCTCCTCGTAGAAACACGGAAAGTAACCCGTCGAGAACCTCCAGTAGGCGGCCCGCGCCCATCCCCACGGGACTGGGCAACAGGCTATGGTCCTGTGGTGCTGCACTCGGGGCCCGCACGACACGCCGGGGGCGAGGGGACCTGTTGCAGCCGGCCGGCGCTCCAGGCGCGCGGCCCGCTCGGGGGGCGGTGGCCGCGCAGACGTGACGCCGGGCCGCACCCGTATATGCACAGCGTGTGGACAACGGTGTGGACTACGAGTCCGTCCCGTGACGGCGACGGAGGGACGCGACGGTGAGCATGTCCGAGGATGACTTCCCCACCGTCTGGCAACGGGCCCTGGAGGCGCTGGACACGATCGGCGTCACACCGCAGCAGAAGGCCTTCGTCCGTCTCACCAGGCCGCTCGGTCTCCTCGATGGCACGGCCCTGCTCGCGGCCCCCAACGACCTCACCAAGGAGGTCCTGGAGCAGCGCATGCGGGAGGCCCTCGATCCAGGTCCTGTCCGCCGAGCTCGGTCACCCGGTCCGGATCGCCGTGACGGTCGACTCCACGATCGTGCCGCAGAGCTCGCCGGTGCCCGCCGGGGACCAGGGCGCGCTCCCGGGACTGGAGCGTCACGACGCCCCGGGGCCGACGGGACACGCCGCCCGCACCGCGCGTGTCCACCGATCCGCGTTCTCGTGGACGAGCCGACGCCCTCCGACGGACTGCGTGGGGAGGCTGCCCGCCGGCCGGGACGAGTTCGTCGGCGAAGGCTTCGCCTACCCCGAGCTGGCGCACCCCGAGCTGCCGTCGAGCGCCGCCTCGACAGCGTTCGACGCCGACAGCTTCGAGCTCGCCGACCCGCGGACCCAGCATCGGCCGGGAACGGGACGCGGATCCCGTGGCACGGCCGAGCCGGCCCGTCTCAACCCGAAGTACATGTTCGAGACCTTCGTCATCGGTGCCAGCAACCGTTTCGCTCATGCGGCGGCCGTCGCGGTGGCGGAGGCGCCGGCGAAGGCCTACAACCCGCTCTTCGTCTACGGCGAATCAGGGCTGGGGAAGACGCACCTGCTGCACGCCATCGGGCACTACGCGCACAGCCTGTACCCGGCGGTGCGGGTGCGGTACGTGAACTCGGAGGAGTTCACCAACGACTTCATCAACAGCATCCGCGACGACAAGGCGAGCGCGTTCCAGCGCCGCTACCGGGACGTGGACGTGCTGCTGATCGACGACATCCAGTTCCTCCAGGGCAAGGTGCAGACCCAGGAGGAGTTCTTCCACACGTTCAACACCCTCCACAACGCGAACAAACAGGTGGTCATCACCTCGCGACCTGCCGCCCAAGCAGCTCGCGGGCTTCGAGGAGCGGATGCGGTCGCGGTTCGAGTGGGGTCTGATCACCGACGTCCAGCCCCCGGACCTCGAGACCCGCATCGCCATCCTGCGCAAGAAGGCGATCGGCGAGCGGCTGCAGGCGCGCGACGACGTGCTCGAGTACATCGCGAGCAAGATCTCGACGAACATCCGCGAGCTCGAGGGTGCGCTCATCCGCGTCACCGCGTTCGCGAGCCTCAACCGCCAGCAGGTCGACCTCTCGCTCGCCGAGATCGTCCTGAAGGACCTCATTCCCGCGGACAACAGCCCCGAGATCACCTCCGCCACGATCATGGCGCAGACGGCCGCCTACTTCAGCCTCACCATGGAGGACCTCTGCGGCTCTTCGCGGTCGCGGGTCCTCGTCAACGCCCGGCAGATCGCCATGTACCTGTGCCGCGAGCTCACCGACCTGTCCCTGCCGAAGATCGGTCAGCAGTTCGGCGGTCGCGACCACACCACCGTGATCCACGCCGACCGCAAGATCCGCCAGCTGATGGCGGAGCGTCGCTCGATCTACAACCAGGTCACGGAGCTCACCAACCGGATCAAGCAGACGGCTCGAGGCTGACCCGTCCCCGCCGGCTACCGGACCCCGGAACCGGCTGGGTCGTACACGCGTGAGCACGAGCCCGCCGGCGTCGGCATCCTCGCCCGGGCGCCCGGGTCGACTCATGCCGGACGCAGTCAACCTGGGACGCCGGCCTGTCATCGAGGGGCCCGTCCGGAGCCGTCCTCCGATCACTCACCGCATCCACGGCCTGGCGACCCCGCCCATCCGCCCTGCGGTCCCCACCTGCGGTTTCTCGCCTGCTGAGATGCAGCGACAGATCCCGGACCCAGCTCGGGCACCCCGGTGGAGCCGGGCCGGGTGCCGGTGGCTGCATGGATGGCGCTGCGTCACTTAACTGGCACCAACAGCAGCCGCGGATCCGATCGACCACGCTTCGTACACAGCGTGGGGACAACTCTGTGGACAAAGTCGCGCACCGGTCCCGCAGGCGTCAGAACACATGCTGTGCAGAAGGCTGTGGGCGACCGTGGACAACCCCGGTGCCGGTGTGGAACGGTCCGCGCCCGCCGGTGCACGACGCGGGACGATCCCGTGGACGTCTGCGCTTCGTCCACTCCCCGTCCCCGGTCTCCCGGCGCGTCCTCGACAGCTCATCGACAGGGCATCCACGCGCTGACCTGCGTGAACGGCTGTTGTCCCCAGATTCCACAAGCGTGAAGACGAGAAACGAACTGATAACTCTGCGGATGGGCAGCCCACCCACATCTGGCTCCGACCGCCCCGCCGGGCTCCTACCGTGGTGCTGCCGCCGGCACCTGCGACCGGGACCTGCCGACCGGTTCACTCGACGCCCCCTCCTCGCGTACTGTCGTGCGGGCGCAGCGACGCTCCTGCAGCGCGTGCGGCGCGCGCAGCGAGACCGACGAGAAGGGCGGCCCCGAGTGAAGTTCCGCGTCGAACGTGACGTCCTCGCCGAAGCGGTGACGTGGGTGGCGCGGGCGCTCCCGGCCCGGCCGCCCGTGCCCGTCCTCGCCGGCCTGCTGCTGGAGGCCGACGGCGAGGGCGTGCTGCGGCTCTCGAGCTTCGACTACGAGGTGTCCGCCCGGGTCGAGGTGCCCTCCGAGGTGGCCGATGCGGGCACGGTGCTGGTGTCGGGCCGTCTCCTCGCCGACATCTCTCGCTCCCTGCCCGGCAAGCCCGTCGACGTCGCGACCGACGGCTCCAGGGTGGCCCTCACCTGCGGGGCGAGCCGCTTCACGCTGCTGACCATGCCGGTCGACGACTACCCGACGCTGCCGGGGTTGCCGCCGGCGTCCGGGACCATCGGCGGCGACGAGTTCACCCGGGCCGTCGCGCAGGTCACGGTCGCCGCCAGCCGGGACGAGACCCTGCCGATCCTGACCGGCGTCCGGATGGAGATCGAGGGTGAGCGCCTCACCCTGCTGGCTACCGACCGGTACCGCCTGGCCATGCGCACGCTGCCCTGGCGGCCGGCGGCTCCTGACACCAGCGCCGTCGCCCTGGTACGGGCCCGCACCCTGAGCGAGGTGTCCAAGGCCCTCGGCTCGGCGGCCGACGTCACGCTGGCGTTGAGCACGGGCTCGGGCAGCGAGCTCATCGGCTTCGAGGCGGGCGGCCGGCGCACGACGTCCCTGCTGGTCGACGGCGAGTACCCCAAGGTGCGAGCGCTGTTCCCGGCCGAGTCCCCTGTCCACGCGGTGGTCGACACCCATCAGCTGCTCGAGGCCGTCCGGCGCGTCTCGCTCGTGGCCGAGCGGAACACCCCGGTGCGACTGGGCTTCACGGACGGCGCGGTGACGCTCGAGGCCGGCCAGGGTGAGGACGCCCAGGCGTCCGAGGCCGTCGAGTGCGCCCTGCACGGCGAGGACCTGTCGATCGCCTTCAACCCGCAGTACCTGCTCGACGGCCTGGGAGCGCTGGGCGCGCCGTTCGCCCGGCTCTCGTTCACGGTGCCTCAGAAGCCCGCGGTGCTCTCCGGGCAGGCTGAGATCGAGGGCGAGGACGACGACAGCTACCGGTACCTGCTCATGCCCGTTCGCCTCGCGGGCTAGCCCTCCGAACGGCAGGACCGGCCGCCGGGATCCCGGCCGACGGATCGGACCGGCCCTCCCGGCCTGCCCCGCGATCAACTCGGTGGCAGGCTTGGCTCCACACCTCGGCGGCCGGCTCGACGTACCGGGCGTCGACCGTTCGCCAGACTTCTCGTTCGTCGGACAAGGCCCGGCCCGGACGGACCGGGGGAGACCAGGCAGGGGAGATCGCCGTGCACATCGGACTCGTCGGGCTCGGCAAGATGGGCGGCAACATGCGCGAGCGGCTGCGCAAAGCCGGCATCGAGGTCACGGGCTACGACTTCAATCCCGAGATCAGCGACGCGGGCAGCCTCGAGGAGATGGTCCAGGCCCTCCCCACACCACGGCTGGTGTGGGTGATGGTGCCCGCCGGGGGCCCGACCGATGCGACGATCGACAAGCTGGCCGGCCTGCTCGAGGCCGACGACCTCATCGTCGACGGCGGCAACAGCAAGTTCACCGACGACGCCAGGCACGCCGAGGAGCTCGGCACGAAGGGCATCCACTTCGTCGACTGCGGCGTCTCCGGCGGCGTCTGGGGGCTCGAGAACGGCTACGGGCTCATGTGCGGGGGCGACGACGCGGACGTCGAGCGGGCCATGCCCGTCTTCGACGCGCTCCGCCCGGAGGGCCCGCGCGAGGAGGGATTCGTGCACGCGGGATCCCACGGCGCCGGCCACTACGCGAAGATGGTCCACAACGGCATCGAGTACGGCCTGATGCAGGCGTACGCCGAGGGCTACGAGCTGCTCCTGGCCAAGGACATCGTCACCGACGTCCACGGCTGTTTCCAGGCGTGGACGCGCGGCACCGTCGTCCGCTCCTGGCTGCTCGACCTGCTCGTGAAGGCGATGGAGCCCGACCAGAAGCTGAGCGCCATCAGGGGCTACGCGGCCGACTCGGGCGAGGGCCGCTGGACCGTCGAGGAGGCCATCAACAACGCGGTCCCGATGCCCGTGATCTCCGCCGCCCTCTTCGCCCGGTTCGCCTCCCGCCAGGACGACTCCCCGGCGATGAAGGCCGTCGCCGCACTGCGCAACCAGTTCGGTGGGCACGCCGTCACCGCTGCCGGTCCCACCTCGGGCGCGGGCGAGGTCGACGGCGCGAGCCCCGGTGAGGTGGACGGCGCGCACGCGCAGGACGTGGACGCCGCGCACGCGGTGAGCGCCGGTCCGTCGTCCGGCACCGGCGAGACCCGCTGACGCAGGACTCGTGCGCGTCACCCACCTCTCGGTCACCGATTTCCGGTCCTACCCGTCGGCGGAGCTCGCGCTCGACGAGGGGGTGACGGCGCTCGTCGGTCCCAACGGGCAGGGCAAGACGAACCTCGTCGAGGCCGTCGGCTACGTCGCGACCCTGGGCAGCCATCGCGTCGCCACCGACGCGCCCCTGGTCCGGCTGGGGGCGCAGCGTGCCGTCGTCCGCGCGATGGTGCGGCGGGCGGGACGCGACACCCTGGTCGAGATCGAGATCGTCCCGGGCGGGGCCAACCGGGCCCGGCTCAACCGGGGGCCGGTCCCCCGGGCCCGGGAGGTCCTCGGGGTGCTCCGGACGGTGCTGTTCGCGCCGGAGGACCTGGCGCTCGTCAAGGGCGACCCGGACGGCCGCCGCCGGTTCATGGACGACCTGCTCGTCGCTCGTGCGCCCCGGTTCGCCGGCGTGCGGGCGGACTACGAGCGTGTCGTGCGCCAGCGCAACGCCCTGCTGAAGTCCGCCGGCGCGGCGATCCGTAGCGGCCGCGGCGACGTGCGCACGCTCGACGTCTGGGACAGCCACCTGGCCACCACCGGAGCGGAGCTGCTCGCCGGCCGGCTGCGCCTGGTGTCCCTGCTCGCGCCCGACGTCGCCAAGGCCTACGCGCAGGTCTCCGACGGCCAGGGCGAGGCCGCGCATCGCCTACCGCACCTCCCTCGGCGAGGACCTTGGTCCCGGCCCGGCCGTGGAGCGCGAGCTCCTCGGCGCCCGACTGCTGGAGGCGATGGCCAAGGCCCGGCCGCAGGAGCTGGAGCGCGGGGTGAGCCTCGTCGGGCCGCACCGCGACGACCTTCAGCTGAACCTGGGCCCGTTCCCCGCGAAAGGTTTCGCGTCGCACGGGGAGTCGTGGTCCTTCGCGCTCGCGCTGCGGCTCGCGAGCTACGAGCTGCTGCGGGCCGACGGCGGGCCGGACGGCGACGGCGAGCCGGTCCTCGTGCTCGACGACGTGTTCGCCGAGCTCGACACCGGGCGCCGGGACCGGCTGGCGGCCCTCGTGGCGGGCGCGGAGCAGGTGCTCGTCACCGCCGCCGTGCCGCAGGACGTGCCCGAGGCGCTGGAGGGAGCGCGCTTCGACGTGATGGCGGGCGAGGTGCGGAAGGTCCGGTGAGGGTGTGGAGCTCCACGAGCGGGGAGACCCCGCCGCCGCCCGGCGGCGATGCCCGGGACGACGACGAGGGGGCGGGCCCGGACGCCGTCCGCTCGGCCCTGAACCGCGCCCGTGCCGCGGCCCGCGAGCGCGGCGCAGTGCCCGGGGCGGCCCGCGGCGGCAACCGGCGCCGCCGGCGGCCGCGGGACGACGGGTCCCGTTCCGGCGCGGGCCCCGACGCGCGCGACCCGCAGACCGTCGGCGCCGCGCTGGACCGCCTGGTGGCCGAACGGGGCTGGGAGGAGGCGGTGGCCGTCGGCGGCGTGATCGGCCGCTGGGATGCCGTGGTGGGTGCGGAGATCGCGGCGCACTGCCGCCCGGAGACCTTCGACGAGGGAGTGCTCACGGTGCGCGCGGACAGCACCGCGTGGGCGACGCAGGTCCGCCTGCTCACCGCGGGTCTGCTCCGACGGCTCGCCGAGGAGGTGGGCGAGGGGACGGTGACCAAGGTGGTCGTCCGCGGCCCGGCGGGGCCGTCGTGGCGGCGCGGCCCGCGGGTCGCGCCGGGCAGCCAAGGCCCCCGGCGACACCTACGGGTGAAGATCCACGCGTGTCCACCTCACCCACATCGGGTGGTTCGTTACGCAGCCGTTACCGGACTCGTCCTTGTGCTCGCCGCGAATGCCTCCCTAGTTTGTTCCGGAGTTCGGGACGGTGTCCCAAAAAGCGGGACTGACGACAGCCCAGGCATCGGCAGCAGGACCCGGACTCCCGGACCGGTCTCGACGGCGAGCCGGCGTCGATCCCTGAGGAGACATGTGAAGATCACCAAGACGATGGGCGTGCTGGGGACTGCCGCTGTGGCGTCCGCACTCCTCACCGCCTGCTCCACCGGCTCCAGCAACAGCACCACCACCACCTCGGCCGCGGCCGGCGGCGGCGGCAGCACGCAGGCCTGCCAACTGTCCCCTCGTGGGCGCTCCCGACCCAGGCAACTCCGCGCCGCCGTCGGGCGTGGCGAACGCCACCGGCGCGCCGAAGCTCACCAAGAAGAGCACCTACAACGTCGCCTTCAGCCAGAACGCGAGCAACAACCCCTGGCGTCTCGCCGAGACCGCGAGCTTCAAGGACGAAGCCTCCAAGCGCGGCTGGAAGCTCACGGTGACTGACGCGAACAACGACCAGGCGAAGCAGATCCAGGACATCAAGGGCCTCATCGCCCAGAAGCCCGACGCGCTGTTCATCGCGCCGATCACCGAGCAGCTCGGCAACGTCGTCGTCGACGCCGGCAAGGCGGGCATCCCCGTGTTCCTCGTCGACCGCGACGTCGACCACAAGGTCGCCAAGCCGGGAACGGACTTCGTCTCCGTCATGACGTCCGACTTCGTCCAGGAGGGCAAGCGGGCGGCCTGGGCCATGGCGAACGCCCTCAACGGCAACGGCAAGATCATCGAGCTCGAGGGCACCACCGGTGCCTCCCCGGCCATCGACCGCAAGAAGGGCTTCGACGAGGCGATCAAGGCCTGCCCCGGCATGCAGATCATCGCGAGCCAGGACGGCGACTTCACGCGCGTCAAGGGCCGCTCGGTCGCGCAGACGCTGCTGCAGTCGCACCCCGACGCGACCGCGATCTACGCGCACAACGACGAGATGGCCATCGGCGCCATCGCCGCGATCAAGGCGGCCGGCAAGGCGCCGGGCAAGGACATCAAGCTCGTGAGCATCGACGGCGAGAAGGACGGGCTCTCCGCCATCACGAAGGGCGAGCTGTACACCGTCGTCGAGTGCTCCCCGCACTTCGGCCCGAAGGCCTTCGACACGATGGAGCAGTACGCCAGCGGGCAGCCCACGCCGGTCGCTCTGATCAACACCGACCGCCTCTTCAACGAGCAGAACGCCGCGCAGCTGCTCAACACCGCCTTCTGACGGCGACGATGCCGCGGCCGGCGCCTCCCGCCGGCCGCGGCATCCCACGCACCCGACGTGTGTCCCCTCATCGTGGTCATTTCCAGTGAACGATCACGATGAGGGGACACAGGTCGCCACAGACCGACGCGAAGGGGGACCGATGGCCGCTGACGACGTCCTGCTGTCGATGACCGGTGTCGACAAGGCCTTCAACGGCGTGCCCGCCCTGCGCGAGGCGGACTTCGAGGTCCGGCGCGGCGAGGTGCACGCCCTCATCGGCCAGAACGGCGCGGGCAAGTCGACCCTCATCAAGATCCTCACCGGCGTGTACGAGCGGGACGCCGGCGAGATCGTCTTCGATGGGCACCCCGTCCGCTTCAAGGGCCCGCACGAGGCGCAGCTGGGCGGCATCGCCACCATCTACCAGGAGGTCAACCTCGTCGGGTACCGCTCGCTCGCCGAGAACGTATTCCTCGGCCGCGAGCCGCGCCGGTTCGGACTGATCGACTGGGGCCGGATGAACGCCGAGGCGTCGCGCATCCTCGCCTCGTTCGGCCTGAGCGTCGACGTCACGCGCCCCCTGAACAGCTACGCGGTCGCGACGCAGCAGCTCACCGCCATCGCCCGGGCCGTCTCGGTCGAGGCCAAGCTCGTCATCATGGACGAGCCGACCTCCTCGCTCGCGGACGCGGAGGTCGAGGTGCTCTTCGGCGTCATCCGCCGGCTCAAGGCGGACGGCGTCTCGGTGGTCTTCGTCTCCCACAAGCTCGACGAGCTCTACGCCATCTGCGACCGCGTGACGATCATGCGGGACGGCAGGACCGTGCACGTCGCACCGATGAGCGACGTGAGCCGGATCGAGCTCGTGACCATGATGCTGGGCCGGGAGCTCGCCGAGCAGCTCAGCCACCGGCGCAGCGCCGAGGAGGGCGCCGCCGAGGGATCGCTCGTCCTGCAGGCGACGGGGCTCCGGCGCGGCCGGGTGCTCGACGGGGTCGACGTCCACGTGCGCCGCGGTGAGGTCGTCGGCCTCGCCGGCCTCCTCGGCTCGGGCCGCACGGAGACCGCACGCGCGGTCTTCGGCGCCGACCCCCTCGACGACGGGACGATCGAGATCAAGGGCCGGGCCAGCCGGCTGCGCTCGCCTCGCGACGCCATCCGGCAGGGTTTCGGCCTGACCCCGGAGGACCGCAAGACCGAGGGGATAGTGCCGGAGATGTCGGTGCGCGAGAACCTCACCCTCGCGCTCCTGCCCCGGCTCACCCGCAAGGGGGTTCTCGACGGCGGGCGCCAGCGCGAGGTGGTCGACCGCTTCGTCAAGGCCCTCGGCATCAAGCTGGCGGACGCCGACCAGCCGATCCGGGAGCTCTCCGGCGGGAACCAGCAGAAGGTGATCCTGGCCCGCTGGCTGTGCACCGACCCGGAACTGCTCATCCTCGACGAGCCGACCCGCGGGATCGACGTCGGCGCGAAGCGGGACATCCAATCGATCATCAGGCGCCTGGCGGACGACGGTCTCGGCGTGCTCCTCGTGTCGTCGGAGCTGGAGGAACTCGTGGCCGACACCGACCGCGTCGTCGTGCTGCGCGACGGGCGCAGCGTCACCGAGCTCGCGGGCGACGACATCGCGGAGGACCGGATCCTCGAGGCCATGGCGACCGGCAGCGCCGCGGGCGTCACCCCCGGTCAGGTCCCGGCAGCTGGATCGGCAGCTGGATCGGCAGCCGGGTCGACAGCTGGATCGGCAGCCGGGTCGACAGCGGAATCGGCGGCGGAATCGGCGGCGGACGCCGGCGGCGCGGGGGCGACCGGAACGGGAGGTGCCGCGTGAGCGACGACCTGCTCCACGCCCCCACGGCGTCCCCGGTCGCCGACCCCCCGGCGCCCCGGCGTGGCACGAACTGGCAACGCCTCGCCCAGCGGTACGGCGCTCTCGCCGTCCTCGTCGTGCTGGTCGTCTACAACGCCATCGCCACCCCCTTCTTCCTGAGCTTCCAGACCATCGTCAACACGCACCTGCAGCAGGCGGCGCCGATCGCGATCGTGGCGCTGGGCATGGCGCTCGTGATCTCGACGGGCGGCATCGACCTCTCCGTCGGCTCGGTCATGGCGATCGCCGGCCAGGTCGGCGCGCTGTTGATCGTGAGTGGTGCCGGGGCGTACGTGGCCTGGGGCGGCGCCCTGCTCGCGGCTCTCGTCTGCGGGGTGTTCAACGGCGTACTCGTGGCCCGGTTCGGCGTCCAGCCGATCATCGCCACGCTCATCCTGCTCATCGCCGGACGCGGCATCGCCCAGCTCATCACGGGCGGCAACCTCCAGGACTTCGACGATCCGCTGTTCCAGGCCGTCGGCCTCGGCCGCGCCGCCGGGCTCCCGATGCAGGTCGCCATCTGCGCGGTCGTCGCACTCGTCATCTTCGCGGTCGTGCGGTGGACCACCCTCGGCCGCTACCTCCTCGCGGTCGGCGGCAACGAGCGCTCCGCCGGTCTCGCCGGTGTACCCGTCGCTCGGACGAAGATGCTGGCCTACTGCACATCGGCCGTGCTGGCAGGGATCGTGGGGCTCATCACCGTCGCCAACGTCTCGTCCTCGGACGCGAACAACACCGGCCTCGGCATCGAGCTCTCCGCGATCGCCGCCGTCGCCGTCGCCGGCATCCCGCTCACCGGCGGGCGGATGAGCGTCGGCGGCACGTTGATCGGCGCCCTCACCCTGCTGCTGCTGCAGAACACGCTGATCGCGCACGGCATCTCCACGGACATCGCCCAGATGGTCCAGGGCGCCGTGATCATCGCCGCCCTGTACGTCCAACGGACCGCGAGGTGACTCATGGAGGTGAGAATGTGACGACGACGACTCCCTCACCCACGCCGGCCCCCTCCGCGCCGCGCACCGGCATCGGCGGCGCCCGGGTCGTCTCGGCACTGCAGAGCCAGGGCGCGGTCATCACCGTCGTCCTCGCCGCGTTGCTCGCCTTCGGCGCTCTGCGGTACGGCCACCAGTTCGCGACGGGGTTCAACGCTCAGTCCGTGCTCGCGGACGACGCCAAGTACGCTCTCGTGGCGCTCGGCATGACTCTGGTGATCATGACTGGCGGCATCGACCTCTCGGTTGGCGGTGTCGCCCTGCTGGGCGGCGTGGTCGCCGCGCAGCAGAGCGAGCGCGGGCTGCTCGTCGCCACCCTCGCCGCGGTCGGCGTCGGCACTGTCGCAGGTCTCGCGAACGGGCTCCTGGTGACCAGGCTGCGCCTGCAGCCGTTCATCGTGACCCTCGCGATGCTGCTGGAGGCGCGGGGTCTCGCCGGCCAGCTCTCGCACGACGCCGGAGTCACCGCCGACGCCTCCAGCGGGTTCCAGGGCCTCGCGTCGTGGTCGCTGCTCGGTCTGCCCGTGGCCGCGCTCGTGGTTCTCCTGCTGTACCTGCTCGTCGCGGCCGTCGTCCGGTGGACGCCGTTCGGGCGCCAGGTGCTGGCGATCGGCGGCAACGAGGACGCGTCGCGGCTCATGGGCCTGCGGGTCGACCTGGTCAAGACCGCCGTCTACGTGATCTCGGGTGCGCTGGCCGGACTCGCCGGCGTCTTCCTCGCCTCGCAGACGGGCAGCGTCGCGACAGGTGCCGGCCTGGGCTGGGAGCTGTCGGCGATCGCCGCCGTCGTCGTCGGCGGCACGCTCCTCACCGGCGGCGTGGGCTCGGTCCTCGCCACGGGCATCGGGGTCGGGCTCCTCCAGCTGATCTTCAACCTCATCACGTTCGAGAACGGCAAGCACATCATCTCGATCAGCCAGTACTGGGAATCGGTGATCCGCGGGGCCTTCCTCCTCGTCGTCGTCCTACTGCAGGTGAGGATCGTGCGCCGGCGGCGCCGGGCGGGGGTGGCATGACCCTTCGAGACGACGTGGGGGGCGAGCGAGGACGTCCCGAGAGTGCGGCAGGTGGGGGGACGCTGGAGAAGGGACTGGCGATCGTCCAGTTCGTCGGCGAGCGCGGCGAGGTCACCGCAGCCGCCGTCACGGAGGCCTTCGGCCTGAGCCGCAGCGCCACCTACCGGCTGCTCGACCGGCTCCGCACCGGCGGCTACCTGCAGGAGAGCGGGAAGCCCGGCGGGTACCGGCTCGGGCCGAGGATGGTGGTCATCGGGCTCGCGGCGCTCAACCAGATGGACCTCATGCACGTCGCCCCGCCACTGCTCGGCCCGCTGGCGCAGGCCGCCGGCGAGACCGTCAACCTCGCGGTCCCCCAGGGTGACGAGATGGTCTACGTGTACCAGCACGACGGGCCGGGATCGGTGAAGGTGACCGCCCGGCTGGGGACACGTCGCCCGATGAACTGCACCAGCCTGGGGAAGGCCTACCTGGCGTTCCTGCCCGAACCGGAGCTCCAGGACCGGCTCGAACGGATGACCTACGTCCGGCTCACCGGCCGCTCCCTGCTGACCGCGGCCGCCCTGCGCCCCGAGCTCGCGCTCACCCGCGACCGCGGCTACTCGATCGACGACGTCGAGGTCGAGGAGGGCGTCTCCTGCCTCGGCGCACCGATCTTCGACTTCCGCGGGCGGCCCGTCGCCGCGATCTCCATCGCCGGCCCCGCCGAGCGCATGCCGGCCAAGCGGCCCGCCGTCGTGCCGCTGCTCCTGTCAGCCGCAATGACCATTTCCAACCGACTGGGGTTCCTGTCATGAGCACTGTGGAGACCGGCGAGACCGGCCGGACGGTCGACCGGATCGCCGCGGTGACGACCTACGCGGTCGACTACCCGCTCCAGGCACCGATGGCCGACGCCGTGCACTACATCCCGAGCCGCGCGGCCCTCCTCGTCGAGGTGACCACCGAGAGCGGCCGGGTCGGGATCGGCGAGTCGGCGATCTACGGCGGTTCGCCGGGCACCGTCGAGGCGCTCGTCCACGACGTGCTCGCGCCCCGCGTGCTGGGTCAGGACCCGACCCGCCCCGAGTACCTGTGGGCGCGCATGTTCTGGCCGTCGCACCAGCTCGGCAACGGCGGCGCCCTGGTCATGGCCCTGTCCGGGATCGACATCGCGGTCTGGGACATCACCGCACAGATCGCCGCGATGCCGCTGTACCGGTTGCTCGGCGGCTACCGCGACGCCGTCCCCGCCTACGCCAGCGCCGGGTTCTACCTCGAGGGGAAGGGTCCCAAGGAGCTGGCGGAGGAGTTCCGGGGCTACGCCGACCGCGGGTTCCGGCACGGGAAGATGAAGGTCGGCCGGACGCCGGACACGCCGCTGAACCCGCTCACCTCCATGGTCCGGCCCGAGTTCGCCGCGGTGACACTGCACGAGGACCTCGAGCGGGTCCGCGCGGTGCGCGCCGCCGTCGGGGACGACTTCTCGCTCGCCGTCGACGCCAACAACGCCTGGACCCCCGGCACCGCCCTCCGCGCCGGCCGCGAGTTCGACCGGCTCGGCATCGCCTGGTTCGAGGAGCCGGTGCTCACCGACGACAGGGCCGGCAGCGCCGCCCTGGCCGCGGCGCTGGACACCCCGATCAGCGGGTACGAGACGGAGTCGCTGGTCTCCGGCTTCCGGGACCTGATCGAGACCCGGGCGGTCGACATCGTGCAGCCCGACGTCATCTGGACCGGCGGGATCACCGCGTGCCGCAGGGTGGCCGCGCTCGCGCACGCGGCCGGGCTCGCCTGCGTCCCGCACGTCTACTCCACGGCCGCAAGCGTCGTGTCCAACCTGCACTTCATCGCCTCGATCCCCAACAGCGTGCTGCTGGAGTTCGACCAGAACCCGAACAGCCTGCGCACCGAGCTGCTGACCCGCCCGGTCGAACCGGACGCCGGCGCGCTCGTCCAGCTCGGGGACTCCCCAGGGCTCGGCACCGGCTTCGACCACGACACCTTGTCGGCGCTACGCCAGCGCCCCGCCGCGCACCAGCGAGTCGAAGTGACCTCGGCCGCGGGACGTTCCGGGACGGTCGTCGTCACCGACTGCGACCACGGGACGATGGCTCCCGAGGCCGCGGTCCTGGACGCCGCCGGGTGTGCCGTGGCGGCTCGAGGAGTGCCGGACGGCGGCGGACGTCATCGAACGCGCGGCCGATGCCGCCGTGCTCGTGCAACCAGTACGCGCCCATCACCGCGGAGGTCCTCGACGCGCTTCCCGGCGTCCGGCTCGTCGTGCGCTACGGCGTCGGCGTCGACAACGTCGACGTGCCGGCCGCGGCCGAGCGCGGGGTCTGGGTGGCCAACGTGCCGGACTACGGCACCGAGGAGGTCGCGGACCACGCCGTCGCGCTGGCGTTGACGCTGCTGCGGGGGCTCCCGGAGCTGTCGGCGTCCGTGCGGGCGGGGCAGTGGGAGTACCGCGTGGCGAAACCGCTGCGCCGCCTGTCCGAGCTGCGCTTCGGGATCGTCGGCTGCGGCGCGATCGGGTCCGTCGCCGGGCGGCGGGCCGCTGCGTTCGGGATGGACGTCGTCGGCGTGGACGTCGTCGAGGGCCGCCCGCAGCCCGGCAGCGCGATACGCCGGGTGTCGCTGGACGAACTGGTCACCACCAGCGACGTCATCTCCCTGCACCTCGCCCTCACCCCGGAGACCGAGCACCTCGTCGACGACGCCCTGCTGCGGCGCGTCAAGCCCGGGCTCGTGCTCGTCAACACCGCCCGCGGCGCCCTCGTCGACCCGGTCGCCCTGCTCGCCGCGCTCGACGACGGCCGGGTCGCGGGCGCCGGGCTCGACGTGCTCGCGGCCGAGCCGCCCGACGACGCCGGCCGCCGGCTCGTCGCCCACGAGCGCGTCGTCGTGACCCCGCACGCCGCCTGGTACTCGGAGGAGTCGTTCGTGAGCCTGAAGACGGAGGTCGCCCGCGAGGCCGTCCGGGTGCTCGCCGGCGACCCGCCGCGCTCTCCCGTCAACACCCCGGCCAAGGGCGTACGGGCATGACCACCGCGACGCAGGGGCAGGACGACACGATGCGAGCGCTGCGGTGGGACGGCCCGGGCCAGGTGCACGCGGTCGACATCGCACCCCCGCAGCCTCGGGACGGCTGGGTCGTTGTCGACGTCGCGCGCTGCGGCCTCTGCGGCACCGACCTGCACATCTGCTCCGGCCACCACCCCCGGGCGGTGCCCGGTCTGGTCCTCGGCCACGAGATGAGCGGCACGCTCGCCACTGACGCCACGACCGTTGAAGGCGTCCTGCCGGCCGGCACCCCGGTCGTCGTCAACCCGCTGCTCCCGTGCGGGCACTGCGCGACCTGCCTGGCGGGACGTCCGCACACGTGCGCGAACCTGAAGCTGCTCGGCATCGACGCCCCGGGTGGGGCGGCGGAGCAGGTCGCCGTGCCCGAGGGGTCGCTCGTACCGCTCCCCGCGGACGCCGACCTCGACGCCGCCGCCTTCGCCGAGCCGCTGGCCGTCGCCGTCCGCGCCGTCCGCCGCTCCCGGCTCGCCCTCGGAGAGGACGTCGTCGTGGTCGGTGCCGGCCCCGTCGGGCTCGCCGTCGCACTCTCCGCGCGGCAGGCGGGCGCCGCGTCCGTCCGCATTCTCGAGACGGCTCCGGCCCGCCGCGAGGTGGCCTCGAGGCTCGGGCTGGACGTGACTGACCCCCAGGATGGTTCAGCCCCGGACCCCCCTGACGATGTGGTGCCGGTCGTCTTCGACTGCGCCTCGCACCCCGCGGTGGCGGCCCGGCTCGGCGCCCTCGCGGCACCCGGCGGCCGCGTGGTCGTCGTCGGCATCTACCCCGGCCTCACGCCGATCGACCTGCAGGCCGTCTCGTTCAAGGAGCTCGAGGTGATCGGCACGCGGGTGTACTCCCGGGACGACCTGCACACCGCGGCGCGCCTGATCACCAGCGGGGCGTTCGACCCCCGGCCGCTGCTGACCCGCGTCGTGACCATCGACGAGGCGCCGCAGGCGATCGACGACCTGGTGAGCGGCCGCGACGTGAAGGTGCTCGTCAAGGGGCGCGCGTGAAGGCCCTGCGCAAGCTGCGACGCGAGGACGCCCACCTCGAGCTCGTCGACGTCGACCCGCCCGCGCCGGCACCGGGACGGGTGGTGCTCGACGTGACCTACGCCGGGATCTGCGGGACCGACGTCCACATCACCCACAACTCCTTCCCCAGCTACCCACCGGTGACCCTCGGGCACGAGTTCCTCGGCGTCGTTCGTGCCGTCGGCGAGGGCGTGACGTCCGTCGTCCCAGGGACGCGCGTCGTCTGCGAGCCGCACTCGCTCGCCTGCGGCACCTGCCACCTCTGCCGCCGAGGGCATGCCGAGCTGTGCGCCGCCAAGCGCTCGCCGGGGTGGGGCATCGACGGTGCGATGGCCGAGCAGGTCGCCGTCCCCGCGCACCTCCTGCACACCGTTCCGGAGGGCGTGACCGATCGTGCGGCCGGGCTCACCGAGCCGACCGCGATCGTGGTCAGCGGCTACGAGCGCGCCCCCGTGCCGATCGGCGGGACCGTGCTGGTCGTCGGGCCGGGCCCCATCGGCATCCTGTCGGCCCTGGTCGCGCGGGCGGCCGGGGCCGGCCGCGTCGTGCTCGCCGGCCGGCCCTCCAGCAAGGGCCGGCTGGAGCTGGCGGCGTCCCTGGGGATCGAGACCTGGCTGGACGACGACTCGCTCGCGGATGGCAGCGTGGGAGACGGACGAGCCGCCATCCCCGACCGCGTCCACGCCGAGACCGCCGGCCGGGGCGCGGACCTCGTCGTCGAGGCCAGCGGCTCAGCGGGCGCCGTCGCCACCTGCGTCGCCGCGGCGCGGCGCCGGGGAACCATGCTCGTGCTCGGCGTCCCCGACGGCCCGGTCGCCGAGGTGCCCTGGGGCGTCGCGATGAACCGGGCGCTCGACGTGGTGTTCTCGCTGTCGTCGTCCTGGTCGAGCTGGGACGCGGCGCTCGCGCTGATGGCCCGCGGCGCCCTCGACCCCGCTCCGCTGGCCACCGTGTTCCCCTTGGATGCTTGGGGGGACGCCTTCGCGGCCCTCGCCGACCGTACCGCCGTCAAGGCCCTGATCGACCCCTCCCCCAGCGGTGGTCATGCACCTGCGTCCGATCACGGCGCACCGCTTTCACAGGCACAGCTCAGGAGATCCCAGTGAGCACGACGACCGACACCACCACCTCCGCCACCGACGCCCGCCGCGATCCGGGCCCCGAGGCGGCCCCGCCGTCGATCCTCGGCCCCGGCACCCTGCTCGGCGAGCGGCCCGCGATGCGGATCGGCGACCGCTGGGTCACGACCGAGGAGACGCGCGACGTCGAGAACCCCGCGACCGGCGAGGTGCTCACGGCGGTGCCGGAGGCGAGCCAGGAGCACGTCGACGAGGTGCTCGCAGGCCGCGGCCGCAGCGCAGAAGGAGTGGGCGCGACTGACCCTGGGCGAGCGGGCCGAGGTGATCGGCGCGGTGATCCGGGAGGTCGACCGGCACGCGGAGGAGCTCGCCCGGATCGTCGTCGCCGAGCAAGGCAAGACGATCACCGAGGCGCGCGGCGAGATCGGTGGCGTCAAGGCGTTCTTCGACCACGCGTTCGCCCAGCGGTACCGGCAGGTCGGGGAGGTCGTGGCCGCCGCCGGCCGGCAGGAGCAGCTGCTGGTGCGGGAGGAGCCGCACGGCGTCGTCGTGGCGATCATCCCGTGGAACTTCCCGGCGGCGATCTTCGCCCGCAAGGTCGGCCCCGCCCTGATGGCCGGCAACGCCATCGTCCTCAAGCCGTCGGAGGTCACCCCGCTGGCCCCGATCGCGCTCGCCCGGGTGTGCGAGCTCGCGGGGGTCCCGGCAGGTCTGGTGAACGTCGTCACCGGCCTCGGCCGGACCGTCGGGAAGGCGCTCGTCGAGCACCCGGTCACCGCGATGGTGACGGTCACCGGCTCCACCCGCGCCGGGCGGGAGATCCTCGCCCAGACCGCGGAGAAGATCATCCCAGTGTCGCTCGAGCTCGGCGGCAAAGCCCCGTTCATCGTCTTCCCCGACGCGGACGTCGAGCTGGCCGCCCGCCGCGCCGTCGAGGCCCGGCTGTGGAACTGCGGCCAGGTCTGCACGTGCAACGAGCGCACCTACGTCCACCGCGACGTGCACGACGCGTTCGTGGCGCGGGTGACGGAGCTGATGGGCGAGGTGCGGGTCGGCGACCCGCTGGACGAGGCGTCCGAGATGGGCCCGAAGGTGTCGGGGCCGGAGTGGGAGAAGGTCAAGCGCTTCGTCGACCGCGCCGTCGAGCAGGGCGCCGAGGTCGTGCTCGGCGGCGGCCGGCCGGACGGGGACGAGTACGCGAACGGGCCACTGGTTCGCGCCCACGGTGCTCACCGGCGTCCGCAACGACATGGAGATCGTGCAGAACGAGGTGTTCGGCCCGGTCCTGCCGGTGGTGCCGTTCGACAGTTACGACGAGGTCGTCGAGTACGCGAACTCGACGGTCTACGGCCTGACGGCGTACGTGTTCACGAGCGACGTCCGCACTGCCATGCGCGCCACCGACGATCTCGAGTTCGGCGAGGTGTACGTCAACAAGATCGGCCCCGAGGAGGTCCAGGGCTTCCACACCGGGTGGAAGCTGTCGGGGCTCGGTGGCGACGACGGCCAGCACGGGTTCGAGCGGTACCTGCGCCGCAAGACCGTCTACCTCGGGTACGGGGACTGAGCGGTGGGCCACGCCAGGGTGGACTTCGTCGACCGTCTCGCCCGGGAGCGGCTGATCGCCATCCTGCGGGCCCCGGACGCCGGCCGCTTCGTCGCCGTCGCGCACGCCCTGTACGCGGGCGGCTGGCGCGCGATGGAAGTCACCCTGACGACCGCTGACGCCTTCGACGCCATTCCCGAGATCCGGGCGAAGCTGCCGGACGACGCATGGGTCGGCGCGGGCACCGTGATGACGCCCGACGACGTGCGCGCGGTGCACGCCGCGGGCGCGCAGTTCGCGGTGAGCCCGGTCCTCGATCCCGCGTCGGTGGCGGCCGCCGACCAGCTCGACCTGCCCTTCGTGGCCGGCGCGCTGACGCCGACGGAGATCCTCGCGGCCTGGTACGCGGGCTGCCCGGCGGTCAAGGTCTCGCCCGTCGTGTCCGTCGGCGGCCCGGCGTACCTCGACCAGGTCGGGGCGTTCCTGCCCGGCATCCCGCTGCTGCCGACGGGCGGGGTGCAGCCGGAGGAGGTGGCCGCGTACCTGCAGGCCGGCGCAATCGGTGTCGGCCTCGGCGGGCCGCTGGTCGGGGACGCGCTGACGCCCTCCGGGGACCTGACCGCCCTGACCCGCCGGGCGGCCGCCCTGGTCGCCGTCGTCGACGCCGCCGGCCCGTACCGCTTCGCATGGTGACAGGCGTGGGGCTCGTCACGATCGGCGAGACGATGGCGTCGCTGCTGGCCCCTGGGGTGGGGCCGCTGCGGCACCAGCCGCACCTGCACCTCCACGTGGGCGGCGCCGAGTCGAACGTGGCCATCTCGGTGGTGCGCCTCGGTGGGCAGGCCACCTGGGTGGGGCGGGTCGGCGACGACGAGCTCGGCGATCTCGTTCTGGCGCAACTGCGCGGCGAGGGCGTCGACGTCCAGCACGCGGTGCGTGACGACGGCGCGCCGACGGGCCTGATGATCAAATCCCGCCGGACGAGCACCGTCGGGCGGGTCACCTACTACCGGCGGGGGTCCGCGGGCAGCCGGCTGTCGCCGGCCGACATCCCGGTGGACGCCGTCCGCGCCGCCGGTGCCCTGCACGTCACCGGCATCACGCCGGCGCTTTCCCCCGGCGCCCGCGCGGCGACCTTCGCGGCGGTCGAGGAGGCCCGCGGAGCCGGCGTCCCGGTGAGCCTGGACGTCAACCACCGGGCCGCGCTCTGGACGGCGGACGAAGCCGGGCCTGTGCTCGCCGAGCTGGCCGCGCGCGCCGACGTCCTGTTCGCGGGTGAGGACGAGGCCGGGCTGCTCGGTGCCGCCGGCGACCCGGAGGCGGTGGTCCGCGCGCTCGCCGAGCTGGGTCCACCGGTGGCCGTGCTGAAGCGTGGCGCGCGGGGGGCGCTGGCCGTCGTGGACGGCGCCCTCGTGCACGTGCCGGCCCACCCCGTCGTCGCCGTCGACCCGGTCGGCGCCGGGGACGCCTTCGTCGGCGGGTACCTCGCCGAACTGCTGCTCGGTGCCGACGCCGAGGCACGGCTGGCGACGGCGGCGGCCTGCGGCGCCTTCGCCGTGACCGTTCCCGGCGACTGGGAGGGACTGCCGACCCGGCGCGACCTGCAGCTGCTCAGCACTCCCGAGGGGACCGTGGTCCGCTGACACGCTCGACGCCAGGCGGTCCACCGACGTGGCCGGCGTCGCCCACACGAAGATCGGAGGAGCTCACGTGCCCGTTCCCGCGGACGCCCTGATCAGCCTCAGCCCGTACCAGGGCCGGACGCTGGCGGCCGTGTTCGACCGGCTCTTCCCGGCCGACGAGCACAGCGCCTCCGCCAGCGAGATCGGTGCTGTGACATACGTGGACCGGGCCCTGTCGGGATTCTACCGGGACCACCACGAGACGTACCGGGTCGGGCTGCGAGCCCTGGACGACGCCGCGCGGGCGCTGCACGGCGCCGGGTTCCCCGACCTGCAGGCGGACCAGCAGGACGACCTCGTCGCCGCGATGTGGGCGGGCTCGTTGCCCGGCTTCGAGGTTCCCGACCAGCAGATCTTCGCCGACCTGCTGCTCGCGCACGTGCAGGAGGGGGTCTTCGCGGACCCGGCGCACGGCGGTAACCGCGATCTGCAGGGCTGGCGGTTCCTCGGGCACCCGGGCCTGTGGGTCGAGCACTCCGCGGAGGAGAACCTCGCCGCCGAGCCGGTCACGAAGGGCGGCGAGGTCCGCGACCTGGCGAGCGCCGGCTGGACGGCCGACGGGCCGCTGGCGCGGGAGCCGATCCGGGTTCCCGGGTACTCCCCGCAGCGCGCGGTGGCGCCGCCCGCGGTCGACGCCGACGTCGTCGTGGTCGGGATGGGAGCGGTCGGCGGCTTCGTGGCGCCCCTGCTCGCGGGGGCCGGCCTGAAGGTGGTCGGGCTGGAGGCCGGGCCGTACCGGACGGCGCAGGACTTCGTGCCGGACGAGCTCAACGCCGCCTACTACTGCCGCGGCGACATGGGGGCGAAGTTCCAGGCGGAGCGCCCGCGCTGGCGGCCGCACGAGGGCGCCCCGACCCGCCCGGCCGCCTACACGCTCGGCCGCATGATGAATGGTGTCGGCGGCAGCGTCGCGCACTGGGGCGGCGCGCTTCGGCGCTACCACCCGCACCACTTCGCCTACCGCTCCTGGATCGTCGAGCGGTTCGGGGAGACCGCGCTCCCCGAGAACACGACGGTCACCGACTGGCCGCTGACATACGACGAGCTCGAGCCCTACTACACGTACGCGGAGCACGTCTGCGGCGTCTCCGGCTCCGGCACCGGCAACCCGTTCGGGGGGCCCCGCAGCAAGGACTACCCGATGCCGCCGCTGCGGTCGTTCCGGCTCGGAGCGCTGTGGGAGCAGGCGACGCGCGAGGCCGGCCTGCACCCGTACCCGACCCCGATCTGCATGAACTCGCGCCCGTACAACGGTCAGCCGGCGACGGCGTACCACCCCTGGAGCGGCGGCTTCGGGCCGTTCGCCAACGACCGCTGGAACCCGCTGTTCACCTCGGTGCCGCAGGCGCTCGCCTCCGGAAAGCTCGACCTGCGCACCCACTGCAGGGTGGTGCGGGTGCTGACGGACTCCGACGGCCGCGCCGACGGCGTCGAGTACCTCGATCCCGCCGGGGAGCTGCGGGTCCAGCGGGCGCGGACGGTGATCCTGGCGGGATACACCTATGAGAACCTGCGGCTGATGTTCCTGTCCGGCGGGCTGGGGAACTCCTCCGGCCAGCTCGGCCGCAACTTCATGACGAAGTTCTGGTCCGACGTCTACGGCTACGTACCCGGCGAGGTGTTCAACGCGCACACCGGGCCCGCCGCGCAGATGTGCGGCGTCGACGACTTCCAGCAGGAGGGGTTCGACTGCCTCGCGCACGGCTTCGTCGGCGGCGCCACGTTCAACATCGAGAACCAGAAACTGCCCCTCGGCATCGCGCGCGACCCTCTGCCGCCGGAGCTGCAGCCGTGGGGCACACCGTACAAGGACCACCTGCGGCGCTGGCAGAGCGTGATCGCCATCCGGATCCAGCCGGACGCCCTGCCGTACACGACGGACTTCGTCGACCTCGATCCCGTCTGGCGTGACGGCAGCGGCCTCGGCCTGCCCGTCACGCGCGTCACGTGCGCCATGCGCCCCAACGAGGACCGGCTGGTCGGCTGGATGCAGGCCAAGGCCGCCGAGCTCCTGCGGTTGATGGGCGCGACGTCGACCTGGCCCACCGCCCGGTTCAAGGGAGTACTGAGCAGCCACGACCTGGGCGGCGCGCGGATGGGCGAGGACCCGGGCCGCTCGGTGGTGGATCGCGACCTGCAGGTGCACGACACCCCCGGGCTGCACGTGTTCGGCGGCGCCGTGTTCCCGACGGCCCACGGGGTGAATCCCCATCTGACGATCAGTGCGCTCGTCGCGCGGGCCAGTGAGAAGCTCGTGAACCGTCTCTCCTGACCCCCGACCCACCGACGATCAAGGAAAACTTGGGTGTTTGGGTGGTCGCTCACAGTGCTGGCGAGGTGTCCTTGATCCCAAACCTTTCCTTGATCCCCAACTTTTCCTTGATCGTCGGATGGGGAGGGGGGAGGGGCGCTGAACGGCTCTGGGGCGCCGTCCCGGGCCAGGACGCGTACAGGGAGTCGGAGCGGGGTGTGGACGGGCCGCAGACACGGCGTCAAGGGCTGTGGAGAACAGGTTGTGAACCCGCCGAAGAGGTAGACTGGCAGGTGAATCGGCGGTGATCGCCTGAGCCCGGGCAGACCCGCCGGGGCCGTCGCCGCCCGTCCTGCAGAAACCGATCCCAGGAGTCGTGCGACACGTGGCCGAGCAGCCGAGCCTCCAGCACACCCAGCCAACCTCGGCACCCCCCTCGCTGTCGACCGCCCTGGCCGACGCGGGCATCGACGGCTCCGCCGCGGCCGATGCCGTCGCCGACGGCACCGTCGCCGAGCTGGCGCAGCACATGACGGCGGTCGACGGCAACTACGACGCCAGCGCCATCACCGTCCTCGAGGGGCTCGAGGCGGTGCGCAAGCGGCCGGGCATGTACATCGGGTCGACCGGTGAGCGCGGCCTGCACCACCTCGTCTACGAGATCGTCGACAACGCCGTCGACGAGGCCCTCGCCGGCTACGCGGACACGATCGACGTCACACTGCTCGCGGACGGCGGCGTCCGCGTCAGCGACAACGGCCGCGGCATCCCGACCGACATCCACCCCACCGAGGGTGTCAGCGCGGTCGAGCTGGTGCTGACGCAGCTGCACGCCGGCGGCAAGTTCGGCGGCGGCGGGCTACAAGGTGTCCGGCGGCCTGCACGGCGTCGGGTCATCGGTCGTCAACGCGCTGTCGACCCGGCTGGTGGCCGAGGTGCGGCAGAAGGGCTCCGTGTTCCTGATGGAGTTCGCGAACGGCGTGCCGCTGGCGCCGCTGGCGCAGGTGGGGCCGAGCGACGAGACCGGCACGACGATCACCTTCTGGCCCAACGGCGAGATCTTCGAGACGACGATGTTCGACTTCGAGACCTTGCGCAGCCGGTTCCAGCAGATGGCGTTCCTCAACAAGGGTCTGTCGATCACCCTGATCGACGAGCGTCCCGACCACGCCGACGAGGACGGCACAGCCCCGGCCGTCACCTTCCGGTACGACGGCGGCCTGGTCGACTACGTCCGGCACCTCAACGCCTCGAAGAAGACGGACGTCGTCAACCCCGAGGTCATCGACTTCGAGGCCGAGGACGCCGAGCGCGCCCTGTCCGTCGAGATCGCCATGCAGTGGACCACCGCCTACAGCGAGAGCGTCCACACCTACGCCAACACCATCAACACCCCCGAGGGCGGCACCCACGAGGAGGGCTTCCGAGCGGCGCTGACGACGTTGATCAACGAGTACGCCCGGGCCAAGGTCATCCTCAAGGAGCGCGACGAGAACCTCACCGGCGACGACATCCGCGAAGGCCTGACCGCGGTCGTCTCCATCAAGCTCGGCGAGCCGCAGTTCGAGGGGCAGACCAAGACCAAGCTCGGCAACACCGAGGCGAAGACCTTCGTCCAGCGCGTGGTGCGCCAGCGGCTCGGCGACTGGCTCGACAGCCACCCGCGCGAGTCGAAGGAGATCATCCAGAAGTCGATCCAGGCGGCTGCGGCGCGGGTCGCCGCCCGCAAGGCCCGCGAGGCGACCCGGCGCAAGGGGCTGCTGGGTGGCGGTGGGCTGCCCGGCAAGCTCTCCGACTGCCAGTCGACGGACCCCCGCGAGTGCGAGATCTTCATCGTCGAGGGCGACTCGGCCGGCGGCTCAGCCAAGAGCGGACGCGACCCGCGCACCCAGGCGATCCTCCCGATCCGCGGGAAGATCCTCAACGTCGAGAAGGCGCGGATCGACCGCGTCCTCGCCAACCAGGAGGTCCAGGCGCTCATCAGCGCCTTCGGCACCGGAGTCGGCGAGGACTTCGACCTCACGAAACTGCGGTATCACAAGATCATCCTGATGGCGGATGCCGACGTCGACGGGCAGCACATCCGCACGCTGCTGCTGACGCTGCTGTTCCGCTTCATGCGCCCGCTCGTCGACAACGGGCACGTCTACCTGGCGTCACCGCCGCTGTACAAGATCAAGTGGACGAAGGGTGAGCCTGACTACGCCTACTCGGACCGCGAGCGCGACGCGCTCATCGCCGCCGGGCAGGAGGCGGGCCGGCGGATGCCGAAGGAGGAGAGCATCCAGCGGTACAAGGGCCTCGGCGAGATGAACGCCTCGGAGCTCTCCGAGACCACGATGGACGCCACCAAGCGCCTCCTGCTGCAGGTCACCCTCGAGGATGCCGCGGCCGCGGACGAGATGTTCGCCGTCCTGATGGGCGAGGACGTCGAGAGCCGCCGCTCGTTCATCCAGCGCAACGCCAAGGACGTCCGCTTCCTCGACATCTGATCCGCCCCCTTCTTCGACCCGCGACTGGAGCGGCCACCGGGCCGCCGACGTGAAGGACTCCCGTGACCGAGCAGCCGCCCGTTCCGCCCACCGACGACGAGGGCGGGCCCGCGCCCGAGGGCCTCCTGGCCACCGGATCCCGGGTCGAGCCCATCGACCTGCAGCTGGAGATGCAGCGGTCGTACCTCGACTACGCGATGAGCGTCATCGTGTCGCGGGCGCTGCCGGACGTGCGTGACGGACTCAAGCCGGTGCACCGGCGCGTGCTCTACGCGATGTACGACGGCGGCTACCGGCCCGACCGCAGCTTCAGCAAGTGCGCCCGCGTCGTCGGCGATGTGATGGGCAATTACCACCCGCACGGCGACAGTGCCATTTACGACACCCTCGTGCGGCTCGCCCAGCCCTGGGCACTGAGATATCCGCTGGTGCAGGGTCAGGGGAACTTCGGTTCCCCCGGGAACGACCCAGCTGCCGCGATGAGGTATTGTATTTCGGGCGATTCGCTGGTGCGGATGGCGGACGGTTCGACGGCGCGTATCGCGGATCTCGCCCCCGGTGCCCTGCCCAACAGCGACACGGACGTCGACCTCAAGGTCAAGGACCGCTCGGGTCGCCCGGTGACGGCAAGCAAGGTCTTCCACTCGGGCGAGCACCCCACGCTGAAGCTGCGAACGCGGGAGGGTTTCGAACTCACCGGGACGCACAACCATCCGGTCCTGACGATCCGATCGGTCGCGGGGGTCCCGACGCTGCTCTGGAGCCTGCTGGAGGAGGTCGTCGCCGGCGACCGCGTCGTCGTGTCGCGACCGCGCCCCCACGAGTACGGGATGGCCACACCGTTCCAGCGGGCCGAAGGTCTCCTCGCGGGTGCCTGGGTGAGCGAGGGCTTCTTCTCGTCGACGCGCGCGGGCTTCAACAACATCGAGGACCTGTTCTTCCAGGAGGTCCTCGACGCGTACGACCTTGTCGTCGGCGGACGTCGCTACGTGTACCAGCGGAGGATCGCCTCCGGCTCGACGCTCCACGAGGTCGACGTCCAGGACCTCACCGCGCTGCGCCGGTCACGCCTCGCAGAGCTCGAGGGACTGCGCAGTTCGGACAAGAAGGTGCCCGAGTTCGTCTGGTCGGCGGGGTCCGCCGTCAAGGTCGCCTTCCTGCAGGCGCTCTTCTCGGGTGACGGGTCCGTCAGCGCTCTTCCCCGGAACAGCATCCAGATCTCGTACTCCACACGCAGCGCCCGGCTGGCTGCCGACGTCCAGCAGCTCCTCCTGGAGTTCGGCGTCGTGTCGAAGGTCGTTCGCCACACCACGGGCGAGCTCAAGGTCGTCATCACCAACCGTCGCGACGCCCGGATCTTCGCCGCTCACGTCGGCTTTCGGACGCTCAAGCAGGCGAAGCTCCATCAGATCCTCGCGCGGATCCCGCTGGAGTCCTCGGCGCTGTCGGACGACGCCGTACCCTTCCTCGCCGAGTACCTGCGCAAGCACGGGAGCGGCAGCCGGACGGACGCCGACTGGCTCCGCCGGCACAACGTCGACCGGATCGAGCGGTGGGAGCGTGAGGGCGAGGAGATCCTCGACCGGCTCGACCCGGAGGCCGAAGAGGTCGCGATCCCGCTGATCGACGGCCGGTTCTACTACGCCACGGTCGAGTCGGTCGGCGCTGCCGGCGTCCAGCCCGTCTACAGCCTGCGGATCGACACCGACGACCACTCGTTCGTCACGAACGGCTTCGTCAGCCACAACACAGAGTGTCGAATGGCCCCGCTCGCCATGGAAATGGTCCGGGACATCGACAAGGACACCGTCGATTTCCAGGCGAACTACGACGGGAAGACCCGGGAGCCCGTCGTCCTGCCCAGCCGCTTCCCGAACCTGCTCGTCAACGGTTCCTCCGGCATCGCGGTCGGCATGGCCACGAACATCCCCGCGCACAACCTTCGCGAGGTGGCCGAAGGGGTGCAGTGGCTGCTGGCGAACCCCCTCGCGAACGACGAGGAGCTGCTCGGCCAGCTGCTCCTGCGCATCAAGGGCCCGGACTTCCCGACCCGCGGGCTCATCATGGGCACCCGCGGCATCGAGGAGGCCTACCGGACGGGCCGCGGGCAGATCACGATGCGCGCCGTCGTCACCGTGGAGGAGATCCAGGGCCGCACCTGCCTCGTCGTCACCGAGCTGCCCTACCAGGTCAACCCCGACAACCTCACGGTCAAGATCTCCGAACTCGTCGACAGCGGCCGGATCCAGGGCATCGCCGACCTGCGGGACGACACGTCGGACAAGACGGGGCTGCGGATCGTCGTCGTCCTCAAGCGGGACGCCGTCGCCAAGGTCGTCCTCAACAACCTCTACAAGCACACCCAGCTGCAGGACACCTTCGGCGCGAACATGCTGGCGCTCGTCGACGGCGTGCCACGCACCCTCAGCCTGGACAAGTTCGTCCGGCACTGGGTCGACCACCAGATCGAGGTCGTCGTCCGGCGCACCCGGTACCTGCTCGCAGAGGCCGAGCGGTCGGCCCACCTGTACCGGGGCTTCGTCAAGGCACTCGACGCGCTCGACGAGGTCATCTCGCTGATCCGCAACTCGCCGTCGGCCGACGAGGCCCGCACCGGCCTGATGTCGCTGCTCGACATCGACGAGGAGCAGGCCGGGGCGATCCTCAACCTGCAGCTGCGGCGCCTGGCCGCGCTCGAGCGCCAGCGCATCATCGACGAGCTGGCCGCTCTCGAGCTCGAGATCGCCGACTACAACGACATCCTCGCCTCGCCCGAACGGCAGCGCCGGATCGTGTCCGAGGAGCTCGCCGAGATCGTCGACAAGTTCGGCGACGCCCGGCGCACCCAGATCCTGCCGTTCGACGGCGACATGGACGTCGAGGACCTCATCCCTGAGGAGGAGGTCGTCGTCACCATCACGCGAGGCGGTTACGCCAAGCGGACCCGGTCCGACCAGTACCGGGCGCAGCGCCGCGGCGGCAAGGGGGTCCGCGGGGCGCAGTTGCGCAGCGACGACGTCGTCGAGCACTTCTTCGTGACGACCACCCACCACTGGCTCCTGTTCTTCACGAACCTCGGCCGGGTGTACCGGGCGAAGGCGTACGAGCTGCCGGAGGGGGGCCGCGACGCCAAGGGCCAGCACGTGGCGAACCTGCTCGCGTTCCAGCCGGGCGAGGAGATCGCGCAGGTCCTCGACATCCCCGACTACTCCGCGGCGCCGTTCCTCGTGCTCGCCACGCGAGAGGGCCGGATCAAGAAGACGCGCCTCGAGGAGTACGACTCGAACCGGGCCGGCGGTGTCATCGCGATCAACCTCACTGACGGCGACGAGCTGGTCGCGGCACGGCTGCTCGGCGAGGGCGTCGACATCCTGCTCGTCAGCCGCAAGGGCATGTCCCTGCGCTTCACGGCCGACGACGCCGCGCTGCGCCCGATGGGCCGCGCGACCTCAGGGGTGACCGGGATGCGCTTCCGGCACGACGACCAGCTGCTGTCCATGGACGTCGTCCGCGACGTCGACGACGCCTTCGTCTTCGTCGTCACCGAGCAGGGCTATGCGAAGCGGACGTCGGTGGACGAGTACCGGAACCAGGGCCGCGGAGGGCTCGGCATCAAGGTGGCCAAGCTCAACGAGGAGCGCGGTGACCTCGTCGGCGCCATGATCGTCGGCAACGACGACGAGGTGCTCGTCGTGATGGAGCGCGGCAAGGTGGTCCGGTCCGCCGTTCACGGCGTCCCGGCCAAGGGCCGCGACACGATGGGCGTCGTCTTCGCCAAGCCGGACCACGGCGACCGGATCATCGCGCTCGCCCGGAACACCGAACGCGGCCTCGGCGCCGACGACGAGGAGCTGCCGGCTGCGCCGGACGGTCCCGCCCTCGACGCCGCCGCGGGCGCAGGGACGGACCCGGACGCCGAGCCGGGCGTGATCGACGAGGGCGGCCAGGACACGCCTGGTGCCGACGGCGACGGCGACGCGTCGTGACCTCTTCCCCGTGCCGGTACGATCGAGGACGGCCGGGGCTCAACTGCAAGCTGCGCGGCGCGCGCGGAGTCGCATGTGCGCGGGGAGGGGTCTCATGGCGTACCGTCGGGACGGTAAAGGAGTGCGGAGGTGAGCGTGAGTCAGTCCGAGCAGGCGTTCCGGTCGGGTTCGGCCCCCAAGGTCGGCGGCCGTCCGGGCGACGGAGCGCCCTCACTGGCGGCCCCCGCGCCCACCGCCACGGTGAACGGGAACGGCCGCGGCGCGCCGCGGCCGAACGTCTACGCCGAGCCTCCCCGCCAGGTCCAGGGCCCGTCCACGGGTGGGATGCCCACGGTCGGCCCACGCAAGGTCCGGCTGACGATCGCCCGGGTCGACCCGTGGTCCGTGCTCAAGTTGTCGTTCTTGCTGTCCGTGGCCCTGGGCATCGTCCTCGTGACGGCGTCGGTCGTGCTGTGGTCCGTGCTCGACGCGATGGGTGTCTTCTCGTCGATCAACAACGAGCTGCGCAGCATCGGCAGCGCCCAGTCGAAGTTCGACATCAACCAGTGGGTCGGGCTGGGGCGGGTCGTCTCGCTGACCACGGTGATCGCCGTCGTCAACGTCCTGATCATCATGGCCCTGTCGACGCTGGGCGCGCTGCTCTACAACCTCGCCTCGAGCCTCGTCGGGGGACTGCAGGTCACGCTGTCGGACGACTGACCCGGGTCCCGCCGCGGGGGATCCGGTTTGGGTGGGCAGGGTCGCTGCGGTAACCTCGTCCACCGGTGGGAACGCCCACGGGCCTATAGCTCAGTCGGTTAGAGCGCTTCCCTGATAAGGAAGAGGTCGGAAGTTCAAGTCTTCCTAGGCCCACCCCCATAACCCCTGGTCAGAGCCCGGTTCCTTCCGCGAGGGAGCCGGGCTCGTCCGTTGCTGAGGGCTCCTGCCCGCCAAACTGGCCGCCAACGTCCTCCTTGGCAGCCGCGAAGAGGCGATCCATGACGGTTGCTCCGGACTCCAGGACCGGGCGGAGCTGCTTCCTGTACACGACCTCCGTGACTACCGTGCTGCGGTGCCCGACGAGGCGGGAGATCTCCTCGATGGGGACGCCGCTGTCCGACAGGAGCGATACGAACGAGTGCCGCAGCTCGCGGGGCGTCCACTGGCTGGCGTCGACGTCGGCGGCCCGGCCGATGGCTGCCCGGAAGTCCCGGCGGACGTCAGCCGAGTCCAGCGGGGTGCCGTAGCGGGTGGTGAACACGAGACCGAGGTCGACCCACTTCGAACCGGCCTCGGCACGGATACGAGCCTGCAGGCGGCTGTGCTCGGACAGGACGTCGACGCAGCGCGCCGGCAGCGCCAGGGTCCGGCGGGATCGCTTGGTCTTGGTGTCACCTGTGGCCCGGACCGATCGCCACACGGCCATGGACGGCGGTACGGACGGGTTGAGATCGGGCCGGCCGAGCAGGTCGACATCCGACCAGAGCAGGGCGCGCAGCTCCTCCGTGCGAGCACCAGTCAGGAGAGAGACGACGACGTAGGCGTGCATCCGGGTCCCCTCGACGGTCTCGAGGATCGCGGCGGCCTGGGCCAGCGTGAGTGACTTGGACTGCCGGCCCTCCCGTCCCTTCGGCAGCGTGGCCAGCTCGACGACGTTCCGCTTGACCTTGTTCTGTGCCATCGCGCGCTTGATTGACCGATTGAGCGCGGAGTGGAGGATCCGCAGCGTGCTTGTACTCACGACCCTGGCGCGGCCGACGAGCCAGCTGTCCACGTCGACGACCGTGAGCTCCCGCAGACGGCGCGCCCCGAGCAACGGAACGATGTGCGTCTCGGCGAGTTGACGGTTCTTCGTCCTGGTCGACTCTTCAGCTCTGGCGAGCCCGTGGTCGAGCCAGTCGCGGACGGCGTCCTGCACCGTGAACCGGTCATTGACGGTCGTCAAGCCGTCCTCGACGTCCCGGAGCAGCTCTCGGAGCTTGGTCCGAGCCGCGGTCTTGGTGCGGCCGTAGGCGTACTTGCGGACCGTCCCACACCACGGCGTAGAACGCCGTCACCGCCGAAAAGGTCGCGCCTGCGGCCACCGCGAGGCGCGACCAGTCCGCGCCCGCACCCCCGCGGCGCCCGACGAGCCCGTGGAGACCGGTCACGAACAGGAGCAGCAGCGGCAGGGTCAGCGCCTCCAGGCCGACCGCGATCTCGACCGCGGCCCGGTTCTCCGCGTGGAAGGCGAGCACCTCCTTGATCGGGGCCGCGTAGGTTGGCGAGCCGGCCCAGCCCACCACCGTGTTGTCGATGACGACCGACGCTGCCGACGCGATCCCGCCCGCCCACCACCCGCACTCGGAGCGCTCGGGTGCGACTACTTGACCTCGGAGCGGCGCAGGGACAGCAGTCCGATGACGAGGGGAAGGACGATCCAGATCATCGTGGTCGAGCCGAGCATCGCCCACTCCTTGACAGTGTTCGTGGCGCCATCGAGGAGCGCCACCTGCGTGTAGTGCCAGTCGATCCACGGCTGCAGGTCCTCGAACCACGAACGCACCTGAGCCAGGAGCGCGAGGATGCCCGGCATGACCAGTGAAGCGACGAAGTAGCCCACGATCGCGGCCGCGGAGTTGCGCAGCACGACACCGAGGGCGAAGCCGAAGGCCATGCCAACCAGGTTGTAGAGCATCATCTGGAGTGCCATGGACAACGAAATGTCCCACGCGGTGTCGACGCCTGCGAGCGCGGACCCGGCCACGTTGCCGAGGGCGCCGACCGCGAAGGCGACGGAGACGGCGCCGAGGCCCACCAGGAGGGTCGCGATCGCCTTGGCGCCGATCACGCGGCCGCGGCTCGGCACCAGCGTGAAGGTCGTGAGCCCACTTCGCTGGCTCCACTCACCTGTGACGGCCAGGATCGCGATGATCGGCAAGATCACCGACATCGGGAACCCGCTCGCCCTCACGAAGTTCTGGTAGGTGACGTCGCTGTTGAGGCCGAGGACGAGGAGCGACCCGGCCGAGATGGGCGACAGGACGCCGATGCTGATGAGCATCCAGAATCCCGAGCGGGTGTTGAACATCTTGCGCAGCTCGACCTTGACGAGTCGGGTGGTCGGGATGGGCTGGGCGGTCCGTCGGGCCGGCTCGGCCTCGATGGTGTCGGGAGGGACGATCGTGGCGGTCATGCCGCAACTCCTTCGCGTTGGGTGTCGGCAGTGAGGGACAGGAACATGTCTTCGAGCCCGGTGCCCTCGGCGGACCGGAGCTCGGTGAGGGCGATGCCAGCTGTCAGGGCCACCGCCCCGACCCGAGCAGGGTCGGCGTCCGTGCGTACCGAGCCGTCCCCTGCGAGCGTGCTGGGGATCCCGGCCCGTTCGAGGGCGTGCGCGAGGTCGCGCGGTGACGTCGACCGGACGAGCGTCCCCGCTGCGGCCAGCAGCTCTTCCTTGCTGCCGGACGCGACGATCTTGCCGTTCCCGATCACGACCAGGTCGTCGGCGATGACCTCGATCTCGTGGAGCAGGTGCGAGGACAACAGGACGGTGCCGCCCTGGCTGGCAAAGCCCGTCAGCAGGTCGCGCATCCACCGGATCCCGGCAGGGTCGAGCCCGTTGGCTGGTTCGTCGAGGATCAGTACCCGGGGGTCCCCGAGCAGTGCGGTGCCGATGCCCAGTCGCTGACGCATGCCGAGGGAGTAGTTGCGCACCCGGCGCTTGGCCTCCGAAGGTGTCAGGCTGACGAGCTCGAGCATCTCGTCGACGCGGCGGCGGGGCAGACCCATGGTGTCAGCGGCGATCGTGAGGATCTCGCGTCCGGTGCGGCCTGCGTGCTGGGCAGAGGCGTCCAGGAGGACGCCCACCTCGAGGCCGGGGTTGGGGAGGTCGGCGAACTGTTCTCCGTTGATGGTCGCGGTGCCGGACGTCGGGACGGTCAGACCGACCAGCATGCGCATGGTGGTCGACTTGCCGGCGCCGTTCGGGCCGAGGAAGCCGGTGACTGTCCCCGGGCGTACGGAGAAGGAGATGGAGTCGACGGCCGTGTAGCGGCCGTACCGCTTGGTGAGCTGGTCTACGAGGATCATGTGTCGAGCCTGCGGGGCAGCGCTGCCGTCGCGCATCGGTCACCGGTCGGTCCCGGCTCGACCGAGGTCGATTCCTGGCATCGACTTTGGTCGGTGGTGTGCCTGCACCGTCCCGATCTACGCTCGAACGGTGAGCACCGCCGAACGCACCGGCCGGCGGTTGACCCCTGGGCAGACGACCTGGCTGAGCACTGTGTTCGCGGTCGTGATCGGGGGCTTGCTCTGGCTGTCGGTCGCGCAGGACCAGTGGCAGTCGGCCCGGACGCTGTTCTGGGGCGATCTGGCGCTCGGCGTCGCGTCCCTGGCCGCGATGCAGTGCCGCCGCCGCTGGCCGCTCGCCGTCACCGTCCTGACCGTCGCGGCCACCGCCGTGTCAGTGAGCGCGATCGGCCCGTGGATCGTCTGCCAGGTGTCGCTGTCCGCCCGCCGGCGATGGCGCGAGATCCTGCCCACGGCCGCGCTGTCCGTCCTGGCAGGGCAGGCCTCGTTCGCCGTCCAGCCGAACCGGACCATGTCGTGGTACGTGAACCTGCTCTTCTGCGTCCTGGCGGCCGGCGTCGTCGTCGCCATCGGCATGTACCTCGGCGCGCGCCGGGACCTGATCGCCTCCCTGCACGATCGAGCAGAACGGGCCGAACGCGAACAGGCGCTGCAGATCTCCACCGCTCGGGCGGGCGAGCGGACACGCATCGCCCGCGAGATGCACGACGTGCTGGCACACCGGATGTCACTGGTCGCCGTCCATGCCGGAGCGCTCGCCTACCGGACCGACCTCAGCGCCGCCGAGACGCGAGAGACCGCCGCGATCATCCAGGCCAATTCTCAACGCGCCCTCGCCGACCTCCGGGAGATCCTCGGCCTGCTCCGGGACACCGAGCGCGGCATCGACGTCACCCACCACCGGCCCCAACCGACACTCAGTGACCTGGACTCGTTGCTCGACGACGAACGCGCGGCGGGCGCGCACGTCACGCTGCGTTCGGACCTGGAGGACCTCGACGCCCTCCCGGAGTCGATCGGCCGCAGCGCCTTCCGCATCGTCCAGGAGGCCCTGACGAACGCCCGCAAGCACGCGCCCCACGCCATGGTCACCGTCGAGCTGACGGGCCACCCCGGGAACGGACTGGACCTGTCGGTGCGGAATCCGGTACGGGTCGGTGGGGAGCTCAACGGCAAGGACGGCATAGGCTTCGGCCTCGTCGGGCTCGCCGAACGGGCCGCCGCCAGTCATGGCCGCATCGAGCACGGCCTGACCCGCAACGGCGATTTCGTCCTGCGGGCCTGGCTGCCGTGGGAACGATGAGCAGCGAGCCCATCCGGGTCGTACTCGTCGACGACGACCCGCTGGTACGGGCGGGGCTGAGCCTGATGCTGCGAGGGGCGCCGCAGCTGGAGATCGTGGGCGAGGCGGGCGACGGCGTCCAAGCTCTCGAGGTGATCGCGCGAACCCGCCCGGACGTCGTGCTGATGGACATCCGGATGCCCAGGATGGACGGCCTGGCGGCCACCCAACGGCTCTCCGAACAGGCCGACCCGCCCGCGGTCATCGTTCTCACCACCTTCGACGCCGACGAGTACGTGGTCCGGGCCCTTGCGAACGGTGCGACCGGCTTCCTCCTCAAGGACACGTCTCCTCCGATGATCGTCGAGGCGATTCAGAAGGTCGCCGCCGGCGAGCCGATGCTGTCGCCCAGCGTCACGACGCAGCTCATCCGCAGAGTGGTCGAGACCACGTCCGTCGGCTCGGACTCCGCACGCGCGTGCTCGGCGGCGGCGAGACTGGCGAGCCTGAGCGAACGTGAACACGACGTTGCCGTCGCCGTGGGGCACGGCAAGTCCAACGCCGACATTGCCAGTGAGCTCTTCATGAGCGTCGCCACCGTCAAGGCGCACGTCTCACACATCCTGGTCAAGCTGGACGCCGCGAACCGGGTCCAGGTGGCCATCTGTGTCCATGAAGCCGGTCTCATCTAGGCGTCGAGGACTATGTGGTACCTGAAGACCCACGTGGCCGGGGTGCTGGCCAAGCTGGAGTTGCGCGACCGGGTGCAGTCGACGGGCGGGCGCTCGACCAGCTCGGCTCGGGCCCCGGACCGCCGCCGTCCCAGCTGAGGATCGGCCTGCGGGACGCGCGAGGCCCCGGTCGGGCTGCCGCCCCTCTGATCCTCTCCGACGCCCACGAGAACGTCGTCGATCAAGAAGGCCGAACACGGCTACTGTAAAGGATCACCTAGCACGCGAATGTCAAGCATCACCTGACACAGGACATGAGTGTCGAGCCGGGCCGCGTGAGCAGTTTCTGTACGAAGTCAAGGCCGGCTTCGCCGGCCCTGCGCCCGCTCTGCGGCTTCGCCGCCCGCGGGCGCAGCCGAGCCGCGAGGAGGACAGAGAGGATCACGAGCGGGGCTGAGGACGGCGGCAAATGTACCGAGGGGCAAGCCCTCTCCGCGGCAGCGTTCTCAAGCCGCCGGCACCGCGTCAAGGGCGCCTGACGGCGTCGCTGACGCGATCGAGCACGCTCGACCCTTGACCCGTCACCGACGTCCCGCGAACTCGGCCCCTACGAGGACATGCCCGGACTCTGGCACGCCCAGGCCAGCTCTTGACGTGGCTCGCGCCCGCCCGCCAATCTGCCCGCCAACGACCCTTCGACGGGCCGCACGCTGACGAACCTCGGCGACCAATACACGCAGCTCAGCGCAGGTGGGCTCGCCTCCGGGAGTAGCTGATAAGGAAGAGGTCGGAAGTTCAAGTCTTCCTAGGCCCACCCTCATAACCCCTGGTCAGAGCCCGGTTCCTTCCGCGAGGGAGCCGGGCTCTCTCGTCTTTGGGGCGTCCTGGCCGCCGAACTGCCCGCGCCGCCCATTGAGCGCGCCCAGCCTAGATGAGACCGGCTTCATGGACGCAGATGGCCACCTGGACCCGGTTCGCGGCGTCCAGCTTGACCAGGATGTGTGAGACGTGCGCCTTGACGGTGGCGACGCTCATGAAGAGCTCACTGGCAATGTCGGCGTTGGACTTGCCGTGCCCCACGGCGACGGCAACGTCGTGTTCACGTTCGCTCAGGCTCGCCAGTCTCGCCGCCGCCGAGCACGCGCGTGCGGACTCCGAGCCGGCGGACGGGAAGAGGTGCCGGCATGACCACGACCACGTCAGACATCCCGGAGATCCGACCGCCCGACGCGGCCGGCGGACCAGCCGCCACAGACCGTGTCCCTGCGACCCGGCTGGTCCGGGTGGAACTCCGCAAGCTCGTCGACACCCGGGCCGGCGCGTGGCTGCTCGTCCTCATAGCCCTGGTGACCGCCGCGGCTGTGATCGTCTACCTGTTCGCCACTGACGCCTCGGGCCTGACCTTCGAGCACTTCGTCGACGTGACGGTCCTTCCTCAGTCGGTGCTGCTCCCGGTGCTCGGCATCATGGCGGTGACCACTGAGTGGACCCAGCGCACCAGCCTGGTGACACACACCCTGGAGCCCGAACGCCGCCGCGTCGTCGCAGCCAAGTTCGCCGCCACCGCAGTCCTCGGGTTCCTGGCGGTCGTGCTGGCTCTCGCAGTCGCCGCGGTGGCCAACATCCTCGGGGCCGCCTTACGGCACGGCGACGGCTCGTGGGCCTACGGCGCCGGCGGCCTGCGGGACACCGCGCTGCTGCAGCTGCTGTCGCTCGTCCAGGGCCTGGCCTTCGGCATGCTCCTGATGAACACCGCAGCTGCCATCGTCCTCTACTTCGCCCTGCCAGGGGCCTTCAACCTGCTGTTCTCGATGGTCGACTCGCTCAAGGACGCGGCCGGGTGGATCGACCTGGGGAGGTCGCAGGCGCCCCTGATGGACCACGCGATCGCCGGCATCGAATGGCTCCATCTGCTCGCCACGACGACGTGGTGGCTGCTTCTCCCGCTGGCGGCCGGCATGGTGCGGCTGCTGCGCCGCGAGATCAAGTAGCGGCGGGAGGGTCGATGTACCTCGATCTGCCCGAGCCGGTGAAGCTCGGCGAGTCGGTGCAGTGGGTTCGAGTCCGTTCCGCCGCACCACGCGACCCGGGCGCGTGACGAGTTTCTCCTAGGCCCTCGCACGGCCACCCTTGTCACGAACACCAGTCCTCTGTCGAGGTTGACGGCCTGTGGGTGGGTCAGCTGATGGTGGGGCTGCGGCGTTCGAGCAGGACGACGTCTCGCCACCAGCCATGGTGTCGGCCCAGGCGTTCACGGATGCCGACGCGGCGGAAGCCGTGGCGCTCGTGCAGGGCGAGGCTGGCGGTGTTCTCGGGGAAGACGCCGGATTGGATCGTCCAGATGCCCGCTGCTTCGGTCGATGTGATCAGGCTGCCCAGGAGGGCGCTGCCGACGCCTCGGCCCCGGGCGGCGGGGTGGACGTACACGGAGTGCTCGACCACCCCGGCGTAGACGCAGCGCTCCGAGACAGGAACGGCGGCGACCCACCCGACGACGGCGGCAGCGCGGCCGGGTGCGGGCGCGTCAAGCGCGACGAACCGGTGCGCGGCCAGGTGGGAGGTGTCGAAGTCCTGCCAGGTCGGGGCGGTGGTCTCGAACGTGGCGTCACCGCCGTCGATGCCGAGCTGGTAGATCGCCAAGATCTGGTCGGCGTGCTCGGCGAGCATCGGCACGACCGCGACCGCGGTGACGGCGGCGCCAGCGTCGGTGGTCATGCCGGGATCGGGACGTCGAGCTCGGCGAGCAGGCCGCGGACGAGGTGCTCGATGCGGTCGCGGATGGGGCGCACGGCCTCCACGCCCTGCCCGGCCGGATCGGGCAGCTCCCAGTCCAGGTACCGCTTGCCGGGGAAGAACGGGCATGCGTCGCCGCAGCCCATGGTGATGACGACGTCCGAGGCCTGCACGGCCTTCGTCGTGAGGACCTTGGGGACCTCCCGGCTGATGTCTATGCCGATCTCTGCCATCGCCCGGACGACGGCGGGGTTGACCGCGTCGACGGGGGCGGAGCCGGCCGAGCGGACCTGTACTCGGTTCCCGGCCAGGTGGGCCAGGAACGCGGCGGCCATCTGGGAGCGGCCGGCGTTGTGCACGCACACGAACAGCACCGAGGGCACGGCGTCAGTCATGAGGCGGGAGTCCTTTCCGCGGGCGACCAGGATGCCGAGGCGTCCGAGCTAGAGGGTTCGAATGCGTTCGAGGAGCGGGGGCCGTCAGCTATACGAGGGGCTGGATGCGCGAGGACGACGTCGGCGGCTCGAGGAAGCCGTCGTCCGAACAACGCGAGTAGTAGGGCGGTGCCGACGACAGCGCCGACGAGCTGGGCGGCGATGAAGCCGGGAACCGAGGCTGGGGCGATGCCCGCGAAAGTGTCGGACAGGGCCCGCCCGATGGTGACGGCGGGGTTGGCGAAGCTGGTTGAGGAGGTGAACCAGTAGGCGGCGCCGATGTAGGCCGCCACAGCCCAGGGGGCCCACATGTCGCGACCAGTCCTGGCCAGCCCGAAGATGACCAGGATCAGGCCGGCTGTGGCGATCACTTCGCCGAGCCACAGCGACGCACCTGTCCGGACATGCGTGGACAGCTGAACGGGGGGCAGCCCGAACATGACGTTGGCGAGGATGGCGCCGATGGCCGCGCCCGTGACCTGAGCGCCGATGTATGCCGTGGGCTCCCGCAGCCGAGACAACCGGACGGCCCGCTCGGACCATGCGGCGACCAGGGTGACGGCCGGGTTGAGGTGAGCCCCCGACACCGGGCCCAGCACCGCGATCAGGACGGCAAGGCCGAGCACCGTCGCCGTGGAGTTCGCCAGCAGCTGCAGTGCGACGTCATCGGTCAGCCGGGTCGCCTGGATGCCGGACCCGACCACGACCAGAACGAGGGCGCTTGTGCCGAGTGCCTCAGCGGCGGCCCTGCGCACCAGCCGCGTCTCGACGGGGACATCGGGTGGTTTGGTGGGGCCTGGAAGGTCGTGGTCGGTCACCTGGCCGCCGTCACCGTGTCACGTTCGCCAGTGGACTGCAGGAGAGACGACAACCGCTCCAGCCCGGAGGGGACGACCCAGTAGTAGACCCATGTTCCACGCCGCTGGCAGTCGACCAGCCCGGCCTCGCGCAGCACCCGCAGATGGTGGGAGATCGTCGACTGCTGGACGTCGAACGCGCCCAGCAGGTCACACACGCACACCTCACCCGCGCCCTCCGCGCCGTCCGCGGCCGCCTGGGAGGCGATCAGCGACAGCAGTCGCAGCCGGACGGGGTCGCCCAGGGCCTTGAACATCCGAGACAGCTCCATCGCCGCCGTCTCGTCCAGCGCCTCCCGCACCAATGGCGTGCAGCACTGATCCACCACCGGCAACATCTGACGCTGTTTTGACATGTGTCCATATTGACAGTCTTCGATGCAGGTGGCAAGGTGCTGCATCGACAGACGTCGAAGCAACTGGAAAGGAACCCACCATGTCCCGCGTCCAGCTCGCCCTGCGCGTCGCCGACCTCGAAGAGTCCATCGAGTTCTACTCGAAGCTGTTCGACGCCGAGCCCGCAAAGCGACGCCCCGGATACGCCAACTTCGCCATCGCCGAGCCCCCGCTCAAGCTCGTCCTCATCGAAGGCCAGGCCGGGGAGGAGACCCGCATGGACCACCTCGGCGTCGAGGTCGCCTCCACCGACGACGTCGCCCAGGCGACCGACCGCCTCAAGACCGCCGGCCTGGCCACCTTCGAGGAGAACGACACCTCCTGCTGCTACGCCCTCCAGGACAAGGTCTGGGTCACCGGCCCCGGCAAGGAACCCTGGGAGGTCTACGTCGTCAAGGCCGACACCAACGACATGCTCAAGGTCACCGACACCAGCACCTGCTGCGCTGGCACCAGCTGCGGCTGCGGCGCCTAGGGATCAGGGATAGGGCCAGGGGTTGGGCCGGCACCCTTTCAGCCCGAACGTCTGCTGCTGCATGACCGGGGCAAGAGCGCCCTTGTGGGGGCACATCTGGTGGAGGTGGCCCAGCAGGTGGCCGACCTCGTGATTGACGACGTACTGCCGGTAGGTGGTGCGGATCCGGGCGAACTCCGGGGTGGCGTCGACCCACCGTGACATCGTGAGCACCGCTCGTCCGTCACGCCCGCACGAGGCCTTGCCCTTCGTGTCGAGCGGCCGGCAGAGCACCGCGTTGGTCCCTGGGGTCGCGAGGATGACGCGGATGTCGGCCGCTCCGTCGGTGCGGGCGAAGGTCATCTTCCCGTGAGCCCCCCAGCTCCGCGGGTCATTGAGGGTCGTCATGACGAAGCGCGCGAACCGTTGCGGGTCGACGGGCAACCCCCGTTCGATCTCGACCCTGACACGGTGCACCATCCCGTGCCCGGGCGCCGCGACCCGGCCCGGGACGACCACGAGCCTGCCGCTCCCGTGGCGGCGGAATCGGGTGCCGAGGATGCCGGCGGCCAGGTTCTCGGCGTCCTTCGAGGCGGACGCCGAGTGCGACGCCGAGTGCGAGTGCGAAGGCGACGGCGAGGGCGACGCGGTGCTCGACGAGGCGCTCGGGCCGGCGAGAGCCACCGATCTCGCCACCGGTACCGACGATCTACCCTGCTGCTGATCCAGGGTGACGGTGAGGACGACGGGCGCGCAGAGCGTGACCGCGGCGGCTGCGGCGAAGGTCAAGCCGACTCGTCTCGACACCGTCACGCTCCTCCTCAGCCGCAGCGTCGGCCCCGGCCACGAATCACGCCCAGAGGGACCTCATCATGCACCGTCGGCCGCACACAAGAGCGGTGGGTGCGGAGGCGCATCGCGGTGAGGGTGCCGGCAGGCGCGTTGGTGTGCTGGTGGACGCATCGGTAGGGCGCCGTGCGCTTGTCGACGAGCGCCTCAGGCCTCCGTGGTCTCTTCCAGTGGAGCGACCGGGCCCTCCTGGCCGACGACGGCGTGGTAGCCGTAGCCGGCCAGGGCGGCGCCCACCAACGGGGCCAGGATGAACAGCCACAGCTGCCCGATCGCGGCCGATCCGGCGAACAGCGCCGGGCCGATCGAGCGGGCGGGGTTGACGGAGGTGTTCGTCACGGGGATCGACACCAGGTGGATGAGCGTCAGCGACAGGCCGATGGCGAGCGGCGCGAAGCCGCGCGGCGCCCTTGTGTCGGTCGCGCCCAGAATGACGAACACGAAGAACGCCGTGAGCACGATCTCGATCAGCAGGCACGACAGCAGGTTGTAGTGGTCCGGCGAGCGGCTGCCGTAGCCGTTGCTCGCGAAGCCGGACGCGACCGAGCTGAACCCCTGCTTGCCGTTGGCGATCACCCAGAGAACGGCCGCGGCGACGATCGCGGCGACGACCTGGGTGCCGACGTACGGACCCACCTCGCGCCACGCGAACCGCTTGCCGACGGCCAGGCCCACCGTCACGGCGGGGTTGAAGTGGCCGCCGGAGACGTGCCCGACGGCGTACGCCATCACGAGCACACTGAGGCCGAAGGCGAACGCGACGCCGAGCAGTCCGATGCCGACCGTCGGGAACGCGGACGCCAGGACGGCGGCCCCGCAGCCGGTGAAGACGAGGGCGAACGTGCCGGCGAACTCGGCCCCCAGGCGGCGGCCGGTCGTGGGCATGCTGACGGTGCCGGGCATCAGCGCTCCTGTCGTCGTGGGGCGGGCGTAGGTCGAACGGCCGCCACTTCGTCACCAGGCAGCGTTGCTTCCCGGTCTGCGGGCCGCCTCACCCGCCCCGGGTGATCTCCGAGAGAGGGTGCGCCGAAGTCTGGCTAGACCTTGACGTCCGCAGGCGGCCCGTCCTGGGGGCCGAGTGCGGGTTCGAAGGCGGCGCGGTAGCGCTGGAACCGCGCCGCCCAGTCCTCCCCGACCGTGCCCGCGACCAGGCGCTCGAGGCAGACCTCCCAGCCCGCGGCGTTGCGCGCCGCGTGCGGGGCGGCGAGCTCTTCCGTCAGTACGAAGACGGTGCCTCCCTCAGCGGCGGACAGCTCGAACCCGATCGTGTCGTCGCCCCAGGTGAACACGAGCCGATGCGGCTGGGAGCACTCGACGACCTTGCCCGGTAGTGGAGAGAGGGACTGGCCGTCGAAGTGGTGGGTCAGCGCCGCTCCGGTCTCCCAGCGGTCGATCTCGATCCGGGTGGGGAACCACGCCCGCATCTCGGTGGGGTCGGTGACTGCCCGCCACACCTCCTCGATAGGTCGGGGCAGGAACCGCTCGAACCGCAGGACGGGCTTGTCGCCGGTCGAGACCAGGGTCGCTTCACTCATGACGTTCTCCTTCGGTGAGGTGCTTCTCGAGGCGGTCGAGGCTGGTGCGCCACATCCGCCGGTAGGGCTCGAGCCAGGCGTCGAGTTCGGCGAGCGGTTCGGGCCGGACGCGGTAGAGCCGTCGCTGCCCGTCCACCCGAGCCTCTACGAGGCCGGCTTCCCGCAGCACCCGCAGGTGCTTGGACACGAGCGGCTGGCTGATGCCGAGCCGATCGACGAGCGCGCCGACCGGCAGCTCGCCGTCGCGCAGGGCGTCGAGGATGCGCCGACGGGCGGGTTCCGCGAGAACCTCCAGCAGATCGGCCACGAGAGAAGCATGCTCGTAGCGTTATATATCTGTCAAGGCATATTTCTGCCGATGCGACCTCTGGCGTCCTTGGGACCTGGCGTCAGGTGGTGGCACGATCGGGCTGATGACCAGCAGACCGACGGATCAGGAACGCCTGCACGACCTCGCGCTGCTGCGCCGCGTCCGCGACCGGATCGACCGTGAGTACGCGCAGCCCTTGGACGTCGAGGCGCTCGCCGCCGGCGTCCACATGTCCGCCGGCCACCTCAGCCGCCAGTTCCGGCTGGCGTACGGCGAGTCCCCTTACAGCTATCTCATGACCCGCCGGATCGAGCGGGCGATGGCCCTGCTGCGTCGCGGCGACCTCAGCGTCACCGACGTCTGCTTCGCCGTTGGCTGTTCGTCCCTGGGTACCTTCAGCACTCGGTTCACCGAGCTGGTGGGGGTCCCGCCCAGCGTCTACCGCAGCCAGACCAGTGCAGAGGCCGGCGGCATCCCGCCGTGCCTCGAGAAGCAGGTCACCCGACCGATCAGGAATCGAGAAGCACCGGCCCGCCGGCCGAACGTAGCGTGAGGGCCATGGATCTCAGCATTCACTCGGCCTTCCTCCCGCAGGACGATCCCGAAGCCGCGATCGCCTTCTACCGGGACATCCTCGGGTTCGAGGTCCGCAATGACGTCGGGTTCAACGGCATGCACTGGATCACCGTCGGCCCTCCCGGCCAGACGGGGACGTCGATCGTCCTGTACCCGCCCGGGGCGAATCCCGGGGTGACGGACGAGGAGCGCCGCACCATCGGCGAGATGATGGCCAAGGGCACCTACGCGATGCTCGTCCTGGCCACGAAGGACCTCGACGACACGTTCGAGCGCCTCCAGGGCGCGGACGTCGAGATCGTCCAGGAACCCATCGAGCAGCCGTACGGCATTCGCGACTGCGCCGTCCGTGATCCCGCCGGCAACCTGATCCGCATCAACCAGCTGCGCTGACGCCAGGAGTGGACATGAGCGACACCAACGGAGTCCGGACCATCCTGCACCCCGTGTCCGATCTCGAGACGGCCAAGGCCGTCTACACCGCCCTGCTGGGTGCCCCACCACAGGCGGACGCCGACTACTACGTCGGCTACGACGTCGGGGACCAGCACTTCGGCCTGGTGCCGAAGGGCGGGCAGCAGGACATGGCGTCACCGGTGGCGTACTGGCACGTGCCCGACATCGAGGCGAAGCTGGCCGAGGTGACTGCGGCCGGCGCGACAGTCAAGGACGCCCCGAAGGAGGTCGGCTGGGGCCGGCGCGTGGCCACGTTCACCGACCCGGACGGCAACGTCCTCGGGCTGATCCAGGACCGGTGACCGCCGAACGGCCTCCCCGCTCACGCGCCCAGCGCCGTCGCGACAGCGAGCAACGGCTCGACTCCGACGTCGACCTGTGGGTGGCCAGCGCCTCGCCGGACGGCGTCCCGTACCTTGTGCCCCTGTCCTTCGACTGGGACGGTGAGACGCTGCTGCTGGCCACGACGGAGAGCCCGACGTCCAGGAACCTGGCCGCGACGCGGGTGGTTCGGCTGGCACTCGGTCCCACCCGTGACGTGACGGTCATCGACGGCGACGTAGAGGTCTTGGAGATCGACGCGCTGCCGCCGAAGCGCGGCGACCGGTTCGCGGCGAGCGCCGGTTTCGACCCGCGTGTGCTCACGACGCCGTACCGCTGGTTCCGCGTCACCCCCCGGCGAGTGCAGGCTTGGCGTGAGGAGAACGAGCTGGCGGGTCGCGAGCTGATGCGCGACGGCCGCTGGCTGGACTGACCACTGGACGGACGGAGATGAGATTGAGCACGGCCACGAGGACCGAGACGGAGGCGGCGACGCGGCACGCCGCCGACAGCCACGACGTGATCCGAGTGCACGGCGCGCGGGTGAACAACCTCAAGGACGTCAGCCTCGAGATCCCGAAGCGCCGGCTGACGGTGTTCACCGGCGTCTCCGGATCGGGCAAGAGCTCGCTGGTCTTCGACACGATCGCCGCGGAGTCGCGACGGCTGATCAACGAGACGTACAGCGCCTTCCTGCAGGGCTTCATGCCGACGCTGGCCCGGCCCGACGTCGACGTCCTGGCCGGTCTGACGACCGCGATCCTCGTCGACCAGGAACGGATGGGCGCCAATCCTCGCTCCACCGTCGGCACCGCGACCGACGCCAACGCGATGCTCCGGATCCTCTACAGCCGGCTCGGGCAGCCGCAGATAGGGCCCCCGACGGCGTTCTCGTTCAACGTCCCGACCCGTAAGGCGAGTGGGGTGATGAGCACCGAGAAGGCCGGTGGCCGGGTGGAGAAGGCCGTCGTGCGCGACGTCGTCTTCCAGGGCGGCATGTGTCCGCGCTGCGAGGGCATGGGTTCGGTCTCCGACTTCGACCTCGCGGCGTTGTACGACGAGTCGAAGTCCCTGAACGAGGGCGGCCTCCTGGTCCCCGGCTACAGCATGGAGGGGTGGTACGGCCGCCTCTTCCAGGGCATCGGGCTCGATCTGGACAAGCCCATCGGCCGGTACACGAAGAAGGAGATGAACGACCTCCTCTACAAGGAGCCAACCAAGATCAAGGTCGAGGGTGTCAACCTCACCTATGAAGGTGTGATCCCGAGGGTCCAGAAGTCGATGCTCTCCAAGGACGTCGACTCGCTGCAGCCGCACATCCGCCGCTTCGTCGAGCGTGCCATCACCTTCCAGCGCTGCCCCGAGTGCGAGGGCACCCGCCTCACGCCCGAGGCTCGCTCGTCGATGATCAAGGGGAAGAACATCGCCGACCTCTGCCAGATGCAGATCAGCGACCTCGCCGGCTGGATCCGTGAGCTCCACGAGCCCTCCGTGGCCCCCTTGCTCACCGGGCTGCGGCACCTGCTCGACTCGTTCACGGAGATCGGGCTGGGCTACCTCTCCCTCGACCGGCCGGCCGGAACGCTCTCCGGTGGCGAGGCGCAGCGCACCAAGATGATCCGTCACCTCGGCTCCTCCCTCACCGACGTGACCTACGTCTTCGACGAACCGACGATCGGCCTGCATCCCCACGACATCGAGCGGATGAACCGGTTGCTCCTTCAGCTGCGGGACAAGGGCAACACGGTGCTCGTCGTGGAGCACAAGCCCGAGACGATCGCGATCGCCGACCACGTCGTCGACCTCGGGCCCGGGGCGGGTACCGGGGGCGGCGTCGTCTGCTTCGAGGGCACGGTCGAGGGCCTCCGGCGCAGCGACACCGTCACCGGCCGCCATTTCGACGACCGGGCGCGGCTGAAGCCGCAGGTGCGGTCGTCGTCCGGCGCGCTGGAGGTACGGGGGGCGTCGACGCACAACCTGCGGGACGTCGACGTCGAGATCCCGCTCGGCGTGCTGTGCGTCCTCACCGGAGTGGCCGGCTCCGGCAAGAGCTCGCTGATCAACGGCTCGGTCGCCGGACGCGACGGTGTCGTGGTGGTGGACCAGGGCGCCATCCGCGGTTCGCGCCGGAGCAACCCGGCGACCTACACCGGGCTCCTGGAGCCGATCCGCAAGGCGTTCGCGAAGGCCAACGGCGTGAAGCCGGCGCTCTTCAGCTCCAACTCCGAGGGCGCCTGCCCCACCTGCAACGGCGCCGGCGTCGTCTACACGGACCTCGGCGTGATGGCCACCGTCGAGTCGTTGTGCGAGGAGTGCGAGGGCAAGCGGTTCCAGGCGTCGGTCCTGGAGTACACCCTCGGCGGCGGGTCCAACGCGAAGAACATCGCCGAGGTGCTCGCGATGCCGGTGACCGAGGCCGAGGCGTTCTTCGGCGACGGTGAGGCCCGCACGCCGGCCGCCCACACGATCCTGGACCGGCTGGCCGACGTCGGGCTGGGCTACCTCACGCTCGGTCAGCCGCTCACCACGCTGTCAGGAGGCGAGCGTCAACGGCTGAAGCTGGCCACCCAGATGGCCGAGAAGGGCGACGTCTACGTCCTGGACGAGCCGACCACCGGCCTGCACCTCGCCGACGTGGAGAATCTGCTCGGTCTGCTCGACCGGCTCGTCGACGCGGGCAGGTCGGTCCTCGTCATCGAGCACCACCAGGCGGTCATGGCGCACGCTGACTGGATCATCGACCTCGGCCCCGGTGCCGGCCACGACGGCGGCCGCATCGTGTTCGAGGGCACCCCTGCCGACCTCGTCAGCTCCCGGAGCACGCTCACCGGCGAGCACCTTGCGGCCTACGTGAGCGAGGCCCACTCGTCGGCGAGCACGCCGTAGGTGTAGCCGTCGAGCCACCGGCCCGACCGGTGCAGCCCGTCGCGCAGCGTGTGGCTCTCGCGGCGCATGCCGACTGCGTTCCATCAGCCGCCACGACGCCTCGTTGTCGACGAAGCACCCGGCGACGACGCGGTGGACGCCGAGGTCCTCGAAGCAGATGCGGAGCAGGGCGCGGGCGGCCTCGGTGGCGTAGCCGTGCCCGGTGAAGGCAGGGTCGAGCACCCAGCCGACCTCGGCCTGCTTGCCCCGCGCCTGATCCGCCACCTCGGCCTGGGCCCAGGCGTCCTCGACCTTGAGCATGAAGTCGCCGATGATCCGGCCGTCGAGCTCGATGATCACGGTGTTTGCCAGCCGGACCGGGTCGGTGAAGCTCTCCCGGTAGCTCTCCAGATCGCTCGGGAGCTGGGTGAGCCACTGCGCGACCGCTTCCAGTCGCCGATAGGCGAACGTGACCTCGACGTCGTCGCGAGTGGCGGCGCGGAGCGTGAGTCGATCGGTGTGCACCGTCCGGTCGCGCAGCGGGTGCACGGGGGCCTCGTTCGTGCCGGCCTGGGTCATCTGGACACCGTCTCCCAGAGCGCGCATCGACACCAGCGTGGCGCCCATGTCGCGCAGCCGGGCGAGCAGGCCGTGGAGCTGGGCCTGGTCCGCCATCGGTCCGGCGAGCGTGGTGGTGCCGTCGTCGTTCCGGGCAAGGCTGACGCCGTCCAGCCATGCGGACCAGTGGTCGTCGAGGTGGCCGTCCACCCGGAATTCGTACCCGCGCGTCTCGGTCGTGGTCATGACGGTGCTCCTGCCCGGGCATCGCCGCGGGCGAGCCGCCCGCTGGTTGCAGCCGCACGGCGGCGGGACGCGACCCGGGCCGGCCGTCCAATTGCCCACTCGGCGACCGCGAGATTGATCGCCCACGCCGCGATCAGCATCAGTGCCTGGGCGAGGTCGCCCGTGCCGAAGATCGCACCGCCGAACCACAGCGTGAAGACCTGCGTGCCCCCGACCAGGGCGATGGCACAGCTTCGGATCATCCACGCGCGATGACGAGGGAAGTTCCGCCGGCGAGCCGCACGGAAGCCGATCACGAGAGTGACGACCAGAGCCACACCGAACACCCATCGCAGCGGGTAGACGATGTCGCGGGTGGCGTGGGCGCGCGGGAAGAACTGGTTGAGCCACAGCGCGGACAAAGCCACGCCAAGCCCGGCGACCACTACGACGCGCCCGGCCCTGCGGTGCCACGCCCGCCGGCGCCGGAGGCGAGGCACGAACTGGAAGGCACCCACGAGCGCGAACACGATGGCGCTGACGATGTGAACGACGACGGGGAGAGGGGACGCGTCGAACCGGGGGTTCGCGGGTATGGTCGCCGGTCCGCCGGACAGCTGCACGAGGCGGAGGACGCCGGCGATCACCGCGATGGCGACGAGGGCGATCAGGGCGGCCGGTACCGGCCAGCTCCGCTTGGAGCCGGCCGGCGTGGCCGTGCGAGTGGTCATCGGACCGTGGAGGGCTCGACGCGGGCGGCCGGGACGACGGCGGGCGAAGCGCTGGTCTCGACGGAACTGGTCTCGACGGCGGAGGCCGTCCGCTGGCTCCGCCACAGGGAGACGCCGAGCCCGATCATGGCGATGGCGTTCGGGAAGGCCAGCAGCCGGTAGAGGGCGTCCGGCATCAGCGAGAGCGCGGCGCTCGCGAAACCGCTGACCGCGAGGAGCACGGCGGCCCAGCGCGCCAGGACGTGGGCGCGGAAGAGCGCGATGCCGAAGAGCAGACAACCGCTCAGGTAGAGAACCGCCTGGACCTTACCCCACGAGACGGCCAGAGCTCCGAGGTCTCCGGTCACGGTGCCGTGGCTGGTGGACATGGCGATGACGTCCTTGACGTAGCCGGGATCGGTCTTCGCGAGGGTGGGAGCGACGAACGCCGCAATGTAGGTGGTGCACATGATGGCGAGGTAGTTCGCGGCGAAGACGATGTAGCCGACGAGCCCGAAGACGCCGTTGCGCCGGACCTGGCTCAGGTACATCCCGGTGATCCCCACGAGGGCCAGCACGCTCATCAGGATCTTGCCGCAGTCCCGGATGAAGACGTTGGTCGTGGTGATCGTCTCGAGGTTGAGCTGAGGGTGGCCGAGCTGGACGGCGATGAAGACGGCGCCGGCGGCTGCGGCGGCGACGCCTGCGGCCTTGGTCAGTCCGGTCGTGGTGACGGTCATGGCGGGCTCCTGGTCCTGGGTCTCGAGCCGGGCGGGGTGTCCGGCCATGTCCAGGACGTTAGGAATCGGCGTGGTGAGCGGACATCACCACGTGATGTGACCGGGGTGGTGATTCGTCAGTCGCCGCGGGGCCCATCTCAGAGGAGGCCGAGGTCGGTGGCGCGGCGGACGGCTGCGCGGCGAGTGTTCACGTCGAGCTTGGTGAAGACGTGCTTGGTGTGCGTGCGCAGGGTGTTGACCGACACGAACAGCTGACGGGCGATCTCCGGCCCGCTGAGCTCGGTCGCCAGCAGCCGCAGTACCTCGAGCTCGCGATCGCTCAGACCCTCGTCGGTGGAGGGAACCGGATGCGCGGCAGCCGGATCGGGCCTGGCTGCGCGCAGGAGGACGGCGGCGTGCCCGGCTGCCTCCGATCCGCTCGCCACCGCCTCGAGCAACTCCCGGACGACGGGGCCCTCGTCGAGGAAGAGGCGGACGAAGCCCGCAGGCACGCCGTCCGCGAGCGCCGCCGAGAGATCGGTGAGCGCTGGGCCGGTGTGGCCGGCGGCGTGGTGAGCGAGTGCGCGGACCAGGTGTGCCTCGACGAGGCTGCCCCCTCGGCCGTCGGCGAGCGCGGCGTCGACGATGCGGTCGAGCATGGCGATGCCTGCCTGTACGTCGGCGTCGTCCCGGGGCGCCCGGCCAGGACGTGTGCGGCGCTGGGCGATGAGCAGGCGTACGAGGGTCAGCTGGTCGTACTCGGCCAGGTAGCTCGCCGGGTCGGCAGGCGTGACCCCGTGCTCGTGCGCCCACTCCTCGGCCTCCGCGAGACGGCCCTGAGCGATGCGGATGCGGGCCCTCGAGGCGGGGATGGGCTGCACGTCCGGTGCGAAGCCGCCCAGGTACAGGGCCTCGGCCTCCTCGAGCATGCGGACCGCCCCGTCGAGGTCACCGCGAGCCCGCAGCAGGCCGGCTGTCGTCGTGTACCAACGGTGTCTGTTCTCGAGCAGCGCGCCCCGGTCGCCGAGGGCCCGCGCGAGCTCGAGATGTTCTTCGGCACCGTCGAGGTCGCCCTGCTCGCGGAGGACGTCCGCGAGGCCGACGTGCAGGTCCCCGGTGCTGGCGAGCACCGGGCCGGGGTGGCGGTCGGCCGTCGCCAGCGCGCGCTCGTACAGCCGGCTGGCCTCGGCCGGGCCTTTCCGCGCCAGCCACATGCCGGCGAGCGGGATCGTGCCGCCCAGCGCATCCGCGACCATGCCCGCCGCCTGCATGCTCGCGACCGCCTGGGTGAAGGTGTCCACCGCGGTCCGGACGTCGCCGGCGGCCCAAGCCGCCAGGCCCAGGAAGCCGAAGCCCCCACTGTGCGCGGCGTGGTCCTCCGGGCCCGCGAGCGCGAGTGCTCGGCGGGCATGCGCAACGGTGCCGTCAACATCGCCTCGCGCCTGGGCGACCGACGCTCGGTACACCGCGACCATGGCCGGGAGCGAGCGGATCTCGACCTCTCGGTCCTTGGCTGCCTCGGCCAGCGATCCGGACGCGGGGACCGGTGACGCGGGGACGGGTGACGCGGGGACCGGTGCCGCGGGGGCCGTGCCGAGGGCGGTTTCGGCGGCGTCTAGCCAGGCCTCCGCCCCGTCGACGTCGCCCTCGGTGAGCCGGTACCACGCCACGCCGCTGGCGAGCAGCGGCCGGCGCCGGACGACGTCGTCCGGCAGCGCCGCCAGCCAGACCCGAAGCGTGCGGTTCGCGCGCCGCCGGCGCATGTCGGCCACTGCGAGCTCGACCAGATCCGCGGTGTGCTCCTGGTCGCCGCCGGCCATCGAATGCCGGACGGCGTCCTCCATCAGCCCGTTCTCGGCGAGCCATCGGCTGGCGGCCGCGTGCAGCTGGCTGACCCGCTCGGGATGCCGGGCAGACAGGCGGGCACGCAGGGCGTCGGCGAAGAGGTGGTGGTAGCGGTACCACCGGCGCTGGTCGTCCAGCGGGATGACGAACAGGTTCGCCCGCTCCAGCGTCTCCAGCATCGCCTGGCCGCCGGTGCGCTCCGTCACCGCGTCGCAGAGGCCGCCTGTCAGCTGGTCGAGTACCGAGGTGTCGAGCAGGAACGCACGTACCTCTTCCGGCTGCCGGTCCAGGACCTCCTCCACGAGGTAGTCCAGGACGAAGCGGTGGTTACCGGTGAACGCCTCGACGAAGCGCGCCACTCCGTTCGCGTCGCCACTGTCGCTGCGGCCGCGAGCCGACAGGGCGGCCAGCTGCAGGCCCGCCGCCCACCCCTCGGTGCGGGCGTCCAGGGCGGCCACCTGCGCCGCCTCGAGGTTCAGGCCCATCACGTCGTTGAGGAACGCGCCCGCCTCGTCCGGGGTGAAGCGCAGGTCCGCGGCGCGCATTTCGAGGAGCTCGCCGCGGGCGCGCAGCCGCCCGAGGGGCAGGGGAGGGTCCGCGCGCGTGGTGATCGCGAGCGTGACGCGGGGTGGCAGGTGATCGAGGAGGAACGTCACCGCCTCGTGGACGTCGCGCGCGTCGATCACGTGGTAGTCGTCCAGCGCGAGCACCGTCGGCCCGGCGAGCTCGTCGAGCTCGTTCACGAGGCTGACCAGGACGTCCTCGGCCGGCAGTCCCCGGTCGGTCTCCAACAGCGCTAGGGCCTCGCCGCCCACCTCGGGGCTGCTCGTCCGGATCGCCGCGACGAGATGCGTGAGGAACCGGCGCAGGTCGCTGTCCTCCGCGTCCAGCGAGAGCCAGGCCACCCTGAGCGGCTGGGGCGCCGAGTCGCTCCGCGCGCCCCCCGATGCCAGCCACTGCGTCATCAGGGTGGTCTTGCCGAATCCGGCGGCTGCGGAGATCAGGACGAGCCGGGGCATCGACCCCGGGTCGACGGGGAGCCGGTGGGTGAGCCGGGCGCGCGGCACGAGTTCCCGCCGGGGTGCGGGGACGTGCAGCTTGGTGCCCAGCACAGGCATGAGTTCACCTTAGGAGCGATCACCGGCCGACGTAGGTAGCGGGCGGACCCAAGATACGGACTTCTCCCCATCCGCCCGTCCG
>CAWBAJ010000012.1:0-318388 GCA_963786765.1 uncultured Actinomycetota bacterium | reverse complement strand
GGTGTTCGGGCCTGCTTGCCCGGCTGCCACGCCGTCACCCACGGTGCCCGGCCGGCCGAGCCGGACCGGGCGCCGCGGGCGGGAGTCTCACCCGTCAGAGGCGTTTCCACGCCTCCGTGAGCACGCTGCGCAGCACCTGACTCGATCTCGTCGAACTCGCTCTGGCCGATGATCAGCGGCGGCGCGAGCTGGACGACGGGGTCCCCGCGGTCGTCGGCGCGGCAGTACAGCCCGGCGTCGAACAGCGCCTTGGACAGGAAGCCGCGCAGCAGCCGCTCGCTCTCGTCGTCGTCGAACGTCTCCCGGGTGGCCTTGTCCTTGACGAGCTCGATCCCGTAGAAGTAGCCCTCGCCGCGGACGTCGCCGACGATCGGCAGGTCGAGCAGCTTCTCGAGCGTCGCCCGGAAGGCGGGCGCCTGCTCGCGGACGTGCTGGTTGAGGCCCTCGCGCTCGAAGATGTCGAGGTTGGCCAGCGCGACCGCGGCCGACACCGGGTGGCCGCCGAAGGTGTAGCCGTGCGGGAAGTACGTCGTGCCGGTGCGGAACGGCTCGAACAGGCGGTCGCTCGCGATCATGGCGCCGATGGGGGAGTAGCCGCTCGTCATGCCCTTGGCGCAGGTGATCATGTCGGGCTGGTAGCCGAAGTCCTCGCAGGCGAACATGCCGCCGATCCGGCCGAAGGCGCAGATCACCTCGTCGGAGACCAGGAGGACGTCGTACTGGTCGCAGATCTCCCGAACCCGGTCGAAATACCCCGGCGGCGGCGGGAAGCAGCCGCCGGAGTTCTGCACCGGCTCGAGGAAGACGGCCGCCACGGTGTCGGGGCCCTCGAACTCGATCGCCTCGGCGATCCGGTTGGCCGCCCAGAGCCCGAACGCCTTCGGGTCGTCGCGCAGGTGCTCCGGCGCGCGGTACAGGTTGGTGTTCGGCACCTTGAAGCCGCCGGGGACGAGCGGCTCGAACATCTCCTTGGCGGCCGGGATGCCGGTGATCGACAGTGCTCCCTGCGGCGTGCCGTGGTAGGCCACCGACCGCGAGATGACCTTGTGCTTCATCGGCTTGCCGACGAGCTTCCAGTACTGCTTGGCGAGCTTCCAGGCGGTCTCGACCGCCTCGCCGCCGCCGGTGGTGAAGAAGACCCGGTTGAGGTCGCCCGGCGCGCCGGCGGCGAGCCGCTCGGCCAGCTCGATCGCCCGCGGGTGGGCGTAGGACCACAGCGGGAAGAAGGCCAGCTCGCGGGCCTGCGCGGCGGCGGCGTCCGCGAGCTCCTGCCGGCCGTGGCCGACCTGGACCGTGAACAGCCCCGCCAGCCCGTCGAGGTACCGCTTGCCCTGGTCGTCCCAGATGTACGCGCCCTCGCCCCGCACGATCACCGGCACGTGGCCGCCGTCCTCGTAGGTGGAGTGCCGGGTGAAGTGCATCCAGAGGTGGTCGCGGGCTCGATCGGCGAGGCTGGCGTCCGCGCCCGGCTCTCGGAGAAGGTCTGCGGCGTGGTGGTCATCGGGTTCCCCAGTCGTAGCGCTGCTTGCGCAGCTTCAGGTACACGAACGTTTCGGTGGTCCGGACGCCCGGGCAGGGCGCGCAGGCGCCGCGAGACCAGGTCGAGCAGGTGCTCGTCGTCCTCGCAGACGACCTCGACCAGGAGGTCGAACGAGCCGGCCGTGACGACGACGTAGTCGACCTCGCGCAGCGCGGCCACCTGCTCGGCGACCGTCGTACGTCGCCGTCCACCCGCAGGCCGACCATGCGCCTGCCGGGAGAAGCCGACCTGGACGGGGTCGGTGACGGCGACGATCTGCATGACGCCGGCCTCCAGCAGGCGCTGGACCCGCTGCCGCACCGCGGCCTCGGAGAGGCCGACCGCCTTGCCGATGGCGGCGTACGGGCCGGCGGCCGTCCGCCTGCAGCTGCTCGATGATCCGCTTGGACGTCTCGTCGAGCGGAACGTGCGACCCCTTGGCCGCCACGGGGCTGGACACGCAGCCAGCCTGACGGCTGCCGCGGGCCCTTGGCAAGCCCGCACGACCGATTCCGTCGCCGGAGGCACCCTCGATCGCGGAAACCGTCGTCACGACGATCCGCTTCTGTTGATTCGGAACGTCAGCGCGTTAGAGTGCCGAGCGATCAGGGGCGCGCCCGGCGGGGCCCGCCCGCTCGCCGTCGACAGGAGCATCCGTGACCGACACGTCGCCCCGCACGCTGCGCAACTTCATCGACGGGGAGTACCGGGAGGCGGCGTCCGAGGCCCGCAGCGACATCGTCAACCCGGCCACGGGCGAGGTCGTCGCCAGCGCCCCCGTGTCCGCCCAGGCCGACGTCGACGCGGCCTACGCCGCAGCCTCCGGCGCCTTCGAGTCGTGGCGCGACTCCACCCCGGCCGAGCGCCAGCGCGCCCTCCTGAAGATCGCGGACGCGGTGGAGGCGCGGGCGGACGAGTTCGTCCGGCTCGAGGGCGACGACACCGGCAAGCCGTACGCCGTCACCGCCGCGGAGGAGATCCCGCCGATGGTGGACCAGATCCGGTTCTTCGCGGGCGCGGCGCGCGTCCTGGAGGGGCGGGCCGCGGGGGAGTACATGGCGGGGCACACGTCCTTCGTCCGGCGCGAGCCCATCGGCGTCGTCGGGCAGGTCACGCCCTGGAACTACCCGATGATGATGGCCACCTGGAAGATCGGCCCGGCCCTCGCCGCGGGCAACACGATCGTGCTCAAGCCGAGCGACACCACGCCCGAGACCACGCTGCTGCTCGCCGAGATCGCGGGCGAGTTCCTGCCGCCCGGCGTCCTCAACGTGATCACGGGGGACCGGGACACCGGCCGGCTCCTGGTCGAGCACCCGGTGCCGCAGATGGTCGCGATCACGGGCTCGGTCCGTGCCGGCATGCAGGTCGCCGCGTCGGCGGCCAAGGACCTCAAGCGCGTCCACCTCGAGCTCGGCGGCAAGGCGCCGGTGATCGTCTTCGACGACGCGGACGTCGAGGCGGCCGCCGAGGCCATCGCGGTGGCGGGCTACTTCAACGCTGGCCAGGACTGCACGGCCGCCACCCGGGTGCTCGCCGGCCCGCGGATCCACGACGACTTCGCCGCGGCCCTCTCCGAGCAGGCCAAGGCGACCCGGGTGGGCCTGCCCGACGACGAGGACGCGTTCGTCGGGCCGGTCAACAACGCCAGCCAGCTGGAGCGGGTCAGCGGCTTCCTGCACCGGCTGCCGGACCACGCCAGCGTGCTCGCCGGTGGCTCGCGGGTGTCCTCGCTGGGCGACGGCTTCTTCGTCGAGCCGACCGTCGTCGACGGGCTGCGCCAGGACGACGAGGCCATCCAGAACGAGATCTTCGGCCCGGTGATCACGGTGCAGCGCTTCACCGACGAGGAGGAGGCGCTGCGCTGGGCGAACGGGGTCGACTACGGCCTGGCGTCCTCGGTCTGGACCAAGGACTTCGGCCGGGCCATGCGGGTCGCCCGCCGGCTGGACTTCGGCTGCGTGTGGATCAACACCCACATCCCGATCGTGGCCGAGATGCCTCACGGCGGCTTCAAGCACTCCGGCTACGGCAAGGACCTCTCGATGTACGGGTTCGAGGACTACACCCGGATCAAGCACGTGATGGCGAACATCGGCTGAGCACTCGCTCTGCGGATCGCGGGTCAGTGGCCCCGAGCAGGGGCGCGAGCACGCGGGCCGCCGCGCTCGGGCGCCCCGTGAGCCGCTCCTCCCCGTCCGCAGCCGTCATGCCGCGCAGCCCCGCGTTGATCCCGAGCCAGCGCAGGGGCTCCGGTTCCCACCGGCGGGACCGGTGCCCGACCCAGGGCAGCCGGGTGAGCTCGGTGTCCCGGCCGAGGATCAGGTCGGCGAGGGTGCGGCCGGCGAGGTTCGAGGTCCCGACGCCGTCCCCCACGTAGCCGCCCGCCCAGGCCAGCCCCGTGCGCGAGTCGAGGCCGACGCCGGCGTGCCAGTCCCGGGGGATGCCGAGCGGGCCGCCCCACGCGTGCGTGAAGGCGGCGCCCCGGAGCTCCGGGAACAGGTCGGTGAGCGTGGCGCGCAGGCCGCCGAAGACCCGCTCGTCCCGGTCGAAGCGCCCCTCGATCCGGGAGGCGAAGTGGTAGGGGGCGCCGCGGCCACCGAAGGCCAACCGGTCGTCGGCCGTGCGCTGACCGTAGATCACCAGATGCCGGTGGTCGGAGAACGTCTCGCCCGAGGCCAGGCCGGCACGGGCCCAGAAGCGGGCCGGCAGGCGCTCGGTCGCGACCATGAGCGAGTAGACGGGCGCGACCGAGCGGCGGCGGCCGGGCAGAGCCGTCGTCCACGCCTCGGTGGCCAGCACGACGTGCCGGGCCCGCACCGTTCCGGTCGCCGTTCCCGCTCGGCCGGGGTGCACGGCCAGCACCGGGGTCCGCTCGAGGATCACCCCGCCCCTGCGCTCGACGGCCCGCGCGAGCCCGCGCACCAGCCGCGCCGGGGTGCACCCGGGCGCAGTGCGGCGTGTAGGTCGCGCCCAGCACTCCGTCGGCTCCCACCCGGCGCCTCGCCTCGACGCCGTCGAGCAGGACCAGGCCGTCGACGCCGTCGAAGGCCGGCGTCCGAGGCGACCGCGGCGCGGGCTCGTGCCAGCTGGACCGGTGTGCGGGCGAGCACCACCGTGCCGCCCTGGCGCCAGTTCGCGTCGATGCCCTCCGCCGCGACAGTGCGCCCCACCTCGGCGACGGTCGCGTTCATGGCGTGGCGCAGGGCGACCGCGGACTCCCGGCCGTGCCGGTGCGCGAGCGCCGTCGACGGAGGCGGGGAAGAGCGCCGAACACCAGCCGCCGTTGCGTCCGCTCGCACCGAAGCCGGCGATCTCCGCCTCGAGGACGACGACCCGCAGAGCAGGGTCGGCCACCAACAGGGAGTGCGCGGTCCACAGCCCCGTGTAGCCCGCGCCGACGACGCAGACGTCCGCCTCGATGTCGCCGTCCAGGGCTGGCCGGGGACGCAGGTCGTCCTCCCCGGAGGCGACCAGGCTGTCGTGCCAGAGCGACAGGTGCCGGTACCCGTGGACGTCGTCCGCCATTGCGACCTCCTGACGAAGCGGCGCATGCTCGACTACTCAGCGTGACTCTGCGCTGGCCACGTGCACCGGCTTCAGCGCCGGCAACACTGCGGATTTGGTCGCAGCCTAGCTCCGGGAGGTCACGATTTCGTCGCGGCAGTCCACGAACGGCGGAGGTGAAGCACCGTCGTCGACGTTGAGACGCGGCGCCTCGGCGTGCGACGATCCCGGGGCCGACCGGCATCACGCTGCGTTGCGGCGCCGAGGGGGGACGCGGCGCGGCCATCGCCGGACGGTGACAAGAGTGGTCACCCGACCCGAAAGGAAGCACTCATGCTCCGTCGCCGCCCGCCCCTCTCGCCCGAAGCGGCCGAGCTCCTGCGAGCCCTCGGGCCGATCCCGGCCCCTCGCGGAGGTCGCTGCTCGCCGGCGCGGGCGCCCTCGGGTCTGGGCGCCGTCCTCGCCGCATGCGGCACCAAGGGCGCCGGGACGACGCCGGGGCGGCGGCGCGACGTCCGGCAGCGCCTCGGCCACCGGTCCCGCGGCCGCCGCCGACCGCTCGGACACCGAGAAGGTCGTCAACTGGGCGAACTGGACGCTCTACCTCGACTACGACGACAAGACCAAGAAGTACCCGACGCTCGAGGCCTTCCAGAAGAAGACGGGCATCAAGGCGACGTACGCCGAGGACATCGACGACAACGACACCTACTACGGCAAGATCCAGGCCCAGTTGAAGGCAGGCCAGGACATCGGCAAGGACGTCATCGTCCTCACCGACTGGATGGCCGGCCGCCTGGTCCGGCAGGGCTACGTGCAGAAGCTCGACGACGCGACGATCCCGAACAAGAAGAACATCCTGCCCGCGCTCGCCGACGTGAGCTTCGACCCGGGCCGCCAGTACACGATGACCTGGCAGTCCGGGTATGCGGGGCTGGCCTACAACAAGCAGCAGGTGAAGACGCCGGTCCGCACCGTCGACGACCTCTGGCGGCCGGAGCTCAAGGGCCGGGTCGAGGTGCTCTCGGAGTGGCGGGACACGATGGGGCTGATCATGATGAGCCAGGGCGTGCGGATCGACAAGCCGTTCACGCAGGCCCAGTTCGACAAGGCCCTGGACGTGCTCAAGACCCAGCTCGACAGCGGACAGATCCGCCAGGTGAAGGGCAACTCCTACAAGGAGGACCTGATCAGTGGTGACGCGCTGGCCGTGATCGGCTGGTCCGGCGACATCTTCCAGCTGAACTCCGAGAACGGGAACAAGTGGGAGTTCGTGCTGCCGGACTCGGGCGGCACGCTGTGGAGCGACAACCTGATGATCCCGATCGGGTCGCCGCACAAGAAGAACGCGGAGACGCTGATCAACTACTACTACGACCCGAAGGTCGCCGCCGAGGTGGCCGCCTACGTCAACTACATCTGCCCCGTGCAGGGGGCCCAGCAGGAGATGCAGAAGATCGACAAGGATCTCGCCAAGAGCCCGCTGATCTTCCCCACCGACGCCGACCTGCAGAAGGTCCAGGTGTTCACCAAGCTCGCGCCCGCCGACGAGACGAGGTACACCAAGGCGTTCCAGTCGGTGCTCGGGGCATGACGCAGGGCAGCTCCGGGGTTCCGCGGGCTTCCGGCGCGGAGGATCTTCGCCTGACCGGTGTCACCAAGACGTTCGGTGCGTTCACCGCCGTCGACGACCTCCACCTGACGATCCCGCAGGGCTCGTTCTTCGCCCTGCTCGGGCCGTCCGGATGTGGCAAGACGACGACCCTGCGGATGGTCGCCGGGCTCGAGGAGCCGACCGCCGGGACGATCCACCTCGGCGATCAGGACATCACCTACGCCAAGCCGTACCGCCGCCCGGTCAACACGGTCTTCCAGAACTACGCCCTCTTCCCGCACCTCGACGTCTACGAGAACGTGGCGTTCGGTCTGCGCCGACGGGGTTCCAAGGACGTCCGCCGCGAGGTCGAGCAGGCGCTGGAGCTCGTCGAGCTGCCGCAGCTGGCCCGCCGGAAGCCTGCGCAGCTCTCCGGCGGCCAGCAGCAGCGCATCGCCCTGGCCCGGGCCATCGTCAACCGGCCCCAGGTGCTCCTTCTCGACGAACCGCTGGGCGCCCTGGACCTCAAGCTGCGCCGGCAGATGCAGATCGAGCTCAAGCGGATCCAGACCGAGGTCGGCATCACGTTCGTCCACGTCACGCACGACCAGGAGGAGGCCATGACCATGGCCGACAGCGTCGCGGTGATGAACGGGGGCCGGGTCGAACAGCTCGGGGCGCCGATGTCGCTCTACGAGCGCCCGAGCACGGTGTTCGTCGCGAACTTCCTCGGCCAGTCCAACCTCGTGCCGGGCCGGCGTCGCCGGCCGCACCGAGCGGAGTGCGGTCGTCGACTGCGACGGGCAGCGGCTCGCGGTACCGGCGGACCGGATGCCCGCGGACGCCGGCGACCAGCTGCTCGTCGGCGTCCGTCCGGAGAAGATCGAGCTGCGGACGCCGGGAGGCGACAGCGCAGCGAGCGAGAACCGGCTCACCGGCGGCGTCGTCGTCGACGCCAGCTTCACCGGCGTCTCCACGCAGTACCTTATCCGGCTACGGTCGGGGCAGAACGCCGTCGTCGTCGCCCAGAACCTCGGCCTCGGCGAGCGCTTCCCGGCGGGCACCGACGTGGATCTCGTCTGGGACGTCGACCACACGTTCGCGTTGCCGCCCGCGACCTCGGCGGCCGACGGCACCGTCGTCGACGTGCGGGACCCCGCCGACGCCGGATCCGCGCCGCTCGGCGCCGTGAGCGGCTGAGGGAGGCGCCGTGGCCATCGCCAACGTCGCGCGGACCGAGATCGGGGGCGACCCGGGAGCCGGCCTGGATGTTCCCCGTCGCGGCCGTCGCCGCTCCACGCCGTACCTGCTGCTCCTGCCCGGGCTCGCCTGGCTCGCGATCTTCTTCGTGCTGCCGATCGTCACGCTCTTCGGGACGTCGCTGCAGACGCCGGCCGCCAGCGGTGAGATCGGGGCCTTCGAGCAGACGTTCCGCCTCGCCAACTACGGCGACGCCGTCAGCGAGTACCTGACCCAGCTCGGCCGCTCGTTCCTCTACGCCGGCATCGCGACGGTGCTGTGCCTGCTGATCGGCTACCCGCTGGCCTACATGATCGCGTTCAAGGCCGGCCGGTGGCGCAACCTGCTGCTCGTGCTCGTCGTCGCGCCCTTCTTCTGCAGCTTCATCCTGCGGACCCTGGCCTGGCGGCAGATCCTCGGCGAGGAGGGGTTCATCGTCCAGACCCTCAAGGCGATCCACGTCGTCCCGGAGAGCATGGCCCTCACCGCGAGCACGACGGCGGTGATCGCGGGGCTCACCTACAACTTCCTGCCGTTCATGACACTGCCGCTGTACGCGAGCATCGAGCGGCTCGACCCGCGCCTGCTCGAGGCGGGCGGGGACCTCTACGGGCGCCCGCTCACCGTGCTGCGCAAGGTCACCCTGCCGTTGACGATGCCCGGGATCGTCGCCGGCACGCTGCTCACGTTCATCCCGGCGGCCGGCGACTACGTCAACGCGGCGCTGCTCGGCGGCGTCCAGAACCGCATGATCGGCAACGTCATCGAGAGCCGGTTCTTCCAGGTGGTCGACTACCCCACGGCGGCGGCGCTGTCGTTCGTGCTCGATGGCGACGATCCTCCTGCTCGTCATCCTCTACATCCGCCGGGCGGGGACGGAGGAACTGGTATGAGCACGGGCACCCGCGTTCGCCGATGGCTCGGCCGCAACGCGCTGCGGATCTACGGGGTTCTCGCCTTCGCCTACATCTTCACCCCGATCGCCTACATCGCCGTCTTCTCGTTCAACCAGGGCGGCAAGGACAACCTCACCTGGCGCGGGTTCACGACGGCCAACTGGACGAACCCCTGCGGCGCCCCGGACGTCTGCAGTGCGCTCGGCAACAGCCTCAAGATCGGTGTCCTCGCCACGGTGATCGCCACGGTCCTCGGGACGATGATCGCGTTCGCGCTCACCCGGCACCGCTTCCGCGGCCGCACCGGGACGAACCTGCTGATCTTCCTGCCGATGGCGACGCCCGAGGTCGTGCTGGCGGCGTCCCTGCTGACGCTGTTCCTCAACTTCGGGCTGGACCTCGGCTTCGTCACCATCGTCATCGCGCACGTGATGTTCTGCATCAGCTTCGTCGTGGTCGCCGTCAAGGCCAGGATCGCCAGCCTCGACCCGCGCCTGGAGCAGGCCGCCATGGACCTCTACGCGAACGAGGTCCAGACCTTCCGGCGGGTCACCCTGCCGCTCGTCGCCCCGGGCATCGCCGGCGCGGCGCTGCTGGCGTTCAGCCTGTCGTTCGACGACTACATCATCACGAACTTCACCTCGGGGTCGGTCAACACGTTCCCCAAGTTCGTGTACGCCTCCGCCCAGCGCGGCATCCCGGCTCAGGCCTACGTCATCGGGACGTTCATGTTCCTGCTGGCGTTCGTTCTCGTCGTGGGCAGCGAACTCGTGCGCTCGCGGCGGGCGAGCGTGCGGGCGTGAACCCTCCGGACAGCAACCCTGCACGCGGGAGCTCGGTGCGGGTCTCGGTCGTGATCGACTCCGTCGACCCCCGGGAGATCGCCGGCTTCTGGGTGCGCGGCGCTGGGCTACCGCCAGGTCGGCGACCTCGGGCAGTTCGTGGTGCTCGCCGCCCCGCCCGGCGAGCCCGGGCCGGTGCTGATCCTGCAAGAGGTCCCGGAGGAGCGCGCAACCAAGAACCGCGCTCACCTCGACCTGCACCCCGCCGACCCGGAGGCGCACATCGCCCGGCTGGAGAACCTCGGTGCGCGCCGGGTCGGGGAGCGGGTGACCGAGCTGCAGGAGCAGTTCGGCATCTGGTGGCAGCAGATGGCCGACCCGCAGGGCAACGAGTTCTGCGTGGTGGCCGACGCCGACCCGCCGGCCCCGGCTGAGGAGGACTGATGCGTGTCCTGATCGTCGGCGCGGGCGGGGTGGGCACCGCCGTCGTCCGTACCATCGCGCGCCGGGACTTCTTCGAGGCCCTGGTGATCGCGGACCGGGACGAGGCGCGGGCGGAGGCGGCCGCCGGCAGCGTCGCCGACCCCCGGGTTCGGCGCGGCGGCCGTCGACGCCTCGGACGCCGCCTCCGTCGAGGACCTCGCCCGCCGCACCGGCGCCACCCACGTGCTCAACGCGGTCGACCCCCGGTTCGTGATGCCCGTGTTCGACGGCGCCTTCGCCGCCGGCGCGGACTACCTCGACATGGCGATGAGCCTGTCCCGGCCGCACCCGGAGCGGCCCTACGAGCTGCCCGGGGTGAAGCTCGGGGACGAGCAGTTCGCGCAGGCCCGGCAGTGGGAGGACGCGGGCCGGCTCGCGCTGGTCGGCATCGGCGTCGAGCCCGGGCTGTCGGACGTCTTCGCCCGCTACGCCGCCGACCACCTCTTCAGCGAGATCGACGAGCTCGGCACCCGCGACGGGGCGAACCTCGTCGTCGACGGCTACGACTTCGCCCCCTCCTTCTCCATCTGGACGACGATCGAGGAGTGCCTCAACCCGCCCGTGATCTGGGAGGCGGACCGGCCTGATGGGGGCTGGTACACGACCGCCCCGTTCAGCGAGCCCGAGGTCTTCGACTTCCCGGGCGGGATCGGGCCGGTCGAGTGCGTCCACGTGGAGCACGAGGAGGTCCTGCTCATGCCCCGCTGGGTGAAGGCCCGGCGGGTGACCTTCAAGTACGGGCTCGGCGCCGAGTTCATCGGCGTGCTGCGGACGCTGCACACCCTCGGGCTCGACCGGACCGACCCGGTGACGGTCCGCACGCCGGCCGGCCCCGCCGCGGTGAGCCCGCGGGACGTCGTGGCCGCGTGCCTGCCCGACCCGGCCCAGCTCGGCGACCGCATGCACGGCACGACCTGCGCCGGCCTGCTCGTGACGGGCACCGGGCGGGACGGCCGCCCGCGTGAGGTGTACCTGCACCACCTCGTCGACAACGCCTGGTCGATGGCCGAGTACGGCAGCCAGTGCGTGGTCTGGCAGACGGCGGTCAACCCGGTGGTGGCCCTGGAGCTGCTGGCCGACGGCACCTGGTCGGGCGCGGGCGTGCTCGGGCCGGAGGCCTTCGACCCGGTGCCCTTCCTCGACCGGCTCGGCAGCTACGGCCCGTCCTGGCAGCTCCAGGAACGGGCGCCCGCCGAAGCGTGACCTCCGCCGAACGCGGGCAGGATGGGCAGCAAGGACGAGCGCGACCGGAGGCGGACATGACGACGACGTCGAGCAGTGCCAGACCTCAGCGGACGACGACGCCCGCGGGCACCGGTGGGTCCGGCACGCCGGCGGCGGCCCGAGCGGAGGCGGCCGTGCTGGCCGGCGTCCGGACCGGGCTCTTCATCGGCGGCAGCTGGCGGGAGGCGACGGGCGGTCGGACCTTCGCCGTGGACGACCCGGCCACCCAGCAGGAGCTCACCCAGGTCGCGGACGGCACGGTCGAGGACGGGCGAGCCGCGCTCGACGCCGCCGTGGCCGCGCAGGCCGACTGGGCGAAGACGCCGCCCCGCGACCGCGGCGAGATCCTGCGCCGCGCGTTCGAGCTGATCACGGCCCGCGCCGATGACCTGGCGCTGCTGATGACCCTGGAGATGGGCAAGCCGGTCAAGGAGAGCAAGGCGGAGATCGCCTACGCCGCCGAGTTCTTCCGGTGGTTCTCCGAGGAGACGGTGCGCATCGCCGGCCGCTGGTCGGTGGCGCCGAACGGGGCCAGCCGGCTGCTGACCATGAAGCAGCCGGTGGGCCCGTGCCTGTTCATCACGCCCTGGAACTTCCCGATGGCGATGGGCACCCGCAAGATCGGCCCCGCGGTGGCGGCGGGGTGCACGATGGTGGTCAAGCCGGCGGGCCAGACCCCGCTGTCGATGTTCGCCCTCGCCCAGATCCTCACCGAGGCGGGGCTGCCCGACGGCGTCCTCAACGTGATCACGACGTCCACGACAGGCAAGGTGATGGAGCCGCTGATCCGCGACCCCCGGCTGCGCAAGCTCTCGTTCACCGGCTCCACGGAGGTCGGCAAGAAGCTCGTCGAGCAGTCCGCGGAACAGCTCCTGCGGGTCTCGATGGAACTCGGCGGCAACGCGCCGTTCCTCGTCTTCGCGGACGCCGATCTGGACGCCGCCGTCGAGGGCGCGATGCTCGCGAAGATGCGGAACATGGGCGAGGCGTGCACCGCCGCCAACCGGTTCCTGGTGCACACCTCGGTCGCCGACGAGTTCGCCACCCGGCTCGCCGAGCGGATGGGCTCCCTCGTGGTCGGGCGCGGCACCGAGGACGGCGTCGACGTCGGCCCGCTCGTCGACCTGCCCTCCCAGCGCAAGGTGGGCGAGCTCGTCGAGGACGCCGTCGAGACGGGTGCGGAGGTGCTCACCGGGGGATCGACCGTCGGCGAACGCGGCTACTTCTACGCCCCCACCGTGCTGAACGGCGTCCGGCCCGGTGCCCGCCTGCTCAAGGAGGAGGTGTTCGGCCCGGTCGCGCCGATCGTGACCTTCGCGGACGACGCCGAGGGCCTGCGCCTGGCCAACGACACCGAGTACGGGCTCGTCGCGTACGCCTACACCCGGGACCTGCAGCGGGCGCTGCGCGTCGCCGAGGGCCTCGAGACCGGCATGGTCGGTCTGAACGCCGGCATCGTGTCCAACCCGGCAGCGCCGTTCGGCGGCGTCAAGCAGTCCGGCTTCGGTCGCGAGGGAGGCGCCGAGGGGATCGAGGAGTACCTCGAGACGAAGTACGTCGGCATCCCGGTCTGACGGCTCAGACCCCGGGCGTCGACGCCACCGAGGCGTACAGCGACTGAGCGGTCGAGCCCAGGTACGGGCCCCAGAGGACGCCGGGCCTGTCGCTGTAGGAGAAGCTCGTCACGGACACGAGCGTGCCGCGGCCGGTCCGGCTCGAGAAGCCCGCGAACCACGGGCCCCCGCTCGATCCCGGGGTCATCGCACACTTCATCCCCTGGTCCTGCGAGGGTTCGGCGCCCCTGTCCTGCACCACGATCGCCGCGCAGTGCACGAGGCTCTCGCCGGTCCACGGCGCCGCGGCCGGGTAGCCGAAGGCGTGCAGCATGCCGCCGCGAGGCGTGCCGAACCCGATCGTCTGGCCCCCGACCGAGTCCCCGAGCGCGATGCCGGACGCATTGGGGCCGACGTCGGCGAAGGCGACGTCCACGTCGAAGTCCTCCGTCGTCCGCCACCCGGCGGTCGTCGCCAGGTGCCTCGCCGGGAACACGCCGTAGGGGGCCTTGCCGTTCGCGTACGCCGGCACGAAGGCCCAGTTGGTGGCCCCCGTCGCCGACTCGGGGTCGTACACGCAGTGTCCCGCCGTCAGCACCGTCGAGCGGTCGGGGGAGTCGACGGCACTGCCGCTGCAGACGTAGTCGTCGCCGCCGAGGCTGAAGAAGACCTTCCCGCTGGTGCGGACCACGGCGCCCCCCTGCGTCCACCGCGCGCCCGGGTCGGCCGGCTCGACCGCCGCCGCCTGCCCGCTACCGAGCCGGTGCAAGTAGGTGTCGAGCCAGCCGCTGCGCACGAACTGGGTGCCGGCCTCGGGCGCGAGCAGCTCGCCGGGACGCGCCGCCGCCATCCGGGCCGGCGTCCAGTACCGCCGGATGGCGACCTGGGCGCGCCGGGAGGGGCGGGCAGCCGTCCGCGGTCCCACCGGGGCTGCGGTCGAGGGCGCGAGTGCGGCCGGCGCCGACAGCGGGATCCGCCCGGCACCTGCTGACCCGGCACCTTCCGGACCCGCACCTACCGGACCCACAGCGAGCGGCAGGGCGAGACCCAGCAGCACGAAACCGGGCAGGAGGACGCCCGCGACACGGCGGGCGGTCCCCGGGCGAGCGGGCCGGAGCGGGGCGACGGCTGGCACGCCCGTACCGTCGTCCGGCTCCCCGGGGCCAGGAGGTCCGGCCGGGACGGCCGCCCGTTCGGCGGTCCCCCGGCCGGACCCCCGCGCAGGGGTCCGTATCCGCCGCCGCCCGTTCGGCGGTCCCCCGAGCGGACCCTCGACGCCCGCCACCAGGGTCCCGGTTGGGCCTGCCGGGTGGACGACGGTCAGAATCGAGCCGTGCCCGCCCCCCGCACCGTCGCCCTGCTCGGTTCCACGGGATCGATCGGCACCCAGGCGGTGGACGTCGTCGAGCGCAACCCGGACCGCTTCTCCGTGGTCGCCCTCGCTGCCTCCGGAGCCCGCCCGGGCCTGCTCGCCGAGCAGGCCGCCCGCCTGCGCGTCGGCGCGGTCGCGATCGCGGACCCGGCGGCCGAGCCGGCCGTGGCGTCCGCTCTGCGGGACGCGGGGGCCGGCCAGGTGCGGCTGCTGGTGGGGCCTGACGCTGCGACCGAGCTGGCGGCCGGGGTGGCGGACGTCGTGCTCAACGGGCTGTCCGGCGCCGTGGGCCTGCGGCCGACCCTCGCCGCGCTGGCCGCGGGCAGCACGCTCGCCCTCGCGAACAAGGAGTCCCTGATCGTCGGTGGCGCCCTCGTGAAGCGGGCGGCGTCCCCCGGGCAGATCGTGCCAGTCGACTCGGAGCACTCCGCGATCGCGCAGTGCCTGCGCTCGGGGGCCGAGAGCGAGGTCGAGCGCCTGGTGCTCACGGCCAGCGGTGGGCCGTTCCGCGGTCGCCGCCGGGAGGACCTGCGCGACGTCACCGCCGAGCAGGCGCTGGCCCATCCGACCTGGAGCATGGGTCCGCTGGTGACGACGAACTCCGCCACCCTGGTGAACAAGGGCCTGGAGGTGATCGAGGCGCACTTGCTCTTCGGGGTGCCGCTGGACCGGATCGACGTCTGGGTGCACCCGCAGTCGATCGTGCACTCGATGGTCCAGTTCAGCGACGGCTCGACCATCGCGCAGTGCTCCCCGCCGGACATGCGGCTCCCCATCTCGCTGGCACTCGGGTGGCCCGACCGGGTGGCGGCGGCGTCCCCGCCGCTGCGCCTGCAGGGACCGGCGTCGTGGCACTTCGAGCCGCTGGACGACGAGGCGTTCCCCGCGGTGCGGCTGGCGCGCCGGGTCGGGGCCCTGGGCGGGACGTATCCTGCGGTGTACAACGCGGCGAACGAGGAGTGCGTCGAAGCCTTCCTCGCCGGCCGGATCGGGTTCCTGGACGTCGTCGACACCGTCGAGCGCGTGGTCACCGAGCACGAACGGGACCATGAGCTCGGGGGCGGCCCCGCGGAGCCCGACCTCGACGGAGTGCTCGCCGCGGATGCCTGGGCGCGGCGACGTGCCCGGGAGCTGCTGTCGACACCGGCGGGACGCCCGAGCGGCCCTGCCGGGAAGGGAACGGCCTGATGTACCTGCTGGGTGTGCTCGTCCTGGTCCTGGGGGTGATCGTCTCCATCGCCCTGCACGAGGTCGGTCACCTCGTCCCGGCCAAGCTCTTCGGCGTCAAGTGCACCCAGTACATGGTCGGCTTCGGCCCGACGGTGTGGTCTCGGCGGGTGGGGGAGACGGAGTACGGGTTCAAGGCCATCCCGCTCGGCGGTTACGTCCGCATGATCGGAATGTTCCCGCCCAAGGCGGACGGCACGCAGCGTCCCGACCGCGCAGGCCGCTGGGGGACGATGGCCGAGCGGGCCCGGCAGGACGCCCAGCGCGAGATCTCGCCCGAGGACGCCGACCGGCTCTTCTACCAGAGGTCCGTACCGAAGCGGCTCGTCATCATGCTCGGCGGCCCGGTCATGAACCTTCTGCTCGCGTTCTTCTTCCTCGGCCTCGTCGTGTCCGGCTTCGGCGTCCCGACGACCGTGCCGGTGGTGTCGTCGGTCAGCAAGTGCATCACCCCCGCCGACCAGGCGCAGCGGCCCTGCACCAGCTCCGATCCCGTTGCTCCGGCCGCCGCCGCGGGCCTGCAGAACGGCGACGAGATCGTCCGCTTCGGCGGCCGCCCCGTCAGCAGCTGGGCGGACGTGCAGAAGGAGATCCGGTCGAACACGGGTACTCCCGTCCAGGTCGTCGTCCGGCGGGCGGGGCGCGAGGTCCCGCTCACCATGACCCCCGCGGTGACGCAGCGGCCGAAGCTCGACGAGAACGGCGCACCCGTGCTCGGCGCCGACGGCAAGCCCCAGCTCACCAAAGTGGGCTTCCTGGGCGTCCTGCCCACCCGGGAACTGCAGCGGCAGTCCCCGGCCGTCGTCCCCGGGATGGTCGGCGACGCGGTGAAGCAGACCGCGGCCGTGGTGCTCGTGATCCCGTCGAAGATGGTGGGCGTCGTCCATTCGCTGCTCACCGGCTCCGAACGGGATCCGAACGGGCCCATCAGCCTCGTCGGCATCGGCCGGATCGCCGGCGAGTCCGCGAGCGCCGACGCCGTGGGCGCCGGCGTGGCCGAGCCCACGGTCGCCGAGCGGCTCGCCGGGCCGCTGTCGCTGATCGCGACGCTCAACGTCGCGCTGTTCGTCTTCAACATGATCCCGTTGCTGCCGCTCGACGGCGGGCACGTGGCCGGCGCCCTCTGGGAGGCGGCCCGGCGGGGGGTGGCCCGGCTGCGCCGGCGTCCGGACCCGGGCCCGGTGGACATCGCACGTGCGCTGCCCCTGGCGTACGGGGTCGCGAGCGTGCTGATCGGGATGTCGGTCCTGCTGATCTACGCCGACATCGTCAACCCCGTCCGCCTCGGCTGAGCGCTGCTCGTCCCGAGGCCGGCGGGAGCCGGCCGGCGGAACGGGCGATACTGATGGGTGTGACCGTCAACCTCGGACTGCCCGCCCTGCCCCCGCCCGTCCTGGCGCCCCGCCGCAAGACCCGCCAGATCAAGGTCGGCAAGGTGCTGGTCGGGGGCGACGCGCCGATCAGCGTGCAGTCGATGACGACGACGCTCACCTCGGACGTCAACGCCACCCTGCAGCAGATCGCCGAGCTGACAGCCGCCGGCTGCGACATCGTGCGGGTGGCGTGCCCCAGCCAGGACGACGCCGACGCCCTGCCGGCGATCGCCCACAAGTCGCAGATCCCGGTGATCGCCGACATCCACTTCCAGCCGAAGTACGTCTTCGCGGCGATCGACGCCGGCTGCGCGGCCGTCCGGGTGAACCCGGGCAACATCCGCAAGTTCGACGACCAGGTCAAGCAGATCGCGCAGGCCGCGAAGGACGCCGGCGTCTCCATCCGGATCGGCGTCAACGCGGGGTCGCTCGACCCGAGGCTGCTCGCGAAGTACGGCAAGGCCACGCCCGAGGCGCTGGTCGAGTCGGCTGTCTGGGAGGCGTCGCTGTTCGAGGAGCACGACTTCCACGACTTCAAGATCTCGGTGAAGCACAACGACCCGGTCGTCATGGTGCGGGCGTACGAACTCCTCTCCGAGCGCGGCGACTGGCCGCTGCACCTCGGCGTGACAGAGGCAGGGCCCGCCTTCCAGGGCACGATCAAGTCGGCGGTCGCCTTCGGCGCCCTGCTCGGCAAGGGCATCGGTGACACGATCCGCGTCTCGCTCTCGGCGCCTCCGGTGGAGGAGGTCAAGGTCGGCACGCAGATCCTGCAGTCGCTGAACCTGCGGCCGCGCAAGCTCGAGATCGTGTCGTGCCCGTCGTGCGGCCGGGCGCAGGTGGACGTCTACAAGCTCGCCGAGGAGGTCACCGCCGGGCTCGACGGTCTGGAGGTGCCACTGCGGGTCGCCGTCATGGGCTGTGTCGTCAACGGGCCCGGCGAGGCGCGCGAGGCCGACCTCGGCGTGGCCTCCGGCAACGGCAAGGGGCAGATCTTCGTCCGCGGCGAGGTCGTGAAGACCGTGCCGGAGTCCCAGATCGTCGAGACGCTCATCGCCGAGGCGATGCGGATCGCGGAGGAGATGGGCGAGGACGGGGCAGTCGAGGGATCCCCGGTCGTCTCGGTCAGCTGACCGTCGTCCTGGTCGACCGTCGTCCCCGGCCGGGTGATCTCGCTCCGCGCGCGGGGCGTGTGCTCTCGCGGGACGGTGGCGGCGTGGGCAAGGATGCCGTGGTGCTCCGTTCATCGGTCCGCCTCCTGGGCCGGCAGGATCTCGAGGAGGCGCTCGAGCTGTGCTCCCGTGACCTCGTTGCGAACCTCTTCGTGGCGTCGCGGCTCCATGCTGCGCGCTCGCGCGGCGCCGGCGGCGAGTTCTGGGGCTGGTACGAGGGCGGGACGCTCCGCAGCATGTGCTGGGCGGGGGCGAATCTCGTCCCGGTGGAGTGCACGCCCCAGGCGATCGAGGTGTTCGCCGACCGCGCGCGGCGGCAGGGCCGGCAGTGCTCGTCGATCGTCGGGCCCGCCGGGGCGGTCCTGCCGCTGTGGCAGCTGCTCGCGCCGGCCTGGGGGCCGGCCCGGGACGTCCGCGACAGCCAGCCCCTGATGGTGATCGACGGCCCGCCGCTCGTGCCGCCGGACCCCCTCGTCCGGGCGACCTCCATCGAGGACATCCCCGTGGTGACACCCGCCTGCGTGGCCATGTTCACCGAGGAGGTGGGTTACTCGCCGGTGGCCGCCGACGGCGGGACCTTGTACAGCGCGCAGGTCGCCGGGCTGGTGACGTCCGGCCGCTCGCTGTCGCGCATCGAGGACGGTCCGCGGGGGCGCGAGGTCGTCTTCAAGGCGGAGCTCGGGTCGGTCATCCCGGAGGGGGCCCAGGTGCAGGGCGTCTGGGTGAACCCGCGCTACCGGGGCCGGGGCCTGGCGGCGCCTGGCATGGCGGCGGTCGTCCAGATCGTCCGGAGTCGCTTCGCCCGTTCGGTGTCGCTCTACGTGAACGACTTCAACCTGCGGGCCGTGCGGACGTACGAGCGCGTCGGGTTCCGCCAGGTCGGGACGTTCGCCACCGTCCTGTTCTGACTCGCCGCCCCACGCAACCTCCGTCGTCACCTCCCTCGTCATGTCCGCGCGCCGCCTCCGCGCGCAGCCTCCACCTCCACCTGCAGCGATGATCGCCACTCATACCGCGCTGTCGCCTCCCGCTGGGTGAATCTCGAGGGCGATGCCGCCGGGTCGTCGTCGCCGCGGTATGGCTGGCGATCACGTCGCGCTGGCGGGGCCGCATGACGTCCTCCGCTGCGCTCGCCGTCCACAGCGGGCGTCACCCCCTCGGCCACCTGTGGATGGCGAGAGCGCCGACGATCGCCGCTGGGGCAGCATCCGTCCGTGGTCGATGCGGGGAAGCGGCGAGCGGCCGCGCTCATCCAGGCGCGCGACGGGAGAGCCACATGGCAGGAGCTACGGGGGCGGTGCTCGCAGCACGAACTCCGCCGGGCGATGGCGAAGGGCGAGATCGTGCGTGTCGGCCGCGGACGTTACGCGCTGGCGGACCAGAACCCGGCGCGGGAGGCGGCTGCGGCAGCTGGCGGCGTGCTGTCGCACCTCTCGGCGGCGGTCGAGCTAGGGCTGCCGGTGCTGTGCCCCCCGGACGCCGTCCACGTGACGGTGCCCCGGGCGGCGCACCGGCGTCCGCCACCCGGCGTCGTCCTGCACCGCTCAGACCTGCTCCCCGCCGACCGGACCCGACGGTCGACCACCGTGTGGCGAACCGTGCTCGACTGCGCGGCGACCCTGCCCTTCGCGGAGGCGCTGGCGGTGGCTGACTCCGCCCTCCGGCAAGGGCTGTTCGGTCGCGAAGACCTGACGCATGAGGCCGAGGACTGGCGGAGGCCGGGCGCGGCCCGCGTGCGACGTGTCGCTGCAGCGGCGAACGGCGACGCGGCGAACCCGTTCGAATCAGCGCTGCGGGCCGCGCTCCTGGACGCAGGCATCGAGGGATTCTTCCCCCAGCAGCCCGTGCGGCTACTCACCGGTGGCAGGGCGTTCGTCGATCTGGGTGATCCGCACCGCCGCATCGCGATCGAGGCGGACAGCTTCGAGCACCACGGGACGCGGCGCGCGCTGCGGGACGACTGCCGGCGGTACGACGAGATCGTGCGTGCCGAATGGAGACTGCTGCGGTTCGCCTGGGAGCAGGTGATGGGCGACCGGCGCTGGATCGGGGGCGTCGTCGCCGATGTGTGCGCCTACGTTGATCGCCAGCCATACCGCACCGATTAAGGGGAGGGCGGGTGGCCGTTGCCGTTGGTCAGTCTCCGCTCCGGACGGGTATGGCCGGCGATCACGCGGGTGCCGGCGGCGGGCGGGCGGAAATGCGACGGCGGGCGGTCCGGGGAGCGCCGGTAGCCTGGATCCTCGACCACGGGAGGTTCACGGTGTTGTTGCGGATGTCGTCCCTGTTCCTGCGCACCCTGCGCGAGGACCCGGCGGACGCGGAGGTCCCGAGCCACAGACTGCTGGTCCGGGCCGGGTACATCCGGCGTGCCGCCCCCGGCATCTACTCCTGGCTGCCGCTGGGTTACCGCGTGTACCGCAACGTCGAGCGCGTCGTCCGCGAGGAGATGGACCGGATGGGCGCGCAGGAGGTGCACTTCCCGGCGCTCCTGCCGCGCGAGCCCTACGAGGCGACCGGCCGCTGGAAGGAGTACGGCGACAACATCTTCCGGATCAAGGACCGCAAGGGCAACGACTACCTCCTCGGCCCCACCCACGAGGAGATGTTCACCCTGCTCGTGAAGGACCTGTACTCCTCGTACAAGGACCTGCCCCTGTCGATCTACCAGATCCAGATCAAGTACCGCGACGAGGCCCGGCCCCGGGCGGGCATCCTGCGCGGCCGGGAGTTCGTCATGAAGGACTCGTACTCCTTCGACGTCGACGACGCCGGCCTCGAGCGCAGCTACCAGAAGCACCGGGACGCGTACATCAAGACGTTCGACCGGCTCGGTCTCGACTACGTGATCGTCAGCGCGGTGTCGGGGGCGATGGGCGGCAGCAAGAGCGAGGAGTTCCTGCAGCCCACCGAGGTCGGCGAGGACACGTTCGTCCGCTGCACGAACGGCGACTACGCCGCGAACGTCGAGGCCGTCGTCACGCCCGTCCCTCCCGCGCGGGACTGGGACGGCATCCCCGCCGCGCACGTCGAGGACACCCCCGACACGCCCACCATCGAGACGCTCGTGGCCCACGCGAACGCCCGCCTGCCTCGTGCGGACGGCCGCGACTGGACGGCGGCGGACACGCTGAAGAACGTCGTCGTCACCGTGGTGCACCCGAACGGCGACCGCGAGCCCCTCGTCGTCGGCGTGCCGGGGGACCGTGAGGTGGACCTCAAGCGCCTCGAGGCCGCCGTCTCGCCCGCCGAGGTCGAGCCGTTCACCGCGTTCGACGCCTACCCCGCCCTGGTCAAGGGCTACATCGGGCCCGCCGCCCTGGGCGAGAAGAGCACGACCGGGATCCGTTACCTGCTCGACCCCCGGGTCGTCCCCGGCACCGCCTGGATCACGGGCGCCAACGAGCCGGGGCGGCATGTGTTCGACCTCGTCGCCGGACGCGATTTCACGGGCGACGGCACCATCGAGGCCGCCGAGGTCCGCGACGGCGATCCCTGCCCCGTCTGTGGGGGGGCCCTCGAGAGCGCCCGCGGCATCGAGATCGGCCACATCTTCCAGCTCGGCCGCAAGTACGCGGAGGCCCTGGGCCTGCAGGTGCTCGACGAGAACGGCAGGCTCGTCACGGTCACCATGGGCAGCTACGGGATCGGCGTCAGCCGCGCCGTGGCCGCGATCGTCGAGGCGACCCACGACGATCTCGGCCTCTGCTGGCCCCGCGAGGTGGCCCCGGCCGACGTCCACGTCGTGGCGACTGGCAAGGACGACGCGGTGTTCGACACGGCGAACCGGCTCAGCGAGGAGCTCGCGGCGGCCGGCGTCCGGGTGCTCTACGACGACCGGCCCAAGGTGTCGCCCGGGGTGAAGTTCAAGGACGCCGAGCTCCTCGGCGTCCCCACGATCCTCGTCGTGGGCAAGGGCCTCGCCGGCGGCACGGTCGAGATCAAGGACCGCAGCAGCGGCGACCGGCAGGACGTCCCGGTGGGCGAGGCCGTCGAGCGCCTGGCTGCGATCGTCCGGGCGTGAGCGGGCGCTCGACCAGGGGGTCCGTCCGCGCGGTTCTCTTCGACTGGGGCGGCACGCTGACGCCCTGGCACACGATCGACTTCGCGGCGCAGTGGCACGCGTACGCCGACACCTACGCCTCCGATCCGGAGCACGCCGAAACGATCGCGGAGCGGATCATGGCGGCCGAAGCGGCCGCCTGGAAGCGCCTGCGCGGCGACGGCGGCAGCGCCCGGCTCGCCGAGATTCTCGCGGCGGCCGGAGTCGACACCGACCACCCGGGACACACCGCCGCGCAGGCGGCCTACGAGGAGTTCTGGGAGCCGCACACCTTGACGGACGCCGACGTGCTGCCGCTGTTCACCGCGCTGCGGGAGCGCGGCATCAAGGTGGGCGTGCTGTCGAACACGATCTGGTCGCGGGAGTACCACGAGTCGGTCTTCGCCCGCGACGGCGTCCTCCATCTCATCGACGGGGCGGTGTTCAGCTCGGAGATCCCGCACGCCAAGCCGCATCCGGCCGCGTTCGCCGCGGCCCTGCGTGCCGTGGATGTCGACGACCCGGCGTCCGCCGTCTACGTGGGCGACCGCCCCTATGAGGACGTGCACGGGGCCCAGCGCGCCGGCCTGCGCGCCGTACTCGTGCCGCACTCGGACATCCCCGCCGATCAGCGGGTGCCCGTCGACGTCCGGCCCGACGCCGTCGTCGAGCGGCTGCTCGACCTCCTGGCCGTCGTCGATCGCTGGAACGCTGCGCCGGCGTGAGCTGGCTCGACCTCCCCGGGGGGCGGTCTTCCTTTTGCGTCGTCGCGGTCCTCATCGTGCGGGTCGGCTGGGACGTGGTTCACGGCCGCTGACGCGGGGGCCGTTCCGCCCGTCGTCAACCCGCCGTCAGCCCGTCGTCAGCCGGGGAGGGTCTCCGGGCGCCCGGTCCAGCCCGCAAGCCGCCGGGCTCCCTCGATCAGTCCGGTGGCCGCCTCGCGCCTGTCGTCCCCTTCGGTGGCGGCGACGGCCCGGACGCCGAGCCCGGCCAGCCGCCGCTCGACGGTGGCAGCCAGCCGCGCGGCGCCCGAAGCGTCCGGCGCCGGCCCCACGTCGTAGGCGGGCGCGGCGACCGGCGGCTGGACGCCGGCCGCCAGCAGGCGCTCCTCGAGCAGGTCCCGCCGGGCCAGGTGCCAGGACCACGCGGCACTAGCTGCCTGCCGGCGCCCGGGGGACACGCGTGCCGCCACGACGCCGTAGGCGAAGACGGCTGCGTGCTCACCCGAGGTCAGGGCGACGAGGGCGTCGCGAGCTCCCGGGGCGAGCGCGCGCGTCCCGGGGGAGGGGGCCGATGCCGCTGGGTCGGCAGCTGCGCCAGCTGGGGCGGCTGCGGCGACGAGCGGACCCGGTGCCCTCGTGCCGGCCGCCCGCGCCAGCAGGTCCGCGTGCGCCGCCCGCTGAGCGGCGATCCGCGCCAGCAGGGCGGCGATCGGTGGCGAGGCGTGCAGAGCATCGCCGAGAGCGGCGCCGGCGGCGTCCCACTCGGCCCTGACCGCGCTTGCCAGCCGGGGCGCGCCAGCAGGTCCCGACGGTGCCGGGGTCGGGATGCCGGGAGCGGCCGCCGCCAGGGCCGCGAGGCTCGCCCTGTGGTCGGCGGCCACGTCGCCCAGCAGGCGGGCACGGCCGTGGTCGACCGCCGCGAGACGGTCCGCGCCGGCGGCCAGGCCGGCCGCCGCGGCACCGGCTCGCTGGAGGGCGCCGGCGTCGGCCGAGGACGCCGCCGACGGGACGATCGCGCCGCCGGACCGCGCCGAAGGACCGCGCGCACCGCCACCCGCGCACCCGGCGAGTGCCGGCCCGACGAGGCCCGTGAGGCCGGCGGCGAGGAACGCGCGGCGCGCGAGCACGCCGCGGGCTCCGGGGCGGGGGGTCACGCCCCGGATGATTGCACGCCCGCGTCACCTTCCAGGTCCCGGCGAGGTCGCGGGTACGCTGATCCACCGAGGGGCCGGCTCGCCGGCCCGCTCATCGGCAGGTCCGGCGCGAGGAGGCGACATGGCGGTGGCGGACGCCGTGCGCGGCCTGGCGAGCGACGCGGCCGGGGCGGCCGGGCTGGTGCTCGAGGACGTGGCGGTGCAGAGCGCCGGACGGCGGCGGATCGTCCGCGTGGTCGTGGACCTGCCGGACGACGCCGTCGGCGGCGTCCCGATGGACGCGGTCGCCACGGTCTCGCAGTTGCTGTCGCAGCGTCTCGACGACTCCGACGCCATGGGCGGCGCCCCGTACGTCCTCGAGGTCACGTCACCGGGCGTGGACCGCCCGCTGACGCAGCGGCGGCACTGGATGCGGGCGCGCGGGCGCCTGGTCCGGGTGACCCTGCGGGAAGGCGGCACGCACACGGGCCGCCTGACCGACGTCACGGACGACGGCGTCGTGGTCGAGGGCCGGACGGTGGTGTGGGACGACCTCGACCGGGGCAGGGTGGAGGTGGAGTTCAACCGCCGGGACGACGAGGACGAGCAGGACGAGTTCGACGAGGAAGGAGGGCAGTCCTGATGGACATCGACATCGCCACGCTGCGCGCGCTCGAGCGGGAGAAGGAGGTCCCCTTCGACGTCCTCGTCCGGACCATCGAGCAGGCGCTCCTGCTCGCCTACCACCGCACCGAGGGTGCGCAGCCGCACGCCCGGGTCGAGCTGGACCGGCGCTCCGGCCATGTCGTGGTGTGGGCGCAGGAGAAGCTGCCGGACGGCACCGTGCGCGAGGTCGACGACACTCCGGAGGGTTTCGGCCGGATCGCGGCGACAACGGCGCGCCAGGCGATCCTGCAGCGCCTGCGTGACGTCGAGGACGAGCACGTCCTCGGCGAGTTCCGGGGCCGCGAGGGGGACATCGTCGCGGGCGTCGTCCAGCAGAGCAGCGACCCCAGGATGATCCATGTCGACCTCGGCGCCGTCGAGGGGCTGCTGCCGCCGCAGGAGCAGGTGCCCGGCGAGAACTACGCCCACGGCACCCGCCTGCGCTGTTACGTGGTCGCCGTCCGCAAGGGCCTGAAGGGGCCCTCCATCCAGCTCTCGCGCACGCACCCGGGTCTCGTCCGCAAGCTGTTCGCGCTGGAGGCGCCGGAGGTCGCGGACGGCAGCGTGGAGATCGTCGCGATCGCCCGCGAGGCCGGGCACCGCACCAAGGTCGCCGTCCGGGCCACCAGGGCTGGGATCAACGCCAAGGGCGCCTGCATCGGCCCGATGGGGCAGCGGGTCCGGGCCGTGGTGTCCGAGCTGCACGGCGAGAAGATCGACATCATCGAGCACAGCGACGACCCGGCCGCCTTCGTTGCCGCCGCCCTGTCGCCGGCGAAGGTCGAGTCCGTCGAGATCGTTGACCTGGCCGGCCGCGCCGCACGGGTCGTGGTCCCCGACTACCAGCTCTCGCTGGCGATCGGCAAAGAGGGGCAGAACGCCCGTCTCGCCGCCAAGCTCACCGGCTGGCGGATCGACATCCGGCCGGACGTGGAGGTCGCGGCCGTGGCCGACCTCCGGGACCGCCCGGCGCCCGCCGGCGGCGCCCGCGCGTGAGCTCGGCGTTCCAGGGCCCCGGCGGGAAGATTCGGACCGGCCGACGCGCTAGACTCTCTGTGTCCGGTGAGTCGGCCGGGCAGTCGCCGCTCGAGCAGGCACCCCCGCAAGGGCCAGTCCGCACGTGTGTCGGCTGCCGGGTCCGTGCGAGCCGGGCCGTCCTGCTGCGAGTGGTCGCGGTCGAGGCCGGCGGCGAAGTCGTCGTCGTGCCGGACCCGCACCAAAGGCTGGCGGGCCGGGGAGCCTGGCTCCACCCCGACCCGTCCTGTCTCGATCTCGCCGAGCGGCGTCGCGCGTTCCCCCGGGCCCTGCGCCGGGGAGGCCCGCTCGACTCCTCCGCGGTGCGCGAGTTCCTCGCCGCCGGACGTCCCCAGTCCACATCGACCGTGACCGATGGAAGCGGGTTCGAAGCTGATGAGCACCCGATGAGCACACAGCGATGAGCACCCCCCAGCTGTAACCACGGTCCGCGCCTGTCCGGCTCGGGCCGAGACAGGAGAGAAGTGGCAAAGGTCCGGGTCTACGAGCTCGCCAAGGAGCTCGGTGTCGAGAGCAAGGTCGTCATGACCAAGCTCCAGGAACTCGGCGAGTTCGTCCGGTCGGCGTCGTCGACCGTCGAGCCGCCCGTCGTGCGCAAGCTGCGCGAGCAGCTGAACACCAATGGCGGAGGCAACGGAGCCGGCGCAGCCGCTCGTGCCGCCCGCCCCGCCCCGCAGGCTCCCGCCGCCCGGCCGGCTCCTGCTGCCCCGGCGGCGTCCGCTCCCGGAACGCCCGCTCCCGTGACGGCCGCCCCGCAGCCCCCCGACGCGACTCCCGGGATGCCGACACCTGCACCTTCGCAGGCGCGACCGGTTCCCGGTGTCCGGCCGGGGCCGGCCCGGCCGCAGACGCCCGCGCCGGGCGCCCCGGCTGCTCCGGTCGCCCCCGCGGCGACGGAAGCCCCCGCGGCTCCCAGTGCCCCCGTGGCTCCCAGCGCCCCAGCGGATCCCATCGCGCCCGCGGCAGCTGCAGCCTCCGCGGAGCCGGATGCTCCCGAACGACCGGCCGTGCCGGGCGCGCCCTCGCCCCGGCCCGCCGCTCCGCGGCCCGGTCCTGCCCCGGCAGCCCGCCCGCAGGCCCCCGCGGCCCGCGACGGCGGCGCGGGTGCAGCGGGTGCAGGCACCGATCGCGGTCAGCGTTCCGGTTCCGGCCCGCGACCGGGTGCTCCGCGCCCGGGCAACAACCCGTTCGCGCCCAGCCAGGGCATGCCCCGTCCCGGTGGCGGCCCCCGGCCGGGCAACAACCCGTTCGCGCCCAGCCAGGGCATGCCCCGCTCGGGCGGTCCGGCCGCTCCGGGCGGCGCTCCCAGCGCTCCCGGTGCCCCGGCACCTCGGCCGCCTGCGAGCGGTGACCGTCCCGGCGGTCCTCGCCCCGGCGGTCCCCGCCCCAACCCCGGCTCCATGCCGCCCCGGCCGAACCCGGGCATGATGCCCGGCCGGTCCACGGTCGGCCGCCCCGGTCCTGGCGGCGGTGCCGGTGCCGGTCGTCCCGGTGCCCCCTCGCGCGGCGGTGCAGGCGGCGGCCGCAGTGGTGGCGGCGGCGGTTTCGGCGGGCGTCCGGGCGGTCCCGGCGGCGCTCCCGGTGGTGCTCCCGCCGGTCGCGGCTTCGGCAAGGGCGGCGGCGGCCGCGGCGGCACGCAGGGCGCCTTCGGGCGTGGCGGCGGCCGTCCGGTCCGTGGCCGCAAGTCGAAGAAGCAGCGGCGTCAAGAGTTCGACAACATGCAGGCGCCCATGGCGGGCGGCGTCTCCGTCCCCCGTGGCGACGGCTCCACCATCGTCCGCCTGCGCCGTGGCGCCTCGCTGACCGACTTCGCCGAGAAGATCAACGCGAACCCGGCGAGCCTGGTGACGGTGCTGTTCCATCTCGGTGAGATGGCCACCGCGACGCAGTCGCTCGACGAGGACACGTTCGGCCTGCTCGGCGCCGAGCTCGGCTACGACATCCAGGTCGTGTCCCCCGAGGACGAGGACCGCGAGCTGCTCGGCACCTTCGACATCGACATCGAGGGGGAGGCCGAGGGCGACGAGGAGTTCCTCGAGCCGCGGCCGCCGGTCGTCACCGTCATGGGTCACGTCGACCACGGCAAGACCAAGCTGCTGGACGCGATCCGGTCGGCGAACGTGGTGGCCGGCGAGGCCGGTGGCATCACCCAGCACATCGGCGCCTACCAGGTGCACTTCACCCACGAGGACGTCGACCGCGCCATCACCTTCATCGACACCCCGGGTCACGAGGCCTTCACGGCCATGCGTGCCCGTGGTGCGAAGGTGACCGACATCGCCGTCCTGGTGGTGGCGGCCGACGATGGCGTGATGCCGCAGACCATCGAGGCGCTCAACCATGCCCAGGCGGCCGGCGTCCCGATCGTGGTCGCGGTCAACAAGGTGGACAAGGAGGGGGCGAACCCCGCCAAGATCCGCCAGCAGCTGACCGAGTACAACCTGGTGGCCGAGGAGTACGGCGGCGAGACGATGTTCGTCGACGTATCCGCCAAGCAGCGGATGGGCATCGACAGCCTGCTCGAGGCCGTCCTGCTCACCGCGGACGCCGCGCTCGACCTTCGGGCGAACCCCGACAAGGCGGCCCGCGGCGTGGCCATCGAGGCGAGCCTCGACAAGGGCCGGGGCCCGCTGGCCACGGTGCTCGTGCAGTCCGGCACCCTCGCGGTCGGCGACTCGATCGTCTGCGGCACGGCCTACGGCCGCGTCCGCGCGATGCTCGACGAGAACGGCGAGGTGCTCGACGTCGCGCTGCCGTCCCGCCCGGTGCAGGTGCTCGGCCTGACCTCGGTGCCGCGCGCCGGCGACACGTTCATCGTCGCGCCGGACGACCGCACGGCCCGCCAGATCGCCGAGAAGCGCGAGGCCGTCGAGCGCGCCGCGACGCTGGCCAAGCGCCGCAAGCGGATCAGCCTCGAGGACTTCACCAAGGCCCTCGAGCAGGGCAAGGTGCAGACGCTCAACCTCATCCTCAAGGGCGACGTCTCCGGTTCCGTCGAAGCTCTCGAGGACGCGCTGGCCCAGCTCGACGTGGGCGAGGAGGTCGCGCTGCAGGTCATCCACCGAGGTGTGGGCGCCATCACGCAGAACGACGTCAACCTCGCCACGGTCGACAACGCGATCATCATCGGCTTCAACGTCCGGCCCACCGGCCGGGTGGGGGAGCTGGCCGACCGCGAGGGCGTCGACGTCCGCTACTACTCGGTCATCTACCAGGCGATCGAGGAGGTGGAAGCGGCGCTCAAGGGCATGCTCAAGCCGGAGTACGAGGAGGTGCAGCTCGGCAGCGCCGAGGTGCGCGAGGTGTTCCGCAGCAGCAAGTTCGGCAATATCGCCGGCTGCATCGTCCGCTCCGGCGAGATCCGCCGGAACACCAAGGCGCGGCTGCTGCGCGACGGCGTGGTCGTCAACGACAACCTCGTCATCGACTCGCTGCGCCGTTTCAAGGACGACGTGACCGAGGTGCGCGAGGGTTACGAGTGCGGCATCGGCCTGGGGTCGTACAACGACATCCAGACCGAGGACGTCATCGAGACGTTCGAGCTGCGCGAGAAGCCCCGCGCCTGACGCACGCACTTCCGGCCGACGTGCGCCGGGTCCCCGCGGGGACCCGGCGCCGTCGCCGTCCGCGGGTCCTGGTCGAGGAGGACATGCCGTGTTCGTCGGATCGATGAGCCTGGACCTGCTCCTCGGGGACGTGCACTCCCTGAAGGAGAAGCGGTCCCTGGTGCGGCCGATCGTGGCCGAGCTGCGGCGCGCGTTCCCCGTGAGCGCAGCGGAGACGGGCCACCTCGACCTGCACCGGCGCGCCGAGGTCGGGGTGAGTGTGGTGGCCCAGGACGCTGGGCATTGCCGGGAGGTGCTCGACGCGTGCGAGCGCCTGGTCGCGAGGCGTCCCGAGGTCGACCTGCTGGCGGCGCGCCAGCGGTTGTGGGACGACGACGACGTAGTGAACCGCAGCCGGGGTGTCCCCGGCCGCGAGGAGGGAGCCGCCAGGACCCGCCCGAGACCCGCCCGACCGAAACCGCGACCGGATCCTTGTACGACTCGTGCCGCCCGTGCGGCACCCTGATAGAGGACGACGCCATGGCCGACACCGCCCGCGCCCGCAAGCTGGCCGACCGTATCCACGAGATCGTCGCGGAGGCGCTGGAGAAGCGCGTCAAGGACCCACGGCTCGGGTTCATCACCGTCACCGACACCCGGGTGACGAACGACCTGCAGCACGCCACCGTGTTCTACACCGTCCTCGGGGACGCCGAGGAGCAGGCCGCGACCGCCGCCGCCCTCGCCAGCGCCAAGGGGGTGCTGCGCTCGGAGGTGGGCCGGCGGACCGGTCTCCGCCTCACCCCCACGCTGGAGTTCGTCGCCGACGCCGTGCCGGAGAACGCGGCCCACATCGACGAGCTGCTGCAGGCCGCCGCGGCCCGGGACGCCGACGTCGCCGCGCTCGCAGCCACTGCCCAGTACGCCGGCGACGCGGACCCGTACCGCCACGAGGACGACGACCCGGAGGCCGGCGAGGACGCCGAGATCGGCGAGGTGACGGGCGAGGGCGCCGGCGAGCAGGCACCTGCCGTCGTGCCCGTCGACCGGCGGTGACGCGGGGCGGCGCAGCGGTGCCGCGGCCGGCCGGGCTCGTCGTCGTCGACAAGCCCGCGGGCCTCACCTCGCACGACGTCGTCGCCCGGCTGCGCCGCCTGGCCGGCACCCGGCGGGTGGGTCACGCCGGCACCCTCGACCCGATGGCGACGGGGGTGCTGGTCGTCGGGGTCGAGCGGGCCACGAAGCTGCTGACGTACCTGGTCGGCGCCACCAAGGAGTACCTCGCGACCGTGCGGCTCGGGGTCTCGACGATCACGGACGACGCCGAGGGCGAGGTGACCGGCCGGCGCGCGGCGATCGTCGACCCGGCGCAGCTCGCGACCGCGATCCGGGTGCTGACCGGCGACATCCTGCAGGTACCGAGCGCCGTCAGCGCGGTCAAGGTCGAGGGGCGGCGGGCGTATGCGCGGGTCCGGGCGGGGGAGAGCGTCGAGCTCGCCGCCCGCCCGGTGCGTGTCGAGCGGTTCGAGGTGCTGGCGCGGCGCGACGACGCCGACGAAGGGCTCCCCGTCGTCGACCTCGACGTCACGGTGACCTGCTCGTCGGGAACCTACGTGCGGGCGCTGGCCCGCGATCTGGGGGAGCGGCTGGGCGTGGGCGGGCACCTCACCGCACTGCGCCGGACCCGCGTCGGCCCCTACGGGCTGGACGTCGCGCGCACTCTCGAGCAGCTCACCGAGCACTTCAGCGTGCTCCCGATCGCGGAGGCGGCACGGGCGGCCTTCCACGCCCGCGAGCTCACCGCGGAGGAGGCCTGGCGACTGGCGCACGGCCAGCGGCTCGCAGCCGTCGGCTGGGCCGGCGAACCGGTGGCGGCGTTCGCGCCGGACGGTTCACTGGTCGCGATGGTCGCCGACGACGGCGTCACCGCCCGCCCCCTCGTCGTCCTGACGGGCTGACCCCCTCCAGCCGGCGATGGCGCCTTACCGCCGCCGTTCGCGGCGCTCGCCCTCGGTCTCCTCGGCCGGCCCGACGTGCCGGCCCAGCCAGGCGACCAACGGTGCGACGGCCCGCCAGGCATCCGCGACAGCCTCCTGGCAGCGCGGCGTCTCCAGCCACGGCTCCACCCCGAAGTCGCGCATGGCCGCCAGGCCCTTGTATCGCAGGAGGTCAGCCCGTGGGTGCGCCGGGTCGACGCCTCGCGGCACCCGCTGGAGCCGATCGCTCGCGTGCACCTCGAACCCCGCCCCGGCCAGGGTCTCGCCGATCCCGGCCAGCTCGCCGCCCGGCCCGTCCTGCAGCACCGCCGCCCGGTACCGGGCCAGCTGATCGCGGGACATGTGGTAGCAGCCCGCGCCCACGAACAGCCCCCGGGCCGAGATCTGGATGTAGTACGAGCTCGCACCGTCCTCGGACGGGACCACCGCCGCGGCAGCCGTCTTGTACGGGGTCTTGTCCGCACTGAAGCGCACATCGCGGTAGGGCCGGAACATCTTCCCGGGGCCGAACTCAGCTTCGAGCTCCTCCAGCAGCGCCTGCAGGGGTGCCCGGACCGCGCGCTCGTACACCTCGCGCCGGTCCGTCCAGTAGGTCTTCGAGTTGTCCGCTTCCAGCCCCTCGTAGAAGTCGAGCGCCTCCTCGGGGAAGCCGGCGAAGGCGACGCGCGGAGCCTGCGAGGAACCGGTCAGCGTCATGCCCGCAACGCTACGCCCGCCTCCTCACCTCCCGACGATCAAGGCGGTCCCGGGATCACCTCCGGGGGGTCACCCGAGGTGGCGAACGCGAGGCCAGACGGCGGCCCAGGATCCCACTGGGCCGTCACAGAGGCGCACGGTTGCGCCCTGCTCGTCGTTGTCCAGGCCCAGACCGTTGTCGACCGTCGCCAGCAGCCGGCAGCCGGTGAACAACTGCGCGCCCCGCTCACCGGCGCCGTAACCGACGAGCAGGAGGGGCCCGCTGCCGGGTGGAGGCCCCCACAGCCCGTACGCGTTGTGCCCCGAGTACACCGGCGGCAGGACCGCCCTCTGCCGTCGCGCCCGGTCGAGTGCGCCCGCCTCTCCGTAGTTCTCGGTGAGCACCACGAGGCCGGCCCGGTGATCGGGGGGCACCCGGGAGAGCGCGCGCTGCACCGTGGCCGTGAACGCCCCCCAGCCGACCGTCTCCCCGGCGTCGTAGTAGATGTCCGTCACCGGGGTCGAGGCGAGCGCGGACGCCGGCACGACGGGCAGCACCAGCACCGCGGTGATCACGACATGCACCGCGACGAGCACCCACGCCATGACCCGCCGCCCCCGTCCGCGGGCCAGCCAGTGGCGGACGGGAGGCACTCCCGCCGCGAGCAGGACGGGCACCAGCCCGAGGCTGTAGTACGGCTTGCCACCTGTCAGTGTCACGAAGACGAGCAGCAACAGGTAGCCGAGACCGAGCCACCGCACACGCCCGTCGCGGAGCAGCGCGACCACCCCGGCCACCAGCGGCACGGCGAGCACAGGACCGGTGAGCTCCAGCTGGAGGGGCACGACGAGCCACCGGTCGACGGACGAGCCCGAGGAGCCGGCGGCGATCGCCCGGGCCAGCTCGAGCTGCGGCCAGCCGTTCGCCTGCTGCCACAGAAGGTTGGGCAGCGCCAGCACGAGCGCGACCGCCGCGGCGAGCCACGCCCCCGGCCGGACCAGCACGCTCCGGGGCCCTGCGAGCAGCAGCCCCACCCCGAGGCACAGCAGGACGGTCCCGGGCAGCGTCTTCACCTCGAGCGCAAGGCCGCCGACGAGGCCGAGCGCCAGCCAGCGCCCGAGCCGTGCCGGGGCGCCGACCGCGCGCAGGAGTAGCAGGACGCAGGCCGACGTCAACGTGAGATCGAAGGTGGTGGTCGAGAACAGGTGCCCGACGCCGACGACGGCAGTGGCCAGTGCCGTCGCGACGGCGGTCCACACCATGTCCGCGCGGCTGCCGCCGAGCTCTCGCGAGGTGAGGGCGCCGATCAGGACGGTCAGCGCCGTCGCGACCGCCGGCAGCAGCCGGAACAGGACGATCGAGCCGCCGCTGACGGCGTCCGCGGCCGCTGCCAGCAGCGGTACCACGGGCGGCTGATCCGGGTAGCCGAACGCGGGGTGGCGTCCCGCCTCCTGGAAGTAGAGCTCGTCGCGGTGGAACCCGTAGCCCGCCGCGGCCACCACGAGGACGATGAGGACGCCGACGGCAGCGAGCCACGCGCCGCGCGGCAACGCCGCCCTGCGATCCCCTGCCGACCACTCCACGCGCGTGATCCTCCCACCCCGGGCCGACACACCGGCATGGCCGCTGGCACAGTGGTGGCGTGCAGCGGTGGCAGGGTCTGGAGGCCGTTCCGGACGGTTTCGGGCCGTCGGTCGTCACCATCGGCAACTTCGACGGGGTCCACCGGGGCCACCGTGCCCTGCTGGCGGAGGTGGTGGCGGCCGCCCGGAAGCGCCACCTTCCCGCCGTCGCCGTCACCTTCGAGCCCCACCCGGTCGCGGTCCTGTTCCCCGAACGTGCCCCGGCGATGCTGACGGCTCCCGACCACCGGCTCGAGCTCCTGGCGGAGACCGGGCTGGACGCGGTGCTCGTGCTCGAGTTCACCCGCGAGTTCGCCCAGTGGAGCCCCGAGCGCTTCGTCCGGACCGTGTTCGCCGGCGCCCTGCGCGCCGCGCTCGTCGTCGTCGGGGCCGACACCCGGTTCGGGCACCGCAACAGCGGCGACGTGGCCACCCTGCGTTCTCTCGGTGCCGAGTGCGGTTTCGACGTCGAGATCGTTCCGGAGTTCGGCCTCGGGTCCGGTTCCGGAGGCGGCACCGGCGACGGGGCGTCCCGGCGCTGGTCGTCCAGCTGGGTGCGCGAGCTCCTCGCCGAGGGGGAGGTGGCCCGCGCCGCGGAGGTGCTCGGGCGCCCGCACCGGGTCACCGGCGTGGTCGTGCACGGCGACCACCGCGGCCGGGACCTCGGCTACCCGACCGCCAACCTGTCCCGCGACGCCGTCGGCCAAGTGCCCGCCGACGGGGTCTACGCCGGTCGCCTCGTTCGCCCGGAGCTGCCGCCGGATGCCCCGGACGCCGTCCTGCCGGCCGCCGTGTCCGTCGGGACGAACCCGACCTTCGACGGCCTCGAGCGCCGGGTCGAGGCGTACGTGCTCGACCGCACCGACCTCGACCTGTACGGCGAGCGGCTGGCGGTGGAGTTCGTGGAGCGGCTGCGCCCCACGCTGCGCTTCGACGGCGTGGAGGCGCTCGTCGCGCAGATGGCGCTGGACGTCGCGCGCTGCCGCGAGCTGCTGGGCGTCCCGGCCCGGTCCTGCACTGGTAAGCTGGACGAGCCGTCAGATCGGCCGCGGATCCACAGAGCCCGGGTGAACCCGCCCCGGTGCGCCGCGCAACGATTCCAGAGAAGGAGCATCGTGGCACTCGACGCCGCCACCAAGCAGAAGATCATGTCCGAGTTCGCGACCGTCGAGGGCGACACGGGCTCCCCCGAGGTCCAGGTCGCGATGCTCACGCAGCGGATCAAGGACCTGACCGAGCACCTCAAGGAGCACAAGCACGACCACCACAGCCGCCGCGGCCTGCTCATCCTGGTGGGCCAGCGCCGGCGCCTGCTGCAGTACCTGCAGCGGACGGACATCACGCGCTACCGCTCGCTGATCGAGCGCCTCGGTCTGCGCCGGTGACGTCGGGGCCCGATGTCAGCAGAGCCCGCCACGAGCGGGTCCTGCCGACGTCGGGCCCTTCGCCGTCCACCCGAACGAGCAGCCAACTGAACAAGCAGCCGCCTGAACAAGCAGACAACTGAAGAACGTGGAGCGTCGGGCCGGTCCGCAGCGCCGGTCCTCGACAGTGGCCTCCGGAGGCACCAGGTGTCCCGTGGGTCTCGATCGAAGACCGGGGAACATCGCCCGGGCCCCTCGCCCGCCCTCCGCTTCCCCCGCGATCTCCATCCGGATCCACGGATGAGATCCACGACGAGAACGGAGAGGTCCCCTTGGAGGGTCCCGAAATCACTTCCGCCGAAGCCGTCATCGACAACGGCCGCTTCGGCACTCGCACCGTCCGGTTCGAGACCGGGCGGCTGGCAAAGCAGGCCGCGGGCTCGGCGGTCGTCTACCTCGACGGCGAGTCGATGCTGCTGTCGACCACCGCCGCCGGCAAGCAGCCGAAGGACCAGTTCGACTTCTTCCCCCTGACGATCGACGTCGAGGAGCGGATGTACGCCGCGGGCCGCATCCCCGGCTCGTTCTTCCGCCGGGAGGGACGCCCCTCGACCGACGCGATCCTCACCTGCCGGCTCATCGACCGGCCGCTGCGTCCGACCTTCGTCAAGGGCCTGCGCAACGAGGTGCAGGTCGTCATCACCGTCCTGGCACTCAACCCCGACGACCTGTACGACGTCGTCGCCATCAACGGCGCCTCGATGTCGACCCAGCTCGCCGGGCTGCCGTTCAGCGGCCCGATCGGCGGCGTCCGGGTCGCCCTGATCGAGGGGCAGTGGGTCGCCTTCCCGCGGCACAGCGAGCTCGAGCGCGCCGTCTTCGACATGGTCGTCGCCGGCCGTGTGGTGACCGGCGCGGACGGCGCCGAGGACGTGGCAATCATGATGGTCGAGGCGGAGGCCACCGACTCCGCCTGGTCACCTGATCAAGGACGAGAACGTCCAGCCGCCGACCGAGGAGATCGTGGCGCAGGGCCTCGAGGCGGCCAAACCGTTCATCGCGACGCTGTGCCGCGCCCAGCAGCAGATCGCGGCTGCCGCCGCGAAGCCCACCGCGGAGTTCCCGCTCTTCCTCGACTATCAGGACGACGTCTACCAGGCGGTGGAGCGGGCCGTCGGCGGCGACCTCGCCCAGGCGCTGACGATCGCCGGCAAGACCGAGCGCGAGGCGCGCGTCGACGAGCTCAAGGAGAGCCTCAAGACCTCGCTCGCCGAGCGGTTCGCCGGGCGCGAGAAGGAGATCTCGGCGGCCTACCGGTCGGTGCAGAAGAAGCTGGTGCGCCAGCGGATCCTGCGCGACAAGGTCCGCATCGACGGCCGCGGCCTCGCGGACATCCGGCAGCTGAGCGCAGAGGTCGACGTGCTCCCGCGGGTGCACGGGTCGGCGCTGTTCGAGCGCGGCGAGACGCAGATCCTCGGCGTCACCACGCTGAACATGCTCCGGCTCGAGCAGCAGATCGACTCGCTCTCCCCGGTCACCAAGAAGCGCTACATGCACAACTACAACTTCCCGCCCTACAGCACGGGTGAGACGGGCCGGGTCGGCTCGCCGAAGCGCCGCGAGATCGGCCACGGCGCACTCGCCGAGCGGGCACTCGTCCCGGTGCTGCCGACGCGCGAGGAGTTCCCCTACGCGATCCGCCAGGTGTCCGAGGCGCTGGGCTCCAACGGCTCGACGTCCATGGGCTCGGTGTGCGCCAGCACGCTGTCGCTGCTCAACGCCGGCGTCCCGCTGCGGGCACCGGTGGCGGGCATCGCGATGGGCCTGGTCAGCGACACCGTCGACGGGAACACCTCCTACGCGGCGCTGACCGACATCCTGGGCGCCGAGGACGCGTTCGGCGACATGGACTTCAAGGTCGCCGGCACCAAGGAGTTCGTCACCGCGATCCAGCTCGACACCAAGCTCGACGGCATCCCGGCATCCGTCCTGGCGAGCGCGCTCACCCAGGCCCGCGAGGCCCGGCTGCACATCCTCGACGTCATGTCCGAGGCGATCGACCGCCCCGACGAGATGTCGCCGTACGCCCCGCGCGTCATCACGGTGAAGGTGCCGGTCGACAAGATCGGCGAGGTCATCGGCCCGAAGGGCAAGATGATCAACCAGATCCAGGAGGACACCGGCGCCGACATCTCCATCGAGGACGACGGCACGGTGTACATCGGCGCCACGGACGGCCCGTCCGCGGAGGCCGCGCGCGCGGCGGTCAACGCGATCGCCAACCCGACCATGCCGGAGGTCGGCGAGCGCTACATGGGCACCGTCGTGAAGACGACGACGTTCGGCGCCTTCGTCTCGCTCGTCCCGGGCAAGGACGGCCTGCTGCACATCTCGCAGATCCGCAAGATGGTCGGCGGCAAGCGCGTCGAGAACGTCGAGGACGTCCTCTCGGTGGGCCAGAAGGTGCAGGTCCAGATCTCCGAGATCGACCCGCGCGGCAAGCTCTCGCTCGTCCCCGTCCTGCCCGACGGCGAGGGCTCGTCCGACGGACAGACCGGCGGCGAGACGCCCGCCGCTCCGTCCGGGGACGGCCAGTCGTCCGACGGCCACACGTCCGAGCAGCAGGCCGCGCCGGCGAACGCCTGACGTGTCGGCTGACTTCGGCCGTACCGCTGCCGCTGGTTCCCTCCGGGTCCCGCCACCAGACCGTCGCCGGGGAGGCGGAGGGTGCCGTCGTGCGCCGCTCCGTCCTCCCCGGCGGCGTCCGGGTGCTCACCGAGGCCATGCCGGGCCTGCGCTCGGTGACCTTCGGATGCTGGGTCGGCGTGGGCTCCCGGGACGAGGCGACGGGTCACCACGGCTCCACGCACTTCCTCGAGCACCTCCTCTTCAAGGGCACCGCGCGGCGGTCCGCGATGGACATCGCGTCCGCGTTCGACGCCGTGGGCGGGGAGGCCAACGCGGTCACCGGCAAGGAGCACACCTGCTACTACGCACGGGTGCTGGACGAGGACGTCGACCTCGCCTCCGACGTCCTGCTCGACATGGTCACCGCCGCGCGACTCGACGGCGGGGACGTCGAGAGCGAGCGCGGGGTGATCCTCGAAGAGCTCGCCATGAACGACGACGACCCTGCGGACGTCGTGCACGAGCGCTTCACCGAGCTCGTCCTGTCGCCGCACCCGCTGGGCCGGCCCATCGGCGGCACCGCCGAGACGATCGCCGCCGTGGGCCGCGACGACATCGCCGCGCACTACCGCGAGCACTACACGCCCCCGGGGCTGGTCGTCACCGCCGCGGGCGGGGTCGACCACGACGCCATCGTGGACGGCGTCCGCAGGCACCTGGAGAGCTCGGGATGGCCGCTGCAGGACGGCGCCGTGCCGCTGCCGCGCCGCGAGCTCGCACAGGAACCCGGTCCCGGCCTCGGCGGCGTGCTCGTCGTCCGGCGCCCCACCGAACAGGCCAACGTCATCGTCGGCACCCTCGGGCTGACGGCGAACGACCAGCGGCGCTACGTCCTGAGCATCCTCAACGCGGTGCTCGGGGGCGGCATGAGCAGCAGGCTGTTCCAGGAGATCCGGGAGCGGCGCGGCCTCGCCTACTCCGTCTACTCCTTCGCGTCGGGCTACTCCGACGCCGGCTGGTTCGGCCTGTACGCCGGCTGCGCGCCCGCGAAGGTGGACCAGGTCGTCACCCTGCTCCACGCCGGCCTGGAGGAGCTCGCGGACGGCGGGATCGGCGACGACGAGCTCGCGCGTGCGAGGGGCTCGGTGACCGGCGGCCTCGTCCTGGGCATGGAGGACTCGGGCTCACGGATGACGCGCCTGGGCCGGGCCGAGCTCGTGCACGGCGAGTTCGTCAACCTCGACGAGACCCTGCGCCGGCTGCGCGCGGTCACCGCGGACGACGTGCGGAGCCTCGCCGCCGAGCTCGCCGCGCGGCCGCGCTCGCTCGCCGTCGTGGGCCCCTTCGACCCCGACCGGTCCTTCCCGCTCGCCGGCTGACAGGCTGGGCCGTCATGACGACGAGCGTGCCGGTCAAGGTGGCCGTGATCGGTGCCGAGGGCCGGATGGGCCGTGCGGTGTGCGCGGCCGTCGACGCCGCCGCGGACCTCGAGCTGGGGCCCCGGGTGGACGTCGGCGACGACGTCGAGGCAGTCGCCGACGCGGACGTGGCGGTCGTCTTCTCGACCCCGGACGTGGCCGTGGACCATGTGCTCGCCTGCGTCCGGCTCGGCGTGCACGCCGTCGTGGGAACCACCGGCTGGACGCCCGAGCGGCTCGACCGGGTGCGGCACGCACTGGCCGGGGCCGGCGCTGTCGGCGTCCTCGTGGCACCGAACTTCGCGCTCGGCGCGGTCCTGCTGATGCGCTTCGCGGCCCTCGCCGCCCCACACTACGAGTCGGTCGAGATCGTCGAGCTGCACCATCCTGACAAGGTCGACGCGCCCAGCGGGACCGCGCGGCACACCGCCGAGCTCGTCGCCGCCGCCCGCCGCGAGGCCGGGTCGGCGCCGGTACCCGATGCGACCTCGACGTCCCTGGAAGGGGCTCGGGGTGCGGACGTCGACGGCGTCCGGGTGCACAGCGTGCGCCTGCGGGGGCTCGTGGCCCACGAGGAGGTGCTGCTCGGCGGCCCGGGGGAGCTGCTGACGCTTCGGCACGACAGCTTCGACCGGGCCTCGTTCATGCCCGGCGTGCTGCTCGGCGTGCGCCGGATCGCGGACCGCCCCGGGCTCACCGTGGGGCTCGAGCACCTGCTGGAGCTCTAGGCCGTGTCGCGCAGGTCCCGCCCGGGAGGCCGGGCCTGATGCGCGCCCGCACCTCGGCGCTGATCGCGTTCGCCGTCCTCGTGGTGTACCTCGTCGCGATCGGCTGGCGCGGCGTGCTGCTGATCCGGGCCGGCGGCGTCGTCGGCGTCCTGCTCGGGCTCGCCCTGCTCGCCCTGCCGGCGGTCGGGCTGTGGGCTGTGCTCCGGGAGCTCGGCTTCGGGCGGGTGACGGAGACGATGGCGGGCGAGCTCGAGGTGCGGGGGCTGCTGCCGGTCGACGACCTGCCACGCAGCCCCGGGGGACGGGTCGACCGGAACGCCGCCGACGCCTGGTTCGAGGGGCTGCGGCGCGAGGTCGACGAGCGGCCGTCGTCGTGGGAGGCGTGGTTCCGGCTGGCTCTCGGCTACGACGCAGCGGGCGACCGCCGCCGCGCCCGCGCCGCGATGCGCCGGGCCGCGGAGCTGCACAGCGCCGCGCACTCCTGAGACTCCTCCTCCCACCGCGTCGATCGTCGGGGGAGGGGATCAGACGAGCGAGGCCGTGAGGCGGTGCTGCGTGACCGTCGTCCCCCTCCGGAGAGGCCAACGTGCGGCGGGCGCCGTCCGGGACCATGCCCGCGGAGGTGAGGAAGTTCTGCAGGACTGCGTCCGGCAGCGGGAGCCACGCCACCACGCCCGTCACCCCCGCATCCCGCATGGTGGCCGTCGCCGCGGCGAGGAGCCGGGATCCATGGCCGGCCCCCTGGTGGGCGGGGTCCACGGCGAGGACGACGATCTCGCCGACGTCCTTCCCCAGATCGGGGTCCGACGCCGGCGCGACGGCGACGAACCCGACCACCGTGCTGCCCGCGGTCGCGACGAGGACCGCGTGCCGGGACGAAGGGGGTGCCGAGACGGCCTCCGCCCACGCCTCGCCGAGCTCCTGCGGATCGAGAGTCCCGACGACGGCTGCGAACGCGCGCCGCCAGGCCCGGGCCTGTACGGCCCCGATGGCCGCCGCGTCGGCGCCGCGGGCGGGACGGACGGCGGCGTCCACGGCGGAGGGGCGCAGCAGGTCCCCGGTCCCGGCGTCCGTCACCGCGCCAGTCTCCCACCCTCGCGCCAGTCTCCCACCCTCGTGCCGGTGCCCCACCCTCGTGCCGGTGCCCCACCCTCGTGCCGGTGCCCCACTCGTGCCGGTGCCCCACCCTCGTGCCGGTGCCCACCGGCGCGAGAGGGCCCCGCTGTGTCAGTGCCTGTGGGTAGGGTTCGCGCCATGGCTCCCACCGACTCGACGGTCACCGACACGATCGTTCCGGCATCCGACCTCGCGGCCGAGGAGCCGCCGAAGGTCACCTTCCGCTCGGACGTCACCGTGGAGCTCGTCCGCGCCAGCGCCCAGGACGCCGACGTGCTGTTCGCGGCCCGCGTGTCCACGCAGGGCGAGCAGAGCCTGGACCAGCTCGACGCGGACGCGCAGCGCTCCAAGGGCTTGATCAACTACCTGATGCGGGACCGGCACGGCTCCCCGTTCGAGCACAACTCGATGACGTTCTACGTGCAGGCGCCGATCTTCGTGTTCCGCGAGTTCATGCGGCACCGGATCGCCAGCTACAACGAGGAGAGCGGGCGCTACCGGGAGCTGCGGCCGGTGTTCTACGTGCCGGGGCCGCAGCGGCGGCTGCAGCAGCAGGGCAAGCCGGGCCACTACGAGTTCGTCGAGGGCACGCCCGAGCAGCTCGAGGTCGTGCAGTCCGAGACGCGCCGCGTCTGCCAGGAGGCGTACGCCGCCTACCAGCGCATGCTCGCCGCCGGCGTCGCCCGAGAGGTCGCCCGCATCGTGCTCCCCGTGACGATCTACTCCTCGATGTACGTGACCATGAACGCGCGGTCCCTGATGAACTTCCTGTCCCTGCGGACCGCCCGGGAGGGAGCGCGGTTCCCGTCGTTCCCGCAGCGCGAGATCGAGATGTGCGCCGAGCGCATGGAGGAGCTGTGGGCCGGCCTGATGCCCCTGACGCACGCGGCCTTCGAGGCGAACGGGCGCGTCGCGCCCTGAGACTCGGGGGTGACGCCCGTCACGCCAAGCGCGTGTAACACCGCGGCGGGCGCTCCCGATGGACCCCATGACATCCCGGTGCTGCCCGAACCCCCGAGCGGGCAGCACCGGGATCGTCTTCTGCCGGGGGCGGGTTCCCGCCCCCGGCGACCGTCGGACGGGGCCGATACGGTGGCCCCATGGCCGAACTTCCCGCCCGCCCGTTCGGCGCGGTCCTCACCGCGATGGTCACCCCGTTCGACTCCGCCGGCGCCCTCGACCTCGACGCAGCGGCGCGGCTCGCGGTCCACCTCGTCGATCGCGGGAACGACGGCCTGGTCCTCTCGGGGACGACGGGTGAGTCCCCGACCACCACCGACGCCGAGAAGGAGGCGCTGCTGCGCGCCGTCCTCGAGGCCGTCGGCGACCGCGCGAGGGTTCTGGCCGGCGTCGGCACGAACGACACCGCGCACACGATCGAGCTCGCCGAGCAGGCCGCGAAGGCGGGGGCGCACGGCCTGCTCGTCGTCACGCCCTACTACAACAAGCCGCCGGCCGAGGGCCTCGTCGCCCACTTCACCGCCGTCGCGGACGCCACCGACCTGCCCGTGATGGTCTACGACATCCCCGGCCGCACCGGCGTCCGGATCGGCACGGCGGCACTGCTGCGCCTGGCGGCCCACCCGCGGATCGTGGCGGTCAAGGAGGCGACCGGCGACCTCTTCGCGGGTTCGGAGGTCATGGCCGAGACCGGCCTGGCCTTCTACAGCGGGGACGACGCCCTCAACCTCGCGCTGGCTCGCGCACGGCGCCGCCGGCGTCGTCAGCGTCGTCGGCCACGTCGCCGGCGCGCGAGTACGCGGCCATGGTGCGCGCCGTCGACGCCGGGCGACCTGCCGCCGCCCGCCGCGTGCACACCCAGCTCCTCCCGGCCGTCCGCGGGATCATGACGCGCACCCAGGGCGCCATCACCTCCAAGGCCGCGCTGCAGCTGCAGGGCGTCCTGCCCACCCGCACCATGCGGCTGCCCCTCGTGTCCGCCACGGACGCCGAGGTCGAGCAGCTGCGCACCGACCTCTCCCAGAGCGGAGTCCTGTGAGCGAGCGCAGCGAGCGAACCATCGGCAGAGCGCCCCGCGAATCGCGGACCGAGCGCAGCGAGGGAGCGCGATGAGCCATCCCCACCCCGAACTCGGACCGCCCCCGCCGCTGCCCGAGGACGGCCTGCGCGTCGTCGCCCTCGGCGGCCTCGGCGAGGTCGGCCGCAACATGGCCGTCCTCGAGTACCGCGGCCGCCTGCTCGTCATCGACTGCGGCGTGCTCTTCCCCGAGGACAACCAGCCGGGCGTCGACCTGATCCTCCCCGACTTCTCCTCGATCGCCGACCGCCTGGACGACGTCGTCGCCGTCGTCCTGACGCACGGCCACGAGGACCACATCGGCGCCGTCCCGTACCTGCTGCGGCTGCGGCCCGACCTGCCGCTCGTCGGCTCCCAGCTCACCCTCGCCTTCGTCGAGGCGAAGCTCAAGGAGCACCGGATCACCCCGTACACGCCTCGCCGTCCGGGAGGGGCAGATCGAGCGGTTCGGCCCCTTCGAGTGCGAGTTCGTCGCGGTCAACCACTCGATCCCCGACGCGCTCGCCGTCGCCGTCCGGACCTCGGCCGGCACCGTGCTGCACACCGGCGACTTCAAGATGGACCAGCTGCCGCTCGACGGCCGCCTCACCGACCTGCGCGCCTTCGCCCGGCTCGGCGAGGCGGGCGTCGACCTGTTCATGGTCGACTCGACCAACGCCGAGGTGCCCGGCTTCACCACCTCCGAGCGCGAGATCGCCCCGGTGCTCGACCGGGTCTTCGCGCAGGCCCGCCGGCGCATCATCGTCGCGAGCTTCGCCTCGCACGTGCACCGGGTGCAGCAGGTGCTCGACGCCGCCGCCGCGCACGGCCGCAAGGTCGCGCTCGTCGGCCGCTCGATGGTCCGCAACATGGGCGTGGCCCGGGACCTCGGCTACCTGCACGTGCCCGACGGCCTGCTCGTCGACCTCAAGGAGGTCGACGACCTGCCCGGACGACCAGGTCGTGCTCATGTGCACGGGCTCGCAGGGCGAGCCGATGGCCGCGCTGTCCCGGATGGCCAACCGCGACCACCGGGTCGGTCGTCGGCGCCGGCGACACCGTCGTCCTCGCCTCGTCCCTGATCCCCGGCAACGAGAACGCCGTCTACCGGGTGATCAACGGCCTGACCCGGCTGGGCGCGAACGTCGTCCACGCAGGGCAACGCCCGGGTGCACGTCTCCGGGCACGCCAGCGCCGGCGAGCTCCTCTACTGCTACAACATCGTCCGCCCGCGCAACGTGATGCCGGTGCACGGCGAGGTCCGCCACCTGGTGGCCAACGCCGAGCTCGCGGTGACGACCGGCGTGCCGCGCGAGCGCGTCGTCGTCGCCGAGGACGGCGTCGTCGTGGACCTCGTCGACGGCGTGGCGCGGGTCGCCGGCGCCGTGCGGTGCGGATACGTCTACGTCGACGGTGCGAGCGTCGGGGAGATCACCGACGCGGACCTCAAGGACCGGCGCATCCTCGGCGAGGAGGGCTTCATCTCCATCGTCGTGGTCGTCGACTCCGGGACGGGCAAGGTGGTGGCGGGTCCCGAGATCCATGCCCGCGGCTTCGCGGAGGACGAGGCCGTCTTCGACGCGATCAAGCCGCGCATCGCCGACGCCCTCGCGGAGGCGGCGTCGCGGCGGCAGCGGCGACACCTACCAGCTGCAGCAGGTGGTGCGGCGGGTGGTGGGGCGCTGGGTCAACGAGAGCTACCGTCGCCGGCCGATGATCATCCCGCTCGTCGTGGAGGCGTGAGCGCGCTCCGCACTCGCGCTGCCAGCTCGGGCGCGAGCCGGCGGGCGAAGGCGGGGGCGAACGTTTCCGTGTCGTGGCGCACGAGCAGCCCGTCGATGACCGCCGGGCGAGCTGCCGCCGGGGCACACGAGGTCGTCCACCGAGACGACGCCGGCCCAGGCCGGCCGGGCCGCGGCTACCGCCGTCAGCACGTCGTCGTAGCGGCGCAGCCATCTCGTCATCTCCGCATCCGGCGGAGTCGCGGCGGCGGGCGAGCCGGGCGCGACCACGGTGGCCAGGTCCGCGGACGGCGGGGGCTGTCGCAGCAGCACGGTGCGGACGCCCCGGGCCGCGGCCTCGTCGACCAGCTGCAGCAGCGCGGCACGGACTCGATCGTCGTGGGCGGCGGTGCCGGGCAGCGCGCGCACGCCGCCGGCGGTGAGCGGGACGAGGGCGGAGGTCGCGTCGGCCACGAGCAGCCGGCTCGTCCCGGGCTTCGCGAGCACTTCCGCCACCAGCCCAGGGGTGTCCCGTGCGCAGAGGACGGCGGGGGAGACCGGGACGGGCGAGGCGTCGGGCCACTCGGGGGCGGCCGTGAGGCCCCCGGCGCCGCAGGCGGACCACGCCGCCTGGGTGACCCCGACCCCGGGCACCGTGGAGAGGGCGCCGGCGAGGCCTGCGGCGTTCCCGTCCCCGGTCACCACCCAGCTGTCGGTGCCCCCCGAGGCCGACGACAGCGGGCAGGTCGTGAACGAGTGCTGGGTCTGCCCGGGGCAGGCGACCACCGGGTCCGCCCGGACCTGACTGTCCAGATCTCCCGGCAGCGAGGTCCAGGCGATGACGGCGACGGCGGTCGCGAGCGTCGTGACGATCCCGGCGAGCGCGAGCCGCGGCCGGGAGCGACCGACCCACGGCAGGGTGCCGGCGAGGAGCGGGCGTTCCAGCAGCAGGGAGGACAACGTGGCGAACCCGAGGGCAAACGTCAGCCGGACGGTCTCGACCGCGAGCACCGCGCCGAAGGTGAGCGGGTGCGGGAGGGGGATCATCGCGATCATCGGGAATTGCACCAGGTACAGCGTGTAGGAGATCCAGCCGAGGGCCACCAGCGGCGCGGAGCCGAGGGCGCGGGCGACCATGCCGCCTGGCGACGCCTCGACGGCAGCCACCAGCGCCGAGACCGCGAGCGTGACCGCGAGGGCACCGCCGAGGTAGTAGGCGGGGCGCGCCTGGTCGAGGGTGCCGACGGCGGCGAGCACGCCGAGCAGGCCGACCGCCGCGAGCGCTCCCCAGAGGCGGCCGGCGCGATCACCCAGCCTGCTGCTGGCGCTGCGGCTCACCCGGGGCAGAGCGAGGGCCAGAGCTGCACCCGCCAGCAGCTCGCCCGCCCTGCCTCGTGTGTCGAAGTACGCCGAGGGGGCGGCCCCGGCCAGGTAGCCCGCCGCGAGCCATCCGAACGACGCGGCGCCGAGGGCCGCGCAGGTCCACAGGGCAGGCCTGGCGGGCCGCCCGACGCGGCTCCCGAGCGCGAGCAGGCCGGCGAGCAGCAGCGGCCATGCCAGGTAGAACTGCTCCTCGACGGCGAGGGACCAGGTGTGCAGGAGCAGGTTCGCGTGCAGGCTGTTCCCCCACGCGTCGAGGCCTGCCACGGTGTGCAGGTTGGCGGTGTAGAAGAGCGTCGAGAGCGCGTCGTCCCGCAGGTAGGGCCGTTTCTGCGGGGAGGCCGCCGCGTGGACCAGCCAGGTGAGGAGAACCAGGACAAGGAGCAGGGGCGGCAGCAGTCTCCTCGCCCTGCGCAGCCAGAAGCGGGACAGCTCGATGCGGCCCGTGCGCAGCCGGCTGCGAACCAGCACCCCGGTGATCAGATACCCGGAGAGCACGAAGAAGAGATCGACCCCGAGGAACCCGCCCTCGGGCCTGTGCGCGAAACCCTGGGTGAAGTGGTGCATCACGACCAGGGCGACGGCGATTCCCCGGACGCCGTCCAGCGCCGGGCGACGACCCCGGGAGGGGGCGCCCATCGGTGCGGGCACCGGGGGGCTGAGCAGCGGGGACGGCGAAGCCGCGCGCGAGGGGTCGGCGTGCACGGCCACCGGCGAACCTTAACGGCAGCCGGGCACCGGTGTGGTACCAACGTAGCGACGAGGACGGAGTGACCCGCGGAGGTGACGCCCGGGGCGGCGGCACGCCGGGGGGCGGGCGGTGCGGGGCCCCGGGCGCGGCGTTCACGTAGATTCTGACCATGGCCGCCCGTACGTCCTCCTCCGCCGGCCGGCCGCCGTCCGGTCGTGCCGGCCGGTCGCGCCGGGGTCCCGACCCGTTCGAGCAGGCCATCGAGCTGTCACGGACCCGCACCGGGCGCGGCGGGCGGGTCACCACCGCGAGCCGCACGTCGTCGCGCCGCCGTCCGGCCGGCAGGAGCGGGCGCAGCGGACCGACGAGCAGGCACGGCCGCGCGGGGTACGGGCGTCGCGAGTGGGGGCTCCCGCTGCCGGTGCGGGCCATCGCCGGTGTCTGGATGGGGACGGCGCACCTCGTCGGCGGAACCGCCCGCAAGGTGGGATCGGGAGCCCGCGACCTCGACCCGGCTCACCGGCGCGACGGCCTCGGCCTGCTGCTCATCGGACTGTCCATCGTGGTCGCGGCGCGCGAGTGGTGGGGCCTGCCGGGCCGCGCCGGGGACGGCGTGCACGCCGTGGTGGCCGGAACCTTCGGGCGGGTCGGCCTGGTGCTGCCGCTGGTGCTGCTCGGCCTGGGCGTGCGCATGCTCCGTCACCCCGACCTCGTGCAGGCCACGAACCGGGTGACCATCGGTCTCGGCGCACTGGGCGTCGCAGTCACCGGCCTGGTGCACATCGGGAGAGGTCTGCCCACGCCGGCCCAAGGGGCCGAGGCGCTCCGCGACGCCGGTGGGGTGGTGGGGTACCTCACGGCCTCCCCACTGACATCGGCCGTCTCGGCATGGGTCACGGTTCCCCTGCTGCTCCTCCTCGCGTTCTTCGGCCTGCTCGTGGTCACCGCCACGCCCGTGCACCAGATCCCGGAGCGGCTGCAGGACCTGCACGACGCGCTGACCCACTCCGACCGCGGCGACCGTGCCGATCGCACCGGCGAGGACGACCCGGACGGCGCGGGCGACGGCGCCGACGCCGGGGTCGCCGCGCTGCGCCGCAAGCTGCGCGGCCAGCGAGCAGAAGGCCCCGACGGCACGCTCGAGGGGGATGTCGCCTACGAGCAGGCGGTCGTCACGGGACCGGCCAAGGGCCGCGGCCGGCGACCCAAGGGCGAGTCCGGCGAGCAGCTCACCGAACCCCTCAGCGGACCCCTGGGCGAGCCGCCGGCGGGCCCCGTGCCGGGCTTCGCCGCCGGGCTGCCTGCGGGCGAGGACGTCCCGAAGCCGGCGTCCGGGCCGGGCTCTGCCGTCGCGTCCGCAGCGCCCGTGCCCCCGGCGCCCCTCCCCGCCAAGCCGGTGCTCGAGCCGCCGCCGACGACGCAGCTGCCGCAGCGCGTCGAGCAGCTCCAGCTCGCCGGCGACGTCACGTACACGCTGCCGCCGTCCGACGTGCTCGCTCCCGGAACCCCGGCGAAGGCCCGCAGCGCGGCGAACGACCGGGTGGTGGAGGCGCTCACGGGGGTGCTCGAGTCCTTCGAGATCGACGCGCGCGTCACCGGTTTCAGCCGCGGCCCGACGGTCACCCGGTACGAGGTCGAGCTCGGCACGGCGGTGAAGGTCGAGCGGGTCACGGCGCTCAGCAAGAACATCGCGTACGCGGTGGCCAGCGCCGACGTCCGGATCCTGTCGCCGATCCCCGGCAAGTCCGCCATCGGCATCGAGATCCCCAATGCGGACCGCGAGACGGTGTCCCTCGGCGACGTCCTGCGCAGCCAGGCCGCCCGCAAGCTCGAGCACCCCATGGTGATCGGCGTGGGCAAGGACGTGGAGGGCGGTTACGTCCTCGCCAACCTCGCGAAGATGCCCCACCTGCTGGTGGCGGGTGCGACGGGCGCGGGCAAGTCCAGCTTCGTCAACTCGATGATCACATCGGTCCTGATGCGGTCGACGCCGGACGAGGTACGGATGGTGCTCGTCGACCCCAAGCGGGTCGAGCTGACGGCGTACGAGGGGATCCCGCACCTCATCACGCCCATCATCACGAGCCCGAAGAAGGCGGCGGAAGCCCTGCAGTGGGTCGTGAAGGAGATGGACGCCCGGTACGACGACCTGGCGGCCTTCGGCTTCAAGCACGTCGACCACTTCAATCACGCCGTCCAGACGGGCAAGCTGAGCCCCCCGGCGGGCAGCGACCGCCGCCTCACGCCGTACCCCTACCTCCTGGTGATCGTCGACGAGCTGGCCGACCTCATGATGGTGGCGCCGCGCGACGTCGAGGACTCGATCGTCCGCATCACCCAGCTCGCCCGTGCCGCCGGGATCCACCTGGTGCTCGCCACCCAGCGCCCCAGCGTCGACGTCGTGACGGGCCTGATCAAGGCGAACGTCCCCAGCCGGCTGGCGTTCGCGACCTCGTCGGTGACCGACTCCCGGGTCGTCCTCGACCAGCCGGGTGCGGAGAAGCTGATCGGCCAGGGCGACGCGCTGTTCCTGCCCATGGGCGCCAGCAAGACCATGCGCGTGCAGGGCGCCTGGGTCACCGAGACGGAGATCGAGCAGGTCGTCGCGCACGTCAAGGGCCAGCTGCAGCCCAGCTACCGCGACGACGTCACCGCCCCCGTCGCCCGCAAGCAGGTCGACGAGGAGATCGGCGACGACCTCGACCTGCTGCTGCAGGCGGCGGAGCTCGTCGTCACCACCCAGTTCGGGTCGACGTCGATGCTGCAGCGCAAGCTGCGGGTCGGCTTCGCGAAGGCAGGGCGGCTGATGGACCTGCTGGAGTCCCGCGGGGTGGTCGGCGCGAGCGAGGGCAGCAAGGCGCGGGACGTTCTGGTGAAGCCGGACGACCTGCCCGCCACACTGGCCCTGATGCGCGGCGAGGAGCCTCCTGGCGACGAGCCGGACGACGACGACGCGGGCCGCGTCCCCGACGAGTGGGAGCCGGGCGATGACGACTGAGGTGACGGGGGAGCCCGGCGAGGCGCGCGCGCCGGACGGGGCGGACGACGACAGACGCGAGCTCGACCTGCTGGTGTGGGACGCACCCAATGTCGACATGACCCTGTCGAACGTGATCGGCGCCCGCCCCACGCCGTCCTCGCGCCCCCGGTTCGACGCGGTGGCCCGCTGGCTGCTCTCGTCGGCAGAGGAGCGCGACGTCGAAGGCACGGTGTTCGCGAACGTGCCCCCCGGGGGCGCAGTCTCCATGCGGGGGTGGATCGAGGCGATCCGCTCGTTCGGGTACGACGTCTTCGCCCGGCCGAAGCTCGGCCCCGAGGACGACGTCGACGATGCCATGGTCGAACACATCCACCGGCGCGCCTCGACACATCGGCTTCACCGCGTGGTGGTCGCCAGCGGCGACGGACGCAACTTCCTGGAGCCGCTCGAGCAACTCGCCCGGGCCGGCGTCGACGTCGTCGTCCTGTCGTTCTCGGAGGTAGCGGGCTACGCCCAGGAGTCCGAGCTCATCTCGTTCGTCGACCTCGAGGACGTCCCAGGCGCGTTCACGAGCCCACTGCCGCGGACGCGTCTCGATCACCTGCCCGCTGGTGGCGCCTGGCTGCCCGCCACCCGCCCGATGCGTGCCCTGCTGCACGAGGAGACGTGATGTGCGCCCGGCCCCGGGCGGAATGAGCACGGTGCCTGCTCCCCGGCCTCGCCTGCGCGTCCTCACGGTCAATGTGCTCGGCCCCGCGAACCCGGCCTGGGCGGACCGCCTGCCGGTGCTTGCGCGCACTCTGCGCCAGGTGGCCCCCGACGTCGCCGCGCTCCAGGAGGTGCCCGCCCGCGACCTGGGCGTGGTGAGGGATCTGCTCGGCGAGGGCTACCACGTGACGCCCTTCTCCCGGACCGCGGACGACGGCATCGGCGCCGTCCTCGCCACCCGGTGGCCGCACCGCGTGCTGACGGAGATCGACCAGCGCGATCCGGCCCGGGCCGGCGAGCTGCCGTGGGCGTCCACCCTGCTCGTGCACGTGGCGACGCCGGCCGGCGACCTGGTCGTCGCCCACCACAAGCCGAGCTGGCCGTTGCCCTGGGAGGACGCCCGGGAACGGCAGGCGGTCGCCGCGGCCCGGGCCGTCGAGGAGCACGTGGGCGACGCGCACGCGGTGATGCTCGGGGACCTGGATGCGACGCCCGACGCGGCCAGCGTGCTCTTCCTGCGCGGGCGCCGGCCGGTGGACGGGTTCAGCGTCTGCTACCAGGACGCGTGGGAGACCGTCCACCCGGGGGAGCCCGGCTTCACCTTCGACGCCGTCAACCCGCTCGTTCGCCGCGGCGAGGTCGCGACGGCGGTGAGCCGGCGCATCGACTACGTCCTGGTGCGCAGCGCCGCGCACGGACCGACGTTGCACGTCACGTCCTGCGAGCGCCTGTTCACGGCCGCGGAGGACGGCGTCTGGGCGAGCGACCACTTCGGGGTGCTGGCCGAGCTCGCGGAGCCGGACCACGCCCCCGGCACCTGGGGCGAGCCAGACGGCCGGTGAGGGACGCGGGAGGGCCGGACGCCGACCGCGCCGATACCCTGAGCCGTGTGTCGGCGACCATGAGCGAGACGACGGACGGGCCCAGAGCGGGGCGCAGCGTCGCGCTCGTCACCCTCGGGTGCGCCCGCAACGAGGTCGACTCCGAGGAGCTGGCCGGGCGGCTGACAGCGGCCGGCTGGCGGCTCGTCGCCGACGCCGCCGAGGCCGACGTCGCGCTCGTCAACACCTGCGGCTTCGTGGAGCAGGCGAAGAAGGACTCGATCGATGTCCTGCTCGAGGCGGCCGACCTGCGCGAGGACGCGTCCGCCCGCACCCGGGCCGTGGTGGCGGTGGGCTGCCTGGCCGAGCGTTATGGCACCGAGCTGGCCGGCCAGCTTCCGGAGGCCGACGCCGTCCTCGGCTTCGACAGCTACACCGACCTCTCCACTCACCTCGACGCCGTGCTGCGCGGGCAGCCCCCTGCGTCGCACGTGCCCCGTGACCGGCGAACGCTGCTGCCCCTGGCGCCCGCGGCCCGCGCCGGCGCCGCAGGCCCCATCCCGGGGCACGGTCACGCCCCCGAGGTTGCCGACCTCCCCGCGGGGGCGGCGCCGGCGAGCGGCCCCCGGGTGGTGCGCCGGCGGCTGGACGGGCGGCCGTGGGCACCCCTCAAGATCGCTTCCGGCTGCGACCGGCGCTGCACCTTCTGCGCCATCCCCGCCTTCCGCGGCTCGTTCGTGTCCCGCCGGCCCGACGAGATCCTGGCGGAAGCGGCCTGGCTCGCCGAGCGCGGCGTCCGCGAGGTCCTGCTGGTCAGCGAGAACTCCACCTCGTACGGCAAGGACCTCGGCGATCTACGGCTGCTCGAGCGACTGCTGCCCGACCTCGCCCGCGTTCCCGGGCTGGCCCGGGTCCGGGTGTCGTACCTCCAGCCGGCCGAGACGCGGCCCGGACTGCTGGAGGTCCTCGCGGCCACCCCTGGCGTCGTGCCCTACTTCGACCTGTCGTTCCAGCACGCGGCGCCGACGGTGCTGCGCCGGATGCGCCGGTTCGGGGGGACGGATGACTTCCTGGGGCTGCTGGGGCGGATCCGCGCTCTCACCCCCGATGCCGGCGTCCGCTCCAACGTGATCGTGGGCTTCCCGGGGGAGACCGAGGACGAGCTCGCGGAGCTCGAGGCCTTCCTCGAGGCCGCCCGCCTCGACGTCGTCGGGGTGTTCGGGTACTCGGCGGAGGACGGCACCGAGGCGGCGGCGTTGCCCGGAGCGCTCGACGAGGATGTCGTGGCCGAGCGGGTCGCGCGGGTGGGCGCCCTGGTCGAGGACCTCATGGACCAACGTGGCGCCGAACGCGTCGGCGAGAGGGTCGAGGTGCTGGTCGAGGAGCTCGCAGGGGAGGACGGCCGGCCGGTGGGGCGCGCGGCACACCAGGGCCCGGACGTCGACGGCGTCACCGTGTTGGACGGGGCAGTGCTCGACAGGGCAGTGCTCGACAGGGCGGTGCTCGACGGGGGACCCGTGGTCGCCGTCGGCGACCTCGTCCGGGCCCGCGTCGTCTCGTCGTCCGGAGCCGACCTCGTGGCGCAGGTCCTCCCCGGGCCCAGGACCAGGCGGACCGGGTGACCACGTCCGGCGCTGCGCCGGAGCCGGTGCAGGCGCCGGCGGTTCCGCCCGCGCCGAGCGCCTGGAACATCGCCAACGGGCTGACCCTGCTGCGCTTGCTCCTCGTGCCGGTCTTCGGCTGGCTGCTCCTGGCCCGCGGCGGGGACGACCCGCTGCTGCGCCTGCTCGCTGCCGGTGCCTTCGCCGTCGCGGCCGTGACCGACCGCATCGACGGGCAGTTGGCGCGCCGGCGCGGGCTCGTCACCGACGTCGGCAAGATCGCAGATCCCATCGCCGACAAGGCCCTGATGGGCATGGCCCTGGTGGGCCTGTCGATCCTCGGGGAGCTGCCCTGGTGGGTGACCGTCGTGGTGCTCGTCCGGGAGATCGGCATCACCCTGCTGCGGCTCGTCGTGATCCGCCACGGGGTCATGCCCGCCGGCCGCGGCGGCAAGGCGAAGACGGTGCTCCAGGCGCTGGCCGTGACTCTGTACCTGCTGCCGCTGCCGGCCTCGTGGCACCCGATCGAGGTCGGCGTGATGGCCGTCGCGGTCACGGTCACCGTGGTCACCGGGGTGGACTATCTGATCAAGGCCTGGCGGTTGGTCCGGACGAGCCCACGCACGCTCGAGCGCCGAGCGGCCCGGGCGGGACGGGGCCGGCCGGGGGACCAGCCGTGAGCGCATCCCCGCCCGGCGCCCTTCCCACCCCCGCTGCCCTCGTCGCGACCCTTCACGAGCGGAGGGAGACCCTGGCCGTCGCCGAGTCGCTCACCGGCGGCGCCCTCGCCGCGGCAGTCGTCGACGTGCCCGGCGCCTCGACCGTCCTGCGCGGCGGCGTCGTCGCCTACGCGACCGACCTCAAGCACGCGCTGCTCGGCGTGGACGAGGTTCTGCTCGCCGCCGAGGGTGCCGTCCACCCCGAGGTGGCCCGGCAGATGGCGGACGGCGTCCGAGAGCGGCTGGGGGCGACCTGGGGGCTGGCGACGACAGGTGTGGCGGGGCCGGACCCGCAGGACGGCGTGACTCCCGGCACCGTATACGTGGCGATCACCGGCCCGGGGACGGAACGGGTGGAGCGGCTGCTGCTGCCCGGGGGGCGCGCCGAGGTGAGAGCGGCGGCCGTCCGGCGCGCTCTGCTGCTCCTCGCGGTCGTCCTCGCCCCGGTTCTGCCGACGGCGTAGCCGGGTGCGGAGCGGAACAGGGGGAAGCCCCCGAGCAGTTCACACGGTGTGACGACTGACGAGTCTGCTGCGCGACGGCCAGAGCGGCGGGGTACGGTGGGACCCACTGTGGGAGCCGGTTCCCCGTTCCAGGCGGTGCCGGGCCTCACAGTGCGGCTTCAGACCCCGACCCCGGGGGCCGAGACTGCAGGTGTGTTGGCGAAGGGAGGACGGCCCGTGGTGCTGTTGCGGCAAGAGATCGGCGACGTGCTCCGCGATGCCCGCCGGCGGCAGGGCCGCACGCTTCGCGAGGTTTCGTCCGTGGCCCGGGTGTCGCTCGGTTACCTCAGCGAGGTCGAGCGCGGCCAGAAGGAGGCGTCGAGCGAGCTGCTGGCGTCCATCTGCGGCGCCCTCGAGGTCCCGCTCGCCTCCGTGCTCCACACGGTCAGCCGCCGGGTGGCGCAGGTCGAGCACATCGATCCGCAGGACCTCGACGTGGCGGATGTTCAGGTGCCCGACACGGTGCCCGACGGGCTGGCCCCCGGCGTGAACCTGCGTGACGGGCTGGTCAGCGCCGCCTGATCCGCCGCTGCTCGACCCCAATCGCTTCTCCGATCGCCGCCCAGCCCGGGCGGCGATCGCGTTCTCCGCCGGCCGCTCCTCAGCTGCTCTGGGAGAGGCGGATCATGTTGCCGGAGGGGTCGCGGAAGGCGCAGTCCCGCACCCCGTACGGTTGCGTGATCGGCTCCTGGAGCACCTCCGCGCCGGCCGCACGGATCTTCTCGAAGTCGGCGTCCAGGTCCATCGTCGCGAAGATCAGGCCGTTCATCGATCCCTTGGCGGTCAGCGTGAGGACGGCGTCGGCGTCCGGAGCCCCAGGACCCATGACAGGGTTCATGAGCCCGATCTCCAGGTCCGGCTGTGAGCGCGGCGACATCGTCACCCAGCGGAAGTCGTCCATCGTCACGTCGGTGTGGACGTCGAGTTCGAGGACGTTGCGGTAGAAGGCCAGGGCCAGATCGATGTCGTGGACGTTGAGGAACGTGTGGGAGAGCGTGAGATCCATGACGTCAACGCTAGGAACCCGGGCGTCCGGGCGCTTCTCAGATCCTGCTCTCTTGTGAGGCCCTAGCTCTCTTGTCAGGCCTTCTCTTCTGGTCAGGCCCTGCTCTTCTGGTCAGGCCTTGCCCGGGCGGGTGCCGTACCGGGCGACGCACCCGGGAACGTGCGCGGCGGCTGCGTGGTCCTGATCCCGGTAGGCGGACGGACTGACGCCGACGAGTTGGGTGAACCGCGTGCTGAACGATCCGAGCGAGGTGCAGCCGACCGTCACGCACACCTCGGTCACCGAGAGATCGCCTCGACGCAGGAGCGCCTTCGCGCGCTCGATGCGGCGGGTCATGAGGTAGCCGTAGGGCGTCTCGCCGTAGATCGCCCGGAAGCGCCGGGAGAAGTGCGAGGGCGACATGAATGCCGCCCTCGCAAGCGCCGGCACGTCCAGCGGCTCGGCGTACTCGGAGTCGATCAGATTCCGGGCCCGCCGCAGATGCGCGATCTCGACCAGCCCGGCCGGTGTTCTCGCTGCCGCCGGTGTTCTCGCTGGCGCTGGTGTCACTGCTGTCGGGCGGCGTGGCGAGCCTGCTGCGCGGCGCGCTTCTCCTCGAAGCGGGCCGCCCGGTTCTCCAGGTCCTCCAGGAAGGCGCCGAGCTCCTCGCGGGCCTCCTCGGCCTCGGGCGAGAGGCCCTCGAGCTCGAAGAGCTTCCAGTGCCGCAGCACCGGCTGCAGAACCTCGTCCCGGTGGATGCGCAGGTCGTAGATGCCGGCCAGGGCGATCTTCAGTGAGCGCCGGGTGAACCCTTCGATCGTCGAGCCCGGCATCTCGAAGCTGTGGACGACGTCCCGGACGGCGATCACCGCCTGATCGGGGGCCACGTCGAGCGCCGCGGCCATCAAGTTCCGGTAGAAGACCATGTGCAGGTTCTCGTCGACGGAGATCCGGGCGAGCAGCTGGTCCGCGAACGGGTCCTCGGTGTACTTGCCGGTATTGCGGTGCGAGATCCGCGTCGCGAGCTCCTGGAAGCTCACGTAGGCCACTGTGTGCAGCATGTCGAGCTCGTAGGGGCTCTGGAACCCCTGAGTCATGTGGGCGATGCGCTCGCGTTCCAGCGCGTCGGGATCGACGGCGCGGCTGGTCAGCAGGTAGTCGCGGATGGCCATCCCGTGACGACCCTCCTCCGCCGTCCAGCGGCCGATCCACGTGCCCCAGGCGCCCTCGGGCCCGAAGGACTGATAGATCTCACGGTGGTAGCTGGGCAGGTTGTCCTCCGTGAGGAGGTTGACGACCAGGGCGGTGCGCGCGGTGTCGCTCACCTTCGACTGGGTCACGTCCCACGGGACGCCGTCCTCGAAGACGCCGGGGAAGTTGCGGCCCTCCGTCCACGGCACGTACTCGTGCGGCATCCACTCCTTGGCGATCGCCAAATGGCGGTCGAGCTCCTTGGCCACCGCCGGCTCCAGCTCCTCGAGCAACTGGCGCTGCGTGTACTCGGCTCGCGTCACGGGGGGCCTCCTGGGAACCGCAGTCGTGGTTACGCCACCGTAGCCCGCCGCGCTCCCCATGGCAGCGGCAGCGGTCCGGGCAAGAACGAGAGGACGGCGACTCTCAGGGACGGATCAGCGCCGGGACGAGCCGAGGGGCCGCTGCGGCCGACCGTCGTCCGTCGGCGCGGGTCCGCGCTGGCAGTTCGGACAGTAGAAGGCGACGCGGTCCTGCGGCGCGACGCCGATGGGCGCCAGCCTGATCGCCGTCCTGCAGCGCAGGCACGGACGACCGGAGCGGGCGTGGACGTAGTTGCTGCGACCCGGCCGCACGTCGCCGGTGGTGACCTGCACCCCGCGGACACGACTGACGTCGAGCAGCCGGTGCACCAGGGCCACCAGCGCCGAGAGATCGGGCACGTCGCCGATCGGCGTCCAGGGCGTCACCCCGCGCAGGAACAGGGCCTCGGTCATGAAGAAGGTCCCGACGCCGGCGAGGTTGCGCTGGTCGAGCAGCGCCTCGCCGACCGTCCGGCCCGGATCGGCACGCAGGCGCCGCAGCGCTTCGTCGGCGTCCCAGTCCGCTCCCAGAACATCGGGCCCGAGATGACCGACGAGGGTGTCCTCCGCGGAGGTCGGGACCAGGTCGAGCATGCCGAGCTTGTGCCCCACGGCCGTCCAGGCGTCGTTCGCGAGCACGGCACGGACGAAGGTCTCGCTGCGGCCCCCGGACCACGGCTCGCCGGTCCGGTGCACGTGCCAGGAGCCCTCCATGCGGAGGTGACTGTGCAGGGTCAGCGCGGGGTCGCCGTTCGCGGCCTCGAGGCGCGTGAGGATGTGCTTGCCCCGGCTGGTGCACTCCAGGACGCGCCGGCCGCGCAGGTCCACGGTGGCAAGGGAGGGCCAGCGGAGGTCGCTGCGCACGAGGACGCGGTTCCGCAGGGCGGAGTCCAGCCGCCGCGACACCCGCCAGGCGACGTCACCTTCCGGCACTGTCCCACTGTGCCCCAGCCGGCGTCATCATGCCGAGGGACCCCGGCGCCGCGGCGGTCAGACGTCGGACGGCCGCCTGCGCCTGATGGTCGAGGCGATCCAGCGCACCGGGTCGTACTTGACGTCGGCCACCCGCTCCTTCATCGGGATGATGGCGTTATCCGTGATCTTGATGCCTTCTGGGCACACCTCGGTGCAGCACTTCGTGATGTTGCACATCCCGAGCCCGAAGTCCTCCTGCGCCTCCCGCTTGCGCGCGTTCTCCGGCGCCGCGTCCAGCGGGTGCATGTCGAGTTCGGCGATCCGGGCGAAGAACCGGGGCCCGGCGAACGCCTGCTTGTTCTCGTCGTGGTCGCGGACCACGTGGCAGGTGTTCTGGCAGAGGAAGCACTCGATGCACTTGCGGAACTCCTGGCTGCGGTCGACGTCGACCTGCTGCATGCGGTACTCGCCGGGGGCCAGGTCGGGCGGCGGCACGAACGACGGGACCGCACGCGCCTTCGCGTAGTTGTACGACACGTCCGTGACCAGGTCCTTGATCACGGGAAAGCCCCGCAACGGCGTGATGATGAGGACCTCGGCCGGATCGAAGGTGTTCATCCGGGTCATGCACATGAGCCGCGGCCGGCCGTTCACCTCCGCACTGCACGACCCGCACTTGCCGGCCTTGCAGTTCCAGCGCACGGCGAGGTCCGGCGCCTGCGTCGCCTGCAGCCGGTGGACGACGTCGAGCACGACCTCGCCCTCGTTGACCTCGACGTCGTAGAGGCGCAGCTTCCCGCCGGTCTCGTCGCCGCGCCAGACCTGGATCCTCGTCATCGCACCGCTTCCGCTTCGGAGCCGGCGGCCTTCGGCAGCCCTTCCAGCTCGGCGTCCGTCATGTACTTGGAAAGCTCGTCCCGCTCGAACAGGCCCAGGAGCTCCGGTGGCATCACCGGCAGCGGCTGACGCCGGATGGCGATCGAACCGGTCCCGTCCGCGGCGAGATCGCGGTCGAGAGCGCAGACGATGTTGACGGCGCGCCACTCCCGGCTCGCCTCGGGGTAGTCGTCGCGGGTGTGACCCCCGCGGCTCTCCTGCCGCTCGACGGCGGCGCGCGCCACCGACTCCGAGACCAGGAGCATGTTCCGCAGGTCCAGGGCCAGGTGCCAACCGGGGTTGAACTGGCGGTTCCCCTCCACGACGACGGCCGGCACGCGCTTCTTGAGCTGCTCGAGGCGGGCGAGGGCTTCGAGCATCTCCTCCTCGCGCCGGATGATGCCGACGAGGTCGTTCATCGTCTGCTGCAGCTCCTGGTGCAGCGTGTACGGGTTCTCGTGCCCGTCCGCCTTCCCGTCGACGCTGCCCTCGAAGGGAGCGAGCGCCGAGGCGGCCGCCGCCGAGACATCGCCGTCGCGCACGGTCGGCCGGGTGCGGTCCGCGCCGAGCCCGTCGACGTACGCGCTGGCCCCCAGCCCCGCGCGGCGTCCGAAGACGAGCAGGTCCGACAGGGAGTTGCCGCCGAGCCGGTTCGAGCCGTGCATACCGCCGGCGACCTCGCCCGCCGCGAACAGCCCGGGCACGATCGACGCGGCCGTGTCCGGGTCGACCTCGACTCCGCCCATCACGTAGTGACAGGTCGGACCGACCTCCATCGGTTCCCCCGTGATGTCGACGTCCGCCAGCTCCTTGAACTGGTGGTACATCGACGGGAGCTTGCGGCGGATCACGTCGGCCGGCAGCCGCTTGCTGACGTCGAGGAAGACACCGCCGTGGGGAGAGCCGCGGCCGGCCTTGACCTCGGAGTTGATGGCGCGGGCCACCTCGTCGCGCGGTAGGAGCTCGGGTGGGCGCCGGTTGTTCGACTGGTCGTCGTACCACCGGTCGCCCTCGTCCTCGGACTCGGCGTACTTGGTGCGGAACACGTCGGGCACGTAGTCGAACATGAACCGCTTGCCCTCCGAGTTCGTCAGGACGCCCCCGTCGCCGCGGACGGACTCGGTGACGAGGATCCCCTTGACGCTCGGCGGCCAGACCATGCCGGTGGGGTGGAACTGGACGAACTCCATGTTGACCAGCGTCGCGCCGGCCTGGAGCGCGAGGGCGTGGCCGTCGCCGGTGTACTCCCAGGAATTGCTCGTCACCTTGAAGGACTTGCCTATCCCGCCGGTGGCCAGCACGACGGCGGGAGCGTCGAAGACCACGAAGCGCCCGCTCTCACGCCAGTAGCCGAAGGCCCCGGCGATCCGGCCGTCATCCAGGAGCAGCCGGGTGACCGTGCACTCGGCGAAGACCTTGATCCGGGCCTCGGGGTCCCCGAGTTCGCGCTCGTCCTCCTGCTGCAGAGAGACGATCTTCTGCTGGAGGGTGCGAATGAGCTCGAGCCCGGTCCGGTCGCCGACGTGCGCGAGCCGCGGGTACTCGTGGCCGCCGAAATTCCGCTGGCTGATCCGGCCGTCCTTGGTGCGGTCGAAGAGGGCGCCCCAGGTCTCGAGCTCCCAGACCCGGTCGGGCGCCTCCCTTGCGTGCAGTTCGGCCATCCGCCAGTGGTTGAGGAACTTGCCGCCGCGCATGGTGTCCCGGAAGTGCACCTGCCAGTTGTCGTTGCTGTTGACGTTGCCCATCGAGGCGGCGATGCCGCCCTCGGCCATCACGGTGTGTGCCTTGCCGAACAGCGACTTGCAGATCACCGCGGTCCGCTTGCCTTGCGCGCGCGCCTCGATCGCCGCCCGGAGTCCGGCACCGCCCGCGCCGATGACGACGACGTCGTAGGAGTGCCGTTCGGTCTCGGTCATGACCATCGAATCCTTGTCAGCCTCTAGAACCCATCAGAAGAACGTGATGTCGCTGATCGCGCCGGATGCGACGGACCGGACGTAGAGATCCGCCAGGGCGACGCCGAACAGCGAGACCCAGGCGAAGCGGGCGTGGTACGCGTTGAGTTTCGACACGAAGGTCCACGCCCGGTAGCGGAGCGGGTGACGGGAGAAGTGGGTCAGCCGGCCGCCGATCGCGTGCCGGCACGAGTGGCACGAGAGCGAGTACAACCACAGCAGGGCGGCGTTCGTCAGCAGCACCAGGGTTCCGACGCCCATGTGTCCCCACTCGCCCTGCGGGTTGCGGAAGCCGAGGATCGCGTCCCAGGTGAGGATCACGTTGAAGATCAGTCCGATGTAGAAGAACCACCGGTGCGCGTTCTGAATGATCAGCGGGAACCGGGTCTCGCCGGTGTACCGCTTGTGCGGTTCCGCGACGGCGCACCCCGGCGGCGAGAGCCAGAACGTCCGGTAGTAGGCCTTGCGGTAGTAGTAGCACGTCATCCGGAACCCCAGCGGGAAGACCAGGATGAGCAGGGCCGGGGACAGCTTCCACCAGTCGCCCACGACCGTGCCGAGGTCGCTGGTGCCGGGCACGCAGTTCGTCGCGAGGCACGGGGAGTAGAACGGCGAGAGGTATGGCGCGGCGTAGTAGTAGGCGTTCTCGAAGGCTCGGAAGGTCGCGTAGAGGATGAACGCCAGCAGGACGACGCCCGTCAGCAGGGGACCGGTCCACCAGGCTTCGAGGCGCAGGGTGCGGGCAGCGATGGTGGCGGGTGCCGTGCGCGTCGTCCAGGTGCCGGCGCTGGCGGGGGCGGGACGACGCTCGGCCGGGTCCCTCGGCGGTGAGACCGTCATCGGCGTCGAGGGCCCAGGCCCTCGTCCTCGGCCCCCTCGAAGAGGTTGGCCGGGTACTCGCCGTCCGCAATGACCTCCATCTGGGCCGGCGTGGGCACGCGCCGGATCCCCACCAAGAGGTCGAGGTCGACGACGATCCGCGATGTGTCCTCAGCCAGGCGGCGGTGGTCGACCGAGTTCGGGTAGTACCGGGCCAGGCCCTGGACCGCGGCGGCCAAGTCGCGGGCCGCCTTTCGCGCAGCAGCGATGTGCTGCTCCTGTCCCTCCATCGAGCACCCTCCACCACGCCGTGGACGTCCTTACCAGCGCCGCTGGCACCGGAACCCGGCTGCAGGAGCCGGAACCCCGGCTCCGGAGCCGGACCCGCAGTCTTACTTGCTGGACGTTACTCGCGCCACACGCCACACCCTCGCCGGGTCGGTGGCGGTTGTGACGGATGCCTCGTCATGCGCGGATCCGCAGCCCGCGCGGAGTGGCGTGGAAGCCTGCGGCAGCCAGCGCGACGGCCAGCGGGTGGTCCGCCGACAACAGGGTCTCGCCGTCGGCGCGCTCCACGGTCAGCCGCCCAAGTGCCCCGTCACGGACCGACAGCGCCAGCGCGTCGGCCGCGGCCTGGAGGATCGCCGGGTCGTCGGTCCAGGAGAGCAACGACCGACCGCCGCGCTCCACGTAGAGGACGAGTTCGCCGTCGACAAGGACGACGAGGGCCCCGGCCTTGCGCCCCGGCTTGTGGGCAGTGCGCCCCTCGCGGCCGTCGTCGGCCCGGTCGGGACGGTCGGGCCAGGTCAGCGCCGCGCCGTAGGGGTTGGCGGAGTCCGCGGCCGCCAGGACGACGGTGCGCCCGGCGGGCTGGTTCTCGTCCCCGAGCGGCCGTGCTGAGGCCCGCAGCCGGTCGACCGCGCCGGTCGTGGCGAACTGGGAGGCGCCGAGCCCCTCGACGAAGTAGCCGCGCCGCACCCGGCCGGCGTCCTCGAAGGCGGACAGCACCCGGTAGGCGGCCGCGAACCCGCCCGGCACCCGCTCGCCGACGGCCGCGCCCCGGGTGACCACGCCGTGGCGTTCGAGCAGCATCTCGGCGATGGCGTGCGCCCGCACCGTGGCGTCGCCCTCGCGCTCCGGAAGCAACGCCCAGCGCCCGGCAGCCACCGGCGGCCCGGAGCGGGCGGGCAGACTAGGCCTGCCGACAGTGCCCCGCAGACCGCGCAGCGGCGAGGAGCGGCCGTAGCGGGCGCGGGGCGCGGCCGGCCGAGCCCGGTGCGCGACGCGACCACCCGACAATCGCGCCCGCAGGGGCGCGAGAGTGTCGTTGGTCAGCAGCCCCGCCCACGCGAGCTCCCACAGGGCGTCGGACACGTCGGCGTCGTCCTGTGCGCCGAGCGTCGCGCCGACCGCGTCGGAGAGCGGCCGGAAGAAGTAGGCGCCTCCACCGGCGAGCGTGTCGAGCACGGCACGGTGCAGATCCCCCGGCTCGAACTCGGGGTCGGGATCGGGCAGGGTCAACGGGGCGAGATCGGCAGGGTGCAGGGAAACCCAGCCGTCGTCGCCCGGCAAGGAGCCGTGCCCCGACCACACGACCTCGCCCGCCGCCGTCAGCTCGTCGAGCAGTGCCGGGGTGTAGCCGGGGACCCGAGCCGGCAGCACGAGCGTCTCGAGCGCGCTGGCTGGGACCACCGCGCCGGCGAGCTGCTCGACGGCTCGGAGCAATCCCTCGGTGCCGCGAACGGGTGAACCCACGCCCTGCCAGGCGGGCAGGAACCGGGCCAGGTCGCGCGCCGGAACCGGCTCGACCTCGGCGCGCAGGGACGCCAAGGAGCGCCGCCGGATCGTTCGGAGCACCTCGACGTCGCACCAGTCCGTGCCGTGCCCGCCGCCGGACTCCACCGGACGCAGCTCACCCTCGATCAGCCGGCCGGATGCGACCAGCCGGCGCAGGCCCTCGGTCACGACGGCAGCGCCCAGCCCGAATCTGGTAGCGACCTGGGCGGCTCCGAACGGCCCGTGCGTCCGGGCATGGCGGGCGAGCAGGTCACCGACCGGATCGGGCACAGGTTCGGTGAACGCTTCCGCGACGCCGACGGGCAGGGGGGTGCCGAGCGCGTCCTGGAGGCGCCCGGCGTCCTCGACCGCGGCCCATCGCTGAACGCCCGCGATCCGCACCCTGATGACGCGCCGCGCCGACTCGAGCGCCTCGAGCCAGCTGAGCGCGACGTCGACCGGCGCGGGCTCGTCGTCGTCCGGGCCCACCTTGACCCGGGATGCGACCTCCGGCGCGTCCAGCGGACCCAGGAGACGCAGCAGGTCGGCGACGCCCTCCGCGCCGCGCAGTCGCCGCTCGGGCCACAGTCGCTGAAGTTCCGCCTCGGTCCGGGTGAGCGCGGCGGGGTCGAGCAGGTCGCGCAGCGACGCACCCTCGCCGCGGCCGAGGAGCTCCGCGAGCAGGCCGGGGTCCAGTGCGAGCGCGGCGGCGCGGCGTTCGGCCAGCGGCGCATCACCCTCGTACAGGAACTGCGCGACGTAGCCGAACAGCAGGCTCCGTGCGAAGGGCGACGGCTGCGGGGTCTCGACCTCGACCAGGCGGACGGCGCGCGACTGCACCTCGCGCATCAGCGCGACGAGCCCGGGGACGTCGAAGACGTCCTGCAGGCACTCGCGGACGGTCTCGAGCACGATCGGGAAGCTGCCGTACTGGCTCGCCACCTGCAGCAACTGCGCCGCACGCTGCCGCTGCTGCCACAGCGGCTGGCGCTTGCCCGGAGTGCGCCGGGGCAGCAGCAGGGCCCTCGCCGCGCACTCGCGGAACCGGGCCGCGAACAGCGCCGAGCCGCCGAGCTCGGTCGTCACGAGCTCCTCGACGTCGTCCGGGTCGAGGAGCACCAGGTCGGCGACGTCGGGGGCGCGGCCGTCGTCGGTCTCGACGTCCGGCAGGCGTAGGACCAGCCCGTCGTCACCGTGCATGGCCTGCACGTCGACCCCGAACCGGGCCCGGAAGCGCGCGACGACCGCCAGGGCCCACGGGGCGTGCACCTGGCCGCCGAAGGGGGAGTGCACCACGACCCGCCAGTCGCCGAGCTCGTCGCGGAACCGTTCGACGACCAGGGTGCGGTCGTCCGGGAGATGCTTGGTGGCCTGCTGCTGCTCCCGGATGTAGGCGACGAGGTTGTCGGCCGCCCAGTCGTCGAGACCGGCGGCGCGGGATCGGGCCCGGGCCGCATCGTCGGTCATCCGCCCGAGCTCGCGCAGGAAGGCGCCGAGGGCGCGCCCCAGTTCGGCGGGCCGACCCTGGGCGTCACCGTGCCAGAAGGGCAACTTTCCCGGCTGTCCGGGAGCGGGCGTGACGAGCACGCGGTCGTGGGTGATCTCCTCGATCCGCCAGGACGAGGAGCCGAGCGTGAACACGTCGCCGACCCGCGACTCGTACACCATCTCTTCGTCGAGCTCTCCGACGCGGCGGCCCGCTCCCCGCCGGGCCTCGTCGCCGCCGGCGAGGAAGACGCCGAAGAGGCCACGATCGGGGATGGTGCCGCCGCTGGTGACTGCGAGCCGCTGCGCGCCCGGGCGCCCGGTCAGAGTGCCGCTGAGCCTGTCCCACACCAGGCGGGGCCGGAGCTCGGCGAACTCGTCGCTGGGATACCTGCCGGACAACATGTCGAGCACGGCCTCGAGCACGCCACGCCCGAGCGTCGCGAAGGGCGCGGCACGCTTCACCGCGCGCTCGAGCTCGTCGACCGTCCAAGGCTCCATCGCCACCATCGCGACGATCTGCTGCGCGAGGACGTCGAGTGGGTTGGCGGGCACCCGGAGCGCCTCGATCCGGCCGTCACGCATCCGTTCGACCACTACCGCGGTCTGCACGAGATCGCTGCGGTACTTGGGGAAGAGGACCCCCCGGGACACGGCGCCGACCTGGTGCCCCGCTCGGCCGACGCGTTGCAGGCCGCTGGCGACGCTCGGCGGCGACTCGACTTGGACGACGAGGTCGACCGCGCCCATGTCGATGCCGAGCTCGAGGCTCGAGGTGGCCACGACCGCGGGCAGCCGACCGGCCTTGAGCTCGCCCTCGATGAGCGCCCGCTGCTCCTTGCTCACCGATCCGTGGTGGGCGCGAGCGAGGACGGCGGGCGCGCCCGTCGATGCGCCCGCCTGAGCCATCAGCTCGGCGGGGACGACCTCACCGGGCTCGGGCAGCTCGCTCTCGAGCCGCTCGTGCCAGACCTCGTTCAATCGCGCGGTGAGCCGCTCGGCGAGCCGGCGCGAGTTCGCGAACACGAGTGTGGAGTGGTGGGCGGCGACCAGGTCGACCACACGCTCCTCGACGTGCGGCCAGATGGACGGGCGGCGGGGGCTGCCGGCGGCGTTGCCCGTGAGGTCGAGCAGGTCGGGCTCGGCGCCGCCCGGCCCCGGCGGGCCTTCCGCGACGCCCTGGCTCCCGGGAGCACCCGCGTCGAGCTCCGCCATGTCGGGCACCGGGACGACGACCTGCAGATCGAACACCTTGTTCGCCGGCGGCTGCACGATGCGCACGGGCATATCGCCTGCACCGCCGAGCCATCGGGCCACGTCCTCCACGGGCCGTACCGTCGCCGACAGGCCGACCCGCTGCGCGGGCTGGGGCAGCAGAGCGTCGAGCCGTTCCAGCGACAGCGCGAGGTGCGCACCTCGTTTCGAACCGGCGAGCGCGTGGACCTCGTCGAGAATGATCGTCTCGACGCCGGCCAGCGACGCCCGCGCCTGCGACGTCAGCAGGAGGAAGAGCGACTCCGGCGTGGTGATCAGCACGTCCGGAGGGGTGCGGGCCAACGAGCGCCGCTCGTCGGCGGGGGTGTCGCCGGAGCGGAGGCCCACCCGCACCTCGGGCACCGGCAGGCCGAGCCGGGTCGCCGCCTGGCGGATGCCGGCGAGAGGTGCCCGAAGGTTGCGCTCCACGTCGACGGCTAGCGCCTTGAGCGGGGAGACGTAGAGCACTCTGCAGCGCTCCGCTGCCCCCGCGGGCGGCGGGGTGGCCGCCAAGCGGTCGAGGGCCCACAAGAAGGCCGCCAGCGTCTTGCCCGACCCGGTGGGTGCCACGACCAGGGCGTGCTCGCCTCGGCTGACGGCGTCCCACGCTCCGACCTGGGCGGGAGTCGGCGCGTCGAACGCCTGCGTGAACCAGGCCCTGGTGGCGGGGGAGAAGCGCTCCAGCACCGCCCCGGGCTGGGGGCCGGGGGCGGACGGGGAGCGCGGGGGAGCCATGTTCGGATTGTCCCTCCCGGCACCGACACACGCGCTTCCCGGAGGTCGCCCGTGGGTCGACGAGTGCCTACCGTGCCCGGCCCCGAACCGTGCCGGGGCCGCACCTGGGCGCACGCGCCGGGTCCGTGGGCCGGCAGGTTTCGGCCGGCCTTCGTCGCGGCGGGCCACAGTGTCCGCGTCGCCCGCGCGATTTCTTGATGTTCGCGGTTGTGGACGTCCGCGTGGGGTGTGGAAAACCGAGGGCTGGTCTTTCCTGGGGTGGCGGTAGGTGGCTGAGGGGTGACGGAAAATAGTCGGGCGGGGGTGTTTGCCGGGGCCGGGGTGTGTCGGTGGTGGGGTTTAGGGTCTTTCCATGGGGGTTCGGGGGATTGATGAGCTGCTGGCGGTGTTGCCGCCGGTCGCGGCAGCCTCCGCTACGGCCGTTCTGGACGGTCTTGCCGACCTTCAGTCGGTACGCCACGCGGCCCTGGCCCCCGAGGAGGTGCGGGCCCTGGGCGAGGTGTGGGAGCGGTTCACCGCCCAGGTCGCCGCAGGGCGGCTCGGTGTGTTGGCGGCGATGGATGCCCGCGATGACGTGATCCCGAAGGCGAAGGTGGGGGACGCGGGGGCGGTGTTCGGCCAGCACGTGCTGGGGCAGCGCCGCGGGACCGCCCGGAGGGACGGGGTGTGGGCGTCGCTGTTGCGGCCGGAGGGTGGGGACCTGCCCGCGGTCGGCGCCGCGTTCGCCGCCGGGGACGTCAGCGGTGCGCACGTGGAGGTGGTCGTCCGCGCCCACCGTGACCTCGGCGCGAGGGTGCGGGAGCTGCTGATGGACTGCCAGGCCCCCGACCCGGGCACCGACGCCGACGGCGACCGTCCTGACCCCGGCGCGGACGAGGTGCTCGCGGGGTTGCGGGAGGCGCTGGCGAGCCTGAGTGGAGCGTTCACCACCCGGGTCCGGCTGATCCGGGTGGTCGACGTGCTGCTGTCGCACTACGCCCGCGGCTTAGCGTGACCGAGTTGGAGGCGATCGCGGCTCGGATCGTGCGCACCCTGAACCCGGCCGACCCCAAGGGCGCGCACGAGCGGCGCTACCTGCACATGTCCCAGCTGCCCGACGGGACCTGGCGGGCCCGGTTCGAATGCGGACCCGAACAGGGACTGCGGATCAAGCGGGCCCTGGCCGCGTTCTCCGCGCCGCGTCCGGGCAAGGCGATCGACGCCGACGGCGTCGAACACGCCATCCCCGACAACCGCGCCCTGGGCGCCCGGCAGATCGACGCCGTCGACGACATCATCACCATCGCCCTCGCCAAGACCGGCCTCACCCTGCCCGACCACCTGCCCGACCACCAGCCCGACCACCAGCACCGGAGCAGCGACGGCCTCACCGACCCCGCCACCGCCGGCACCGGCGGCACCGGCGCGGTGGGCGGGTTCCGGCGCGGGCGCGACCCCGAGGACCGGGACGCAGACCGCGCCCAGCCGAACCAGCTGCCGAACCAGCCGGACCAGCCGCCGGACGGGCCGCCCGATCACTCGCTGGACTTACCGGACGAGTCCCTGGTGGAGCCACCGCCGGGTGAGGGCGAGACAGTCGTGCTGCGCCAGCCCGGGGCGCTGACCGCGCCCTACCCGTGCGCGGAGATCGTGGTGGTCGCCGGGATCGAACACGTCGCCGCGCCTGGGCCCACCGCCCCGACACCCTGCCGGTCGACCTTGACGCCGACTCCACCGGCTGGCTCCGCCACCGGCTCCGGACCCGCGGTCGACAAGAAGGAGAACCTCCCGACAAAGCACCAGCCACCCAAGAGTCCGTCGAGAACGAACCCGTCGAGAACGAACCTGTCGGAAACGACGCGGTCCACGAACGCGTGCCGTCGGAATCGCCGCCACCGCAAGAACGACGTGCGCAAGAACAGTGCGGTCAAGCGCTCCCCGGACAATCAGCGCCAGCCGGTGATGGCGGCCCTCGAGACGAGTGTGACTGCGGCGGGAACCGCGGCACCCCGGCCTGGCCGGGTGGGTGGGGCGAGTCCTGTCGCCGTACGGAACACCGGCCCGGGTCGAGCACGCCGGCCTGGTCGACCCCGGCACCCTGGAACTGCTCGGATGCAACGCCACCATCCGCGCGGCGCTGCTCGCCCCGAACGGCGCCCTGCTCGACCTCGGCCGCAGCCAACGCCTGGCCACCCCCGCCCAGAAGACCGCGCTGCTCGCCCGCGACGGCGGCTGCGTCATCCGGGGCTGCACCGTGCCCGGCGACGCCTGAGACGCCCACCACGTGCAGTGGTGGACCCGCGGCGGACCGACAGACCTGAGCAATCTGGCTCTCGTCTGCGGCCGGCACCACACCGAAGTGCACCAAGAAACCTGGGAGATCCAGATGCGCGACTCCATCCCCTGGGTCAGGCCCCCGCGCTGGATCGACTGCAGCCGCCGCCTGCTCCGCAACGCCGATCACCACCCGGGCAACAACCGAACCGAGGGCCATGAAGCGCCTCCAATCGGATCCGCGGAAGAGCCGCGCTCGCGCCGTCCCACGTCGGTTGCTACCGCGCCCGCGCGGCGCCTGAACGTGAACACGAACTGAGCAGTTGCACACGACGTCAGCCGAGTTCGGCGAGCAGCTCCTCTGAGAGCGGTACAGCTGCCGCCGAGTCGCGGATCGATGCGGGACGGGTGGCGCCGACGAGGGCGACCACGGCGTCCGACTGCGCGAGCACCCACGCGGCGGCCAGGCGGTGGGCGCTCGTGCTGGTGCGGGCGGCGAGGGACCGCAGTGGGGCGAACGCACGGCCGGCGATCGCGCCGGGACCGCCGAGCGGCATGTAGGCGAGATACCGGATGCCTTGCCGGGTGCAGTACTCGACCATGGAGAGGTCGTCCCTGACCGCGAACGACAGCTGGTTCTGCACGCTCGCGATCGACGCGACCGTTCGGGCGTCCTGAAGCTGGGCGATCGTCACGTTCGACAGCCCGATCGCGGCGACCTTGCCTTCGTCTCGCAAACACGCGAGCGCGCCGACGCTCTCGGCCAGCGGCACGTCCGGGTCGACATGGTGCAGCTGATAGAGGTCGATGCGCTGGACGCCGAGGGTCCGCAGGCTGATCTCGCAGTGGCGCCGGAGCGTCGAGGGCCGGCCGTCCACGGGGAAATCGACGCCGTCGCGCCAATGGCCGCCCTTCGTTGCGACGATGGGCTGCTCGCCGCGCCACTCGCGCAGCGCTCCGGCTACGACGGCTTCGGCGAAGGATTCGATGCCGGGGCGGGTGTACGCGAGTGCCGTGTCGATCAGTCGCACGCCCGACTCCAACGCGGCCAGGGTCACCTTGACGCCGTCATCCGCGGGACGGCCGGAGAAGGCCAGCGGTGCTGTTCCCAGCCCGATGCGGCCGAACTCCTTCTCCTTGCTGCGCATCGTCGTCGCTCGTTTCCTGGAAGATGCTTCGTGTCCTCGCTTCCGAGGATCGGCGGTGGCCTCGTCAACGGTTCAGAAGACGGTAGTCATCCCGGGCGGTCGAGAGCCTGTCAAGCGGCGAATTCCGTGCGGGTGGGCCCTCCAGGAGCGCCAGGTCGCAGCGAGCATTGAAGGCCAGCATCCAGCGCGCTGCGGCGGCGGCCGCCGGCCAGCCGTGGTCGCCCAGCGGGCGAGCGCGGTGGTAGTCGGTGAGGTAGGCGGCGACGTCCGCCGGGCTGGGCGCCGCGTTCGCGAGGTACCCACCGGCGGACAGGCCCACGATCACGGGTTCGTGTTCGGTGAACAGCTGCCAGTCGAATGCGGCGACTACGCGATCGTCGGCGAAGCGGAGATTGCCCGCGTACCAGTCCGCATGTCCGATGACTTTCTCGCTCGTGCCGCGCAGGCGGACCAGATCTGCGGTGGCCTCGCCCGCGTAGTCGTCGAGCCACTCCCAACCGGCGTGTGTGGTCGAGAAGTCGAACACCGGGTCGTGCGGCTCCGGCCACGGTCCCCCTGCGTACCGCGTCCACGACGGGCCGGGGCCGAGCCGGGACGCCAGTGCGCCTGTGCCGCCGGGAACCTCCGCCAGTAGCTCGACCGCTTGCACTGCTCACCAGTCGATCCCACCACCTTGGCGGGCGTGCCGGCGCGCTGAGTTCTGCGCGGTTGCCGTCGTGCGGGGCTGTACGCCGACTGCGCGCGGCGCGATCATGGTTGTGCTGCCGACCGCGCGGTGCGACCGGCAGAGTCGCATCGCGCGGACAGGGGGCGTCATGGACGCAGCGAGCGCCAGCGGGGCAGCGGCCCTGACGACGATGGGCGGCACGGTGCTGGTCGGGCCGCGGGACCCGGCCAACGGCGACTACGCCAAGATCGTGGCGGGACCGCCGGAGCCGCACGTCATCCGGCACCTGGACGTGCGTGACCTCTCCCAGACAGCCCCACCAGTGACGTTCGCCCTGACCTCTTTCGCACAGATCACGGATCTGCACATCACGGACGACCAGTCGCCCTTGCGAGTGGAGTTCTTCGACCGGTACGCCGACCCCGGCGAACCGCACCGGAGGTCCTACCCGTTCGACTCCGCCTACCGGCCCCACGAGTGTCTTTCGCCCTTCCTCACGGACGCGATCTGCCGGGCTGTGCGCAATGTCGGCCGCGGGCCCCGCTCAGGGCTTCCGTTCGCTTTCACGATGGTCAGCGGCGACGGAGCCGACAACTGTCAGTCCAACGAGGTGCGGTGGTACATCGACATCCTCGACGGCCAGACCGTCACGGCCGACTCCGGCTCACCGACCCAGGACCACAGCGTCACCAGTGACGCGTTGGGGCTTCCGGTCGAGTACTGGCACCCCGCGAGCTTCAAGTTCGAGCAGTCCAACCCCAACGGTCCCGGGCTCGACAATTACTTCCGTGCCGGGTACCCGGCCGTTGACCAGCTTCCGTTCATCACCCGTGAACCGTTCACCGCCACGGGTCTGGGCATGCCCTGGTTCGCCTGTTACGGCAACCATGACGCTCTCGTCCAGGGAAACATGACAGCCGGCGGCGTCGTCCACGGGTACTCCGCAGGAGACGTCCTCCGTCTCGATGCGCGCGAGATCGCCGTCAGCGACTTCAAACGCACGCAGCTCGGGCAGCCGTTGCCGGACGTCATGCCCGACGGCTGGGACCTCGACTGGGTCGACCTCGTCGACGCCGTGGCGAATGCCGGCTTCGCCGGTCTCCTCGTGCCTGCCGACCCGCGCCGGCGCCTGGTGAGTCGGGCGGAGTTCATCGCGGCCCACTTCGACACACATGGGACGCCCGTCGGGCATGGCTTCACCTTGGGTGAAGACGCCTTCTACGTCGTTCCGGGGAAGCCAGGCGACCGCGTTCGGCACCTGGTGCTGGACACCACCGACGGCGACGGGTACGACACCGGCAACCTCGACCTGAACCAGTTCCTGTGGCTGGAGGACCAGCTGAAGGCCGGCAGCGGGCGCTACCTCAGCGACGACGACGTGCCCGTCATCGTCGAGCAGGAGGGCGTGCGCGACGTCCTGTTCGTCATCCACTCCCACCACGCGATCCGGTCTCTGCGGCAGAACGCCGAACCGTTCGAGCGACTACTGCTGCGGTACCCCAACGTCGTCCTCCTGGTCAACGGCCACAGCCATAGGAACGTGATCGAGAGGCACTTCAGGCCCTGGCTCACCGGACCGCACGGCGGGTTCTACGAGGTAGGCACCTCGTCCGTGATCGACTTCCCGTCGCAGAGCCGTCTTTTCGAGCTGGTCAGCGGTGGAGACACCCTGTCGATCGTCACCACGATGGTCGACATCGACGCGCCCCTGGACTTCCGCGACGCCGACATCGCCCAGCCCGCCGTGCTGGCATCGCTGGCCCGCGAGATCGCCGCTAACGACCTGCAGGAACGCGACCGGAACGTGCTGGACGACCCGGGCACGCCCGACCAGCGCAACGTGCGCCTGGTGCTGCCCGCGCCGTTCACGCTGCCGGACCCTCCCCTCTTCGGCACTCCCCTGGCGGCTGTGGCCGTGGTCGGAGGGACGGCGGTCACCGCGGCCGTGGACGGGCTCGACCAGATCCGGATCGCCGGCGCCGACGGCGGCAGCCCTGTCCTGCTGGACGGGGCGCTGCGCGCGATCTGCCTGGTGACGGACTCTGACGGCACCGTGCACCTGTTCGGCGTCAGCGCCGAAGGAAGGCCCTGGTGGCGGCGGCGGACGCCGACCGGAATCTGGTCGCCCTGGCTGGCCGTGGACGGGCAGTTCACCGCGGTCGCCGCGGTACGGAACGGGCTCGGCCGCCTGGAGCTGTTCGCGGTGCAAGGCATCACGCCCGCCGGCCCGGACACCCCGCGCGGCACGCTGTGGCACACACGTCAGGCCGCGGACAACCCCGATGAGCTCGAGCCGTGGCAGTCGTTCGGCGACCTCGGAGACGCAATGACCGACATCGCCGTCAGCACCGACGCAGCCGGGCGCGTCGTGCTTGTCGCGATCTCGGCAGCCGCCGGCACGGTGCTGACCATCGCCCAGGCCAGCCCCGGGAACTGGACCGGCTCCACCTGGCAGTCGCTCGGGGCCCCGGCTACCGCGGTCACCGCCGGCCTCTCACTGGGGGGCCTTGTCGAGGTCGTCCTCACCGACGACGACGGCCGGGTGCAGAGCACCCGCCAGACCAGCCCCGGCGCGTCGACATGGTCGCCGTGGCGGGATCTGGACCAGGACTGGGCGCGCTTCACCATCCGCAGGCTCGCGATGGCCGCTCCAGCCGGCTTGCTGAGGCTTTACGGCGCGAGCGCGGACGGGCAGGTCTTCGTGCGCTCGACCCTGCTCGCCGACCCGGCCCAGTGGGGTTCCTGGGCACCACTTGCCATGACAGTGCGGCCCACACTGCCGCTCGTCGATGCCCCAGAGGTGAGCTGGCCCGGCGACCAACAGAGCCTGCTCGGCGTCCCGGTGTCCCTCCAACTTCTCGCCAGTGGAGGAGCGGGACCCGTGGCGTGGACGGCGGACAGCCTGCCGCACGGGCTGACCTGCAGCACCAGCGGCCTCATCGCAGGTGTGCCGGTGACGGGAGGCCCCTCGGCCCAAGTCGTCACGGTGACGGCGACCGACACCAACCTGGCTGCCGGCGGCACCGCCTTCTCCTGGACGACGGACGCCCAGGTCCCTGACGTCCTCGGCATGACTCAAGCCCAGGCCGTCGCAGAGATGCGCGCCGCCGGGCTCACCGTCGGTCCGGCATCCAAGGACAACCACTGCCTCGGCCCGGCAGGCACCGTTGTCGGGCAGAGCCATCCGGCCGGCGCGATCCTCCCCGAGGGCACCGAGATCCGGCTGAACGTCTCCACCGGTCTCAACAACAAGGGAAAGCCGTGCAATGTGCAGTAGGCACCCCTACGCCGCCGTCGAAGCCACGCCGCATGCATCCCGCGCGAAGCGCTCGTGGCATGCTCGCCAGGTGCGCATGAGCGAGTTCTGGACGCTGGTCGACGACGAGTTCGGCCGCGCCCAGGGCCGGACCCTCGTCCGGGACCACGTCGTCGGCGCGCTCGGTCACCGAACCCCGGAGCAAGCGCTGGACGCGGGGGAGGAGCCGCGCGAGGTGTGGCTCGCCCTGGCGGCCGACCTCGAGGTGCCCCCGGAGCGGTGGTGGGGCCGGGACACCGCGGGCCCCCGCCGCCGGCGCTAATTCCCTGGGGCGCGCCTTCGCAGCCTGGTTAGGGTCGGAGCATGGCGACGGCGGTGCGCATGGAGCGGGACGGCACGCCGGAGGCTCCCGGCGACGTACTGGTGCGTGCCCGTGGCCTGACCAAGAGCTTCGGCGGCTTCACCGCGGTGGCCGGCATCGATGTCGACGTCCAGCGCGGCGAGGCCTTCGGGTTCCTCGGCCCGAACGGCGCCGGCAAGTCCTCCACGATGCGGATGATCGGCTGTGTCTCCCCGCCGTCCGGCGGTGACCTGCGGGTGCTGGGCCTGGATCCACGCACGGACGGGTCACGAATCCGCTCGCGCCTCGGGGTGGTTCCGCAGCGCGACACCCTGGACGAGGAGCTCACGGTCCGCGAGAACCTCATCGTCTACGCGCGGTACTTCGGCATCCCCAAGGTGGCGGCAGCCGCGAAGGCCGACGAGCTGCTCGACTTCGCCCAGCTGACCGAACGCGCCGACAGCAAGGTGGAACCTCTGTCCGGCGGGATGAAGCGTCGGCTGACGATCGCCCGCTCGCTGGTCAACGATCCCGAGATCCTGCTGCTGGACGAGCCGACGACAGGCCTCGACCCGCAGGCCCGCCACGTGCTCTGGGACCGGCTGTTCCGGCTGAAGCGCCAGGGCGTGACCCTGGTGCTGACGACTCACTACATGGACGAGGCGGAGCAGCTGTGCGACCGCCTCGTCGTCATGGACGGCGGCCGCATCGTCGCCGAAGGCAGCCCGCGCGCGCTGATCGCTGAGTGGTCGACCCGCGAGGTGCTGGAGCTGCGGTTCCCGGACGACGACCACAGCCCGCTGGCCGCCGCCGTGGAGGGGCTCGGTGAACGGGTCGAGGTCCTGCCGGACCGCCTGCTGGTCTACACCGACGACGGGGACGCGGCGGCGGAGGCCGTGGCCCAGCGCGGTCTGCTTCCGCTGTCGGTGCTGGTGCGGCGCTCCACCCTCGAGGACGTCTTCCTGCGGCTGACCGGCCGCACGCTGGTGGACTGATGACTGGCGAACGGATGGACGGCCTCGCGACGCCCGTCCCGACCGCAGCCGCCGCCGTCCTGCCGCGCACCCCGCGTCCGGGGACGTTGTGGTGGCGGGCGACGCTGCACTGGCTGTCGCTCTACCGCCGCAATTGGCAGGGCAGCGCCATCTCGAACTTCCTCGGGCCCCTGCTCTACCTGGGAGCGATGGGCTTCGGGCTCGGCGCGCTGGTGAACCGGTCCGGCACCGCGGCGCTGGGCGGCGTGCCGTACGTGCAGTTCATCGCTCCAGGCGTGCTCGCCGCCACAGCCATGCAGACGGCCGTCGGCGAATCGAGCTATCCGGTCATGGGGGCGGTGAAGTGGCAGCGGCAGTACCACGCCATGCTCGCGGCGCCGCTCGGACCCGTGGACCTCGTGCTGGGGACGGCCGCGTTCGTCGTGCTGCGAGTTGCGATCGCCTCAGCGGCGTTCACTCTGGTCGCCGTCCTGCTGGGCGCGATGCCCTCACCACTGACCATCGTCGCCGTGCTGGTCGCCGTGCTCTGCGGCGCGGCTCACGCGCCCGCGACGATGGCCTTCTCGGCGGCTCAGGAGAACGACTACTACTTCGCCCTGCTGTTCCGTTTCGGCGTGCTGCCCGCGTTCCTCTTCGCCGGCACGTTCTTCCCGGTGGACCAGCTGCCCGGCTGGATCCAGCCACTCGCGTGGATCACTCCGCTGTGGCACGGGACGACCGCCGCCCGGCAGCTCACGCTCGGGGACCCGAACTGGCTTGCGATCGCCGGTCACTGCGCCTATCTCCTGCTGTGGGTGGCCGCGGGGGTCTGGCTCGCAGTCCGCGTCTTCACGCAGCGGCTGGTCACGTGAGCAACCTGACCGGACGACTGGCGCGGGCGGTGCCCGTGCCCGCGGGCGCAGGCATGGCGAGGATGCTGGTCGAGCGCAACACCCGGGCCTTCCGCTATGCCTGGCCGGTCCTGGTCAGCGGGTTCTTCGAGCCCGTCTTCTACCTCTTCTCCCTGGGCGTCGGGCTCGGCAGCGTGGTGGGCCCGGTCGACGCGGGCGACGGCCACGTCGTCGACTACGCCGTCTTCGTGGCGCCGGCGTTGCTCGCGGCATCCGCCATGAACGGAGCCGTGTTCGACACGACCGGCAACGTCTTCTTCAAGCTGCAGTACGCGCGGCTGTACGACTCCGTGCTCGCGACGCCGCTCGGCCCCCGGGACGTCGCCGTCGGCGAGGTCACCTGGGCCCTGCTGCGCGGCTCGGTCTACGCCGCGATGTTCCTGCTCGTCATGACGGCGGCCCATGCCGTGACGACCTGGTGGGCCGTGCTGACGCTGCCCGCAGCGGTGTTGGTCGGGTTGGCGTTCGCCGGAGCGGGAATGGCGGCGACGACGTACATGCGCAGCTGGAAGGATCTCGACCTCGTCCAGCTCGCCGTGCTGCCGATGTTCCTGTTCTCCGCCACGTTCTACCCGTTGACCACCTACCCGGAGTCCATCCGCTGGATCGTCCAGCTGACGCCTCTCTACCAGGCTGTCGCCCTGACCCGGGAGCTCGCCCTGGGGATACCGGGGTGGACGACGCTGGGGCACGTCGCCTACCTCGTGGCGCTGGGGGTCGTCGGCACGCTCCTGGCGGCTCGTCGGCTGGAGCGCACGCTGCTCACCTGAACCGGCGTGTCGCGGCATGTCGAACATTTGTTCGGACTACTGTCGTCCACAGCGTCGGGAAACGTCCCGTCGTCCACAGGGTCGGCCGCGATCCTCGCGTCTGTCGGTGCGGGACTCTAGCGTCATCGGCGATGACCAGGACCCGAGCAGCCGGCCCTTCGGCGACGAACTCCCCGACCACAACGTCCGCACGGCGCACCGTGAGCGCCCGTTCCAGAGGTGACCAGATGCCCGCACCCGCAGACCGCGAGAAGGCGCTCGAGACCGCTCTCGCGCAGATCGACCGCCAGTTCGGCAAGGGGTCGGTGATGCGCCTGGGGGAGGATGTCCGTCCGCCCATCGAGGTCATCCCCACCGGCTCGATCGCTCTCGACGTGGCGCTCGGCATCGGGGGCCTTCCCCGCGGCCGGGTCGTCGAGGTCTTCGGCCCCGAGTCCTCCGGCAAGACGACGGTCGCGCTGCATGCCGTCGCCAACGCCCAGCGGGCCGGCGGCATCGCCGGCTTCATCGACGCGGAGCACGCACTCGACCCCGAGTACGCCAAGAAGCTCGGTGTCGATACCGACGCGCTGCTCGTGTCCCAGCCCGACACAGGCGAGCAGGCCCTCGAGATCGCGGACATGCTGATCCGCTCGGGTGCGCTCGACGTCATCGTCATCGACTCCGTCGCGGCGCTCGTACCCCGCGCCGAGATCGAGGGCGAGATGGGCGACAGCCACGTGGGTCTTCAGGCGCGCCTCATGTCCCAGGCCCTCCGCAAGATCACCGGTGCGCTCAACAACACCGGCACCACAGCGATCTTCATCAACCAGCTGCGGGAGAAGATCGGAGTCATGTTCGGCTCGCCCGAGACCACCACGGGTGGTCGCGCGCTGAAGTTCTACGCCTCGATCCGTCTCGACGTGCGCCGCATCGAGACCCTCAAGGACGGGTCCGAGCCCGTCGGGTCGCGCACCCGGGTCAAGGTCGTCAAGAACAAGGTGAGCCCGCCGTTCAAGCAGGCCGAGTTCGACATCCTCTACGGCATCGGCATCTCCCGCGAGGGCGGCCTGATCGACATGGGCGTCGAGCAGGGGATCGTCCGCAAGTCCGGTGCCTGGTACACGTACGAGGGCGACCAGCTCGGCCAGGGCAAGGAGAACGCCCGGTCCTTCCTGCGCGACAACCCCGACCTCGCCAACGAGATCGAGAAGCGCATCAAGGAGAAGCTCGGCGTCGGCCCGAAGCTCGACGCGCCCGACGGGCCCCGGCGTCGACTTCTGACCGAGTCGATGCCGTCGCGTGACCCGGCCGGCGGCGGCCCCACCCCACAGGGCCGCCGCCGGCCGGCCCGTTCCCCGGGGCTTTGACGCGCCGGTGCCCGGCACTCCTGCCGACCTCACCCCCGACGCCGACCCCGAGGACGTCGCCCGCTCGATCCTCCTGCGCAAGCTCACGGTGGCGCCCCGAACCCGCGCCCAGCTCGCGGACGCCCTCGCCCAGCGCGGCGTGCCCGACGACGTGGCCGACGCCACCCTCGACCGCTTCGAGGACCTCGGCCTCGTCGACGACGCAGAGTTCGCCCGGCAATGGGCCCGTTCCCGGCAGACGGGTCGCGGGCTCGCCCGGCGCGCCCTGGCCTACGAGCTGCGCCAGCGGGGCGTGGACGACGACCTCGTCAAGGAGGCGCTCGACGATCCCGAGCTCGGCGACGAGCTCGAGACCGCGCGCGAGCTCGTCCGGCGCCGGCTCGCCGCCGGGCGGTCCCCGGCTGTCCGATCCGACCGAGCGGGAGCGACAGGCGAGGCGCGCCCTCGGGATGCTGGCGCGCAAGGGGTACGGGGGCGGCGTGGCGGCCCGCGCGGTCCGCGAGGCGCTGGGCGAACTGGCCGCCGCGGACGACGGCCTCGCCGATGATCTCGAAGCGCACGACGTCTCCGACGAGCCGGATCGACCTCGACGAGCTCCCGCCGATGTGAGTCGCCAGTTCGACGGTTTGTCCGGTACGTCCCGCTCTTGACACATTGTAGGCAGGGCCAAGAGTCGGAAGCGCATCGCGCGGGGGCGGTGACTCGCTGCTCCCCGCGGAGTCCCCGACCTCCCGGAGCCGCTGATGTCTCTGAGTCGGACCCGTCCTCGTTCCTGGCACATCCGCGTCGGCGTCCTCACGGCGCTCGCCGTCGTCGGCGCCCTCGCGGCCGCGGCACCCTCCGCTGCCGCCGCCCCTGCGGCCAGGTCATGCCCGCTCGCGACACCCGCTTCTATGTTCCCCCGCCCGCCCCCGGCTCGGTCCAGCAGATCAAGGACCTGGTCCACCAGGGCGACCTGCGCGACGCGGTCGGCATCGCTCGCATGGTCACCACCCCGCAGGCCGTGTGGTTCACCAGCGGCACCCCGGCCGAGGTCCGCCGCTCCGTGCGCCACACCGTCAAGGCCGCCGCGCGGCAGCACGCCGTCCCGGTGCTCGTCGCCTACAACCTCCCGTTCCGCGACTGCGCGCAGTACTCGGCTGGCGGCGCCACCGACACCGACGCCTACCTCGCCTGGATCCGCGCCTTCGCCGCGGGCATCGGCAACCGTCCTGCCGATCGTGATCCTCGAGCCCGACAGCCTGGGCATCATCCCCAACAACACCGACATCAACGGCACCAAGGAGTGGTGCCAGCCCAACGCGCCCGAGGCGACCCCGCAGGAGCGGTACCGCGCGCTGAACGGCGCCGTCGACCAGCTCGCCCGGCACACGGCGACCAGGGTCTACCTCGACGGCACGCACAGCGCCTGGCTCGGCGTGGGTGACATCGCCCAGCGCCTGGTCCAGGCCGGCGTGCAGCGGGCGAGGGGCTTCTTCCTCAACGTCTCCAACTTCCAGACGACCTCGCGCCAGCTGAAGTACGGCACCTGGATCTCCGAGTGCATCGCCTACGCCACCGCGCGTCCGGCGACGCGGCCGCAGACCGACCGCTTCAAGTCCTGCGCCAGCCAGTACTACCCGGCGGACCCGAACGACGAGTCCACCTGGTACAAGACCGACGAGTGGTACGCCGCCAACCTCGGCGGCGCCGTCCCGAAGGCTCACTTCGTCATCGACACCAGCCGCAACGGCCAGGGACCGTGGGCCGGCCCGGCGAACTACCCGGCGGGCCTGGACCCCGAGGTCTGGTGCAACCCGCCCGACCGCGGGCTGGGTCTGCGCCCGACCACGCGAACGGGCAACCGGCTGGCCGACGCCTTCCTGTGGATCAAGACGCCCGGCCAGTCCGACGGCCAGTGCACGCGCGGGACGGCGGGGCCGACCGATCCCGTCCGGAAGATCGTCGATCCGCCGGCGGGCGCATGGTTCCCGCAGATGGCGATCGAGCTCGTCCGCAATGCGAACCCGCCGATCGTCCGCTGACCGCTCACGCTGCGGCGCCCGGTCTGCCGACAGCCGGGCGCCGCGGTGCGCGGCATGGGCCTCGCACCGCGGCGACGTAGCGCTGGGACCGCCATGACGACGACCGACACAGCCATCGACACCGCGACCGAGCCGGCTCCAGCCACCGCCCGCACCTACGAGGTGCGCACCTTCGGCTGCCAGATGAACGTGCACGACTCCGAGCGGCTCTCCGGCCTGCTCGAGGACGCCGGCTATGTCCGCGCGCCGGCGGCGACGCAGGCCGACGTCGTCGTCTTCAACACCTGCGCGGTGCGCGAGAACGCCGACAACAAGCTGTACGGCAACCTCGGCCACCTCGCGCCCGGTCAAGGCCGCGCGGCCCGGGCATGCAGATCGCCGTCGGCGGCTGCCTGGCGCAGAAGGACCGCGACGTCATCGTCCGCAAGGCGCCCTGGGTCGACGTCGTCTTCGGCACCCACAACATCGGCTCGCTGCCGGTGCTGCTCGAGCGCGCCCGGCACAACGAGGAGGCCCAGGTCGAGATCCTCGAGTCGCTCGAGGTCTTCCCGTCGACGCTGCCCACCCGGCGCGAGTCGGCCTACGCCGCCTGGGTGTCGATCAGCGTGGGCTGCAACAACACCTGCACCTTCTGCATCGTCCCGAGCCTGCGCGGCAAGGAGAAGGACCGCCGCCCCGGCGACGTCCTCGCCGAGGTCGAGGCGCTCGTCGCCGAGGGCGCCATCGAGGTGACCCTGCTCGGGCAGAACGTCAACACCTACGGCGTCGAGTTCGGCGACCGCGGCGCCTTCGGCAAGCTGCTGCGCGCCGTCGGCGCCGTCGACGGGCTCGAGCGGGTCCGCTTCACCAGCCCGCACCCGGCCGCGTTCACCGACGACGTCCTCGCGGCCATGGCCGAGACGCCGAACGTGATGCCCCAGCTGCACATGCCCCTGCAGTCGGGCTCCGACCGCGTGCTCAAGGCGATGCGCCGCTCCTACCGGCGCCGAGCGCTTCCTCGGCATCGTCGACCGGGTCCGCGCCGCCATCCCCGACGCCGCGCTGTCCACCGACATCATCGTCGGCTTCCCGGCGAGACCGAGGAGGACTTCCAGGCCACCCTCGACGTGGTCGAGCGCCGTCCCGCTTCGCGCAGGCGTTCACGTTCCAGTACTCCCAGCGCCCCGGGACGCCCGCCGCGACTGCCGGACCAGCTGCCCGAAGGCCGTCGTCCAGGAGCGCTACGAGCGGCTGGTCGCCCTGCAGGAGCGGATCTCCTGGGAGGAGAACCGCCGCAGGAGGGCCGCGTGCTCGAGGTCCTCGTCGCCGAGGGCGAGGGCCGCAAGGACGGCGCCACCGCCCGCCTCTCCGGCCGCGCCCCCGACAACCGGCTCGTCCACTTCGCCCTTCCGAAGGCCTGGCCGCGGACGCGCCTCCCCGCCCCGGCGACGTCGCCACGGTCCAGGTCACCTACGGGGCGCCGCACCACCTGGTCGCGGACGGCGTCCTCGCCGGCGGACCCTTCGCCGTCCGGCGCACGCGCGCCGGCGACGCGTCGGAACGCCCGTAGCGCCAAGGCCTCGGGTCGGCGTCCCCCCCTCGGGATGCCCGCACTCCGCCGCGCCTGAGCCGGCGGTGGGCCCGCCGCCGGTCGTCGCCGTCGTCGGCCCGACGGCGAGCGGCAAGAGCGCGCTAGCCGTCGAGGTCGCGCTGGCCCTGGGCGGCGAGGTCGTCAACGCCGACGCGTTCCAGCTCTACCGGGGCATGGACGTCGGCACCGCCAAGTCCACCGCGGCGGAGCGGCGGGCGGTGCCGCACCACCTGCTCGACGTCCTCGACGTGACGCAGGAGGCCACGGTGGCGGGCTACCAGCGGGCGGCCGCCGCTGTGCTCGACGACGTCGCCGCTCGAGGCCGGCCCCCGTCCTCGTCGGCGGGGTCGGGCCTGTACGTGCGGGCGGTCCTCGACGGGCTGGAGATCCCCCCGACGGACCCCTCGGTGCGCGCGAGGCTCGAGGCCGAGCTGGCCACCGTCGGGGCGCCCGCACTGCATGCCCGGCTCGCCGAGACGATCCCGCTGCCGCCGCCGCCATCCTGCCGACGAACGGACGGCGCGTGGTGCGCGCGCTGGAGGTCGGGGCATTGACCGGGCGCCCGTTCCGGGCGACCCTGCCCGCCGGTGCCTACGCACGCCCCGCCGTCCAGGTCGGCCTGGACGTGCCCCGGGATGTCCTCGACGAGCGCATCGCGGCCCGGGTGGACCGGATGTGGCGGGACGGGCTGGTCGAAGAGGTGGGCCGGCTGGACGCCGAGGGGCTGTCCCGGGGCCGTACCGCGGCGCGGGCCCTGGGGTATGCCCAGGTGCTCCGCCTGCTCGCCGGCGAGTTGACCGACGACGAGGCGCGGGCACAAACGGTCGCCGCCACCCGCCGGTACGCCCGACGGCAGGAGTCGTGGTTCCGCCGCGACCCCCGGGTCACCTGGCTCCCCGACGATCCCGACCTCGTCGCCCGGGCGTCATCGATCTCGCCTCTACCCTGGCCCGGTGACCCAGAGCCCCCGGACCGGCGTCCGTTTCGTCAAGGGCCACGGCACCGAGAACGACTTCGTGCTCCTGCACGACCCCGACGGCCGGCTCGAGCTGTCGCGTCCACGGTCGCCGCCCTGTGCGACCGGCGGTCGGGGATCGGCGGGGACGGCCTGATCCGCGTCGTGCGCGCGGACGCCCTCCCGGACGGGCACGGCCAGGACGTCGAGTGGTTCATGGACTACCGCAACGCCGACGGCTCCCCGGCGCAGATGTGCGGCAACGGCACGCGTGTCTTCGCCGCCTACCTTGCCGCCGCGGGGCTCGCCGATCTGCCGGACGGCGCAGCCGTCCGGATCGGCACCCGGGCGGGCATCAAGACGGTCCGTCGGGAGGGCGCGGAGTTCGTCACCGACCTGGGGCCCTGGTTCGTCCCCGGAGGCGCGGACGCCGCCGGCCGGGGCGCCGGACAGCGAGGTGTCGCTGACCGCCGCCCCTCGCGAGGCTCCCGGCGCCCCGCTCCCGGCGCTGTCCGTGGACGTCGGCAACCCGCACACCGTGGTCGCCCTGCCGGACGCCGACGAGCTCGCGGTCGCTGATCTTCGTACCGCCCCCGTCGTCGCCCCCGTGCCGACCAGGGAACGAACGTCGAGCTGGTCGTGCCGTTGCACGACGCGAGCGCCCGGTGGGGCACCTGGCCATGCGGGTGCACGAGCGGGGGGTGGGGGAGACCCGGTCCTGCGGCACCGGTGTCGTCGCGGCCGTCATCGCCGCCCGGGTCTGGGGCGGGGCCGGCGCCCGGCGGTCTGGAACGTGGACGTGCCCGGCGGACGTCTGCGCGTGACCCTTCCCGAAGGCGATGCCCTTGCGGGCGCGTCGGCGGAACTCGCCGGCCCAGCGGTCCTGGGGGCGGCCGGCGTCCTCGACACCTTGCCCTAGCCGGCTGCCTCCCCCACGGCGGTGACGGCCAGCACCCGGTAGCCCTTCGCGCTGGCCGCCCGCGCGACCGTCGCGCGGCCCTCGAGGGCTCCCGCGAGCCAGGCGTGCAGCGAGTCCCCGCCGAGGTTCCGCTGGACGACGAGGTGCGCCTGCGCCCCAGGACGCAACCGCGGCAGCCAGCGCAGCAGCAGCTCGTGCAGGGCGTCCTTCCCGATCCGGATGGGCGGGTTCGACCAGATCCCGTCGAGGGCCAGCTCGGCCGGCACCGCGTCGGGCAGGACCGCCCGCACCCGGGGCAGTCCGGCACGACGGGCGTCTCGGCGGTCAGCTCCAGAGCCCGCTCGTTGACGTCGACGGCCCACACCGTTGCCGCCGGGGACAGCAGCCCGAGCGTGAGCGCGAGCGGCCCCCAGCCACAGCCGAGGTCGAGCAGGTTGCCGGTCAGGGGCGGCCGCGGCGCCTCCCTCAGCAGCACCTGGGTGCCCAGGTCGACCCGGTTCGCACTGAACACCCCGCCCGGCCGTCACCACCTCGAGCTCCCGCCCGGCGAGGACGACCGGCACGCTCTCCGCCGGTGGGCCGCACCCGCCGGCCGGGAGGAGAAGTAGTGCGGCGGACGCGGCCCTGCTCGCGGTCCTCGTCCGGCATCCCGCCACCCTAGAACCCGCCCCCCACGGACCCGTCAGCGGGAATCTCGGTCGACGGAGGGGGTGTTGACGAAGAAGACTGGAGGCTGATGAACGCGATCCCTTACCGCACCCCGACAGCCGAGCCCCCAGCCCGAGGAGCTCCGCGAACGAGCAGGTGCGACCCGACCCCACCGGCCACCCCGCCGTGCGCCGCATCCTGGCGCGGCATACCGGCGAACACGGCGAGGCCGCGGACCTTGCTGACGCGGCCTGCTGTGCGGCCTCGCCGGCGCCGCCCGCTCCGATCGGGCCGGCGTGGCCGGCTCGACGGACGACCTCGAGGCACGACGGCGACCAGTTGGACCTGGCGGACCGCGCGGCGCTGCGCCGGGTCTCGGGCCTCTCCACCGACTCGAGGACGTCACCGAGGTCGAGTACCGGCAGCTGCGTCTCGAGCACGTCGTGCTGATCGGCGTCTGTTCCGAGCGGATCGCTGCAGCGCCGAGAACTCGATGCGGGAGCTCGCCGCGCTCGCCGAGACCGCGGGTACCGTCGTGCTCGACGGCTGCTGCAGCGGCGCGCCGACCCGGACGCGGCGACCTACTTCGGAAAGGCAAGGCGCAGGAGCTGCCGGCATCGTCGCCGCCCCGGCGCCGACACCGTGATCTGCGACGCCGAGCTGACCCCGGCCAGCGGCGCGCTCTCGAAGACGTCGTCAAGGTGAAGGTCATCGACCGGACCGCGCTGATCCTCGATATCTTCGCCCAGCACGCCAAGAGCAAGGAGGGCAAGGCGCAGGTCGAACTCGCGCAGCTCGACTACCTGCTGCCGCGACTGCGCGGCTGGGGCGAGTCGATGTCCCGGCAGGCCGGTGGCCGGGTCGGCCGCGCGGTGCCGGCATCGGCTCGCGCGGCCCCGGTGAGACGAAGATCGAGCTCGACCGCCGCCGGATCCGCTCGCGGATGGCGAAGCTGCGCCGGCGAGATCGTCGGATATGAAGCCGGCCCGCGAAACCAAGCGGCGAACCGTCGGCGTAATTCGGTGCCGTCGGTCGCGATCGCCGGGTACACCAACGCCGGCAAGTCCAGCCTTCTCAACCGCCTCACCGGACGCCGGCGTGCTCGTCGAGGACGCCCTGTTCGCCACGCTCGACCCGACCGTCCGCCGGGCCGGTCCGCGATGGGCGGCTGTTCACCCTGACCGACACCGTCGGCTTCGTCCGCCACCTGCCGCACCAGCTCGTCGAGGCGTTCCGTTCGACGCTGGAGGAGGTCGCCGACTCCGACCTGATCCTCCACGTGGTCGACGGCAGCGCACCCCGACCCGGAAGGGCAGCTCGCCGCCGTGCGCGATGTGATCGGCGAGGTCGGTGCCAGTCCGTGCCCGAGATCGTCGTGGTCAACAAGACCGACGCGGCCGATGACGACGTCTCGTCGCTGCGCGGCTCGAGCCCGGCCGCGATCTTCGCGTCCGCCCGCACCGGCGAGGGCATCGACGCGCTGCGTCGAGCTGCTCGCCGACCGCCTGCCGCGCCCGCGCGTGGAGGTCGACGTCGTCGTCCCCTACCACCGCGGCGACCTCGTCCACCGCGCGCACACGGACGGCGAGGTGCTCGGGAGGAGCAAGCCGCCGACGGCACCCGCCTGCACGCGCACGTCGGCCGGCGCTCGCCGCGGAACTCCGTTCGGCCGCCGTGGCACCGGCCGTGAGCTGAACCTCACCTCCTGGCCGGTCAGCCCTCTCCTTCAGGGCGGCGGGACCTCGGGCAACATCGCGACCACCCGACAGGAAGCTCCTCCCAGCTGCTCCGCCGCAGGTCTCGCAGATGACGAGGGTGCTCCTCGCAACCGGTACGCAGCTCCGCCCCCCGCCGAGGACGCCCCAGCCGCGTACGACGCCACGTCCCCGCGTGAGGCCCCGTCGCCCGGTCTCGAGCCCGGTCCACCACGCTGTCTCACCTCACTCCGGTTGCGGCCCGTCCGACCCCCACCCCACGGGCGGTGTACGAGGCCGCCGGCACGCGTCACAACGGAACCTGTGGGCATCCGCGGACGAGCTCACCCCGAGTACGTCGTGCCCTCCGTGTTCGGTTCAGGCCGTTCCGCAGGGCCCGCGGGTGTGGACGACGGCCGCCGACGGGGTAGCGCCCGCTAGGCTGGCGCGGTGCCGAGCGGAAAGGGGAGCGAGCCCGCGCAGACCGGCGGCCTGCTCGACGCTGCCGTGACGGCGGTCGGTGGCACGACCGCGGCCGGGCCAGCAGCCGATGGCCGGCCGCGGTCGACCAGGCGGCCGCCGCAGGGCGAGCACCTGCTGGTGCAGGCCGGGCACAGGCACCGGCAAGTCGCGGCCTACCTCGTCCCCGCCATCGCGCACGCGATCGGCCGACCGGGGCCGGTGGTCGTCTCGACGGCCACGCTGGCGCTGCAGGCCCAGATCGTGGACCGCGACCTGCCCCGGCTCGCGGAGGCCCTGGCCCCGCTCCTGGGGCGCAGGCCGACCTGGCAGCTGGTCAAGGGCCGGCGCAACGACCTCTGCCGGCAGAAGCTCCTCGGCGGGTTCCCGGAGCGACGACGACATCCTGTTCGACCTCTGCCGCCGCGCCACCGATCAGGCCGCGGCCCGGCGCGTCCGGGCGGCGGTCAGGCGGCTGGGCAGCGAGATCGCCCGCTTGCACGAGTGGGCGGGATCGACGGCCACCGGCGACCGGGACGAGCTCGTCCCCGGGGTCAGCGAGCGGGCCTGGCGCCAGGTGTCGGTGCAGTGCGCACGAGTGCCTGGGGCGCTCAGCGCTGCCCGATGGCCGCGGAGTGCTTCAGCGAGCGGCCCGGGCGCGGGCGCACGACGTCGACGTGGTGGTCACGAACCACGCCTTCGTCGCCATCGACTCGTTCGAGGGCCGGCAGATGCTGCCCGAGCACGACCTGCTGGTGCGTCGACGAGGGGCACGAGCTCGCCGACCGGGTCACCTCGGTGATCTCCGACGAGCTCACTGTGCCGCATCGTGGAGCCGCCGGGTCGAAGCGGGTCCGCCAGGCGGAGTGAAGCCCACCGCAACGGCTGGACGACGCTGCCGGCCGACCTGGGGGCGCGCTGGCCGAGGCTCCCCGAGGGCCGGCTGGCGCCGAGTTGCCGGAGCCGCTCTCGCCGGCGCTGGTGCCCTCCGGGACGCCGCCCGCGACCTGCTCAGCGGAGCTGAAGGGTGGACCCCGGCCGCCGGCCGACGGCGGCCGCCAGGCGGCGCGGGCTGCGCTGGGCGAGCTCCTCGACGTCGCGGAGCGCCTGGCCTCGGGCAGGGTGGGCCGCTGGGCCGGACGCGGCTGGGCGGCCCGGTTCCGTCGTCCGCGACGGCGGCAGCCGGACGTCGCTGCACTCGCGCCGCTGTCCGTCGCGGGCCTGCTGCGGCGACCGCCTCTACGCCGAGCGGACCGTCGTGATCACCTCGGCGACGCTCGCCCTGGCGGCAGCTTCGAAGCGGCCGCCGGCTCGGTCGGGCTGTTGGGGGAGCAGGCGCCACGCCGGGCGGGGGGGGGGGGGGGGGGGGGGCGCCGGGGCCTCGACGTCGGCAGCCCTTCGACTACCCACGGCAGGGCATCCTTTATCTGGCCAGGCATCTGCCGCGCGCCCGGCCGGGACGGCATCTCGGCGGCCGCGCTCGACGAGCTCGCCGCGCTGTCGAGGCGTCCGGGGGCCGCACCCTGGGCTGTTCTCCTCCCCCCGTGCGGCGCGAGTTCGCCGCCGCGCAACTGCGCGAGCGGCTCGACCTGCCGATCCTGTGCCAGGGCGACGACTCGACGCCCACCCTCGTGCGCGAGTTCGCCCGGGACGCCCGGACCTGCCTGTTCGGCACCCTTCCTCCGGGCTGCCCTCGACGTGCCCGGCTCGGCCTGCCAGCTCGTGGTCATCGACCGGATCCCGTTCCCGCGGCCGGACGATCCGCTCGCCTCGGCCCGCCAGCTGGCCTTGGCCCGCCGCGGGCGGCAACGGCTTCATGGGCGTCGCGGCGACCCATGCCGCGCTGCGGCTCGCGCAAGGCGCGGGCCGCCTGGTCCGCTCGGCGGTCACCGCGGCGTGGTCGCCGTCCTCGATTCCCGGCTCGCGACCGCCCGCTACGGCAGCTTCCTGCGCTCGTCCCTGCCCCCCTTCTGGATGACGGACAGCCGCGAGGCCGTGCTCGACGCCTTGCGCCGGATCGACGCCGCGGCCACCTCGCCGCTGCCCGTGCCAGGAGGTCTGCGGCGCGAGCGGTGGAAGCTACCGTCTGACGATGTCCTCGTCCGGCCATCCTGCCCAGCAGGGCCGCCCCGCCCTCGCCGACTCCTTCCCTGCGGTCCGCGGCTACCTCAACGCGGCGACGCTCGGGACTGCCGCTGCGGGCGACCAGCGCGGCGCTGCGCCGGGCGCTCGACGACTGGGAGCGCGGCGTGACGGACATGCCGGCCGTCGACGGCGGCGGTCGTGCGCGCCCGGGAGGCGTACGCGCGGATCGCGGGCGTGCCCGCCTCCTGGGTCGCCGCGGCGCCGCAGGTGTCGGTCCTCGTCGGTCTCGTCGCGGCCGCGCTCCCGGACGGCGCGGAGGTGGTGCTGCCCGAGGGCGACTTCGCCTCCGTCGTCTTCCCTTTCCTGGTGCACGCCGACCGGGGCGTCTCGGTCCGCCACGTGCCGCTGGAGCGGCTCGCGGAGTCGATCGGCTCGCGCACGTCCCTGGTCGCGTTCTCTCTCGTGCAGTCGGCGGACGGCCGGCTCGCCGACGCCGGCGCGCGTGCAGCGCGGCAGCGCGCAGGGTGGGAGCGCTGACGCTCGCCGACCTGACCCAGGCTGCGGGCTGGCTGCCGGTGGACGCGGGCGCCGACGACGTCACGGTCTGCGGCACCTACAAGTGGCTCTGCTCCCTGCGCGGCACCGCGTTCCTGACCGTCCGCCCGGACGTCACGGCGCGGGTGCGCCCGCTCTTCGCGGGCTGGTACGCGGGGGAGTCCATCTGGGACTCGGTTACCGGCCCGAGATGACGCTGGCTTCCGACGCCCGCCGCTTCGACGTCTCACCGGCGTGGCACGCCTGGCTCGGGACGGCGCCCGCCCTGGAGGGTTCGCGGACGCCGACCGGGAGGCGCTGCACGGTCATGCAGCTGGGCTGCCGACCACGTTCGGGACCGGCTCGGCCTGGAGCGGACCGGCAGCGCGATCCTCGCGCTGCCCGACCCTACCGGCGAGCTGCGGTTGGGATTGCTCGAGCGCGGGCTGGTCGTGGCCGGGCGTGCGGGCAGGGTCCGGCTCAGTTTCCACGTGTGGAACGACGCGGACGACGCCGAGCGGGCCGCCGAGGCGCTGACCGACACCGCCGCGGCGACCCGCTGACGAGCGGCATCCTTCGACGGGCAGGCTGGCTGCGGCATGGTCAGGCTCCGATGGCCCGGCGAACAGCGCTGGTCAGGTCGCCGTAGGTGTGCAGCCCGTCGAGGAAGTCGTCGGGGAAGCGGACGTCCAGCGCGTCCTCGACGACCACGAGGACGTCGAGCCCCGTCTCCTCGTCGATGCCGAGCTCGATCAGGGGCGTCTGGACGGTCAGCCGCTCTTCGGGCACGTCCAGCAGACGTGTCACGGCGCCTCGCACGGTGGCCTCGAGGTCCACGCTCTCCACGATCGACTCCTGTTGCCCGTCCGGTTACCGTGCGACTGCCCGTCCGACGATAACTGCGCGGACATCCACCACCGTAGTGCCCAGCGCGATGCCCGTTCGTCACCTGTGACCGACTTCAGATACTGCGCCTGCGCCCGTCTGCTGACGGACAGCGATCATACCCGCCGGAGCACGGCCACGCACGCGTCCTAGCACCGTCGCCTGGTCGCCGTCGATCGGCTCGTAGGCCGGGTTGTGCGGCAGCAGCCAGACGTGGCCGTCGCGGCGCTTGAACGTCTTGACCGTCGCCTCGCCCTCGATCATCGCCGCGACGATGTCCCCGTTGTCGGCCACCGGCTGCTGCCGCACCACCACCCAGTCGCCGTCGCAGATCGCCGCGTCGATCATCGAGTCGCCGCTCGACGCTGCAGCAGGAACAGCTGCCCGTCGCCGACGAGCTGGCGCGGGAGCGGGAAGCACGTCCTCGACGACCTGCTCGGCGAGGATCGGGCCGCCGGCGGCGATGCGGCCGACGACGGGCACGTAGGACGGCGCGGGACGCGCGCTCGGCGCTGTCGGTGTCGTCCGTGCCGACCGGCGCGGGCGCCGTCCCGGCGGCGCGCTCCCCGGGCAGGATGCACCTCGATCGCGCGCGGGCGGTTGGGGTCGCGGCGCAGGAAGCCCTTGCGCTCGAGCGTCGTCAGCTGGTGGGCCACGCTGCTCGGGCTGGTCAGGCCGACCGCCTCGCCGATCTCGCGCATGCTCGGCGGGTAGCCGCGGCGCTCGACCGAGTCGCGGATGACCTCGAGCACCCGGCGCTGGCGGTGCGGTCAGGCCGTCGCCGTCCGCGGGTCCGTCCGGGCAGCGTGTGCACCTGCGCGCCGCGTGCCCGCGTCCTGCTGCCGGGCCTGCCTCGCCGTCCTTCGGCCATCGCCTGTCTCCCTCGCTGGTCGTGCCGCTGCGGAACTGATGTTCACGCTAGAGCCGTCCACCGACACTTTCAAACATCTGTTCGAACGTGTCTGGAGTGTGTCGGAGGGGGGTGGTAGAACTTCGATCAGGCGTTCGAATCGAACAGCCGTTCGACCCTGGAGGCGACGATGAGCACGACGATCCCGAGCCGCACCACCGGTCCGCAGCGCGCATCCGTCCGCTCGGTGGCGACCGGCGACCGGGTGGGCGCGCCTGCTCGCGGTCATCTGCGGCTCGTGCCCCCCGCCGGCGACGCCCGGTCGCCGGCGGAGGCGCGGGCCCGCGCCTCCCACCCGGCGGGGCCGGTGCGCTGCGCCCACTCGCCGCGCAGCCGGCACCGCTGCGGCTGACGGGCCGCGGGCGGGCCGTGCTGCGCGCGCTCGTCGTCGTCCTGATGCTGCTCGTCATGGGCGTCTCGGGCCTGGCCCTGGCCCGCGGCGCCCGCGCAGCGAACGGCCCGGCCCCGGCGGTGGTCGTGCACACTCACGTGGTACTCCCGGGCGAGACGCTGTGGGGCATCGCGCAGCAGGTGGCACCGCACGACGACCCTCGTGACACGGTCGCCCGCATCGCGGAGTTCAACTCCCTGACGTCCACCGCCGTCCATGCCGGGCAGCACCTGGCCCCCCCCCAGGCCTGTCCGAGCACTGACGCCTGCATGGCCATATGACCCCCGGCCGGCCGCCGCCGCGGCGCCAGGGGCCGCGTCGTTCCCCGGCCACCCCTCGAAAGGCCCATCTCCGCCACGGTACGTGCCCCGCGGCCACCTCCTGGCGCACCGCGACCCCGGGACTGTCCGGTCTCGTCCTCGCCGTCCCTAACGTAGCAGATCCTCGGCGTGTCGCGGCGTCGCCGCTGGTGACGGCCATGTTCGCGGACGTCGCCGGAGCGACACGGCCGGGACGCTTGCGCCCCGCGGGTTCCCCGGCCTACCGTGACACCACATCTAGTAGTTACACAGCTGTAAGCCGTCCACATCTAGTCCCCAGGCTCCTCCCCAGGATGACGGCGTGTCGTCCACAGAAACCGGGGAGGTCGTCCACAGCGAAGGAGGCGACCCGGGGTGAACTGTCCGTTCTGCCGGTCAGGTGACTCCCGGGTCGTGGACTCACGCAGCACCGACGACGGGGTCGCGATCCGGCGCCGCCGGGTCCTGTCCACAGTGTGGCCGCCGCTTCAGCACGGTCGAGACCGCGAGCCTGACCATCGTCAAGCGCTCGGGGGTCACCGAACCGTTCAGCCGGGGCAAGATCGTGTCCGGCGTCCGCAAGGCCTGCCAGGGCCGGCCCGTCGGGGAGGACCAGTTGGCCCTGCTCGCCCAGCGGGTCGAAGAGCAGATCCGCTCCCACCGGCCGCGGCCGAGATCGAGGCCCACGAGATCGGGCTGGCGATTCTCGCGCCCCTGCGCGAGCTCGACGAGGTCGCCTACCTCAGATTCGCGAGCGTCTACCAGGGCTTCGAGTCCCTGGAGGACTTCGAGTCGGCCATCACCCTGCTGCGGGCCGAGCGGGAGCCGACCGGCGTCGAGCCGGCGTCCGGCGACGCACCGAGCCGCCGCGCGACGCCGCAGGGGAAGGCGGCGTCGCCGGTGGCCATCAACGGCGTGCGGGGGCACGCAAACACCAGGGACGCATCGTGGTCCGAACGGTGTTGTACCTGGTGTTGCCCGCTCCATGCACTTCACCGTCCAGCCAGAAGCGAGGGAAGCCAAGAATGACCGAGACCGCCTCCGGTGCCGGGGCCCGCAAGACCCGCGGCGACGGGCTCCGGGTCCAGCGCAAGGGCCTGAGCGTCGACCGGGTCTACACGACCCCCGGCGTGCACCCGTACGACGAGGTGACGTGGGAGCGGCGCGACGTCGTCCAGACCAACTGGAAGACGGGTGAGACGATCTTCGAGCAGAAGGGCGTGGAGTTCCCCGACTTCTGGAGCGCGAACGCCTCGACGATCGTCACCACGAAGTACTTCCGCGGCGCCCTCGGCACCGACGTGCGGGAGTGGAGCCTGAAGCAGCTCCTCGACCGGGTCGTGCTCACCTACACGAAGGCCGGCAAGGACCACGGCTACTTCGCCACGGACGCCGACGCGGAGGTGTTCGAGCACGAGCTCACGTGGATGCTGCTGCACCAGGTCTTCAGCTTCAACAAGCCCGGTCTGGTTCAACGTGGGCACCCCCGCTCCGCAGCAGGTCTCGGCGTGCTTCATCCTCGCCGTCGACGACTCGATGGACTCGATCCTCAACTGGTACAAGGAGGAGGGGTTCATCTTCAAGGGCGGGTCCGGCGCAGGGCTCAACCTCTCGCGCATCCGCTCCAGCAAGGGCTGCTCAGCAGCGGCGGGACGGCGTCCGGTCCGGTGTCCTTCATGCGCGGCGCGGACGCCTCCGCGGGGACGATCAAGTCGGGTGGGGCGACCCGGCGGGCCGCGAAGATGGTCGTGCTGGACGTGGACCACCCCGACATCGAGGAGTTCATCGAGACCAAGCGCGCGAGGAGAACAAGATCCGCGCGCTGCGCGACGCCGGATTCGACATGGACCTGGGCGGCCGCGACATCACCAGCGTCCAGTACCAGAACGCGAACAACTCGGTCCGCGTGAGCGACGAGTTCATGCGGGCGGTCGAGCACGGCGAGCGTTTCGGCCTGCGCGCCCGCACCAACGGCGAGGTGCTCGAGACCGTCGACGCGAAGGAGCTCTTCGCCAAGATGGCGAAGGCCGCCTGGGAGTGCGCAGACCCGGGGATCCAGTACGACGACACGATCAACGACTGGCACCGAACGCCCGAGTTGGGCCGCATCACCGCGAGCAACCCCTGCTCGGAGTACATGCACCTCGACAACTCGTCGTGCAACCTGGCCTCGCTCAACCTGCTCAAGTTCCTCGCCGCGGACGGCACCTTCGACGCCGAGACCTTCGTCAAGGCCGTGGAGATCGTCATCACGGCGATGGACATCTCCATCTGCTTCGCGGACTTCCCGACCCAGGCGATCGGCGACACCACCCGCCGGTTCCGCCAGCTCGGCATCGGCTACGCGAACCTGGGCGCACTTCTCATGGCCGCCGGGCTCGGGTACGACTCCGACGGCGGGCGCGCGCTGGCGGCGGCCATCACCTCGGTCATGACCGGAACGGCGTACCGGCGCTCCGCGGAGATCGCCGGCGTCGTCGCCCCGTACGACGGCTACGCCCGCAACGCCGAGGCGCACCGCCGGGTGATGCGCAAGCACGCGGCCGCGAACGACGCCGTCCGCACCGTGAACGCCATCGACAAGACCGTGCACAAGGTCGCGACCCGCGAGTGGGAGGCGGGCCGCGGATCGGCGAGAAGAACGGCTGGCGCAACGCCCAGGCCAGCGTACTGGCCCCCACCGGCACGATCGGCTTCATGATGGACTGCGACACGACCGGCATCGAGCCGGACTTCTCGCTGGTCAAGTTCAAGAAGCTGGTCGGCGGCGGGTCGATGCAGATCGTCAACCAGACGATCCCGGTGGCCCTGCGCAAGCTCGGCTACGCGCAGGAGACGATCGAGGCGATCGTCGAGTACATCGCCGAGCACGGCCACGTCGTCGACGCTCCCGGCCTCAAGCCCGAGCACTACGAGGTCTTCGACTGCGCCATGGGACGCGGGCCATCAAGCCGATGGGCCACGTGCGGATGATGGCGGCCTGCCAGCCGTTCCTGTCCGGCGCCATCAGCAAGACGGTGAACCTGCCCGAGACGGCGAGCGTCGAGGAGATCTCGGACGTCTACTTCCAGGGCTGGAAGCTCGGCCTGAAGGCGCTCGCGGTCTACCGCGACAACTGCAAGGTCGGTCAGCCGCTGTCGGACGCCAAGGCCAAGAGCTCGTCCGTCCAGGAGGAGGAGCCCGAGGAGAAGGTCCGCGTCGAGTACCGGCCGATCCGCAAGCGCCTGCCGAAGCGCCGTCCGAGCCAGACCATCTCGTTCGCCGTCGGCGGTGCCGAGGGATACCTCACGGCCGGGTCGTACCCGGACGACGGCCTCGGCGAGTCTTCCTCAAGTTCGGCAAGCAGGGCTCGACGCTCGCCGGCGTGATGGACGCTTTCTCCATCGCGGTGTCCATCGGCCTGCAGTACGGCGTCCCGCTCGAGACGTTCGTCGAGAAGTTCACGAACCTGCGCTTCGAGCCGGCGGGCCTCACCGACGACCCCGACGTCCGGATGGCGCAGTCGCTGATGGACTACGTCTTCCGCCGGCTCGCCCTCGACTACCTCGACTTCGACACCCGCTCGGCCTACGGCATCTACACCGCCGACGAGCGCGCCCGCCACGTCGAGACGGGGTCGTACCTGCCGGATGAGTCCGAGGACGACGTCCAGGACGAGCTCGACAACATGGCCCAGTCGACGCCGACGGTCCAGCCGGTCCCGCCGAAGCCCGTGCAGCCGGCCACGTCGAAGCCGGCGCCGGTCGAGGTCCACTCCTCGGCGGAGCTGCTGGAGAAGCTGCAGGGTCAGGCCTCGGACGCCCCCATGTGCTTCACCTGTGGCACGAAGATGCGCCCGGCCGGTTCCTGCTACGTCTGCGAGGGCTGCGGGAGCACCAGCGGCTGCAGCTGATGTGAGCTGACCAGGTAGGTCACCTCACGACGACAAGACCGCCGCCCGCCCCGGATGAGGGGTGGGCGGCGGTTCGTCGTCACAGGGGGAGCCCCAGGAACCGACCGAAGGCGCGCACCCTCGGATCCATCCGCCCCCATCAGCCGCTCCACTCGCTCCTCCCGCTCACGAGCCAAGCGCCGAACTGCTCGGGCGTTCTGACGCCGCCCTCGAGCACCGCGGTGTAGATCTCCCATCCGCTGACCTCGTCCGGGTACTCCGGCCGTAGATGCCAGACGTTCTTGATCGCGAGGATCGCCCCGCGCTGCTCGGCAGTGAGCTGCAAACGCAACTCCTCGTGCCAGCGGGTCACATTGTCGTGGGCGTCGTGCAGCCACAGGGTGAGATCAACCCGCCAGGCGCCCGAGGCGGAGTCCGTTCTGAGGGGCACGTGCCAGCGTTCGTCGCGCCGCTCTCCCGTCGGGGAACGCGGCCCGCGTTCGTCGTGAACGTCGAAGCCGACGACGCCCGGCAACTCCACGAGCTCGGCGAGCAGACCGACGAAGTCGCGCGGTCCGAATCCGGGCGGCACCAGAACCATGACATCGAGGTCCCGCCAGACCATGAGCCCCGAGACGTAGCTGCCGGCGTAATGAACCGGTCCGGTCCGGGAGAGGAGGTGGTCCAGCCGCCATCGCCGGCGCAGGGCGTCAGCCTCCGCCTGCAGCAGTGCTTGGCGCGCCTCGAGCGATTCCGTCGCCGGCTCCGGGTCCACAGCTGAGTCGACCACACCCGGGGTGGGCGGCTCGACGTGCTGGGGCGGGGTGAGGATGGAGCAGGCAACCGACGCGAAGGGCGTGTTCCCATGATCATCCCGATGTCCGTGCTCGACCTCGCCCCGATCGCCCGGGGCACAACGGCGACGCAGAGCATCGCGGCCAGCGTCGCCCTGGCCCGATGCGCGGAGGAGTGCGGCTACACCCGGGTCTGGTACGCCGAGCACCACAACATGCCGAGCATCGCCTCGTCCGCCACCAGCGTGCTGATCGCGCACGTCGGCGCGCAGACGACGAGCATCCGGCTCGGCGCCGGCGGCGTCATGCTGCCCAATCACTCCCCGCTCGTCATCGCCGAGCAGTTCGGCACGCTGGAGGCGATGTACCCCGGCCGCATCGATCTCGGACTGGGGCGGGCGCCGGGCTCGGACCAGAACACGATGTACGCGTTGCGCCGCGATCCCGCGTCCGCCGACCGGTTCCCCCAGGACGTCCTGGAGCTGCAGGCCTACCTCGCGGGCACGTCACGGGTCCCCGGCGTCGACGCTGTCCCTGGCAAGGGCTCGAACGTCCCGCTGTACATCCTCGGGTCCTCGCTGTTCGGCGCCCACCTGGCGGCCGCGCTGGGCCTGCCGTATGCGTTCGCCAGCCACTTCGCGCCGCAGATGCTCGAGGCCGCCGTCGCGACCTATCGGCGGGAGTTCACGCCGTCGGCGCAGCTCGACGCGCCGTACGTCATCGCGGGCATCAACGTGATCGCGGCGGACACGGAGCCCGACGCGCAGGAGCAGCTGCTGACGTGCCGCCGCCTGCGCGCCACGGGCCTCTTCGGGGAGCGGGGACACGAGTACACCGACGATGAGGCCGACCTGCTGCTGGCGCACGGCGCGGCGGTGCACGTCGACCAGATGCTCACCTACTCCGCGATCGGGACGCCGACCGAGGTCCGCGAGGCCGTGCAGCGGTTCGCGAAGCAGGCGGAGGCCGACGAGCTGATCGTCGCCCACCAGTCGCCGACACCAGCCGCGCGGCTGCGCTCGGTGGAGCTGCTCGCCGAGGCCATGACGGCGGGACAGAGCTGATCCGCCGCGGGGTGGTGAGCCAGTGATCCTTCCCAAGGAGCGGGACCCTCGATTCATCACGATCCGCCGCGGGGGGACGCTCACAGACGAAGATCATCACCTGCTCGCCCTGTGGGCGGCAGCGTGTGCGGAGCACGTCCTGGGCCTGTTCGAGTCGGTGCGTCCTGCGGATCACCGGCCGCGCCACGCGATCGAGCAGGCACGGGTCTGGGCAGAGGGCGGGGTCCGCATGACCGAGGCCCGCACCGCAGGCGGCCATGCGATGGGCGCGGCGCGGGCCCTTGTCGGAGCGCCGCGCTTCGCGGCCTACGCCGCGGGCCAAGCGGCGGTGGTGGCCCATGTCGCCGCGCACGAGCTGGGCGCAGCGGCTTACGCGATCAAGGCCGCGCGGGCCGCCGTCCCGAAGGGGGAGGCAGAGCGCGCGGGGCGAGCGGAGTGCCGGTGGCAGCGGGACCAGCTGCCGGATGCGATCCGCGAGCTCGTCCTCGACGACCAGCGCTTGCGCAACGAGATCTGCTGGTCCGTGTTCGACGGTTGACAGCGCGCTCAAGGGCGTCAGGACTCGAGCGTCTGCGCAGTCGATGGCGCGGTGCGCAGCCGTTCCGACCAGCCCCGCGTCGTCGGCGACGATCGCGTCGACCTCGTCGACGAGCGACTCCTTGGCTTCTCTCGGCTCCGAGCGAGTTCGCAGACGGTAGGAGTTGACGGCGTGTTCGATCCTGACGCAGGCCACCGTCATCGTGGCCCACTTCTCGCGGAAGCTGAACACCTGGCGCAAGCCCGTGAGTACCAAGGTCAGGGCCGCCAGGGAGGCCGTCACGAGCGCCGGTGCCCGAGCGGCCGCGACGAGGGTCGTGGCGGCCGCGACGAGCAACTGACTGACCTCGATCGCGTAATGGCCCCTGCGAGCTGTCCGGTTGTTCCAGGTGTACCAAGCGAGCTGGTTCAGGGCGTAGGCCAGTTCCGGATCGTCGCCCTGCCACGACTGCTCGTAAGGAATGGGGCGTGCGGGGCGGGTCATGTTGTCAGCCTAGGTGATCACGGAAGGCGCACCTTGTCAGGCAAGCGCATGCTTGCCTATTGTTGGGCCGTGGGTGACGTGTTCCGCGCGCTCGCAGATCCCACCCGGCGCGCGATCCTCGACGAGCTCCGGGACCGGGACGGCCAGACGCTGTTCGAGCTGTGCAGCCGCCTGGCCACCAAGCACGGTCTGGGGTCGACGCGGCAGGCGGTGTCGCAGCACCTCGCCGTCCTCGAGGAGGCGGGACTGCTGACCACGCGCCGGCAGGGCCGCTACAAGTTCCACCACCTGGACGCGTCACCCCTGAACGTCATCGTGGAGCGGTGGCTGACCAGCCCCGGAAAGGACCCCTCGTGAGGATCAACCTGACCAGCGTGCTCGTCGACGACCAGGACAAGGCCCTCCGCTTCTACACGGAGGTCCTCGGCTTCGTGAAGAAGACCGAGGTCCCGCTGGGGGAGCACCGTTGGCTCACGGTCGTCTCGCCGGAGGACCCGGACGGCGTCGAGCTCGTGCTGGAGCCCGACGAGCATCCTGCTGCCAAGCCCTTCAAGGAGGCGCTGGTCGCCGACGGGATCCCGTTCACGTCCTTCGCGGTCGCGGACGTGCAGGCCGAAGCCCAACGGCTCCGGGCTCTCGGCGTCACCTTCACGCAGGAGCCGGCCCAGATGGGGCCGGTCACCACCGCCGTCCTCGACGACACCTGCGGGAACCTCATCCAGATCGCCAGCATGTGAGGCCTCGCCCCCGGCCCGCCGCAGCGGTGGGCCAGGGCCGGCGCGAGGCGAGCGACGCCCAGAGGGAGCCAGCCGCCCTCCGGTCAGGCCTCGACGACCCAGACGGAGTTCCCGTCGGGGTCGCGAAGCGCGAACATCGTCGGGACGCCGGGCATGCGCATCGGCTCCGGGTCGACGTCCACGCCGAGCTGGCTGAGCCGCTTGTGCTCCGCGAGCACGTCCGCGGTCTCCACGCCGATGGAGCCGCCGCCGGGGGAGCCACCCATCGGCGGGTTGAGCGCGAGGCGCGCGGTCGACCCGGGGGAGCGACCTCGACCCAGCGGTTCTCACCGTTCTCGCCGAAGCTCATGTCGCTGCGGACCTCGAAGCCGAGCTTGCCGGTGTAGAAGGCGATCGCCTTGTCCTGGTCCGACACGCTGAACATCGCCACAGCGATGCTCGAGACGGTCGTGGGAGAGGTGCCTGATGCAGTGGTGGATTCGCTCATGCCCAGATGGACGACACAGCATGCGAAAACTCATCGCTCTCGGCCGACGTCGCGTCGTCCGGATGAGGTGAGCGCCGAGGGTGCCTTTCCAGCGGCCTGACATTCGACGAGGTGCCCTCACCACCTTCCAGGCAGGCGACCTGCTCGGCCTCGCCCCCGAGACGTCCTGCCGGAGCGGGTCCAGGGCGGCGCCGGTGATCACCTTGAGCGTGAGCCAGCCGGCGTTGTCGAGAAGGGTCAGTGCAGTGAACGAGCCAGGCGACGAGGAGGCACCTAGCGTGGACGTATGAGCACGACGGAGAGCAGTAGCTGCCCGGACGGGTGACGTCCTCGACGTGCCGATCGCCCGGCTCGACGGCACCCCGGCCACCGCCCGCGGCATCGCCGGCAACAAGGTCGCCCTCGTCGTCAACGTCGCCTCCCGGTGCGGGCTGACGCCGCAGTACGCCGGCCTCGAGCGGCTGCAGGAGCGGTTCAGGCAGGCAGGCCTCACGGTCGTCGGCGTCCCCTGCAACCAGTTCGGCGGGCAGGAGCCGGGGACCAGCGAGGAGATCGCCGACCTTCTGCTCCGTGACTTATGGGGTGACGTTCCCGCTGACCGAGAAGGTCGAGGTCAACGGTCCGGGCCGCCACCCGCTGTACGCGCACCTCGTCGATGTGCCCGACGAGCGGGGCCGCAGCGGCGACATCGGTTGGAACTTCGAGAAGTTCGTGGTCGACCGCGCCGGGCACGTCGTGGAGCGCTTCAGCCCCACCGTGGAGCCGGAGGACGCCCGGATCGTCGCTGTCCTCGAGGCCGCCGTGCGCAGCTGACCTCCGGCGGCCACCGTCGGCCTCGTTCCCGGGTCGGGTGGCGCACGTGGCGAAGGGCCGCCCCGGAGAACCGGGACGGCCCTTCGTCGTGCTGGACTCGGCCAAAGCAGCGAACTCGGCCCAATCCGTCGACTCAGTGGCTGCTGACCTGGATCGACACGACCTGACCTGTCGGCCCGGTCGGGTTCGACGCCGGCTGGATGCTCCAGTTGGAGACGTAGACACGGCCATCGTGGTAGGCGAACCCGGAGGGGAAGAACAGTTCCTGGCCACCGAAGGTCGTGCGGTGCCCGTTGGGGCGGATCTGGATGACCGCGCCATGCGGGTCGGGCCCGAACATCCCGTTGGCCTGGAACTCCGTGACGTAGAAGTTCCCGCGGTTGTCGAATCCGCAACCCTGGATTCCGGTGAAGCCCGTCCACTTGACCCGAGCCTTGCCGTTGGGCCAGACCTGCCAGACCCGGGCACCACCGGGGGCGAACGTGCCGCCCAGGAGCTCCCCCACGTACAAGGAACCGTCGGGCGCATTGGCGACACAGGTCGGGACGGCGTCGGTCGGCGAGCCGGCCGGCACCTTGAAGTACCTCACCGTCGTGACGTGGCCGTTGCGCCCGACCCTTGCGAGCAGGTTCGCCCCGGCGTCGGCGACGTAGATCGACCTGCCGCGCACCGTCAGGCCGTTCGGGTTCGCGTCGGGGAACTGGTCCGGCTGGAGGTTCTTGTGGTCCGCCGTCCAGTCGTAGTCCCTGTTCCCGGTCGAGGCGATCGGCCACCAGCGGCCGTGGCGCCCGATCGCGAGCGTGTGGCCGAGCTCACGCTTGGCCGCCGTGGCGACGGGCGAGGACGGCAGATCCGGCGGCAGCGCGCGGCTGTTGGCGCCGACCTGCGCGTAGAGCTTGCCGTGGTGGCCGGCGACCGCGACCACGCCCTCGGCCGCCGTCCCGTCCTTGCCTGCGAGGGAGATGAGGCCGTCGACGACGCGGTAGTGACGACCGTGATCGATCTTGCTGATGCCGCTCGTCAGCCCGGCGCACTGCACGTCCCCTTGGGGGTCGGGCGGCATGCACAGCGCGCCGCCGTGGCCGGCCTCGGCCACGTAGAGGTGCCCGCGCACGAAGGCGAGGCCGCGGGGATTGTCGAGGCCGCTGGCGACAACCTTCACTGCCCAGCGGGCGGAGTGATCGGGCTTGGCGGCGCCCGCCGGAGCGGCGCCAGCCGGAGCGGCGGACGCAACGGGCGACGCCGCCAGGGAGAAACCAACGGCGCAGGCCGCAGCCGCGACCATGGCGTAGAGGGGCCGGCGCGGAAGCGCACGCAGTGGCGAATGGTGGGACATGTGACCTCCTTGGACCCCCGGGGCTCGATGAGGTTCCGCAGTTTTCCCGGGAATCTCCCAGGATGTCCACAGTTTCTGCGGCGACGAGGTCGAACACTGCCTCAATGTGCACACCCCGTCGTCCGCGGCTCGGGGGAACCCGGGCCGCGAGCGGCAGCGACGGCCGGGGCCGCGTGAGAGGCTCGCGCCGTGCAGCAGCGCTTGGACCAGCACCTGGATCAGCTAGGTAGCCGATACCGGCTGCGTCATCGCGACACCGCCGCCGACCGCCGCCGGCTGCCGGACCCGACCCTGCGGATGGGCGCTGACAGGTATCCCCAGATCCGGCACATCGTGCTGTTGATGATGGAGAACCACTCGTTCGACAACTACCTCGGCACGCTCGGGCACGGGGACGGCTTCCCCGCCGACCTCCCCAGCAACCCCGCGTCCGACGGCCGGCCCGTCCCCGTTCACCACTTCCCGCACACCAAGCAGCACCCCGAGCTGCCGTCCCAGAGCTGGCGGGCCAGTCACCAGCAGTTCGCCGAGGGCCGGAACGACGGGTTCGTGCGTGCCCTCGAGGCCCGCGACCCGGACGCCGACGTGTCCATGGCCATGGGCTACTGGAACGAGCACGACCTGCCGTTCTACGCCGGGCTCGCTCGAACTTTCCCGCTCGCGGACCGGTGGTTCGCCTCGTGCCTCGGCCCCACGTTCCCCAACCGGCGATTCCTCATGGCGGCCACCGCGAACGGCCTCGTCGACGACGTGATGGCGAGCATCGTCGACTACCCCCGCACAGGGACGATCTTCGACCTGCTCGACCGGCAGGGCATCAGCTGGGTGAACTACCACCACGTTCCGCCCCTGCGGCTGTGGCGTCGGCATGTGACCCGATCGCGTCCCGCCCGCACCGCCCGGCTCGTGGGCCGCTCGTTCGACCCCGATCTCGGCCGGAAGCTGCGCGGCGACGTGCAGACGACCACGAACCTCTATCCCCGGGGCCCGGTCCGGACCGTGACCCACCTGCGGCACATCGAGTCCTTCTTCGCGGATGCCGCCGCCGGCAGGCTGCCCGCGGTGAGCCTGGTCGACCCCGACTACCTCACGTGCTCGGAGGAGAACCCGCAGGACGTGCGCGCCGGCGAGGGCTTCGCCGCTGCCGTCGTCGATGCCGTGATGCGCGGGCCGGGATGGCCGCACACCCTGCTGATCTGGTTCTACGACGAGCACGGTGGCTACTACGACCACGTCCCGCCGCCGTCGGCCGTGGAGCCGGACGACGTGCCTCCGCACACCCTGCTCGACGGCTCGCCGCCGCGACGCTGGCTCCTGCGGCACACTCCCGTCGCGCGGCGGGTGCGGCGTGACGACGAGGCGCCGGGCCGCTACGACCGGTACGGCTTCCGCGTCCCGGCCGTCCTCGTCAGTCCCTACGCCCGGCCGGGGTACGTCTCGTCGACCGTCTACGACCACACCTCGGCGATCCGGCTGATCGAGGAGAAGTGGAACCTGCCGCCGCTGACGCGGCGCGACGCCGCAGCCACGGCGCCGTGGGACATGCTCGACCTGGACGCTCCGCCCCCCTTCCTCGACCCGCCTCGGCTGCCGGCGCCCGCCAAGCCGTGGACGCTGGAGGACGCCGGGTCATGACGGGCGAGGCACCGGGGGAGGCGCTCTTCTTCGACTCTCCCGGGGCGTGGCGGGCCTGGCTCGCGGAACACCACGCGACGGCACCCCAGGTGCTCGTCGGGTACCACAAGAAGGGCACCGGCCGGGCGAGCCTCACCTGGGCCGAATCGGTGGCCGAGGCCCTCTGCTTCGGCTGGATCGACGGGGTGCGGCGCTCGGCCGGACCCGAGGCCTACACGATCCGCTTCACCCCTCGGCGACCGGGAAGCCACTGGAGCCAGGTGAACGTGGACCTCGTCGCGCGCCTCGAGGCGGACGGCTTGATGACCGAGGCGGGCCGGGCCGCGTTCGCCGCGCGGCGCGAGGACCGCACGGCGCGGTTCGCCTACGAGCAGGCCGAGGTGGCCTTCGACCCTGAGCAGGAAGCCGCCTTCCGCGGCGATGCCGCCGCGTGGGCGTGGTTCTCGGCGCAGCCGCCGTCCTACCGCAAGGTCGCCACCTACTGGGTCGCCAGCGCCAAGCGGCCCGAGACCCGGGCGCGCCGGCTCGCCACGCTCGTCGAGTGCTCGCGCGAGGGGCGCCGGTTGGCGCAGTACACCCGCTAGTGCCTGGTGCCGTCTGTACGTGGACCCGTAGGTGTCGCCTCTGGACGATGACGTAGCAGTTGCCGTCGGGTCTGCCCGCGGTACCGGGCGAGGGGTACATGTGCGGAGCGCGCTGCCCGAAACCGGGTTGAGCCGCGGCAGACCGTGCCGGACCCTGGAAGCACCGCTTCTCTCCTGGGGGTTCCTCCACATGCGCCTGCTCCGCGACCTCTGGGCGACGTCCCCGCGGCGCGGGATCGCGTTCGCCGTCCTGGTCGTGCTCGGAGCGGCCGGCCAGTCGGCCGCCGCGGCGCTCACCGGCGCCGTGCTGGTGAACCGGTCACGCACCGCTTTCGTCGTGCTGGCGGTCGCGGTGGCGACGGCCGTGCTGTCCGACGTCCTCATCGGGCTGCTGACAGCCCGGATCACCGCCGACTGGTCCGCCGACGTGCGCCGGCGCCTTTGCGGCGTCGCCCTGGGGCAGGACGTCCCGACGCTCGAACGCACGCCGGTGGGGGAATTGCTCGACCGGATCGACTCCGACGTCTACCAGGTGGGCACGGAACTGCGGCAGAGCGGTGTGCGCATCACGCAGTCGACGGTCGCGGGCGTGCTCGCAACCGTCACCGCGTTCATCGTCTGGTGGCCCGCCGGCGTGGTCATGGCCCTGCTCGGCGCCGTCCTCGTGCTGCGGCTGTCCGGACCGCTGCAGCGCATCGGTCCCGCCCGTGAGCGGGAGGAGGAGGCCTGGTCGGATCTCGCCGCCGTGATGGAGGAGTCCATCCACGGCCAGGACGACGTGCGGACCAGCCTGGGCCAGGCCTACGTCCTGCGTCTCTTCGCCCGGCGGGCGAGCCAGGTGCTCGCCCGCGGACGGGTCGTCTTCGTGGCGTCCGCCAAGGTCACGCTGATCGCGTCGGGCGCGATCCGGACCGGAATCGCCGCGCTGGTCGCCGGCGGCGCGTGGGCGCTCGCCACGGGGCACATCGACGCTGCCCGCCTCACCGCGATCTGGCTGCTCGCGCTGGCCTACGGGGCGACCATCGAGCACGTCAGTCGGATGGTGTCCGAGCTGCAGTACGGGCTGGGCGCCTGGCAGCGGGTGCAGCTGCTGCTCGGAGCCGGCCAGGAGCCGGCGGGCGGCCTGCCGCCCCGGGACGGCGACCTCGAGGTCCGGAACCTCACGTTCACCTACGGGGACGCCGGCAGCGACGGCGCCCCAGGCCGCCCTGCACTGCGCGATGTGGCGCTGCGGTTCGTGCCCGGCCGCTCCTACGCGGTGATCGGGCGCACGGGCTCGGGCAAGTCCAGCCTGGCGAAGGTGCTCACCAGAGCGGTCGACGTGCCGCGCGGCACCGTGTTCCTCGGCGGGACCGACGTGGTGGATCTCGACCTCGAGGGTCTGCGCCGGTGGATCGCGGTGATCCCGCAGCGGACCGAGATCCTGGCCGGCACGGTGTCGGAGAACGTCGCGCTGTTCGACCCGAACCTGCTGCCGCGGGTGGCCGGCGCCCTGGAGGAGCTGGGCCTCACCTCCTGGGTGTCGGAGCTGCCCGAAGGCCTGCAGACGCGGCTCGGGGAGGGCGGCCACGCGCTGTCCGCGGGCCAGGAGCAGCTGGTGGCGTTCGCGCGGATCCTCGTCCGGGACCCCCACGTGGTGATCCTCGACGAGGCCACCGCCCGGATGGATCCGGTGACCGAGGCGGCGGTGCAACGTGCCACCCAGCGGCTGCTGGCCGACCGCATCGGCATCGTGATCGCCCACCGGCTGTCCTCGGTGAGCCGGTGCGACGAGGTCGTCGTCCTGAGTGACGGGGAGGTCGTCGAGGCCGGGCCGCTGCACGCGTCGCTGCACTTCGCCCGGCTGCTCGCGCACACGGGCAGCGGCGGCCGGACCGGCGACGGCGTGGACGGCGACTTCGACGACGACGTGGACGACGAGGAGGCTCTGCTCGAGGACGGATCCCGATTCGCGCACCGGGTGGAAGTACGCCGTCCCGAGCTGGTCGTCCCCCCGAAGGGCGATCCGCCGCCGCTGCCGCCGCCGCCGCCGGCCCGGACGATGCGGGAGATCTTCCGGCTCGTGACGAACAACCCGCGCTGGGGACTTGCCGCCGTCGGGATCTTCACCGTGTGGGCCATCCTCGGTCTGGACGGCAGCGTCCTGCCCTGGCTCTGGGCGCACCTGGTCGACGGCGGGGACGACCTCGTCTGGGCGGCCGCCGGCATCGTCGCGGCCCTCCTCGTCACCGTCCCGATCCCCTACTACACGGGCGTCTGGTTCCCGCAGTGGTGGGTCACCCAGATGCTCCGGATCAGCCTGCGCCTGGTGTACGGCCAGACGGGCCCACGCCGGGTGAGCGGCCACACCCCGGCCGAGGTCGTCGCGCAGGGTGGGGACACCGAGCGGGTCGTGGCGATGGCCGACAACATCGTCGACCAGATGACGAGCGTGGTGGTGATCGTCGTCATGACCCTGGTCGCGGGCAGCCCGGTCCCGGCGCTCTTCTTCGCCGGCACGATGGTGGCCTCCGGGCTGGCGGCGACGCTGTTCGGCCCGCGGCTCAAGCAGGCCGCGCAACGCACGGTGACCGCCCGCGCCGCGTTCGCCACGGCCCTGGTGTCGTCGCTGTCGGCCGCACGCACCGTGAAGCTCGCCGGCGCCACCCGTCCCGTACTGGCGCACCTGGCCGGGCTCGACCGGGAGCGCAGCGAGCGGCAGCGGCAGGAGATCGCGATCCAGGTGTGGGCGAGGTCGACGCCGTCCCTGGCCTCCGGCCTGCTGCCGATCGTGGCGTGGGCGCTGTACCTCGGCGGGCGGTTGCCGTCGGCGTCGGTGCTGATCATCGTGTCGACGCTCGGCGCGGCGCGCTGGTTCGCCTGGACGACCGCCTCGCTGGTGGCGCAGCTGCCGTCGGCCCGGGTCTGGACGCGGCGGACGGTCGCGATGAGCGGTGTGGCCGCCTACTCGGCCCCGGTGCCCGGGGTGGACATCATCGCGGGCACGGCACCCGAGCCGCCGACCGTGGACCGCACGCCGCTGCGCCGCCTCGACCTGGTCGGCTTCGGCGCCGTGCACGAGGACGGCACGCTGGGCGTCCGTGACATCGACCTCACCGTGCGCCGGGGCGAGCTGGTGCTGGTCGTCGGCCCCGTCGGCGCCGGGAAGTCCTCACTGCTGCGAGCGCTCGCCGGGATCGTGCACCACAGCGGGCAGCTGCGCTGGAACGGCGAGCCCGTGGACTTCCCGGAGCACTTCCTGCGCCCCAACCAGGTGGGCTACGTCGGGCAGCTGCCTCGGGTGCTCTCCGGCACCATCGCGGACAACATCGTGCTGGGACACCAGGTGGACGCGGGTGCCGCGGTTCTGGCGGCACAGCTGGAGCACGACCTGCGGGTCCTGACGACGGAGGCAGTGCCGGCTCCTGTGGGCGCGCCGCTTCCCGACGTGTCCGAGCGTCTCGGTGAGGGAGGGCTCGCGCTGCTGATCGGGCACAAGGGCACCCGGCTGTCGGGCGGGCAGCTGCAACGCCTGGCACTGGCCCGGGCGCTCGCGCCGAACACCGAGGTGCTGGTGGCGGACGACGTCTCCTCGGCCCTGGACGTCGTCACCGAACTGGACCTCTGGCAGGTGCTGCGCGAGCGAGGCGTCACCGTGATCGGCTCGACCTCGAAGCGCGCGGCACTGGCCCGGGCCGATCAGGTGGTGGTCGTCGTCGGCGGCCGGGCCGTCGCCCGGGGGACCTGGCCCGAGCTCGAGGAGCGATGGGGCCACCTGGCGGGCTGACCGTCCGACGTCGTGGAGGTCGCTGCGCATGACGGTGACCCGACCGGGCAGGGTGGGGGGCAGTCGACACGAGAGGAGATCTCGATGGCAGCGATCCGAGGCCTGCTGAAGGGTGCGGTCGCATTGAAGCTGCTGGACATCGCGCGCCGCGAGGCGGCCAAGCCGGAGAACCAGGCGAAGGCGCGTGAGCTCGCCCAGAAGGTGGCCCAGGAGGTCAGCCGGCGCCGGGCGCAGCGCTCGTCGTCCCGGCCCCCCGCCAGCTGAGACCACCCCTTCTGCAACGATCAAGGAAAAGTTGGGGATCATGGCTTGTGCCATGATCCCCAACTTTTCCTTGATCGTTGCAGAAGCGGGTCAGCGCGGGCCCGGGTCGGCCGTGCGGAACAGGCCGGGGAGCTCGGAGCTGAGGGCGCTGCCCGCAGGGTGATTGGCCGAGCCGGCAGGGCGGGCCGGGCCGAGGACGTCGACGGCGAGGCCGTGGTCGCTGTTGCGCACGCGCACTCGGACCCCCGACCCGTGCGTCAGGGTCAAGTCGTAGCCAGGGGTGGTGTGAGCGACGGTGAGCAGGGCGCGGATGCTCGCCCGCAAGGTGCCGCCGGCGTCGAGGCGCTCGAAGGTCTCCAGATGACCCGAGGCGGCCAGCCGGCGGTCCAGCGTCTGCAGTGTCTCGTCCACCACCAGAGCCGCCCGGGCCGTCGTCGTCAGTCGCTGGCGGGCCGCCTCCCGTCGCTCGGCGAACGAGTTCACTCCGCCCCGGCCGAAACCGGCGCCGCGTGCGAGGCCCCCCGGCCCGCTGTCCGCGATCATCGCATTCCCCCTCCCGGCCGTCGCCGGCCCTGGCCACCGTGCAGCTCTTTTCCTGACAGTTGTTGCTCATCGCCATCGTGCAATCACGGGCTGTCACTCTGTCGGGACAAGAAGTCCCACATGGGCGCTGCCGGTGTCAAGCCGAATACACAACGTGAAGGGCAGGGTGGGCCACCGTCCCGAGCGAGCGCTGCGCGCCGACCGACGGCTTCCACCGTGTCGGTGGCCCGTACTAGCGTCGAAGCGACGATCAGGGAGGCAGATCATGACGCAGCTCGCGGACAATGCGGGCCCGCTCGACCTCGAGGTTCACCGCGGCGAGCTCACCGGCTACTGCTACCGCATGTTGGGGTCGACCTTCGACGCGGACGACGCGGTGCAAGAAACCATGGTCCGGGCGTGGCAGGCCGCCGACCGGTTCGAAGGACGCTCCTCGCTCCGGTCATGGCTGTACCGGATCGCCACCAACGTCTGCCTCGACCTGCTGCGCAGCCGCCGTCGCCGGGCCCTTCCGATGGACCTGTCCTCACCCGTGCCGTCGTCGACGCCGCCGGTCGAGACCCTGCCCGAGACCACCTGGCTGGAGCCGATGGCCGACCGGGACGTCCTCCCGCTCGGCTCGGACCCCGCCGAGCAGGCAGTGGTCCGCGACACCGTGCGGCTCGCGTTCGTCGCCGCGCTGCAACTGCTCCCGCCGCGGCAACGCGCAGTGCTGATCCTGCGCGAGGTGCTGTGCTGGCCCGCGGCGGACGTCGCCGACCTCCTCGGAACGACCGTCGCGTCCGTCAACAGCGCCCTGCAGCGGGCCCGGGCGACACTGTCCGCCGCCGACACCGAGGCGGCCGCCGGGTCCTCCCAGCAGCTGGACGCGGCCGAGCGCGACCTGCTGGCCCAGTACGTGCAGGCGTTCGAGCGCTACGACATCGACCGGCTCGTCGGCCTCCTGCACGAGGACGCGAGCATCTCGATGCCGCCCTTCGCGATGTGGCTGCGCGGCCGCGACGACCTGCGGGGCTGGTACCTCGGGCACGGGATCGGCTGCAAAGGTTCACGCCTGCTCCCCGTCGACCTGAACGGTTCGCCGGCCTTCGCCCAGTACAAGCCCGGCACCGGGGGGAGCCTCGAGCCGTGGGCGCTACAGGTCCTCGAGATCCAGGACGGGCGGATCGCGCACGTCCACCACTTCCTCGACACCCGCCTGTTCGAACGTTTCGGCCTGCCCGCCCGGCTCGAACGAGGCGAGCGGCACGATCGCCGAGAGGCCGGTGAGCTCCAGGAGGGCGCCCAGCCCAGTGCCTCCCGGGATCACGACGACCCGGGCGCCGAGGCGCCAGGCCTGCAGGCAGATCCGCGCGAGGAGGTCCACCAGGGCTAGGTCCGCGACGCGCCATCGAGTGAGGTCGACGCGCAGGACGGGGCCGCTGCCGGCGGGCGGGGGACCGGGCGGAACAGGCCTTGCCATGCTGCTCCTCCCGGCGCCGTCTGCAGGAGGGACGAGCGGGAGGGCCCCGATTCATCGATCGCCTGATCGACCCTGCTTGTCACCGCCGACCCGGCGGGCCAGCGCGCCGATCTGCAGGGGCGACCGCCCCGGGGTGGGTGTAGGGCACGTTGTGCGAGCCGGGCAGGGTGAGGACCTCGCCGTCCGGGCGACCGGCCACCAGCCGTTGCGCCCACGGCAGCGGGCTGAGGGTGTCCCAGCGGCCCCGGAGCAGCAGCACGGGTGCGCTCACCCGCTGAAGCTGGTCCTCGGGCCGGTCTCTCAGCGCCGACCCGAGGTACTGCGCGACGCGCGCCCCGCCACGCACGAAGTCGGGGACGGTCACCACGAGCTCACGCGGGCGCTCGTGCAGATAGGTCCGGAGCCGGGGGACCAGCCGTGGCCACCGCTGCCGCACCGGCGGATCGAACGTCAGGCCGATCAGCACCAGCCCGGCCACGCGGTCGGGCACCGCGGCCGCCGCCCGCAGCGCCAGCTGGGCGCCGGTTGAGTGCCCCACGAGGACCAGGCGCGGCTCGTCGTCCGTGCCGAGGCAGCCGGCCGCGACCGGCGTCAGCGTGTCCAGGTCAGCCGGGCAGTCGCTGGTCACGCCGCTGCCGAAGCCCGGCAGGTCGAGCAGGGAGGCCTGCGTCCAGGCGCCGCACGCGTGCAGCAGGTCGAGCAGATAGCCGATCGCGCCCAGACCCGGGACGATCACCACCCGGGGGAGCCGGGGAACCGGCGTACCGGCGACCAGGGAGCGCACCGGGCGGCCGGCGGACGAGAGCCACTCCTCCCTGTGCAGCAGCGCCATCGGGCCGTCGTCGCCCACCCGCATCCTCCTGCTCCTCCCGGGCCGCCCGGCCCTTGCATGCATGTCCAGGTACCCCTCCAGGTACCCCGGGACCCGGACGGGCCGGTCCGGCCTACGATGCCGCTCTCAACCCGTCCTGGCTCCGGATCTCCATGAACCCCTCGACCGGCAACGGGGGCACCTGCTACGGCGACTCGGGCGGCCCGAACTTCCTCGGCACCTCCGACGTCGTCGCCGCGACCACGATCACCGGCGACGCGATCTGCCGCTCGACGAACGTCGACTACCGCCTCGACACCGGGTCCGCCCGCGCGTTCCTGGCGGCGTACGTAGCCCTGCCGTGACATCCCTCGCACCCAGCGGCGGAGTACCCGCGCGGTGCGGGCGCGTTGACCTGATGTGACTCTTCTGGCCCCTGAGCCTGCACCAGCGCACGCCGGCGAACCGTCCTCGGCACCGGCGCCGCGGCGCCCCTGGATGCCCCGGCGCGTGCTGGTCACGAGCAGCGCGCTGCAGTTCGAGCACGGACGGCGGATCGTCGAGCGGTGCGAGGCGGCCGGCGTCTCGGAGATCGAGCTGCTGAAGGGCGACCGGCTGCCCCCGATCGCCCGGGGCGCCGACAGCCGGCAGGCGTACGTCCTCGCCAAGAGCACCCTCGCCGTGACGGTCGCGCCGCCGTCGGCCCGCGTGCTGCAGCCGATCCCGCCCTCCGCGGACTGGCGCTTCGACCTGGCGCAGGGCTGCCCGGCCCACTGCCAGTACTGCTACCTCGCGGGCTCGCTCGGCGGTCCGCCGATCACACGCGTCTTAGCGAACCTCGAGCAGATCCTCGCCGGGATGGACGATCGTGTCGGCACCGGACGGGTGACGACGGGCTCGGCGGGGCGCGGCCGCGAGGGCACCACGTTCGAGGCCTCCTGCTACACCGATCCGCTGGGGATCGAGCACCTCACCGGCTCCCTGGCCGCCACCATCAGCCACGTGGGCACCCGGAGCTGGGCGGGCCCGGTCCAGCTCCGGTTCACCACGAAGTTCGCCGACGTCCGGCCCCTCCTGGGGCTGCCGCACGCGGGACGCACCCGCGTCCGGCTGTCCGTGAACGCCGCGGCCGTCGGCGACCGGTTCGAGGGAGGGACGGCGCGGATGCCGCCCCGGATCGCTGCCCTGCGCGCGCTGGCCCTCGACGGCTACCCGGTCGGTCTGACCATCGCCCCGATCATGCCCGTGGACGACTGGCGGTCGGGGTACGCCGCACTGCTCGAGGACGTCCGTGCCGCCGTGGACGACGTCCCCGCCCTGGATCTCACCGTGGAGATGATCACTCATCGCTTCACGCCCAGGAGCAAGGAGGTGCTGCTCGGCTGGTATCCGCGCACCCGCCTGGAGATGAACGAGGAACTCCGCCGTGCCAAGCGGGGTCGCTTCGCCGGCGTCAAGCACGTGTACCCGGCGGCGGTCATGGCGGAGCTGCGCAGCTGGTTCGCCGACGAGCTCGCGCGACGGCTCCCGATGGCACGCGTTCTCTACTGGACCTGAGTGCGAGCGGCGACCCGGTCGAGCAGGCGCGTGTAGGACTCCACGAGCAGCAGCCGCTCTTGCGGCAGGCGCTCGTCGGCCGGGTCGCAGCCGTCAGACACCCAGGCGTCGGACACGCGCATCGCGAGCGCCCTCGGCCGTGCCACGGCCTCGAACTGCTCGGCGGGCAGCCCGTAGAGATAGGCGCTGAGGTCGCACAGGGCCGCGACCAGGGCGCTCTCGTCGTCGTCCGTTCGCTCCCGCTGCAGCACCCGGTGCTCGTGCCACCAGCGCACCTCGAGCTCCGCAGCCCGCCGCGGGTCGATCCGCAGCCCCTGGTCGCGGGCCACGAGCGCGTAGAAGCGCCGCATGGCGGTGCGAGCGCCGTCCGGGTCGTTGTCCGGGTACGGCGCCCACAGCTGATTGCCCCGCAGCAGGTACCAGGCGCCGAGCAGGGTGCGCGGCCACGGCATCCCGAACCCCTCGTGCACCAGCACGAGGGCCGCACGCAGGAACTGTCCCCACTCACGGCGGTAGTAGCAGACCCAGGCGTCGGACTCGGCACGGCCCAGCACCACCGGGTCGAAGCTCCGCATCGAACGTCTGCGGGCCATGACGCCTCCGAGCGGGCGCCCCGCGCAGGGTTCGCGGGACGGCCGCCGGACCGCACGCTAACGTGCCCGCATCCGGGCGGGAAGGGCCCGCCGGGAGCCACGGTGGTCAGGAGAGAGAGACATGCCGGGCGAGGCGCGAACGATCGAGCGGCTCCTTGGGCGCATGGACGCGCTCGTCGCCCGGCTGGAGGCCGACCAGGACACCGGCCGCTTCTTCCTCGCCACCTACATGCGCACCACCAGAGCAGTCGGCTCGGCACTGGCGGACGGGCGGTTCGAGGACCCGTCGTGGGTCGAGGAGTGGGACGTGGTCTTCGCCGACCTCTACCTCGACGCGCTCGAGGCCTACCGCCGCTCCCCGGGCGAGGCCCCCCGGCCCTGGCGCATCGCCTTCGACACCGACCCCGCGCTCCCACCCGTGGCGCACGTGCTCCTCGGCATGAACGCGCACATCAACTACGACCTGCCGCAGGCGCTGATCGCGGTCGTGCCCCCCGAGGACTTCGGCGACGCGCGGCTGATCGAGCGACGCCGACGTGACCACGAGCGCATCGACGCGGTGCTCTCCGGGCGGGTCGCGGCCGAGGACGGCGAGCTCGAGCAGGCGACGGGCCCCCGCAACCTGCTCGACCGGGTTGTTGCGCCGCTGAACCAGGAGGCCTCCCGCCGGTTCCTGCGGGAGGCGCGGAGAAAGGTCTGGCACAACACGATCTCCCTGAACCGGGCGCGCCTGCGCGGACCGGAGGCCTACGCCGAGCGGCTCCGCGACCTCGACACCCTGAGCGCCGCCAAGGTGGCCGACCTGCTGCGGCCGGGGCCGGTGCTGGTGCGCCTCGCCCTCGTCGGGTTCGGCGTGACGCTCCCGCCGGAATGAGGATGCCGGGATGACACCGTGACGTCCGTGCACGTGACGGTCCGGGAGCTCCGCACCGTGCCGGAGCTGGCGGAGGCCGAGGCGCTCTTCGCGGCCACCTGGCCCGGGCAACCGCCGGCCAGCACCGGCCTGCTACGGGCGATCTCGCATGCCGGCGGGTACGTCAGCGGTGCGCGGGACGAGCAGGGCACCCTGCTCGGGGCCGCGATGGGCTTCCTCGCCGAGCACCAGGGGCCGGCCCTGCACTCCCACCTCGCCGCGGTGGTGCCCGCGGCCCGGGCCCAGGGTGTCGGCCTCGTCCTGAAGCTGCACCAGCGGGACTGGGCACGCTCGCACGGCCTGGTCGCGGTCACCTGGACCTTCGACCCGGTGGTCCGGCGCAACGCCTGGTTCAACCTGAGCAAGCTGGGCACGGGGATCGGCGCCTACCTGCCCGACTTCTACGGCCCCATGGACGACGGCGTGAACGACGGTGGCCCGACCGACCGGCTGCTCGCGGTGTGGGACGTGCAGGCCGCCCTGCCGGGCCCACCACCTCCGGACGGGGCGGCGATCGCGCTCGAGGAGTCGGGTGGCGTGCCGGTGCCACGGGCGGTGCCCGCGGACGCCGCCCTCGTCGCGGTGGCCACCCCACCTGATGTCGAGTTCCTGCGGCGCACCGATCCGGCACTCGCCACCACGTGGCGGTTCGCCGTGCGGGACGCGCTGCAGCCGCTGATGGCGACGGGGACGGTAGCCGGTTTCACCCGCGCCGGGAGCTACCTCGTGCGCCGCCGCACAGACCCCGCGTCACGCCCCGCGCGAGGCGGCGCACGCACTGGCAGGATCACCACGTCGGCCACAGGAGGTTCCAGGTGAGCAGCAGCCAGCCCGAGCAGCAGCCGCTGCGCACGGACGTCGTCGTCCTCGGCGGTGGTCCCCCCGGCGAGAACGTCGCGGGCCGGGTGCGCGGCGGCGGCCTGGAGTGCGTCCTCGTCGAGAGCGAACTCTTCGGCGGCGAGTGCTCGTACTGGGCCTGCGTCCCGAGCAAGGCGATGCTGCGCCCGGTGGAGCTCGCGGCCGCGGCGACCCGGCTGCCGGGAGTTCCGACCGGCACCGTCGACGCGCAGGCCGTGCTCAAGCGGCGGGACTGGTTCACGGGGTACGACGGCCACCGGCACGACGACACCGGGCAGCAGGCCTGGGTCGAGGGCACCGGCACCGTGGCGGTGCGCGGATTCGGCCGCCTCGACGGCCCCCGCCGGGTCGTGGTCGAGCACGCGGACGGCACCCGGACGCCGATCGAGGCGCGTCGGGCCGTCGTCCTCGCGGTCGGCAGCGACGCTGCCGTCCCGCCGGTGCCCGGCCTACGCGAGGCGCGGCCGTGGACGAGCCGGGAGGCCACCAGCGCAGAGCAGGTGCCCGAGCGGCTGGTGGTCCTCGGCGGCGGCGTCGTCGCGTGCGAGATGGCCCAGGCCTATCGGGGCCTCGGCGCCCGCGAGGTCACCATCGTGGAGCTCGCGGACCGGCTGCTCGGCCGGAACGAGCCCTACGCGAGCGAGATGATCGCGACGGCGTTGCGGGACGCCGGCGTCGACGTCCGGGTCGCGACGCAGGTGACCCGGGTCGAGCGTCCCGAGCCCGGCGGCGAGGTCACCCTCACCCTCGCCGACGGCGGAACGTTGACGGCCGACGAAGTGCTCGTGGCCACCGGCCGCCGCCCCCGCACCGGGGATCTGGGGCTCGACACGGTCGGGCTCGAACCCGGACGCACCACCCCGACCGACGACTGGCTGCAGGTGCAGGGCGTGGACGGCGACTGGCTCTACGCCGTCGGCGACGTCACCGGCCGCAACCTGCTGACCCACATGGGCAAGTACCAGGCGCGGCTGTGCGGCGACGTGATCGCGCGGCGCGCCCGCGGCGAGCAGCCCGGCGACGGCCTACGGGCCCGGGCCGATGCCCTCGGGGCGCCGTCCGTGGTCTTCACCGATCCGCAGGTCGCGTCGGTCGGTCACACCGAGGACGAGGCCCGCGCGGCGGGTGTACGGGTGCGCTCCGTCGATTACGACATCGGCTCCGTCTCCGGCGCGTCCCTGCTGGCGGACGGGTACCGCGGTCGCGCCAGGCTCGTCGTCGACGAGGACCGGCGAGTGGTCGTCGGCGCGACGTTCGTCGGCCAGGACGTCGCGGAGCTGCTGCACTCCGCCACGGTCGCCGTCGTCGGCGAGGTCCCGCTCGACACCCTGTGGCACGCGGTGCCCTCGTTCCCCACGATCAGCGAGGTCTGGCTCCGGCTGCTCGAGGAGTACGGCCTCTGACGCCGCGACCCGGCCGGCTCAGGCGGGGGACGCCACCGCCAGGGACGGACCGACCACGGCAGCCAGCTGGCCGAGCCGCCAGAGCTCGCTGGTGTGCACGGCGAGGCCGGCGCGCGCGAGGAGCAGCCCGAGCGGGCACCCGTCGAGGGGCACGAGCGCGGCCTGCTGGGTCGAGCCGTCCGGCAGCTCGAGCGTGAGCGGCCGCAGCCGGAACGCGCCGGGGACCGCCGGCAGGTGCTCCGGAGCGCCCGTGCTCACCGACAGCACGGGGGCTGCCGGCCCGTCGCCCGGGTCCTGGACGATGGCCGCCCAATCGACGCCGAGCGCGGCCGGGGCGCCGTCGACGAGGGTCTGCAGCGCGCGGGCCGGCCGGGCCAGCACCTGCGCGACGAGCTGCAGATCGGCGTGGCCGGTGGCGGGGGGCTCCGGGGAGTGCACGCCCTCGACGCTGACCCCCGGCACCAGCGCGAGCCCGTCCAGCACACGCCGGACGTGGGCCGCGTCGCGGACGCGGACGACGACGTCGTCGAGCGCCTGGCCGGCCTCGCTGTCGAGGACGTCCACGCCTGCGATGTCGCCGGACGCGGCGCCTATCGCCGAGGCGACGCGACCGAGCGAACCGGGGCGGTCGGGAACTCGGACGCGGATCCTGGCGAGCACGGCGCCTCCTCGGGTCGGCCGGAGCTGGATGCTCCGATCCGTTCCATGGTCCGATCGTTCGATGGATGCCTCATCGTCCACGACGGATGTTCCCGAAGTATTTCGTCCCCGGATCGGTTCCTCGGCCCCCCGGGCGGGGCCGGGCATCTCGCCGACCGCGGCGGGTAGCGTGCTGCTGTGACCAGTGAGCGGGAACCGCGCTCCGAACGCCCGGCGGACGCGAGCGTGGACGCGGCCTCCGTCCGCAAGTGGCGGGACCTGCTGGCGAGCGAACGGGAGGCCGCCGCGCTCTACGACCGGCTCGCGGACGGCGCCGAGGGGGAGCGCGCCGACATCCTCCGCGAGCTCGCCGGCGTGGAGCGGCGGCATGCGGCGCACTGGGAGGGGCGGCTGCGCGATGCCGGGCAGCGGGTGCCGTCGCCGTCCGGCCCGGGCCTGCGGACCCGGCTGCTGGTCACGGCGGCCGGTCGCCTCTCCCTGGACGCCGTCCTGCCGATCATCGAGCGGGCCGAGAAGTCGGACGCCGGCGTCTACGACGGCGACCCCGACGCGGCTGCAGGCATGGCGGCCGACGAGCGCGGCCACGCCCGGGCGCTCGCCGCGATGCGGCGAGGCGGCCATCCACCCGACCCGAGCGCCAGGATCGCCGCGCGCGAGCGGTGGCATCGCGGCGACCGGTCCGGCGCCCTGCGTGCCGCGATCTTCGGTGTGAGTGACGGGCTGGTCTCCAACACCTCGCTGGTCATGGGGTTCGCCGGTTCAGGGGCCTCGCGTTCGACGGTGCTGCTGGCGGGCGTGGCGGGGCTGCTGGCCGGCTCCTTCTCGATGGCGGCGGGGGAGTACGTGTCGATGACGGGCCAGCGGGAGATGTTCGAGCGGGAGATCGCGCTCGAGGCGACGGAGCTGGAGGAGAAGCCGGAGGAGGAGCTCGAGGAGCTCGTCCTGATCTACCGGGCCAAGGGGATGCCGCCGGCACAGGCCCGCGAAGTGGCCACGAGGATCATGAGCGACCGGAAGGTGGCGCTCGACACGCTCGCCCGGGAGGAGCTCGGCCTCAACCCCGACGAGCTGGGGTCGCCCTGGTCCGCGGCGGTGTCCTCGCTGCTCGCGTTCGCCGTCGGCGCCCTCGTCGTGGTGCTGCCGTATCTGGTCACCGAGGGCAGGGGCGCCTTTGTCGCGGCGATCGTGCTGGCGCTGCTGGCCATGGCGGCCGTCGGAGGGACGATCGGGGTCCTGAACGGCCGGTCGCCGGTGCGTGGCGCGCTCCGGCAGCTGATCGTCGGGATCCTCGCGGCCGGCGTCACCTTCGGGGTGGGAGCTGTGATCGGCATCCGGGCCGGCTGACCCGCTCCTGGTACTGACTTCTAGTACTGCACGGACAGCTCTGTGAGCACCGCGGGCGCCTCGTCGAGCAGCTCCCGGGCCAGGTAGCCCAGCGGCCCGACCCGGGCTGCGAGCCGCTCGCCGGCCGTGGCGTGCAGGTGCGCTCCCCAGACCGCGGCCTGGGCGGGCTCCGCGCCCCGGGCGAGCAGCCCCGCCACGAGGCCGGCGAGCACGTCCCCGCTGCCGGACGTACCGAGGCCGGCCTGGCCCGCGCCACTGATCCATGCTTGCCCGTCCGGGGTCGCGATCGCGCCGCGCAGCGCGACGACCACCGCGTAGCGGGAGGCGATCTCGCAGGCGGCGTCCGCGATTCGGTCGGGATCGGGCGCCCGATCGCCCAGAAGGATCCCCGCCTCGGACATGTTCGGTGTGACGAGGACCCGGCCGGGCAGCCGCTTGCCGATCTCCGGGTGGTCGGACAGGGCGCCCAGGGCGTAGGCGTCGAGGACGACCCGTGCGTCCCCCTCCAGACCGAGCAACAGGTCGGACACGAGGGCGCTGCTGCGCTCGGCGTCGTCCAGGCCGGGGCCCAGGCAGACGACGTCCGCCCGGGCTGCGAGGTCGCGCACCACGTCCGCGGCCGCCGCCTCGACACTGCCCGAGATCCGGTCGGATGGCAGCGGCGCGACGAGAGCCTCGGGGACGGCGATCGCCAGCGGCACCGCGGCGGGCTCGGCCACGGCCATCTGGAGCTTCCCAGCACCGGCGCGCAGGGCGGCGAGACCGGCGAGCATCGCGGCTCCGGGAGTGCGGGCGGCGCCACCGACCACGAGCACGCTGCCGCGAGAGTTCTTGTCCTCCCCGGGCGGTGGCAGGGGCCACTCGCGCAGGAGGGCGGGAGTGACCGTGCGGGCAGCGCGGGCTCCCGCCGGGTGATCTGTGGGCTCAGCGTCCGGCGGGGGCATCGGTGCTCCTCGTGGTCTGTTCGCCCTCGTCGCGGACGGGGACGGTCCAGTTGTACCGCTCCAGGCCCAACCCCCGGTCGTCCCGCTCCAACGTCGTCAGCGCGCAGTTGGCGTAGGCCGTGTTGGCGACCAGCTCCACCGCGTCGGCCTCGCTCATCCCGTCGAGCAGCACGCGGGTGAGCTGGATGACGACGTCGTGCGCGACCACCAGCACCCGGCGGCCGGTCAGCTCCTGGGCGACGTCGGCGAGCAGCGACCGCAGCCGCAGGCACATGTCGGCCCACGACTCACCGCCCGGGGGCCGGTGGAAGAAGCGGCCCACCAGCTTGGCCCGCTCGGACTCCTCGGGATGCCGGGCGACGATGCCGCGCCACGTCAGGCCGTCCCACTCGCCCATCTCGCGGTCGCGCAGCCGCTCGTCGACGCCGCGGGCAATGTGCTGGAGCCCCGCGGTCTCGAGCACGATGTCGGTCGTCTGGGCGGTGCGCAGGTACGGCGACACCAGGACGACGTCCGGGTGCAGGTCCCGCGGCTGCTCGGCGAGCCAGCGCCCGAACGCCTCCGCCTGCTGACGCCCGAGATCGCTCAGGGGCACATCCGCGTCGCGGGTGGCGAGCACGAACTCCTGGGCCTGGCGCCGCTCCGCCTCGTCGCGGATCACGTTGCCCTCGCTCTGCCCGTGCCGGATGAGCCACAGGGCCGCCGGCCCGTCCCGCCGGGCCGCCAGGACGATGCGCGGAGCGTCGGCCACACCCGCGCTGCCTCCCGTCAGCCGGCCGTCCCCCTCGGCTCTGCCGTCGTTCGCGGGCGAGCCGCCGTCCGCTGGCCGCCCGGTACCGCTGCCGGAATCGTCGCTCACGTCTGCGTCCTACCCTCCGGATCGACGGGTCATGCCCCGGCCGGGCCGGGATGGGCCCTCTGCACGTGAGCACACAGCCTCCCGCTCGTACCGTGACCGGGTGGCTGAGATGCGGCCCGACGTGCCGGCCGACGTGCGAGTGGGCGTGTCCGGCTGGCGCTACCGGGAGTGGCGCGGCCGGTTCTACCCGCGCGGGCTGGCGCAGCGCCGGGAGCTGGAGTACGTCGCCGGCCTGATGAACAGCGTGGAGCTCAACGGCTCGTTCTACTCGCTGCAGCGGCCCGCCTCCTACCAGCGCTGGGCCGCCAGCGTGCCGGACGACTTCCTCTTCGCCGTGAAGGGCAGCCGGTACATCACTCACCTCAAGCGCCTCGTGGACGTCGACGTCGCCCTGGCCAACTTCCTGGCCTCGGGTCTGCTGGGGCTGGGCCCGAAACTCGGGCCGGTGCTGTGGCAGCTGCCCCCCGGGCTGAAGTTCTCCGAGGACATGCTCGCCGCCTTCCTCGCCCGGCTGCCGCGCAGCACGTCGGCCGCCGCGGAGCTCGCCGGCGGTCACGACGCCCGGCTGGAGGGGCGCGCCCTGACGACCCCGGACGCCGACCGGCTGATGCGGCACGTCCTGGAGATCCGCGACGACAGCTACCGGACCCCCGCGTTCCTGCGCCTGCTCGAGGACTACGGCGTCGGGCTCGTCGTGGCCGATACCGCAGGGCGGTGGCCGCTGCTGCTCGACGTGACCTCGGACCTCGTCTACGTCCGCCTGCACGGCGACACCGAGCTGTACCGCAGCGGCTACTCCGAGGGGGCGCTCGACGTCTGGGCGGAGCGGGTGCGGGGGTGGCGGGACGCCGGCCTCGACGTCTGCGTGTACTTCGACAACGACATCGACGCGCACGCACCGTTCGACGCGCTCGGCCTGGCCCGGCGGCTCGGCGTCGGCCCGGCTGCGAGTGCCCGTGTCGGACCCGCCGTCTAGCGTCCCCTGCATGACCCAGAACAGCTCAGGCACTCCCGACGCGTCCGACGTCCCCGACCCCTCCACCTGGCGGACCGGTGACGAGCCCCCCACCCAGCGCCAGCGCGCCTATCTCGAGACCCTCGCGCAGGAGGCCGGCGAGCAGCTGCCCGACGACCTCACCAAGGCGGAGGCCTCGGACAAGATCGACGAGTTGCGGCAGGAGACGGGCCGGGAGTAGCCGCGGTCCCGCCGGTGTCCCGTTCCGGCGTGCCGGCCCGGGGACAGATGCACCCGTCGGAGTCGTTGCAGTGATGCGTTTCTGCATCACTGCAACGCGTTGCAGGAGCGCCTGCGCCTCCCGGTCGACACGCCGAGCGCAGCGCGCCGTCAGAGCGGGGTGACGTAGGCGCCCGTCGTCCCGCCGTCGACCACGAGGTTGGCCGCGGTGACGAACGACGCATCGTCGCTCCCGAGGAAGGCCACCGCCGCCGCCACCTCGCCCGGCTGCCCGAATCTGCCCATCGGCACGTGGACGAGGCGCCGGGCGGACAGCTCGGCGTCCGTCGCGAAGATCGCCCCGGTGAGCGGCGTCGCCACGACCCCCGGGGAGACGGAGTTGACCCGGACGCCGGACCGGGCGAACTGGACACCCAGCTCGCGGGTGAGCGCGAGGACGCCGCCCTTGCTCGCCGTGTAGGAGAGCTGCGACGTGGCCGCGCCCATCATCGCGGCGGTGGACGCCGTGTTGACGATCGAGCCGCTGCGGCGTTCGAGCATGTAGGGCAGGACTGCGCGGCACCCGAGGTAGACCCCGGCGAGGTTGACGTCGTGGACGCGCCGCCACGCCTCGAGGCCGACCTCCAGGATGGAGCCGTCGTCGGAGGGGCAGATGCCGGCGTTGTGCACGGCGACGTCGACCCGGCCGTGCCGGGCGACGACGCCGTCGTACAGCGCGTCCACCTCGTCGGCCCGGCTGACGTCGACCGGTTCGGCCTCGCCGCCGATCTCGTCCGCCACCCCGGCAGCGCCCTCCTCGTCGAGGTCCGCGACGACGACGACCGCGCCCTCGCTCGCGAGCCGCCGGCAGACGGCCGCACCGATGCCGCTCGCGCCGCCCGTGACGACCGCCACGCGGCCCGCGAACCGTGCCACGAGCGGGTCCTGGCCGCGTCCTGCGCCAACGGTCACAGCGGGGTGACGTAGGCGCCGGTGATGCCGCCGTCCACGAGGAAGTTGCTGGCCGTGATGAACGAGGCGTCGTCGCTCGCGAGGAAGGCCACCGCGGCGGCGATCTCCTCGGGCTCCGCGAAACGGCCCATCGGCACGTGCACCAGCCGGCGCTGCGCCCGTTCGGCGTCCTTCGCGAACAGCTCCAGCAGGAGCGGCGTGGCGACCGGCCCGGGGGAGAGGGCGTTGACCCGGATGCCGGAGCGCGCGAACTGCACGCCGAGCTCCCGCGTCATGGCGAGCACGCCGCCCTTGCTGGCGGTGTACGAGATCTGCGAGGTGGCGGCGCCGAGGGTGGCGACGAACGAGGCCGTGTTGACGATCGAGCCGCGGCCCTGCTCGAGCATGTGCGGCAGCACGGCCTTGCAGCCGAGGTACACGCTGGTGAGGTTGACCTCCTGTACCCGGCGCCAGGCGTCGAGCCCGGTCTCGAGGATGGAGTCGTCGTCCGGCGGGCTGATGCCCGCGTTGTGGAACGCGACGTCGACCCTGCCGAACCGCTCGAGGGCCAGCGCGTACATGCGCTCGTTGTCCTCCGGGCTGGTGACGTCCGCGATCACGGCCAGACCGCCCAGCTCGTCGGCGAGCGCCCCGGCGGCGGCGTCGCTCACGTCGACCACGACGACGTGCGCCCCCTCGGCCGCGAGCCGCCGGCACGTCGCGGCGCCGATCCCGCCGGCGCCGCCCGTCACGACGGCGACCCGGTCCTTGAAGCGCTCCACGTTCTCTCTCCTTCCGCGTAGTCAGTCGGTGGCGAGAAACACGTTCTTGGTCTCGGTGAAGGCGGCGAGCGCGTCGGGACCGAGCTCACGGCCGAGCCCCGAGCGCTTGAAGCCGCCGAACGGCGTGGAGTACCGGACCGACGAGTGCGAGTTGACGGACAGGTTCCCGCTCTCCACACCGCGGGCGACACGCAGGGCCCGGCCCACGTCCCGGGTCCAGATCGAGCCCGACAGCCCGTAGTCGCTGTCGTTGGCCTTCGCGATCGCGTCCGCCTCGTCGTCGAAGGGCAGGACGGCGACGACCGGGCCGAAGACCTCCTCGCGCCACACCCGGTCCGCGGGCGATCGGGGCAGCACGACGGTCGGCGGGTACCAGAACCCGGGCCCGGACGGCGCGTCGCCCCGGAACGCCACGTCCACCGGCTCCTCGGCGTCCTCGACGTACGACCGCACCCGGGCCCGCTGCGTCGCGGAGATGAGCGGGCCCATCTCGGCGTCCTCGGCCCCGGGATCCTTGACCACGACGCCCCGCACCGCCGGCTCGAGCAGTTCGAGGAAGCGCTCGTGGACCGAGCGTTCGACGAGGATCCGGGAGCGGGCGCAGCAGTCCTGCCCGGCGTTGTCGAACACGCCGTACGGCGCCGTCGCCGCGGCCTTCTCGAGGTCGGCGTCCGCGAAGACGATGTTCGCGGACTTGCCGCCGAGCTCCAGCGTGACGCGCTTCACCTGTCTCGCGCGCGCCGGCCATGACCGACGTCCCGACCTCGGTCGAGCCGGTGAAGACGATCTTGCGCACCGACGGGTGGTCGACGAACCGCTGCCCGACCACCGAACCCTTGCCGGGCAGCACCTGGAACACCCCCTCGGGGACTCCGGCCTCCAGCGCGAGCTGCCCGAGCCGGACGGCGGTCAGCGGGGTCAGCTCGGCGGGTTTGAGGACGACAGTGCAGCCGGCCGCGAGCGCCGGGGCGAAGCCCCACCCGGCGATCGGCATCGGGAAGTTCCAGGGCACGATGACGCCGACGACGCCGACGGGCTCGGCGAAGGTGATGTCGACGCCGCCCGCGACGGGGATCTGGCGGCCGAAGAGCCGTTCCGGCGCCGCCGCGTAGTAGTGGAGGACGTCGCGCACGTTCCCCGCCTCCCAGCGGGCGTTGCCGATGGTGTGCCCCGCGCCGCTGACCTCGAGCCGCGCCAGTTCCTCGACGTGGGTGTCGACGACGTCGGCGAAGCGGCGCAGCAGCCGGCCGCGGTCCGCAGGCGCCACCGCGCGCCATCCGGGCAGGGCGGCGGCCGCCCTGGCGATCGCCGCGTCGGTCTTCTCGACGTCGAACAGTTCGACGGTGGCGACGACGTCCTCGGTCGCCGGGTCGAGCACCTTTCGTGCATCACAGCCGTTCGAACCCTCTCCTGCGCTCCCAGTCGGTCACCGCGGCCTCGAACGCGCCCAGTTCGACGTCCGCCGCGTTCACGTAGTGGTCGACGACGTCGTCGCCGAATGCATGCCGGGCGACGTCGCTGGCGGCGAACAGGTCGCGGGCCTCCCGCAGCGTGGTGGGCACGGTCGGCAGGTCGGAGGTGTAGGCGTTGCCGGGGAACGCCGCAGGCAGCGGCAGACCGCTCCGGATCCCGTGCAGCCCGCCGGCGAGCATCCCCGCGAGCGCGAGGTAGGGGTTCACGTCGCCACCCGGCAGCCGCAGCTCCGGGCGCAGCGAGGGACCCGAGCCCGACCACCCGCACCGAGCAGGTGCGGTTGTCCTCCCCCCAGGCGACGCGGGTCGGGGCGAACGACCCCGCGGCGAACCGCTTGTAGGAGTTGACGTTCGGCGCGTACAGCAGGGTGAACTCGCGCAGCGTCGCGAGCACGCCGGCGACGAAGCCGCCGAACACCTCGGTGCGCTCACGTGCGCGCCGCCGTGGCCGCCGGTGGGGCCGGCGCTGCCGTCCACCGGCCGGTCGAACACCACCGACCCGTCGCTCCCGCGCAGGCTCATGTGGATGTGGCACGAGTTGCCCTCGCGCTCGTCGTACTTGCTCATGAAGGTCAGGGAGCGACCGTGTGCCGCGGCGATCTCCTTCGCGGCCGTCTTGTACACGGCATGGCCGTCCGCCGTCCGGACCACCTCGTCGTACCGGAACGCGATCTCGTGCTGGCCGAGGTTGCACTCGCCCTTCGCCGACTCCACCCGCAGCCCGGCCGCGTGCATGGCGTTTCGGATGTCCCGCAGCAAGGGCTCGACCCGCCCGGTGCCGAGGATCGAGTAGTCGACGTTGTAGCGGTTCGCCCCGGTCAGCCCGGCGTACCCGCGGTCCCAGGCCTGGTCGTAGGTCTCCTCGAAGACCAGGAACTCGAGCTCGGTGCCCGCCAGCGCGACGAACCCCAGCTCGGCCGCCGCCTCGACCTGGCGCGCGAGGATCTGCCGGGGGGACTGCCGCACCGGCTGCCCGTCGAGCCAGAGCACGTCGCACTGCACGAGAACGGACGCCGGCAGCCACGACGCCCGGCGCATGGTCGCGAGGTCGGGCCGCAGCACGAAGTCGCCGTAGCCGCGCTCCCAGGAGGAGATCTCGTAGCCGCCCACGGTGTTCATGTCGACGTCGACCGCGAGCAGGTAGTTGCAGGCCTCGGTGCCGTGCTCGAGCACCTCGGACAGGAAGTACGCGGCGTGCAGCCGCTTGCCCTGCAGCCGCCCCTGCATGTCGGTGAAGCAGGCGAGGACGGTGTCGACCTCGCCCGCCGCCACCAGCTCCTCCAGTCGCGCCACGGGCAGCGGTGCGGGAACGTCGTCGGCCATGCGCGCTCCTCGGCTCTGGTGCGCCGGAGCCCGGGCCCGGCACGGTGATCGACTGGTGCAGGCGGAAGCCTCTCACGCCCGCGGCGGCAGGCGGTGCAGCTCGACGTCCTCCAGCCGCCCCTGCAGGACTCGACCCGTCAGGTAGGTGCACGCGGGCTCGCGCCGACGGTCCGTGGGGGAGCCGGGGTTGAGCAGCCGCAGCCCGGCGGGCGTCGTCGTGTCCCAGGGGATGTGGCTGTGCCCGAAGACGAGCACGTCGGCACCGGCGAAGCGGGGGTCGGCATCGCTGCGGGCCTCCCGCCCCTGGGCGGGGCCGGTCTCGTGGACGACGGCGAGCGCGAGGCCTCCCACGTCCGCCCGGGCGACCTCGGGAAGCCGCCGCCGCAGCTCGCGGCCGTCGTTGTTACCGTGGACGCCGATCAGCCTGCCGACCCCGGCCCGGGCGGTCGTCGCCCGCGAGAGGCGCTCCTCGAGGGCGTCGAGCAGGAAGGGCTCCACCCAGTCGCCGGCGTGGACGACGACATCCGCGCGGTCGACCTCGTCCCAGACCTGCCCCGGCAGGTTCCGGGCGCGGCGTGGAACGTGCGTGTCGGCGAGCAGCAGCAGCCGCATCCGGCGGATTCTAGGTGGGCGGGGGCCGAGTTGTGGTCAAGGGGCGGGGGCGGGAAGGCCCGCATAACGTCGTTGGGGTGAGCGGGCAGACGGCGACGAAGACACCGGCGACGCCGGCGGAGCAGGACCAGGGGGAGAGCGTCCTCACCGTGCTGGTGGCCGGCCTGGCGAACCTCGGCATCGCCGCCGCGAAGGGCGTCGCCGCCCTGATCAGCGGATCCTCCGCCATGCTGTCCGAGGCCACGCACTCGCTCGCCGACACCGTCACCGAGGTGCTGCTGTTCGTCGCCATCCGGCGCGGCGCCAAGCCCGCGGACGAGCGGCACCCGCTCGGGTACGGCCGCGAGGCCTACCTGTGGGCGCTGCTCGCGGCCCTCGGCACCTTCGTCGCCGGCGCCGCGGTGTCGGTGTGGGAGGGGGTCGACCGGATCGTGCACGGCGGCGACAGCGGGGATCCACGGGTCGCGTTCGTCGTGCTGGCGGTCGCGTTCGTCCTCGAGGGGACCTCGCTGCTGCGGGCGCTGCGGCAGGTGCGCGGCACGGCCCGCCGCTTCCGGGTACCCACCCGCACCCTCCTGCAGGAGACGACGGACACCGCCGTCAAGGCGGTGACCCTGGAGGACAGCGCTGCGCTCGTCGGACTGGCGCTCGCAGCGGCGGGCCTGGCGCTGACAGAGGTCACCGGCTCGAGCGTCTGGGACGGCGTCAGCTCGGTGCTCATCGGCGTTCTGCTGGTGTTCGTCGCCGCATCGCTGGTGCGGTCGAACACCAGCCTGCTGGTCGGCCGTTCCGCCCCGCTGGGGCTCGACCAGCAGCTGCGCGACGAGCTCGAGTCCCTGCCGGGCGTGCTGTCGGTCCCCGTGTTCGTGACCACCGTCACCGGGCCGCGCCGGCTGCTCGTCGCCGCGAAGGTCGAGTTCAGCGACGACTTCACGACGGACGACCTCGAGCGGGTCGCGGACGAGGCCGAACGCCGGATGGTCGCGGTCTTCCCGGGCATCGATCACGTCTTCCTCGATCCGACCGCCGCGCGCTGACGGCGTCCGCGAGCAGGATCGGCAGAACGGACGATCCGGCGCGCGACGCATGCAAGGACGGGGGCGAGAGGGGTTGTGGGCCGCGCGGATCAGGAGTGTGCTGGTCCCACCGGTTCCGCACCGGACCCGGATGACACCAGCGGGGCCTGCGGCCAGGGGGGCGGCCCGCTGTGCGTCGATCGCACGCCGACGACAGGGAGGCTCGATGACGACTGTGGGCACGGAGGCCGAGGGCGCGACGCCCGGGAAGACGCAGGGAACGGGGGCGCCGACGGTGCGCGTGAGCCGCGCCGTCCAGGCGCCCCTCGTGCATGTCTGGGAGGTTCTCGTCAGCCCTGCCGGCGCCGAGGCGCTGCTGGGCGAGGGCGCGACGCTGGGTGGCAAGGGGGAGCCGTACCACTGCTCCGACGGCGCCAGCGGCGTCGTCCGCAGCTACCACCCGCTCGAGCAGCTGCGGGTGTCGTGGCACCCGGCTCCCGACGCGCCGCCGTCCATCGTGGAGGTGGACCTGCGTGAGGACGGCGACGCCGCGACACGGCTCGAGCTCAGCCAGGACCACCTCACGGACGGTGTCGACCTCGACGACCTCGGCCGGCGATGGGACGCCGGCCTCGAGCGCGTGGCGTCCCTCGCCGAATCGTCGGCCTGACGTCCCGGCGCTGAGGCCTCAGGCGGGCGGCGGCGCGGGGCTCCTCGCGCCGCTGCCCGCCCCCGGCCGGCCCCCGCGAGGGCGTCCTCAGATCCAGTCCTTGCGGCGGAAGACGCCGTAGAGGATCGCGGACAGCACGACGATGAGCAGGGTCGAGGTCCAGAAGCCCGACAGGTGCCCGAACCCCGGGTAGGGGACGTTCTGCCCGTAGAAGCCGGTGACGGCGGTCGGCACGGCGATGATCGCGGCCCAGCTCGTCACCTTCTTCATGATCGAGTTGAGCCGGTTGCCCTGGATCGTCAGGTGCGTCTCGAGGATCGTGGTGACCAGGTCGCGCAGCGACTCCGTCCACTCCGTCGCGCGCAGCACGTGGTCGTAGACGTCCTGGTAGTACGGCATCATCGCGTCGTCCACGACGTGCAGGTCGCGCCGCATCAGCGAGTTGACGACCTCGCGCATGGGCACGACGACCCGCCGCAGCAGGACCAGGCTCTTGCGCATCTGGAACGAGCGCTCCTGCACCTCCCGGCTGCGCGGCCTGTCGTCGAAGAGCATGTCCTCGAGGCCCTCGATCTCGTCGTCCAGGGCCTGGACGGCGCCGAAGTGCGTGTCCACGATCGAGTCGAGCAGGCCGTGCAGCAGGAACTCGACCCCGTGCTTCGCAAGGTCGGGGGAGTTGTCCCAGCGCGACGTGACGTCGTCGATGTCGAAGTCCGGGGACTTGCGGACCGTGACGAGCGCCTGCCGGGTCACGAAGGCCGCGACCTCGGCGACTTCGAGCCGGCCCGTGGCCTGGTCGAGGCGCACCGCGTAGCCGGTCACGAACAAGTGGCTGCGGTACCGGTCGAGCTTGGGGCGCTGGCGTTCGGCGATCGCGTCCTCGACGGCGAGGGTGTGCAGCTGCAGCTCCTCGGCGATCGCGTCGAGCTCCTCGCGGTCCGGCTCGCACACGTCCACCCAGACCACGGACGACGGGTCCTCCAGGTGGTCGGAGACGTCGGCCAGCGGGTAGTCCTCCAACTCGAGGACCCCGTTGCGGTACAGCCTCGTCCGGGCCATGGCATCACGGTACCCAGCAGATCGGGAAATGAACTGGACCCTGACGTTGCGTCGGGCTCTAGCGTCGATGGCGACGACGACGGGCGACGGAGAGGAACCGAGCGTGGACGACCTGCTGACCGTGGGCGACGTCGCGCAGCTCAGCGGCGTCACGGTGCGCACCCTGCACCACTACGACCGGATCGGGCTGGTCACCCCCAGCGGGCGGACGGCGGCCGGCTATCGGCTGTACGGCGAGGGCGACCTCGACCGGCTGCACGCCGTGCTCGGCTACCGGGAGCTCGGTTTCGCCCTCGAACAGATCGCGGAACTGCTCGACGGGACCGCCGAGCCGCTGGCGCACCTGCGGCGCCAGCACGGCCTGGTCCGATCCCGGATCGAGCAGCTGGAACGGCTGCTCCGAGGGCTGGAGAAGGAGATGGAGGCACACATGTCAGGCATGAGACTCACCCCTGAGGAGAAGTTCGAGGTCTTCGGGGAGCACGATCCCGACGAGTACGCCGACGAGGCACGCGACCGGTGGGGCGACACCGACGCGTACCGACAGTCGGCCCAGCGGACGGCGTCCTACTCCAAGGACGACTGGCTGCGGATCAAGGCGGAGGGCGAGGGCGTCACCCAGCGATTCGCCGACCTGTTCACCGCCGGCGCGCCCGCCGACGGGCCCGAGGCCGCCGCCGCGGTCCGCGACCACCGCGAGCACATCTCGCGCTGGTTCTACGACTGCTCACCCGAGATGCAGCGCGGCCTCGCGGAGATGTACGTGGCCGACGACCGCTTCCGGCGGACCTACGACGACCGCGCGCCAGGCCTCGCTCAGTGGATCCACGACGCGGTCCTGGCCGAGACAGACACGCAGGCCTGACGAACGCGGGTTCCGGGGAAGGTGGGTGCTGACCTGAACCGTATGTGCTGCCCCACCCGGTGGGGCAGCGCATACGGGGGAAGGAAGACACCTTCCTCCTCCCCGGGTGCAGGCCCTGCTTGCCGGACTGTCAGCCGCGCAGTCGCCCCAGGAAGTCGGCGGCGATCGGCGCGGCCGCCTTCGCGCCGAAACCGCCTCCCTCGACGACGACCGCGAACGCGACGTCGCCCTGGTAGCCGGTGAACCAGGCGTGGGTGTCCGGGGGGTTCTTGGTGCCGAATTCGGCGGTGCCCGTCTTGCCGTGGACGGGGCCGCCGGGAACGCCCTTCAGCGCCGTGCCCGTCCCGCCGGTCACCACGCTGCGCATGAGGTCTCGAAGGATTCCCCCGGCGCCCGCGTCCAGCGCCCGGCCGGCTGCTGCGGCGGCCGACCCGGACGTCGAGCTGCCCGGCGCCGGCCGCAGAACGAGCCGCGGCGTCACGGGGGTTCCCGCGGCAACGGACGCCGAGGCCGTGGCGACGCTCAGCGGGCTCGCCAGGACCTTGCCCTGCCCGATCATGTCCGCGGCGTGCTCCACCTCGTCGCCGGAGGTGGGGACGCTGCCCCCGAACGCCTGGACGCCGAGGCCGGCTGCCGACCCGTAGCCGAGGTCCTTGGCCGCGTCGGCCAGCTGCGCGGCGCTGACCTTGCCGGCGCTGCCCACGAACGCCGTGTTGCAGGACTGCGCGAAGTCTGTGCGGAAAGGCACGGTGCCCAGCACCTCGTTCTCCGCATTCTTGAAGGTCAGCCCCGAGACGGTGATGGTGGGCGGGCACGCGACGGGAGTGCTGGCCGTGTATCCCTGCCGCAGCAGCGCGTACCCCGAGACGACCTTGAAGGTCGAACCGGGCGGGTACTGCCCGAGCAGGGCCCGGTCGTACCCGGCGGCATCGGGGCCCCCGTTCGCGACGGCGAGGACCTCGCCAGTGGACGCGCGCACCGCGACCAGGGCGGCAGGCTTGGTGGCCTTGGCCAGCGCCGCCTCGGCCGCGTCCTGCACCGACACGTCGAGCGTGAGCTGCACGTCGGCCCCGGCCGTGGCGGGCGCGGTGAACAGGGGAGCGTCCGGCGCCCCCTGGCCCGTGACGTGGACGGCGAGGCCCGGCGTGCCGGCGAGTACGGCGTCGTACGTGCGTTGCAGGCCGGCGATTCCGGTCACGTCGCCGGCCCGGATCCTGCCGCCAGAGCCGGACACGAGCTCCTTCGTGGCCGGCCCTGCGCTGCCGAGCAGCGCCCGGGCGAACGTCTTCGTCCGGCCGAGGCTGAGCTGGCTCTTGCGGGTGACGAGGCCCGGCACGGACGCCAACCGGGGGGCGAGCGCCTTGTAGGCGTCAGAACGCAAGGTGATCGCCTCGACGAAGGCGGCGGGCGCGGCCGCCTTCACGCGGCGGGTGAGGTCGGTGGCGTCGACGCCCACGACCTTCGCCAGGGCGGCGGCGGCCGCGGCGCGGTCGTCCGCCCGGCGGGGCTCGATCCCCACGACGACGACGGCCCGCGGCCCGGCGAGCTCCTCGCCGCCCGCGCCCAGGATCCGCCCGCGCTCAGCGGCAGTCCGCTGGACCACGAGGGCCTGGCCGGCCCGCAGCGACGGATGGACCACGGCAGGCGTCCATGCGACACCCCACGCCCCGTTCGCCCTGCGGGCGTCGACGCTCGTCTCGTAGGTCCATGCTCGGTCGCCGCCCAGCGCCCAGCGCACGCGCAGCCGGGCTCGGGCGGTGTCGGGGGCGGTGGTGCCGACGTCGCCGACGTCGAGGACGTCGACGGCCGCGGGGACGTCCTTCGCCGCCGGGGTGAGGCCGGCCGTCGCCGTCGCCACCGCCTTCGCCACGTCCGCGCCCGATGCCCCGCTGTACCGGACCGACGCGAGGTCCCCGGCGCGCCAGGCCTGGGCGAAGGACTGCACGGCGGCGCGCGCCGCGTCGCTGTCGGCGTCCGGGCGCAGCCGCAGGGCGACCGGGATGGCGACGCCCGCGGCCACGGCGAAGACGGCCAGGACCACGAGGACGACCATGCGCGCACGGCGCCGGGGCACGGCGCACCTCCCTGTTGCTGATTGCTGGCGGACCCCCGCGCCGACGGTACCGAGCGCGTCACCACGAGCGCGAACCCGCCGAACGGGCCATAGGGTCGGCCCGAGGCGGGCGCAGACGGCGCCCTCGAGCGTTGTGGAGGTGTCGGTGCGCGTTCTCGTCGTCGGCGGAACCCGGTTCGTCGGCCGGCACATCGTCCAGGCGCTGCTCGACGCCGGGCACGAGGTCACCCTGTTCCACCGGGGCAGTGGCGAAGAGGATCCGTTCCCGCAGGCCGAGCACCGGCACGGCGACCGGAACGGCGACCTCGCGGAGCTGGCCGAAGGGCAGTGGGACGCCACGGTGGACGTCACAGCCTTCGTGCCCCGCCAGGTGCGCGCCCTGGGCGAGGCGCTCGGCCGGTCCGGCGGGCGCGGCGGCCGGTACCTGTACATCTCCTCGATCTCCGTCTACGCCGAGGCCGACGCGCCCGGGTTCACGGAGAGCGCCCCCCTGGAGGTGCTCACCGACCCGGACACCGAGGAGGTCACCCCGCAGACGTACGGCGGGCTCAAGGCCTTGTGCGAGTACGCCGCCGTCGAGACGTTCGGGGCCGGGACACTGATCGTCCGGCCGACCTACGTGATCGGGCCCTACGACACCACCGGCCGCTTCACCTACTGGGTCCGCCGGCTCGCCGAGGGCGGCGAGGTCCTGGCAGCGGGCCCGCCGGACCAGCCGGTGCAGGTGATCGACGGGCGCGACCTGGCGGACCTGGTCGTCCGCCTGCTCGAGGACGGCGCCAGCGGGCCGTTCCACGTCGCCGGGCCGCCGCCCCCGCACAGCCTGGGAGATCTGCTCGAGGCCGTCCGGCAGGCCGTCGCGCCCGAGGGCACCACGATCCGCTGGATCGACCCGAAGACCGCGGCGGACGCCGGCCTCGACGGGCGCGCCCTGCCGCTGTGGCACGAAGGGAGCACGAGCGCCACCGGGAGCGCCGACCCCTCGGCCGCGCTCGCGCGGGGGCTGCGGATGCGACCTGTCGCCGACTCCGCCCGCGACACGCTGGAGGCGCGGGACGTGACACCGCTGGTGCCGGGGGTGGGGCTCGACCGCCAGCGGGAGGAGGACCTGCTGCGGTCGCTGCCGGACGGGGACGGCGACGGGTCCCGGGGGGCCGAGCGCTGACCCTGCCCGAGCGCCTCGTCGAGCACCTGCGGGGCTGGGTAGGCGCATGGCCGCCGGAACGCCCGCTGCACGTGGTCGCCAACCCCCGCAACGCCGCCCCCGGCTGGGACGGGCGGATCACGCCGGTCACGGGCGTCGAGACCGACCGCCGGAAGGCTGTGGTCGGCGTCGCGCCCGACCTCGCGGAGGTCGTCGCGAAGTACGCCCGGGACGCCGACCTCGGCGCGCTGCTCCCCGCGCTCCCGGGCCTGATCGGACGCCGGGGCATCGCCGGGCGGGGGGTGTTCCGCTGGTCGGCCTCGCCCGCGCCGCTGCCGGACGCCGGCATCTGGGTGCCGTACGACGACCCGCGGGTGCCGCAGTGGCTCCGGCCTTTCGGCGGAGAGGTGCTCGTCGTCCTGGACGGCGACAGGTACGTCGCCGGGGTAGGGGTGAAGCGGCACGACGACGCCGGGCACGAGCTGTCCGTCGGCACCGAGGAGGCCGCGCGCGGCCGGGGGCTCGCCCGGCGGCTCGTCGCGCAGGCCGCCCGGCGGGTGCTCGACGAGGGAGCGGTCCCGACGTATCTGCACGCCCCCGACAACATCGCGTCCGCGAAGGCGGCCGAGGCCGCCGGGTTCCCCGACCGCGGCTGGTCAGTGATCGGCTTCTTCCCGACGGACTCCTGACGCCCTGCGGGAACCGTGCACTTCCGTCCGATCCTGCACCGCTGCGAACGGACGGAAATGCATGATCACGGGTGGGGGTTGGGGGGAAGGGAAGGAGGCGGCGAGTAGTGTCGATCGCCTGGCTGTACGCGCCGGTTCCGGCGCCCGGAGGAGGTGCTGCTCGTGCTGGATCCTGATGGCCTCTACGAGCTCGACCCGGTGCAGCCTCAGCCCGGCGAGCTCGAGCGTCCCGTCCTGGTGCACGCCCTCAGCGGCTTCGTGGACGCCGGCGGCGCCGGCCGCCTGGCCGCCGAGCACCTGCTCGCCACCCTGCCCCACCGCGTGCTCGTCCGGTTCGACGTCGACCAGCTGTACGACTACCGCGCGCGCCGTCCGGTCATGACGTTCGTCGAGGACCACTGGGAGTCCTACGAGGCGCCGCGGCTCGAGCTCAGCCTGGTCGAGGACGCCGTGGGAGCCGGATTCCTCATGCTCACCGGCCCGGAGCCGGACGTGCAGTGGGAACGGTTCGCCGCCGGGGTCGCGCGGCTGGTCGAGCGGTACGATGTGCGGCTGGCGGTCGGCGTTCACGCCATCCCGATGGCGGTGCCGCACACCCGGCCCATCGGCGTGACAGCCCACGGATCGCCGCCCTCGCTCGTCGCGGGGACGCAGCCGTGGGTGAGCCGCGTTCAGGTGCCCGGCCACATGGCGGGCCTGCTGGAGTTCCGCCTCGGCGAGGCCGGCCACGACGCGGCAGGTTTCGCCGTGCACGTGCCGCACTACCTCGCGCAGGCCGAGTACCCGGACGCGGCCGCCACCCTGGTCGAGTCCGTGGCCGACATCGCTGACCTGCGTCTGCCGGTCGGGGAGCTGCGGGCGGCGGGGGAGCGCGTGCGCGCCGCGATCGAGGCGCAGGTCGGCGAGCAGCCCGAGGTGGCCGAGGTGGTCCACGCCCTCGAGGAGCAGTACGACGCCTTCGTCGCGGCGCGCGGCCGTTCGCTGCTCGCCCAGGACAACCCGCTGCCGACCGCGGAGGAGCTGGGAGCCGAGCTCGAGCGGTTCCTCGCGCGGGAGAACGACCGCCGGGGCCGCGGCAACGACGCCCCCTGACCCACCCTCAGGCGACGATCAAGGAAAAGTTGGGGATCATGACTCCGTCGTGATCCCCAACTTTTCCTTGATCGTCGCATTCTCAGCGCGGGGCGTGGCGGCGCAGTTCGGCACGCGCGAGGGAACGCTCGTGCACCTCGTCGGGGCCGTCCGCCAGGCGCAGCGTGCGGGCGTTCGCCCAGAGCATGGCCAGCGGGGTGTCGCCGCTGACACCGGCACCGCCGTGCACCTGGATCGCCTTGTCGAGGATCCACTCGACCGTTCGCGGAACCGCGATCTTGATGGCCTGGATCTCCGTGTGGGCGCCCTCGTTGCCGACCGTGTCCATCAGCCATGCCGTCTTGAGGACGAGCAGGCGGGCCTGCTCGATCCGCAGCCGCGACTGCGCGATCCAGTGCTGGACGACGCCGTGGTCGGCGACCGGGCGCCCGAACGTCCGGCGCGACGCGGCGCGCACACACATCAGCTCGAGCGCGCGCTCCGCGCTCCCCAGCAGCCGCATGCAGTGGTGGATGCGGCCCGGGCCGAGCCGCGCCTGCGCGATGACGAAGCCGTCGCCCTCACTGGCGACCAGGTTCCCGGCCGGGACCCGGACACCGTCGAAGACCACCTCCGCGTGCCCGCCATGGGCGGCGTCGTCGAAGCCGAAGACGCGTCAGGCCCCGCACGACATGCACCCCGGGGGCGTCCCGGGGGACCAGGACCATCGACTGCCGGCGGTGCCGGGGAGCGTCCGGGTCCGTCGTGCCCAGGACGACGAACAGCCGGCAGTTCGGGTTCATCGCGCCGGTCGACCACCACTTGTGGCCGGTGACGACGTACTCGTCGCCGTCCCGTTCGATCCGCGCCGTGATGTTGGTGGCGTCCGAGCTGGCGACGTCCGGCTCGGTCATGCAGAAGGCGGACCTGATCCGCCCCTCCAGCAGCGGCTCGAGCCACCGGCGGCGCTGGTCCGGCGTGCCGAACATGGCGAGAACCTCCATGTTCCCCGTGTCCGGCGCGGAGCAGTTCATGGCCTCGGGTGCGAGCAGCGGACTGCGCCCGCTGATCTCGGCGAGCGGGGCGTACTGCAGGTTGGTCAGACCCGCACCGTGCTCGCCCGGCAGGAAGAGATTCCACAGGCCGCGACGGCGCGCCGCCGCGTTCAGCTCCTCCAGCACCGGCGGCGTGGACCAGCGGCGCACCGGATCGGCGTCGCGCTCGGCGACCTGCGCGGCCAGAGTGGCCTCGGCCGGGTAGACGTGCTCGGCCATGAACGCGAGCAACGTGTCCTGGAGCTCCCGGGTGCGCGCGTCCAGGCCGAAGTCCACCTGGCCTTCCTACCCGACGCGCGGCCGGATGCCTACCGGGCCCTGGGCAGCGCCCCGTTCCCGGCGGGTGCGCCGATCTCGCGGAGCACGGCGAGCAGGGCCGTCGCGTAGGCGTCGGCGGCCGCGCCGGCGGTGAAGGTCTGCTCGCCCTCCGGCAGCCGCAGGGCCACCTCGTATCCCTGCGACGTCGACTCGAGCGAGCGGAACATGCCACCGAGCAGGTCCCGCAACTGGTGCTCCGCCGGCAGCCACACCGCCTCGGACTGTTCGACCGAGTCCAGCGCCCACTCCGTGACCCCGTTGAACCCGATGACCTTGCCGCTGGGGAAGTCGTGGACCTCCACGGTCATGTTCGACAGGACGAAGACGTCGTCGTCCATGCCGCGCCCGGGCAGCACGAAACGGTCCCCGGGCTGAGGAGTCCAGCGCAGGCCGGCATGGCGCAGGGCGAGGGCGAGGTCGAGCGCGAGCACGCAGCCAGTATCGCCCGCCGGCCCCGGACGCCGCTCACCCGGCTCGTTCGCCGGCTGTCCGGTCGCCTGCTGCTCAGCCGGCGCTCTCCGCGAGGACCACGCCGTAGAGCAGGGCGACCAGGGCCGAGACCACGGCCAGGGCGCCCCAGATCGCGAGCCCGCGGCGAGACGTCGCCCGCTCGTGCGCGAACGCGCTGATCCCCGAGACCAGGACGGCGGCGAGCTTGACCGTCAGGACGCCCGACTCGTTGCGCTGGTCGGCGCTGAGCGCGGCGAGGTTCCAGATGCCGGTCAGGACGAGCACGCCGAACGCGGGCCACGCGACCCGGCGGAACGCCCGCGCGGCGGCGCGGGGAACCTCGGCGCCCAGCGGCCGCAGTGCGGGCACGAGGGCGGCGAGGGTCAGCTGGCCGCCGACCCAGATCGTGGCCGCGAGCACGTGCAGGAAGAGCCGGGTGACGTCGAGGGCGTGCTCCACGCGCTCATCCTCGCGCAGGCTTCCCGCGAGCCGGCTCCTCGCCTCCTCCGGCGCCCCGTCAGTGGCGCGCCGTCTGCGGGCGCAGCACCACGGTCTGCTCGCTGCGGGCGCTCGGGTCCTCCTCCGGGTCAGCGGTCACCGGCGACGGCACGCCGGCCCGGACTGCCTCGAGCTGAGCCGCGAAGGCGATGCCGAAGAACAGGGCCAGCGACGTCAGCTGGGACCACAGCAGCAGCGCGAACATCCCGGTCAGCGGGCCGTACACGGTGCCGAACGACGACGAGTGCGAGATGTAGAAAGCCAGCAGCCCACTGAAGACCAGCCACAGCACCAGTGCCAGGGCCGCGCCGACCGCCAGCCAGGAGAAGCCCGGCTGGTTGCGCCGGGGCGCCCACTTGAAGATCGCGGTCACCGCGACGCCCGCCAGCAGGACCCCGACCGGCCAGCGCAGCACCTGCAGGACCGTCCCGGTCGTGCTGCCCCAGCCGAAGGAGGACTGCAGGGAGTCGAAGAACACACCCCCGCCGACGATCAGGACGAAGCCCAGCATGGCGGGGATGCCGCCGGTCAGGACCAGCCTCGCGGCGCGCCCGTACTTCTCGCCGGCGGGGTGGTCGCGCTGGATGCCGTAGATCCGGTTCGCGCCTCGTTCGATCTGCCCCATCGCCGTGGTGAGCGACGCCAGCGCAACCACGAGGCCGATGCCGAGGGCGATCCGGCCGCCGGCGCCGCCCTGGGACAGGCCGCGGTTCAGCACCTGCGTGAAGGCGTCCGACTTACCCCCGGGAGCGAGCGAGAGGATCGTCTCGCGCAGTGCCTGCGCGAGCTTCTGGCCCCTGATCATCGATGCGAGACCGACGAAGGCGATGAGCAGTGGGATCAGGGAGAGCACGAGCTGGAAGGCGAGGGCGCGGGTGTTGGTGAAGCCGTCGCCGTACCGCATCCGCTTGTAGCAGTCGGCCATCAGCTGGCCGGTCCCGGTGTGGGCGAGGGTGGCGCGGGCGTCGTCGGCGGACAGTTCGTCCTGGTTGAAGCGACTGGTCTCAGGGACGTGGGTGGCGGTGCTCATGGGTCTGCTCCGAAGGGTCGGCAGCGGCGCCGGCAGGGGTGTCGGCAGGGGGTTGGGTGCGGGGTCGGGCGAGGGTTTGGTCAGTGCTGTGATGCTCCGCGTCCTGGCGCGGGACGCGGACGACGAGCGCGCCGGGGTCGACCTCGGCGGTGAAACCGGCGCCGTCGTCGATGAGGTCGCCGTCGACCTGGCGCGCCTCCGGGCGGCGGGTGCGGATCTCGATGCGGCGGCCGCGCAGCAGCTCGAGGCGGCGGTCGGGCGGTGTCGCCGGGTGAGCCCGCGGGCGACGAGGACGACCCAGTCCTTCGGGGAACGAGGCGACACCAGCGCGACGTCGAGGACCCCGTCGTCCGGCTTGCGCGTCCGGCAGGAGCTCCAGACCCCCCTGCAGCTTCCCGACGTTCCCGACCAGCACGGTCCGGACGACGGCCTCGCGCGGCGCGGCGTCGTCCAGGCGCAGGGCGAGGCGGACGCGGCGGTGCCGCAGGCCTCGGATGCCGCCGACGATGTACGCGGGCCACCCCACGCGCCGACTTCAGCCCTTCCGGCGCCTCCCGCATCATGAGCGCGTCGAAGCCCGCCCCCGCCATGACGGCGAACGCCGTGCCGTCCTCGAGCCGGCCGAGGTCGAGGGTTCGTTCGGCACCCTGCAGCGCGACGTCCAGGGCCTCGTCCTCGTCCTTCGGGAGGTCGAGGTTGCGGGCCAGCAGGTTGCCGGTGCCCTGCGGGAGGATCCCGAGCGGCACGCCGCTGTGCGCCAGCCCCTGTGCCGCGGCGCGGACGGTCCCGTCGCCGCCCGCGACGAGCACGAGGCCGGCGCCGCTGTCGGCGGCGTCCCGGGCCTGGCCCTCGCCCGGGTCCTCCTGAGTGGTGGGGACGAGCCGGGGGACGGGCAGCCCGAGCTCGGCCGAGCGCCGGGCGACACGCTCCAGCAGGGCGGCCCCGTCGTCGACCTTGGTCGGGTTGACCACCAGGACAGTCCCACCCGCGTCCACTCGGGCGGTCGGCGGGAGCTGGGCAGCGGTCTCGGTCACGGGGTCGCCCTCTCAGGGGGATCGGGGGGCGAGCCGGGCTCGCCCCGGTCGCGCTCTTCCGGCTCGACGTCCGTCGTGAACGCGGCGGTGGTCACGAGGACCGTGGCGAGGCCGATGAGCCAGCCGCCGACGACGTCGCTGGGGTAGTGCACCCCGAGCCCGACCCGGTCGAAGCCGGTGACGAGCACGAGGGCGACGGCGCCGGCGAGCAGGGCGGCCCGGGCACCGGGACGGGACCGCGTCGCGGACCAGCCCAGCACCACCGCCCCCGCACCGACGACCATGGTGTTGAGGGCGTGACCCGAGGGGAACGAGTACCCGGGGGCGGTGGCGACGGGCACGTCGAACACCGGCCGGGCCCGGGCGAACAGCTCCTTGAGCGGGGTGTCGAGGCAGGCACCGACGGCGATCGTCACGACCGCCCAGATCGCCCAGCGGCGCCGGCCCCGCCGCCACAGGACGACCGCGGTCACCCCGGTGACCGCCCACATCACCCGGGGGTGCAGGACGACGCTCCCGACGTTGAGGGTCTCGCGCGAGCCAGGGCCGGGCGAGGACGAATCCCTGCGCGGCGTCCGAGACGTCCTGGTCGAGGGCGCGCAGCCCCGCCGACCGATCGCGGATGAGAACGGCGAGGATCGTGAGCGGCACCGCGGCGGTGAAGACGCCGGCGGCGGCGAGCACGGCGCGGGTGCCGAAGCGGCGGACGCGCCTCGACTCCTCACCCTCGTGCGGGGCCTGCGGGCCCGGCCGGCTCGTCGTCGTCACGAGATCAGGATTCCCCGTGAGCGAGGTCGATCAACCCTCGGTGGCTGCCTCCGGCGGCGCCTGGGACAGGTGATGGGCACGCACGGTGTCGATGGTGTCCGCCTCGGCCGCGGCCTTGTCCGGACGGTGGGCGAGCACCCGGGCGAAGCGCAGCGCGACCCCGGCGGGATAGCGCGGCGAGGTCTGGACGCCGTCGAAGGCGATCTCGACGACGAGTTCGGGCCGCACCTCGACGACCCATCGGGTGGTCCGTTTCCGCCAGGCTCAAGCAGCCGCTCGGTCTGCCAGGCGAGCATCGCGTCCGTGAGGCCCTTGAACGTCTTGCCGAGCATGACGAAGCCGCCCGCCGGCCCGTACCGGCCGTCCGGGTCCCGCGCGCCGAGGTGCAGGTTCGACAGCCATCCGCTGCGCCGGCCGTGCCCCCACTCCGCGGCGAGGACGACGAGGTCGAGCGTGATGCGGGGCTTGACCTTGACCCAGCCGGCCCCCCGGCGCCCCATCGCGTAGGGCGCGTCCAGGGCCTTGACGACGACGCCCTCGTGGCCCCGGGCGAGCGCGCCGGCGGCGAAGGCCTCGGCCTCGGCGATCCCGGCCCGAGCCTCCGGGTCCACGACATGCCGCGGCACGAGGAGCCCGGGCTCGGCGACCTGCTCGAGCACCGACCGTCGCCGGTCCGCGGGCTCGTCGAGCACGTCCACGCCGTCGGCGTGCAGCACGTCGAAGAGCACGGTGGTGAGCGGCACCTCGGCGCGGGCGGCGTGCGACGTCGCGCCGCGCCGCCCGGGACGACGTCACCTGGAAGGGCCGCGGCCGGCCGTCCGGCTGCAGCGCGATCACCTCGCCGTCGAGCACGGCGCGGCGTGCCCGCAGCCCGCGGGCCGCCTCCACCACCTCGGGCAGGCGGTCGGTGACGTCGTCCAGGGTGCGGGTGAACACGGCGACGTCGTCCCCGTCGCGATGCACCTGCACGCGGACGCCGTCCAGCTTCCACTCGACCGCCGCGGGCCCGGTCCGCTCGACGGCCGCCGGAAGGTCGGGCGCGCTCTGGGCGAGCATCGGCGACAGCGGCCGGCCGACGGCCAGCGTCACGGCCGACAGCTCGGTGGCACCGCGGCGAGCGGCGGCCGCGACGCCGGCCAGGTCGCCGGTGAGGGTGACCGCCCGCCGGACGAGGTCGCGCGGGGACGGCGGCGGCCGCGGCGACCGCCTCGAGCATCACCCCCGCCTGGGCGCCCTGCCGCAGCTCGCCGGTCAGCAGCCCGGCGACGAGGCGCTGCTCGGCGGCGGTGGCGCGGGCGAGCAGGCCGCCGAGGACCTCGCGGCGGGCGGCGACGGAACCGGCGCCGGTCGTGCCGGCGGCCGCGTCGAGGGCGGCGTCGAGCTCGAGGACCTGCAGTACGGCCTGCTCGGCGGGGGGCGGCAGGTCACGCAGGGAGGCCCAGCCGATGCCGGTCCGCCGTTGCCGGGGGAACCCCGCGAGCCATCCCACGACGACGGGCAGCTCGGCGTCGTCGGCGGCGCGCAGGCAGGCGGCGAGCAGCTCGACCTTGGCCCGCCGCCCGCCGGTGGACGCGACCGCCTCCGAGGCGGCGGCGACCTCGGCTACCAGCACCCGCGCCCCCTCCGCCGGGTGGACTGCGCCAGGCTTCTCACGCCGTCACCGCCAGCACGAACGGCAGAACGGCGGGGGCGCCGGCCCGGCGCAGGGCCCGGCCCGGCGACCGTGACGGTCCACCGGGAGTCGGCGAGATCGTCCACGAGCAGTACCGGGACCCGTCGAGCCCAGGCAGAGCGCTGCAGCTGCTGGGCGCTCGGGGCGAATGCGTCCCAGAGGCCGGCGAGCCGGAAGGCGCTGTTGCCCCCCGGCCGGCCCCGGGGCCGCTCGCCCGCCGGCTCCAGCGGGCCGAGCCAGGCCAGCCGCCCGAGCGTGGCGAGGTGCTCGCCGACGCTGCCGACGAGCGCTGGGACGGCTGCGGCTCGGGCACGGTGGCGACCGCGACCGGCCGCCGGTCCCAGCCCCATGCCTTCAGCACGTCGACGCAGGCGGCGAGCAGCGCGGCGTCGGCGGGCGCGTCCGGACGCCCCCTCGGCGAGCAGCGCGCGCAGCCGGGTGCCCCAGCCCAGATCGGTGAGGCGGGCCACCGCCCTGCCGGCGCCGATCTGCTCGCCGGCGGGGATCCGGCCCTTGACCGGCACGCCGAGCCGGTCCATGCCGCTCGGCCATTGGGCGCGCGGGGCGAGCTCGACGCCGACCCGGCTCAGGCTGGCACCGGCCGCGGCGCGCGCCGTGTCGGGGACGTCGGTCGGGTACCAGGGGCCGGCGCACCGGTCGCAGCGGCCGCAGTCGGCGGCCGCCGGGTCGTCGAGGGCCTCGGCGAGGAACCGCATCCGGCACCCGGTGGTGGCCTCGTAGGCGAGCATGGCGGCGGCCTCGGCCTCGCGGGTCGCGGCCACCCGGGCGTACCGCTCGGTGTCGTGGACCCACCCGCGGCCGGTCGCCGTCCAGCCGCCCTGGACGCGCTGCACCGCGCCGTCGACGTCCAGGACCTTCAGCAGGAGCTCGAGCCGGGTCCGGCGGACGTCCGTCACCGTCTCGAGGGCGGCCGTGGACAGCGGCCGCCCGCTCTCCTGCTGGGAACGGGCCAGCGCGTCGAGCACGGCTGCCGCCTGGTCGGGGCGCGGCATGGACGCGGTGGCGAAGTACCGCCAGATGTCGCGGTCCTCCGCCCCGGGCAGCAGCAGGACGTCCGCCGACGCGATGGCACGCCCGGCACGGCCGACCTGCTGGTAGTAGGCGACCGGCGACGAGGGCGCGCCGAGGTGCACGACGAAGCCGAGGTCGGGCTTGTCGAAGCCCATGCCCAGCGCGCTGGTCGCGACCAGCGCCTTGACCTCGCCGCGGCGCAGGGCGTCCTCAGCAGCCTCACGCTCGGCGGCGTCGGTGCGCCCGGTGTAGGCCTGCACCCGGTGCCCGGCCTCGGCGAGCAGCTCGGCGGCGTCCTGGGCCGCCGAGACGGTGAGGGTGTAGACGATGCCGCTGCCCGGCAGGTCGCCCAGGTGTGCGGCGAGCCAGGCGAGCCGGTCCTCGGCCCGGGGGAGCCGCAGGACGCCGAGCCGCAGCGAGGCCCGCGCGAGCGGCCCGCGCAGCACGGTGACGCCTGCCCCCTGCCCGCCGCTCGCGGCGAGCTGTTCGGCGACGTCGGCCACGACCCGGGCGTTGGCCGTTGCCGTGGTGGCCAGCACCGGCGTCCCAGGCGGCAGGCTGGCGAGCAGGTCCTTGATCCGCCGGTAGTCGGGCCTGAAGTCGTGGCCCCAGTCGCTGATGCAGTGGGCCTCGTCGACGACGAGGAGCCCGCACCGGGCGGCGAGGTCCGGCAGCTGCTCCGCCCTGAAGCGCGGGTTCTCGAGGCGCTCCGGGCTCACCAGCAGGACGTCCACCTCGTCGCCGGCGAGCGCCTTCGCGACGTCGTCCCACTCGTGCGCGTTCGCGGAGTTCATCGTGACGGCGCGGACGCCCGCCCGCGCGGCCGCCGCGACCTGGTCGCGCATGAGCGCGAGGAGCGGGGAGACGATCAACGTCGGGCCGCGTCCACGGGCGCGCAGCAGGGCCGTGGCGACGAAATAGACGGCCGACTTGCCCCAGCCGGTGCGCTGGACGACGAGGGCACGGCCTCCTCGGTCAGGGTCGGCGACCAGGGTGGACACCGCCTCCCACTGCCCTTCCCGGAAGTCGGCGTCCGCGGATCCGACCAGGGCGCGCAGGGCGGCCCGCCCCTGCTCGAGCAGGTCAGCGGGTGCTGGCCCGCTGTCTGGCCCGTCGGCCGGCGCGCTCACTGCGCCACCTCCGTGACCGTTCCGTCGTCCACGTGCAGGCGGCGGGTGACGTGGACGGCGTCGAGCAGCCGGCGGTCGTGACTGACCAGCAGCAGCGTGCCGGGGAAGGAGTCGAGGGCCTGCTCGAGCTGCTCGATGGCGGGCAGGTCGAGGTGGTTCGTCGGCTCGTCCAGCACGAGCAGGTTCACGCCGCGCGCCTGCAGCAGCGCCAGCGCGGCGCGGGTCCGCTCACCCGGGGACAGGCTGGCCGCCGCCCGCAGCACGTGGTCCGCCCGCAGCCCGTACTTCGCGAGCAGGGTGCGCACGTCGGCCTCCGGCCAGTCGGGCAGCTGGGTCCCGAAGGCCCGCAGCAGCGGCTCGGGACCGCCGAACGACGACCGGGCCTGGTCGACCTCGCCGACGACGACGCCCGGGCCGAGCGAGGCGCTGCCGTCGTCCGGGGTGAGCCGCCCGAGCAGGACCGCGAGCAGGGTGGACTTGCCCGCGCCGTTCGGCCCGGTGATCGCGACCCGGTCGGCCCAGTCGATCTGCAGGTCGACCGGCCCCAGGGTGAAACGGCCGCGGCGGACGACGACGTGCCGGGCAGTGGCCACCACGGCGCCTGCTCGCGGAGCGACGGCGATCTCCATCTGGAGGCGCCACTCTCTGCGCGGCTCCTCGACGACGTCGAGGCGTTCGATCAGGCGCTCGGTCTGGCGCGCCTTCGCGGCCTGCTTCTCGCTCGTCTCGCCGCGGAAGTGCTTGATGTTCTTGTCGTTGTCCGTCGCCTTGCGCCGGGCGTTCCGCACGCCCTTCTCCATCCACGCGCGCTGGGTGCGGGCCCGCTCGCTGAGCTCCCCCACCCGTCCCGCGTAATCCTCGTACTCCTGCCGCGCGTGTCGCCGGGCCCGCTCGCGCTCCTCCAGGTAAGCGGTGTAGCCGCCGCCGTAGACCGAGACCTGCTGCTGCGCCAGGTCGAGCTCGACGACGCGGTCGACGGTGCGGGCGAGGAACTCCCGGTCGTGGCTGACGACGACGACGCCGGCCCGCAGGCCGGCGACGAACGCCTCCAGCCGCTCGAGCCCGTCGAGGTCGAGGTCGTTGGTCGGCTCGTCGAGCAGGAAGACGTCGTAGCGGCTGAGCAGCAGCGAGGCCAGGCCCGCGCGGGCCGCCTGGCCGCCGGAGAGCGCGGTCATCGGGCTGGTCAGGGGCACGCCGAGGCCGACGTCGTCCGCGACGGCGCCGGCCCGCTCGTCCAGGTCGGCGCCGCCGAGGGCGAGCCAGTGCTCGAGCGCCATGGCGTACGCGTCCTCCGCCGGGACGCCGTCCAGCGGCTTGCCCGCGGCCAGCGCGGCGGTCGCGGCGTCCAGACGCTCCTGGGCGGCGGTGACGCCCGTGCGCCGGCCCAGGAAGGCGCCCACGGTCTCGCCGGGGCGCCGGTCCGGCTCCTGAGGCAGGTAGCCGGCCGTCGCGCCGGCGGGGGAGAGCGCGACATTCCCTGCGTCGGCAGCGGCGAGACCGGCGAGCAGGCGCAGCAAGGTGGACTTGCCCGCGCCGTTCGCGCCGACGAGGCCCACCACGTCGCCCGGGGCGACGACGAGGTCGAGCCCCGAGAACAGGGTGCGGTCGCCGTGGGCGGCGGCCAGGCCGCGGGCGAGGAGGGTGGCACTCATGACGCCGACGAGGCTATCCGTCGCCGCCGACACGACCCGCACGCGGAGAGCCCGGACCGTCGTTCGTCACCCTCGGCCGACACGCCCTGCGGCCGCCGGCGTGCCGCGCGAGCGTGACGACCTTCGGTCCGCGCGAGGCCTTCAGTGCCGCGGCTCGGCGGCCGCGGCCACGGCGGCGGCCTCGGCGCGGGTGCGGACGCCGAGCTTGACGAGCACCCGGCTCACGTGGTGCTCGACCGTCTTGGGCGAGAGAAACAGCCGCGCGGCGATCTCGCCGTTCGTGTCACCGCGCCGCAGCCCGGCCAGGATCTCGGCCTCCCGCGCGGTCAGCTCGGGGAGCGTCCGCGTGCCCGCAGCAGGTCTCGGGGTGGAGGCGCCGTGTGCCCGCAGGACGGCCGAGGCCCGGTCGCGCAGGACCGCGGCGTTCAATCGGACGGCGATCGCGTGCGCCGCACGAGCGGCGGCGACGGCGTCGGCGTCCGCCTGGGCGACTTCGGCCAGAGCCAGCCAGGCCTGCGCCGCGAGCAGGGGGCGCCCGGCGACCGTGAAGGCCTGGCGGGCCGCGTCCAGCAGGACGACGGCCCGCTCGGGGCTCTCCGCGGCCACCAGGCAGAGACCCTCGGCGAGATCGGCACAGGCCTCCACCAGCGGCGCGTCGCCGGCGTCCGCGAGGGACCGAAGCTCGGCGGCGGCCCGCGCGGCAGCGTCGGGAGCGCCACAAGCGCCCGCCGCTCGCACCGTGAGGACGAGCAGGTCGGCCCGTCGCAGCGCGTCCCCGCCGAGGGCGGCACCCGCCCGGAGGAGGACGGCGAGCGCGGCGTCCGGCTGCGAGCGGGCCATGTGCAGACGCGCCAGCGGGGCCGCGGCCGCGGGCTCGTCCTCGATGGGTGCGAGCAGCTCGGCGGCCTCCTCGAGCCGGCCCCGCTCGACGTGCAGGTCGGCGAGCCGGGCCGCGGCCTCCACCCGCTGGGTGGCGATCGCGCCGCTGCCGCCGTCCAGTACCGAGCGCACCGCCTCCTCGGCTTCCGACCATTCGCCGACCGCGCACAGCACGCCGCCGAGGGCGACCTGGCAGTGCGCGCCGAGCATCCGCGGCCGGCCCCCGGCCGGCGCGAGGACGGCCTCCCGGACGAACCGCAGCCATTCGGCCGCGCGGTCGGCATCGCCGGCCCGATCGCAGGCGGACAGCAGCGCGCAGCAGGTCGTGCTCACGGCGAAGGGATCCTGCACCTCGCCGCTGCTCAGCGCTGCCAGGGCCTCGTCGAGGTGGGCGAAGCCGTCGGCGAGGCGGCCCTGCGAGACGAGGGCGTAGCCGAGGTCGCCGAGCGCGCGGGTGTGCAGCGCCACGTCGCCGAACCGGGTGGCGACTTCCAGCGCCCGCAGGGCACTGTGCTCGATCTCCACCGGGTCCGGCCGGTCGCAGGCGAGCCGCGCGAGCTCCCAGTACCCCTCCTCGACACAGGGTCCGGACTCGTCGAGCAGGCGGCGCGCGCGCTCCAGCCAGCCGCGCCCGATCGACGCGTTGCCGAGCCCGCCCCAGTGCAGCTCGCCGAGCAGGGTGGCGACCCGGGCCGCGGCGGCGGTCGCGCCCATCTCGCGCAGGGCACGGAAGGCGCTCTCCCACTGCGCGCGGGCCTCGTCCATGCGGTCGTCGACGTAAGCGAGACCGCCCGCGGTGATCGCCTCGACGGGGTCGACGGCGTCCGGCATGCGGTGATCGTAGGTGTCACTAGGGGGGTCGTCGAGGGAGTCTCCCGACGTGGGGAGGGGTCGCCCGCTGCGACCGTTCCGGTCATCAGCTCGACGGACCGACCGGAAAGGACCACCGCCATGACCACGACCCGGACCTCGACCGCCACCACCACGAGCACCGCCCCGGCCGCACACCTCGTCCGCGCCCTGCGCAACCGCGAGATCAGCAGCCGCGAGCTGCTCGAGGACTACCTCCGCCGGGTGGAGGACCTCAACCCGTCGCTCAACGCGGTCGTCACGCTCGACGCCGACGCCGCCCGTGCCGCCGCCCGCGCCGCCGACGAGGCCACCGCCCGCGGTCACGACGTCGGCGCCCTGCACGGGCTGCCGATCACGGTCAAGGACGCGTTCGAGACAGCCGGGCTGCGCACCACCTCCGGGGCGCCCGACCTGGCCGGCTACGTCCCTGCCCGGGACGCCGACGCCGTGGCCCGCCTCCGCGCCGCCGGCGCCGTGGTCTTCGGGAAGACGAACCTGCCGGTCTTCGCGATGGACTGGCAGAGCGCCAACCCGGTCTTCGGCGTCACCAACAACCCCTGGGACCTCACCCGGACGCCGGGCGGATCGTCCGGCGGCGCGGCGGCGGCCGTCTCCGCGGGCATGACGGGGCTCGAGCTGGGGTCGGACATCCGCGGTTCGCTGCGGCAGCCGGCGCACAACTGCGGCGTCTTCGCCCTCAAGCCCAGCTTCGGCCTCGTCCCGGTGCGGGGTCACATCCCCGGCCCGCCCGGCACGCTCAGCACCCCCGACCTGGCCGTCGCCGGTCCGATCGGCCGCAGCGCCGACGACCTCGACCTCGCGCTCGACGTGCTGGCGGGGCCGGACGAAGCGACGGCGACCGCGTGGCGGCTGCGGCTGCCGGCAGCCCGCGGACGGTCCCCGCGCGACTACCGGATCGCCGTCTGGCTCGACGACCCGGTGTGCCCGGTCGACGGCGCCGTCCTCGAGGTGCTGATGGCAGCCGTGGAGGAGCTCCGCCGGGCGGGGGCGCACATCGACGACACCGCCCGCCCGGTCGACCTCGGCGAGGCCAGCGACGTGTTCGAGAAGCTGTTCGCCGCCGCGGTCTCGCCCGGTGCAGCGGACTGGAACCACGTCAACGAGCACCGCCAGCAGCTGCGGGCGCAGTGGCGGCAGTTCTTCACCCGGTACGACGCGGTGCTCACGCCCGTCTCACCCGTCGCCGCCATCCACCACGACCTCGCCGGGACCGTCGACAGCCGGACGATCACGGTGAACGGCGTCCAGCGGCCTTACACCGACCAGTCGACCTGGACCGGTCTCGCCGGTGGCGTCTACCTGCCGGCGGTCGCCGCACCTGCCGGCCTCACCCGCGACAGGCTGCCCGTCGGGATGCAGGTCATCGCCCCCTACCTCGAGGACCGCACAGCGATCGACGTCGCCCGGCACCTCGAGCGGGTCGTCGGCGGGTACCAACAGCCGCCGGTAGTGCTTCCCTGAACTGCCGTGTCAACCCTAGGTTGACGACCAATCGTCGTCAACCTAGGGTTGACACATGCCCACGCCTCTTCCTTCCAGCATCCGGCTCGACGACCTCATCGAGGGCATCCGGCGGGCCCGCCCCGGCGACCCCGCCTTGCAGCTGGGGGAGGCGGTCGTCGTCGCCGAGCACCTCGGCGATCTCGCGGACCACCTCGTCGGTCACTTCGTCGACCAGGCCCGGCGCTCGGGCCTGTCATGGACGGAGATCGGCCGCAGCATGGGCGTGACGAAGCAGGCGGCGCAGAAGCGCTTCGTGCCGCGCGACGAGCAGCCCATGGCGCAGAACTTCGGCCGGTTCACGCCGCGGGCCCGCGGCGCGGTCGTCGCCTCGCAGGAGGAGGCGCGCCGCGGCAAGCATCCCGTGATCGCCCCTGCGCATCTGGCCCTCGGGCTGCTGCAGGAGCAGGACGGGCTCGCCTGGCGCGCGCTCGTGGCCGAGGGCCGGACCGCCGACGCCGTCCGAGCCGCGGTGTCGGCGACGCTCCCGGCATCCGAGGGGGAGCCCCCGGCCCTCATCCCGTTCTCGGCACCCAGCAAGAAGGCGCTCGAGCTCACGTTCCGCCAGGCGCTCCGCCTCGGCGACGCGTCCGTCGGAACCCAGCACATCCTGCTCGCCCTGCTGGAGCTCGAGGACGGCGACGGGCCGCTCACCGGCCTCGGCCTGGACGTCGCCGGCGTCGAGCAGGCCCTGGCCGGGCTCGACGGCAACGAGGACGACGAGCAGACTGGCGAAGATGCTGGCAGCAACCCGCCCTCCCCGGACGCTCCCGACGTCGCCCAGTAGGCGTTCGCCTCGAGACCTGGGACCGGCGTCAACGGCAACATCGGGGAAACATCCCTGAATCGGTCCCGTCATCCGGCCCGGCGACGGTGGACGGCGCCGGGACGGGAAACGGGGGCGGCGGTCGCCGTCGTGCCCCGGGGACGAGGAGGGAAGCGATGGCGATCGGGGCCGAGCCTGCACGGGAACAGCTGCCGGCACCGGCGGTCGCGGACGGCGACTTCCTCCGGCTCGGCGTCGAGGAGGAGTTCCACGTCGTCGACCTCGCCTCGCGCGAGCTCGTCGCGCAGGCGCCCACCATCCTCGAGGGTCTGCCCGCGACGACCTATTCCGACGAGCTCCAGCGCAGCGTGGTGGAGAGCAACTCGCCCGTCTGCACGGAACTCACCGCCCTGCGGGAGTCGCTGGTCGCGTCCCGGCGGCTGCTCGTCGAGACCGCCGCGGGCCATGACCTCGGCGTCGTCGGCGCGGGCACCGTCCCGCTGGTCGATCCCCTGCGGCTCGCCGTCACCCCGTCCGTGCGGTACGAGCGGATGCTCGCCGACTACCAGCTGCTGGTCCGCGAGCAGCTGATCTGCGGCGCGCAGGTGCACGTGCAGGTCTCCGACCGGGACCTCGCCGTGGCCATCGCCCAGCGGGTGACCCCGCACCTGCCGGTGCTGCTCGCGCTCTCGGCCAGCTCGCCGTTCTGGATGGGCGAGGACACCGGCTACGCGAGCACGCGCTCACTGCTGTGGCAGCGCTGGCCCACCGCCGGGCTGTCCGGCGAGATCTCCACCGCCGCCGAGCACGACGCGCTCGTCGCCGACCTCGTCGCCTCCGGCACGATCAGCGACCCCGGGATGATCTACTTCGACGTCCGGCCGTCCGCCCACGTGCCGACGCTCGAGCTGCGCGTGCCGGACGCCTGCCCGGACGTCGACGACGTCGTCCTGCTCGCCGGCCTGTTCCGCGCCCTCGTGCGGCGCGAACGGAACGCCGTCGTCGCCGGGACCCCCGCCGTGCGCCGGCCGGCGCCGCTGCTGCGCAGCGCGTTGTGGCGCGCGGCCCGGTCGGGGCTCGAGGACTCGCTGCTCGACCTGCCGCGCTCGCCGCGTCCCGTGCGCCGCCGCCGCGGCCGTGCGCGCCCTGCTCGAGGACCTGCGCGCCCCGCTGGAGGAGGCCGGCGACTGGGGGTCGTGACGGCCCTGGCCGAGCGGGCGATCGCCAGGGGCAGCTCGGCGGCCCAGCAGCGGGCGGCCTACCAGCGGCGAGGACGCCTCACGGACGTCGTCGACCGCCTCCTGAACGACACCGACCCGCGGCGAGGTCGCTGCCGCTGCCCGGGGCGCCGCTGTCCGGCCCCGGCGGTCTGCCGCTGTACGCGCGCGCCGGCGACGAGGTCCTGCCGGCACAGGGGCCCGACCCCGATTACCTCGGGATCCTCGCCGTCGTGGAGCGCCTCGGCGCCTCCGCCATGCGGCACCGCGAGCGCCGGCGCGACGAGGAGCAACGCTTCCGCGGCGTCACGTTCGGTGTCGGCGGCGGCGCCAGCGAGCGGCTGTTCCCGGTCGACCTCATCCCGCGCATCGTCCCGGGCGAGGACTGGCGCCGTCTCAGGCGGGGCCTGGTTCAGCGCGCCCGGGCCCTGAACGCCTTCCTCGACGACGTCTACGGCGAGCGCGCCGTCGTCGCCGACGGCGTCGTCCCGGCCGCGGTCGTGGACGCCGCACCCGGCCTGCGCAGTGTGGCGCCATCCTCTCCAGGCAGTCCGTGCGCGCGCACGTCTGCGGGATGGACCTCGTGCGCGACGCCGGCGGCCGCTGGTTCATCCTCGAGGACAACGTCCGCGTCCCCTCCGGGCTCGGCTACGCGGTGCAGAACAGACGGCTGACGGACGCCGTCCTGCCGGACCTGCCTCGCCCCGAGGGCCTGCTGGACGTCGAGGACGCGCCGGCGATGCTCCGCGCGGCCCTGACGGCGGCCGCGCTGCCCGCGGCGCCGGACTCGCCCTCGGTGGCGCTGCTCAGCGAAGGGCCGGAGGGGCCGGCCTGGTTCGAGCACCGCATGCTCGGCGAGGAGATGGGGGTCCCCGTCGCGGTCACCACCGAGATCCTCGTGGACGACGACGCGGTGTACCTCCTGCGCGAGGGCCTGCGGCGCCGTGTCGACGTCCTGTACCTGCGGATCGACGAGGAGGCGCTGCTGCACGCCGCGGGCGCCGACGGGCGCCCCCTGGGCCCGGCCCTGCGCCGCGCCGTCGACGCGGGCCGGATCGCCCTGGCCAACGCGCCCGGCAACGGCGTGGCGGACGACAAGGCCGTCTACGCGTTCGTGCCGCGGCTGGTGGAGTACTACCTGGGCGAGCGGCCCTGCTGGACGCCGTCCCGACGTACCTGTGTTCCGACCCGGACCAGCGGCGGACGGTACTGGAGCGGCTGGACCGCCTCGTCCTCAAGCCGGTCGACGGCTACGGCGGCGAGGGGGTCCTGATCGGGCCGCTCGCGACCGACGCCGAGCTCGCCGCCACCCGCCGCCAGTTGCTCGCCGCGCCCCACCGGTGGATCGCCCAGGAGATGATCGAGTTGTCCACCCACCCGGCCTTCGACGGCGAGAGCCTCGTTCCCCGGCACGTCGACCTGCGCGCCTTCGTCTTCTCAGGGGATACGGTCGAGGTGGCTCCCGCGGCCCTGAGCCGGGTCGCGCCCGCGGGCAGCATGGTCGTCAACTCCTCGCGGGGCGGCGGGTCGAAGGACACGTGGGTGCTGGGAGAGGGGACTGCGGATGTGCGGCCTGGGCGGTGAACTGCGGCTGGACGGCGCGCCTGCGGACGTCGAGGCCGTCGGGCGGATGTCCACCTGCCTGGAGGTCCGCGGGCCGGACGGCTCCGGGGCGTGGCACGAGGGGCCGCTGGCGCTTCTCCACCACCGGCTGAAGATCATCGACCTGTCCGAGGCCGGCGCCCAGCCGATGGCCGACGACGAGCTCGGGCTCGTGGTCGTGTTCAACGGGTGTATCTACAACCACCGGGAGCTGCGCGCCGAGCTCGAGGGGTTCGGGTACCGCTTCCGCTCGCGGTCGGACACCGAGGTGATCCTCAAGGCGTACCACCGGTGGGGAGCCCGCTGCGTGGAGCGCTTCTACGGCATGTTCGCCTTCGCGCTCTACGAGCGCGAAACCGGGCGGCTCGTCCTGGCGCGGGACCGGCTGGGGATCAAGCCCCTCTACGTGTCCGAGACGCCCGGGCGGATCCGGTTCGCATCGACCCTGCCCGCCCTCGTCGAGGCCGGGGACGTCGACACCTCGATCGACCCGGTCGCCCTGCACCACTACATGTCCTGGCACTCGGTCGTCCCGCCGCCGCGCACGATCCTGACCGGCGTCCGCAAGCTGCCGCCCGCGACCGTGCGGACGATCGAGCCGGACGGCCGCTCCAGCGACGTCCGGTACTGGGACCCGCCGTCCACCCGCCCGGAGGGGCCGTCCCCATCCCCCCGCGAGTGGCAGGAGCAGGTCCTCGACGCCCTGCGCCGCGCCGTCGAGCGGCGGATGGTCTCGGACGTCCCCGTCGGGGTGCTGCTCTCGGGAGGCCTGGACTCGAGCCTCGTCGTCGCGCTGCTCGCGGAGGCCGGCCAGAGCTCCCTGGCGACGTTCAGCATCGGCTTCGCCTCGGCGGGCGGGGAGCAGGGCGACGAGTACGAGTACTCCGACCTCGTGGCGAAGAAGTTCGGCACCGACCACCACAAGATCCACATCGGGCACGAGCGGCTCGTGCCGGGGGTGGACGGGGCGATCGGCGCGATGAGCGAACCGATGGTGAGCCACGACTGCGTGGCCTTCTACCTGCTGTCGCAAGAGGTGTCGAAGCACGTCACAGTGGTCCAGTCCGGCCAGGGCGCCGACGAGATCTTCGCCGGCTACGACTGGTACCCCCCGCTCGCGGACGTCCCCCGCGACCAGGCCGTCGACGAGTACGCGAAGGTCTTCTTCGACCGCGAGCCACGACGAGCTGGCCGCGATCGTGAACCCGCAGTGGCTCGCCGAGCCCGACCCGAGCCGCGCGTTCGTGGCGGCCCACTTCGCCGCCCCCGGCGCCGAGACCACGCTGGACGCCGCCCTGCGCATCGACACCCGGGTCATGCTCGTCGACGATCCCGTGAAGCGGGTCGACAACATGACGATGGCGTCCGCTCTGGAGGCGCGGGTCCCGTTCCTCGACCACGAGGTCGTCGAGCTCGCCGGTCGCTGCCCGCCCGAGCTCAAGCTGGCTCTCGGGGGCAAGGGCGTGCTGAAGGCGGCGAGCCGGGGCGTCGTCCCGGACGCCGTCATCGACCGCCCGAAGGGGTACTTCCCCGTGCCCGGCGTCCGGCACCTCCAGGGCCCGCTCCTGGACCGGGTCCGGGACGCTCTCACCGCACCCGCCGCCCAGGAGCGCGCGCTGTTCCGGCCGGACGTCGTCGCGGAGCTCCTGGCCGACCCCAACAGCAAACGCACGACGATCGGCGCGAACGTGCTGTGGCAGGTCGGGCTGCTCGAGCTCTGGCTGCAGCGGATGGGGCTCTAGCCGGTGGCACCGTCGGCACCGTCCGTGCAGTCGGCGCAGTCGGCGCAGTCGCCCGAACCCCTTCCCGAGGACGTCTACGGCAGCTGGTCCGCGACACCCTCCCCGGACGGCGACCGGGTCGCGTTCGTCTCCGACCGCAGCGGCCTGCCCAGGGTGTGGGTGTGCGAGGTGACGTTCCGGCATCTGGCGCCCGTCCCGGCCCTGCTCGACCGCGTCGCCTCCGTCAGCTGGTCGCCGGACGGGCAATGGCTGGCGTGCGTCACCGCCGTCCCGGGCTCCTCGCGCACCCAGGTCTGGGCGGTGCGGCCGGACGGTCGCGACCTGCACTTGGTCGCGGGCGCGGGCACGGCGAGCGCGGTCCTCGGGGGCGGGCCGTGGCGGGGCTGGACGGCGGACAGCCGGTTGCTCGTCACCGAGACCACAGGCGTGGAGTCGGTGGCGCTACTGGCGGACCCGGCCACGGGCGAGCGCCGGGAGCTCGCGTCCGGCCCGTTGCTGACGTTGCTCGACGTGGCCGCGGGGGACCGCGCCCTGCTCCGGGTGGGACCGCGGGGAGCACGCTCGCTCGTCGTCGCCGATGCAGACGGGAGCCGTCGCCCCGTTCCCCTCGGATCCGGACCCGACAACGCGGCCGGCTCGGCCGACTCCGCCTCCCTGTCCCGGGACGGGCGGACGGTCTACGCGCGCAGCGACCAGAACCACGACCTCGCCGTCCTGGTCGCCGTCGATCTGGCGGTCGGTGCCGGGGAGAAACCGGGGATGGACGGCGCCGTCGCGAGCCCGCCGCGGGTGCTGGCAGTCCGCGAGGACGGCGAGCTCCAGGAGGCGGTGGTGGCGGCGGACGACGCCGCCGCCGCACTCCTGTGGAACGTCGGCGGCGGTCGCAGCGCGCTGACCGTGCTCGACCTGGGCTCCGGGGGCGAGGTGCAGGTCCCGCTGCCGCGAGCGGTCGTCGACGAGTGCATCCTGCTGCCGGGGCGTGAGGTCCTGCTGCTCACCGCGGAGGACTGGGCCGATCCGCGTGGCGTCTGGTCGGTCGACCTCGCGACCGGCGCCGCCACGGCGCTGTCGAGCGCCGGCGCTCGGGAGCTGCATGCCTCCCGCGGCGCGTCGACGCCCATGGTGGAGACGGAGGATCTGACCCGGCCGGTGCTGCGCCGGCTGCCGGCCCGGGACGGCCTCGAGCTGACCGGGTGGCTCTACCGGCCCGACGGCCCCCCGCCGTGGCCCGCGGCGATCCACCTGCACGGCGGCCCGGAGGCGCAGGAGCGGCCGGTCTACAACTCCCTGTTCCAGTCCCTCGTCGCGGCCGGGATCGCGGTGTTCGCACCGAACGTCCGGGGGTCGTCCGGGTTCGGTCGGGCCTTCCTCGTCGCCGACGACCGCGACAAGCGGTTCGCGGCCATCGACGACGTGGCGGCGTGCGTCGATCATCTCGTCCGCAGCGGCGTCGCCGAACCCGGCAGGGTGGCCTGCATGGGCCGCTCGTACGGCGGCTACCTCACGCTCGCCGCCCTCGTGGAGCACCCCGAGCTGTTCGCCGCCGGGGTCGACGTCTGCGGGATGGCGGACTTCGCCACCTTCTACCGGCACACGGAGCCGTGGATCGCCGCTGCCGCCGTCGCCGAGTACGGCGACCCGGTGCGGGACGCCGACCTGCTGCGCGCTCTGTCACCGATCCACCGGATCGACCGGCTGACGGCCCCGCTGCTCGTCGTCCACGGCGCGGACGACACGAACGTGCCGGTGGAGGAGGCCGAGCAGGTCGTCGCCGCCCTCGCGGCGCGGGGCGTCGAGCACGAGTACCTGCTCTTCGAGGGCGAGGGCCACGAGCTGCTCTCGACTCCCAACCGGGTCGCGTTCGTCCGGGCCACCGTCGCGTGGCTGACCCGGCACCTGCGCGTCGAGGCGCCCGTGGAGCCGACGGTGTCAGTGAGCGTGGAGGGTCCTGGTCGGTCAGCGACCGGGAACTGACACGCTCACGTCCACGCCCGACTCCACGCTCATCTCGAGGTGGGCGACGGGCTCAGTGCTGGACGGCGACCTGTTCGCCGAGGGGCTGGCCGAGCTCGGACAGGAGCTCGCCGAACCACTCCTGGCCGGTGGCGAACGGCTTGCCACCCTTGATCCGGGGGAACTCGATCGGCCGCAGCTCGTCGCCGCGCTCCTCGTCCTGACCGATGACGCCGCTGCCGCCGTCCAGGGCCACCTGGGCCGCCAGGTCCGTGCACTGCTTGATGAGCGCGAGGTCCTCGCGGTTGGACGGGGCGGATCGCGCGAAGTACCCGCTCTTGCCCACCATCGTCTTCTCGGCGCCCAGCCGGCTGGCGAATTGCTTCCCGAACCACGCGCCCGGGTTGATCGTGTCGAGCTTGACGTGACCGAAGGCGTCCCGCTGCACCTGTTCGCCCCGCGACTCGAGCTCGGCGAGGATCGTCTCGACGCCCGCACCCTCGGACACGAACAGGTTGACGCAGCCGAGCTGGTCCATCACGCCACGCAGCCGGTCGGCCTCGGCGTCGATGTCGAACCCGAGCTCCGGGACGAACACCCCGTGGACGTCCCACCGCCGCCGCTCGTCGCCGAACCCCGCGAACTCGTGCTCCGTCACCCAGCGGTGGTAGCGGCGCGCGGTCTCGGCGGTGAGCCAGCCGCAGTTGCGGCCCATGACCTCGTGCACGACGAGCATCCGCGGGTTCGAGGAGTGCTCGGCCACCACATTGCGGGCGAAGAGCGAGCCCTGCTCCGCCGCGGTCCACGCGCCCAGGCTCTGCTTGATCGGCACCACGTCGTTGTCGATCGTCTTCGGCAGCCCGACCACGGTCAGGGAGTGGCCGTTCTTCTTCAGGAAGGCCGCGAGGTCGGCCGCCGTGGTGTTGGTGTCGTCACCGCCGATCGTGTGAAGGACGTCGATGCCGTCGCGGGTGAGCCGCTCGGCGGCCACTTCGAGGGGGTCCTGGCCCTGGCGGACCAGCCCGCGGTTGACGGCGTCCGCGACGTTCGTGAGCTTGACCCGGCTGTTGCCCAGCGGGCTCCCGCCGACCTGGTGCAGCAGGTGCGCGCGCTCGCGCAGCTCCGGCGTGACCGCCACGGACCGGCCGGCCAGCAGACCGGCGTAACCGTCGAGATATCCGACGATCTCGACCTCGGGCGCGAGCGCGGTGTAGCGCTCGACGAGGCCGCCGACGGCGGACGAGAGACACGGGGCCAAGCCCCCGGCCGTGAGCAGGGCGACGCGACGCACGGGCATGCCCCAACCCTAGGGGCGGGCCGGAAGTCGGCTCACCGAGCCTCAGCCCCGTATCCGCAGTCCGCGCGGGTCGAACAGCGGCGCCGCGGTGACCGTGGCCGGGCCGCGGGCTCCGAACAGCTCGACCTCGACCCGGTTGCCCTCGCCCGCGGCGGCGACGGGTAGGTAGGCGTACGCGATCGAGGCGCCCAGGGACCAGCCGACGCCTCCGGACGTGACCCGCCCGAGCACCTGGCCGTCCGCGAGCACGGGCTCACCGCCGAGCACCGCCTGCCGGGGATCGTCGAGCACCAGGCAGGCGAGGCGCCGGCGCATCCCCTCCGCCTTCACCTGGCGCAGCGCCTGGTCGCCGACGAAGCCGCCCGGCTTGCCGAGCTTGACGCAGAAGCCCAGGCCGGCCTCGTAAGGGTTCGTCTCGGGGGTGACGTCGGTGCTCCAGACCCGGTAGGCCTTCTCCAGCCGGAGGCTCTCGATCGCGCGGTATCCCGCTGCGACGAGACCGCAGTCGCGGCCGGCGTCGAGCAGGCACGTCCACAGCCGCAGCCCGTACTCCGCCGGCGCGTACAGCTCCCAGCCGAGCTCGCCCACGAAGGTGACCCGCAGCGCCCGGACCGGTACGTCGCTCACGGGGAGGTCCTGCGCGGTCATGAACGGGAAGGCGCGGTCGGAGAGGTCGGCGGGGGTCAGGCCCGCCAGGACGTCCCGCGCCGCCGGCCCCCACAGCGCGAAGCACACCTCCGAGCCGCTGACGTCGGCGAGCCCGACGTCGGCGTCCAGCAGCCGGGCCCGCCGCCGGAGGTGGCCGAGGTCGTGCGTCCCGTACGCGGTGCCGGTGACCACGCGGAAGCGGTCGGCGCCCAGCCGCGTCACGGTGACGTCCATCTCGATGCCGCCGCGTTCGTTGAGGCACTGCGTGTAGGTCACGTCGCCGACGCCGCGGGCGACGTGGTTGTCGCAGACCCGCTCGAGGAAGGCGGCGGCGTCCGGGCCCGTGACGTCGATCTTGGCGAAGGACGTCTCGTCGAACAGGCCGGCCCCGGCCCGGGTCGCGAGGTGCTCCACCACCTGGGACGGCGACCAGTCGCGGCCCGCCCAGCCCCGCGGCCGCAGCCGCTCGGGGTCGTCGAGAACGTCCGCACCGAGCGTGCCCCGGACGTCGGCGGACAGATCGTGGGCGTAGTGCTCGACGCGCTCCCAGCCCGCCTTCTCCGCGAACCTCGCGCCGTGCTCGGCGTGCCAGGCGTACACCGGCGAGACGCGCAGCGGCCGCCCGCTGGCACGCTGCCGTCCCGGGTAGGCGATGTCGTAGTAGGTCGCGTAGGTCTCGACCGTGCGGGCGAGGGTGTACGACGGGGACGCGTACGCGGGACCGAACCGGCGGATGTCCATGTGCCACACGTCGAACTCCGGTTCGCCGGCGATCACCCATTCCGCGACCACCTTGCCGATCCCGCCCGCTCCGGCGATCCCGTGGGCGCAGAAGCCGGCCGCGACGAAGAAGCCCGCGACGGCGGTCTCGCCGAGGCAGAACTCGTTGTCGGGCGTGAATCCCTCCGGGCCGTTCACCACCCGCCGGACGCCCGTGACGGCGAGGTCCGGCACGCGGCGCTGCGCGTTGACCAGGACCTCGTCGAGCCGGTCCAGGTCCTCCGGGAGCAAGCGGCCGTTGAAGTCCGCGGGAATCGCGTCGTACCGGGTGGCGGTGGCCGTGAAGGGAGCGGGATCGCGCTCGTACCCGCCCAGGACGAGCCCGTCCACCTCCTGCCGGTAGTACACGAGCAGGTCGGGGTCCCGAAGGCTCGGCAATCCCGAGGAGGGCAGCTCCCGGGCGGCCGCGACGACCGCGGGCATCGGCTCGGTCACCACGTACTGGTGCGACATCGGCACGATCGGCACCCGGACGCCGACCATGCGCGCCACCTCGGCCGCGTACATGCCCCCGCAGTCCACGACGACCTCGCACTCGACGTCGCCCCGGTCCGTGCGCACCCCCGTGACCCGGCGCTCCTCGCCGTGCCTGCCCGCGGGCCCCGTGTCGATGGCCAGCACGCGGGTCCGAGTGGCGATCCGGACGCCGCCCGCGCGTGCGCCGGCCGCCAGCGCGTGGGTGAGCTGCGACGGGTCGACCTGGCCGTCCGACGGCAGGAAGCAGCCGCCGTGCACGCCGTCGAGGTCGGCGAGCGGGAACAGCCGGGCGACGTCGTCCGGCCCGACCTCCTCCAGCGGCAGCCCGGCCGCGCGCGCCCAGCTCACCTGCCGCCGGATCTCCTCGAGCCGCTCGCGGGTGGACGCGATCTTCAGGCTGCCGCTCTCGACCCACCCCGGGGGGCGTTCACCGGTCTGCAGACGCCGGTACAGCTCGACGCTGTATCTGTTCATCCGGGTCAGGGTGGGGTCCGCGCGCAGCTGACCCACGAGCCCGGCGGAGTGGAACGTGGAGCCGGCCGTGAGCTCGGCGCGCTCGACGAGCAGGACGTCCCGCTCCCCGAGGGCCGCGAGGTGGTAGGCGACGCTCGTGCCGCCCACGCCGCCGCCCACGACGACGACGCGCGCGCGGGACGGCAGCTCGGTCACGCCCGGACTGTAGAAGCCCGGGTGACACCGGCGACAGGGTCTGGACGAGGGTCGTGGGCGGGCCTAGCATCCGGCTCCAGGAGATCGATGATCTCCGCGCCCGGCGCGCGGCCTCGGGAGGGTGCGTGACGAAACTGCCGGCCGCCGCCGCAGCGGACGCATTCCCGGGCGGGGGAACGCCGCAGGACCTCGCCCGCCTCCGAGCCGTCCCTCTGTTCGCCTCCGGAGTTCTGCAGGTGCAGGACCTGCCGGGCGGCCTCACCAACCGCATCCTGCGAGTCACTCCCGGCGACGGGGGACGATACGTCGCCCGGCTGTCGAAGCCCGGCGCGTCCCTGCTCTCCGTCGACCGCGATGCCGAGGAGCACGACAGCCGTGCGGCCGCCCTCGCCGGCGTCGGGCCCGACGTCGTCGACCGGGTCGTGGACGGGCCCGCCGGCACCGGTGTCCTCGTCGTCCGCTGGCTGCCCGGCCGGACCTGGACGGCGCGCGACCTGGCGGACGAGGGCAACCTGGCCCGGCTCGCCGCCACCTGCCGGCGCCTGCACGCCGGGCCGCGATTCGCCCGGGACTTCGACATGTTCGCGGTGCAGCGGCGCTACCTGGCGATCGTGCGGGAACGGGGCCTCCGCTTACCCGAGGGGTACGAGGAACACCTGCCGGCCGCCGAGACGATCCGGCGAGCGCTCGCGGCTCGGCCGGTGCCGACGGTTCCCTGCCACAACGACCTGCTGCCCGCCAACGTGCTGGACGACGGCGACCGGCTCTGGATCGTCGACTACGAGTACGCCGGCAACGGGGACCCCTTCTTCGAGCTCGGGAACGCGTGGAGCGAGGCCTCCCTGCCGGCGGGGCTGCTCGAACCGCTGGTCACCGCCTACCTGGGCCGGCCCTCCCCGGCGCTGGTGGCGCGGGCCCGACTGCTCGGGCTGATGTCGAAGTACGGCTGGACGTTGTGGGCGTCGATCTCCGCGGCGATAGCGGACGTCGACTTCGACTTCTGGTCCTGGGGGATGGAGAAGTACGACCGAGCGGTGGCCGAGTTCCGCGGCGCCGACCTGCCCCGGCTGCTGGACGAGGTGATACGCGACGACTGAGCCCTGCCTTCCACCACCCCTGCGCATCCGGCCCCACGCCCGGGAAGGACGACTCCCATGACCGACATCCCCGCACCGCGTTCGGAGCTGACCGCGGACGAGCAGCGGCTCGCCGAGCTCGGCTACAAGCAGGAGCTGCACCGCTCGTGGTCCGGCTTCTCCAACTTCGCCATCTCCTTCTCCATCATCTCGATCCTGGCCGGGTGCTTCACCACCTTCGGGCAGGCCTGGAACAACGGCGGGCCGATCGCCATCTCGCTGGGCTGGCCGATCATCTCGGCGTTCATCCTCGTCATCGGCCTGTGCATGTCCGAGCTGGTTTCTGCGTTCCCGACCTCCGGCGGCATCTACTGGTGGGCGAGCCGGCTGGGCGGTGTTCGGGCCGGCTATTACACGGGGTGGCTCAACCTGATCGGGCTGGTCGCCATCCTGGCCTCGGTCGCCTACGGTGCGGCGATCTTCATCAACACGCTCATCTCGCTGTTCTCCGACAGCTACACCACAGGTTTCCTCGGCGGTGACTTCCTCTACCAGCAGTTCTTCTGGTTCATCGCGGTCATGGTCGTCGTGACCCTGGTGAACATCTTCAGCTCGCACCTGCTGGCCCTCATCAACAACGTGTCCGTCTGGTGGCACGTCGCCGGCGCGGCGATCGTCATCCTCATCTGCGTCTTCGGGCCGAAGAGCCACCAGTCGTTCTCGTTCGTCTTCACCGAGCGGCTCAACAACTCCGGCTTCGGCGACGGGACCACCAAGGGCCTGACCTTCTGGCTCTACGTCCTCCCGCTCGGCTTCCTGCTCACCCAGTACACGATCACCGGCTACGACGCCTCCGCGCACCTGTCGGAGGAGACCCAGAGCGCGGCCAACGGCGCCGCCAAGGGCATCTGGCAGTCGATCTTCTACTCGGCCATCGGGGGCTGGATCCTGCTGCTGTCGTTCGTGTTCGCCGCGACGAACCTCGACGTCATCAACTCGACCGATCCCTCGGTCAACCCGTACGGGGCCGGCACCGCACTCGCGGTGCTCTACAGCGCCCTCGGATCGGGATTGTTCAAAGCCGTCGTCTTCATCAGCATGGCGGGGCAGATCTTCTGCACGACGGCCTGCATGACCTCGACGTCCCGGATGCTGTTCGCCTTCAGCCGGGACGGCGCCGTGCCGGGGGCTCGGCTGTGGGCCCGGGTGAACGCGAACGGAACGCCGCGCAACGCGGTTCTGATCGGCGCGCTGGCCGGCGTCGTCCTGACCCTGCCCGCGCTGTACCGCGCGCCGAACGGAGCGCCGGTGGCCTTCTACGCCGTCGTCTCCATCGGCGTCATCGGCCTGTACGGCGCATTCGCGATCCCGATCTGGTTCCGGTGGCGCGCGGGCGACTCCTTCACCCCGGGTCCATGGACGCTCGGCAACCGCTACAAGTGGATGAACATCGTCGCGGTCGCCGAGATCGTCGTCACCTCCGTCTACTTCCTGCTGCCGTTCACCCCGACCGGCTGGCCGGGGAACTCCGGCTTCACCTGGACGGCGGTCAACTACACGCCGATCGTCGTCCTGGGCGCCCTGCTCGCGTTGTGGATCGGCTGGCACACCTCCGCGAAGCACTGGTTCACCGGGCCGCGCCGGACCGTGGACCTGCCTGCCGGCGTCTCGGCGCGGAGGAGATCGCGCCTCGAGCACCGGCACGAGGGCTACCTCAGCGGCGAGCACGACCGTCCCTAGCGCCCATGCGTGCGGCCGAGCGTGTGCTCACTCACGCCGAATCGACGTGAGTGATCACACGCTCGGCCATATCCATCCCTCCGCGGCGTGCGGGGACCGGCTGAGGGAGCCCGGTCGCCGAGCTGCGACAGGATGGCCGCATGAACGTCCTCGACCGGTACGAGGCGGCCGACCGGGCCGCTACGACGCCATGCAGTTCCGCCGGTGCGGCCGCAGCGGCCTGAAGCTGCCGGCCGTCTCGCTCGGCCTGTGGCACAACTTCGGCGACGACGTGCCGCTGGAGCGCCAGCGGGCGGTGCTGCGGCGGGCGTTCGACCTCGGCGTCACGCACTTCGACCTGGCCAACAACTACGGGCCGCCGTACGGCAGCGCGGAGGCGAACTTCGGCCGCCTCTTCGCCCAGGACTTCCGCCCCTACCGGGACGAGCTCGTGCTCTCGACGAAGGCCGGCTACGACATGTGGCCCGGCCCTTACGGCGAATGGGGCTCGCGCAAGTACCTGCTGGCCAGCCTCGACCAGAGCCTGAAGCGGATGGGCGTCGACTACGTCGACATCTTCTACAGCCACCGCTTCGACCCCGAGACGCCGCTCGAGGAGACGATGGGGGCGCTGGACACCGCGGTCCGCTCGGGCCGCGCCCTGTACGCGGGCATCTCCTCCTACTCCCCGGAGCGCACCCGGGAGGCGATCGGGATCCTGCGGTCGATGGGGACGCCGCTGCTCATCCACCAGCCGAGCTACTCGATGCTGAACCGGTGGGTGGAGCAGGGTTCGCCGAGCCTCCTCGACGTGCTGGGCGAGGAGGGCGTCGGGTGCATCGCCTTCAGCCCGCTCGCGCAGGGCATGCTCACGGACCGGTACCTGAACGGGATCCCGCAGGACTCGCGGGCGGCACAGGGCAAGTCGCTGGACCCGGCCCTGCTCACCGAAGAGGCGCTCGCCCACGTCCGCCGGCTGAACGACATCGCCCGCCAGCGGGGACAGTCGCTGGCCCAGCTGGCCCTGTCGTGGGTGCTCCGCGACGACCGCGTCACGTCCGTGCTGATCGGCGCGAGCAGCGTGGAACAGCTCGAGGCGAACGTCGCCGCGCTGGAGTCGGCACCGCTCACCGACGAGGAGCTCGCCGCGATCGACGCGGACGCCGTCGACTCCGGGATCAACCTGTGGGAGCGGTCCAGCTCGTCCTGATCGCGATCGCCGGCATGCGTGTCGCGGGACGGCGTCGTGCCGGCGGGAACGCCGCCCTGGCCGTCGTCCGGTTCGCCCGGTTGCGGCAGGATGACGGCCGTGACCGACGACAGGACGAACGCAAGCACCCGGACCCCCCGCGCCATCGCGGACGCCTACGTGGACGCGCTGGTCGCGTTGGACCCCGTGCTGGCGACGTCCCTGGGCGCCCCCGAGGGGCAGGACCGCTGGCCGGACTGGTCCCCGGACGGCGCAGCCGCCGGGGCGGACCTGCGCCGCCACACCCTCGCCGAGCTGGACGCGGCCGAGGCGTCCGCCGGCGGGCGGGACCGGCTCGACGCCCGCGGAGCGGCAGTGCGCGCGGCTGCTCCGCGAGCGGCTCGAGGCACAGCTCGCGACCTCGGACGCCGGCGAGGACCTGCGTGACCTCACCACGATGTTCTCGCCGCCGCAGGAGGTGCGGCAGGCCTTCACGCTCATGCCGAAGGCCACGGACGAGGACTGGGAGACCGTCGCCGCCCGGCTGGAGCGCGTCCCGGAGGCACTGACGAGCTACCGCCGCAGCCTGGCGGAGGGCCGCGACCGCGGGATCGTCGCCGGGCCGCGGCAGGTGGAGGCACTCCTCGCCCAGCTCGGCGGCTGGGTGGAGGGCGGCGGCTGGTTCTCCGGCTTCGCGGCCGGCGGCCCGGACGGGCTTTCGGCCCGGCTCCGGCCCGCGGGCGCTGGCGCCGACGCCGCGATCGCCGAGCTGCGCGACTGGCTGGCCGCCGAGTACGCGCCCGCCGCCTCGCGCCGCCGCGACCCCGTCGGCCGGGAGGCCTACACGCGCTGGGTGCGGTATTGGTCCGGCGCGGACCTGGACGTCGACGAGGCGTACACCTGGGCCTGGTCGGAGTTCGCCCGCCTCGACGCGGCGCTGCGGGCCGAGGCCGCAGAAGGTGCTGCCGGGCGCGACCCCGCGCGAGGCCATGGACCACCTCAACGAGCACGGGCCCGCGATCGAGGGCGTGGAGCCCGTCCAAGCGCACCTGCAGGGGCTCATGGACGAGGCCATCGAGGCGCTCGACGGGGTGCACTTCGACCTCGCGGAACCGGTCCGCCGGGTCGAGTCGATGATCGCCCCGGAGGGTGCCGCCGCGGCCCCCTACTACACCCGCCCCGCGCTGGACTTCTCCCGTCCCGGCCGCACCTGGCTGCCGACCATGGGCCGCACCCGGTTCCCGCTCTGGGACCTCGTCAGCACGTGGTACCACGAGGGCGTACCGGGCCACCACCTGCAGCTGGCCCAGTGGGTGTACGTCGCGCCGCAGCTGTCCCGCTACCAGTCGGGGGTGGGGTCGGTCAGCGCCAACGCCGAAGGCTGGGCCCTCTACGCGGAGCGCCTGATGGACGAGCTGGGCTTCCTGCAGGACCCGGCCGCGCGGCTCGGCTACCTGGACGCCCAGCAGATGCGGGCAGTCCGGGTGATCATCGACATCGGGATGCACCTCGAGCTGCCGACCCCGGCGGACCAGGGGGTTGCGGAGCCGTTCCGGCCCGGTGAGCGGTGGACTCCGGAGCTGGCCAGGGAGTTCTTCGGCCGGAACAGCGGCCGACCCTCCGCGTTCCTGGACAGCGAGATCATCCGCTACCTGGGCTGGCCGGGTCAGGCCATCGGCTACAAGCTCGGCGAGCGCGCCTGGCTCGCGGGGCGGGAGGCCGCACGACAGGCTCGCGGATCGTCCTTCGACGCCAAGGCGTGGCACATGGCCGCCCTGTCCCAGGGATCCCTCGGGCTCGACGACCTGGTCGCCGAGCTGGCCGCCCTCTAGCGACCTGCCGTGCGGGCCGTCGTGGTGGAGGCCTTCGGGCACGTCCCGCAGCTGCGGGACGTGCCCGATCCGACGTGCCCACCGGACGGCGCGCTGGTGCGGGTCGAGGCGACCGGGCTGTGCCGCAGCGACTGGCACGTCCTCGCCGGCCACGACCCGGACGTCGCCCTGCCGCACGTGCCGGGGCACGAGTTCGCCGGGGTGGTCGCCGAGGTCGGCGCGGCCGTGCGGGGGTGGCGGCCGGGCGAGCGCGTGACGGCGCCGTTCGTCAACGCCTGCGGCCGCTGCCGCCCCTGCCGCGCGGGCGACCACCAGGTGTGCGCGGACCAGCGCCAGCCGGGCTTCAGCCACTGGGGGTCCTTCGCCGAGCTCGTCGTCGTGGAGCGCGCCGAGGTCAACCTCGTGCGGCTGCCGCCGGAGGTCGACGCGGTCGCCGCCGCAGCGCTGGGCTGCCGGTTCGCGACGGCCTTCCGAGCCGTCGCCCACGTCGGCCGCGTCGCGGCGGGGGAGTGGGTGGCCGTGCACGGCTGCGGCGGCGTGGGGCTGTCCGCGGTCGCGGTGGCCGTCGCGGCGGGCGCGCGGGTCGTCGCCGTCGACGTCCGCGGCCCCGCTCTGGACCTGGCGACCTCGGGGGGCGCGGAGGCCACTGTCCTGACCGAGCCGGGGGAGGACCCCCTGCAGGTCGCGGCACGGGTCCGGGACGCCGCGGGCGTCGGGGTCGCCCTGTCCCTCGACGCGCTCGGCAGCCCGGCGACCTGCGCGGCGTCCGTGGCGTGCCTCGCGCCCCGCGGGCGGCACGTCCAGGTCGGCCTGCTGCCCGACACGCTCGGCTGGCCCGAGGTGCCCATGCACCTGGTCATCTCCGGCGAGCTCGAGGTGCTGGGCAGCCACGGCATGGCGGCCTGGCGGTACCCGGAGCTGCTCGGACTCGTCGCCGCCGGCCGGCTGCGTCCGGGGGACCTCGTGACGAGCCGGATCGGCCTGCCCGCGGCAGGGCCGGCGCTCGCCGCCATGGGCGAGTTCCCACCGACCGGCATCACGGTGGCCGTCCCGTGACGACGCCCCTGCTGCCCACCGACCCGCCCGCGGTCGGGCCGTACCGGGTCACCGCCCGGCTGGGTGCGGGCGGCATGGGCCGGGTGTTCCTGGCCGCCGGGCCGGACGGGGCTCCCGTCGCCGTGAAGGTCATCCGCCCCGAATACGCGGACGACCCGACGTACCGCCGCAGGTTCGAACAGGAGGCGTCCGCCGCCGCGCGTGTGAGGGCCCCCGGGATCGCGCGGGTGATCACAGCCGACCCGCAGGGGCCGGTTCCGTTCCTCGTCACCGAGTACGTGCCGGGGCCCACGCTGAACGAGCACGTCGAGCGCGCCGGGCCGCTGCGGGGCGAGGCGCTCACCCGGTTCGCGGCGGGCGTGGCCGGCGCTCTGGCCGCGGTGCACGCCGCCGGCGTCGTCCACCGCGATCTCAAGCCCGCCAACGTCGTCCTCGCGCCCGACGGGCCGCGGATCCTCGACTTCGGGATCGCGCGGCCGGAGGACGCCGCCACCCGGTACACGGAGACCGGCGTGCTCGTGGGCAGCGTCGGGTGGATGGCGCCCGAGGTGCTGCGGCAAGGGCCGGCGACCGCCGCGGCGGACGTCTTCGCGTGGGGTGCTCTCGTGGCCTACGCCGGCACGGGCCGCCGGCCCTTCGGAGGCGGGCCGGACATCGCCGTCGCCCACCGGGTGCTCACCGGGCCACCGCCCGACCTCACCGAGCTGCCGCCGCGGCTGGCCGCGCTCGCTGCCGCGGCCCTCGCGGCCGACCCCTCGGCCCGGCCGCCCGCCGCCGGACTGGCCGCCTCCCTCGGCGCGCCTGCGCCCGCGCCGACCGCCCCGCTCGCCGCCTTCCCGGTGCCGACCCGGGTCGACCGTGCCCAGGCTCCCGCCGCCCCCCGCCGCCGGCGCTGGCCCTGGGTGCTGACGGGAGCGGCGGCTGCGCTCGCCCTGGTCGCGGCAGTCGCCCCGCGCGCCCCGCAGCCGGCGCCGGTCGGCGGCGGGTCCACGACCGGGCGGCCCACCTCGTCGGCGGCGAGCGCGCCGAGGACGTCCACCACGAAGCCGCACGCTCCTCGTACCCCTCCGCCCACGACCTCCTCGCCCCCGGTCACGACGCCGAAGCGTCCGGCAACCGGTGGTGTGCTGGTCGCGGCCGCGCTCGCGCCCGTGCGGGAAGCCGGAACCCTGTTCCGGATCACCGACCTGCGCTGCGGCCTCAGGACCGTCGGCTCGGGGCCGTCCGCCGACGACCTGGCGCCCGGGCAGCAGGCATGCACGGCGCTCGTGACCATCCGCAACGTCGGCAGGAAGCCGCACGGCGCCGGTGTCCAGGTTCTGCGCGACCAGGCCGGGCGGAGCTACGGATCCAACGGGTTCCTCACCCGTGCGATGGACAGGCCGGCCCTCGAACTGCACGTGCTGCAGCCCGGCGAGCGGCTGATCTCGGCGCTGGTGTGGGTGGTCCCGCCCGGCTTCCGGCCCGCCGAGGTCGTCGTCCACGGCGATCTGATCACCCTCGGGGCCCGGCGCCGGCTGGGCTGAACGTGCGGCGTCGCCGCGGCGAGCAATCCGCGGGCACCACGGGTCCGAAGGAGTGCCGTCTGCGCCGGTGCTCCTAGGGAGGACGATGTGTCCGTGGCACCCCTGCGCGGCCCGTGGCGGCCGCGGCTCGTCGGCCCCCCGCCTGAGTCGGCCCCCGCCGACACGGAGGAGGGGCTGCTCCAACGCGTGGCGCGCGGCGACGAGAGCGCCTTCGAGCGGCTCTACGACCTCGTCGCCCCGGTGGTGCACGGCGTCGTCCTCGGCGTCGTCCGCAATCCCGCACTGGCCGAGGAGGTCACGCAGGAGGTGCTGCTGGAGGCCTGGCGCACCGCGCCGAGGTTCGACCCCGGGCGGGGGAGTGCACGCTCCTGGCTCCTGACCATGGCCCGTCGCCGCGCGGTGGACCGGGTCCGTTCGGTGCAGGCCGCCGTGGACCGGGACGCGTCCGTCGGCGCCCGGGAGGTCGAGCGCGACGTCGACGTCGTGTCGGAGGCCGTCGAGATCCGGCTGGAGCAGCAACAGGTGCGCCGCTGCCTGGACGGGCTCACGGAGGTGCAGCGCGAGGCGGTGTCGCTCGCGTTCTACGCCGGGCACACCCACCGCGAGGTCGCGCACCTCCTCGAGGTGCCCCTCGGCACTGTGAAGACCCGCCTGCGGGACGGCCTGATCCGCCTGCGCGACTGCTTGGGGGTCGCCTGATGGAGCGAGCCGACGTGCACACGCTGATCGGCGCCTACGCCCTCGACGCGGTCGACGACGGTGACCGCAAGGCCTTCGAGCGGCACCTCGCCGAGTGCGAGTCGTGCCGGGAAGAGGTCGACGGGCTCCGGCGCACGGCCGTGCGGCTGGCGGGCGCCGCGGCGGTGGCACCCCCGCAGGGCGTGCGCGACCGCGTGCTCACCCAGGTGCATGGAACACCCCAGGTGCGCGACGCCGTCAGGGCCACCCCGCACGCCGAGGAGGCGCCCGGCGCCCGCTCGCGGGTGTGGCTCGTCGCCGCGGCCGTGCTGGCCGTCCTCACCCTGGGCGCCGGCGCGCTCGCGTGGACCCAGTACCGCGCCGCCGACGCCGCCCGGGCGGAGGCCGCCCAGATCAACGCCGTGGTCACCGATCCCGGGGCCCGGCTGGTTCAGCAACGACTCCCCGGCGGCGGGACGGCGACGATGGTGGTCGCGGGCGACCGTGCGGTGCTCGCAGGCGCCGGCATGCCTGCCCTGCCCTCTGACCGCACGTACCAGCTGTGGGTCATCCGCGGGCCGCGGGTCACCAGCGCGGGCCTGGGGCCGTCCGGGAGCGAGGCCGGCGAGAACTGGTCGCGCCGGGTCTCGGACGTCCAGACCGGGGACGTGGTCGCCGTCAGCGTGGAGCCCTCCGGCGGCTCCGCGCAGCCCACCACCAAACCGCTGGTCACCCTGCCGGCGTGACGGGATCGCGCAGCGGGCGGTAGCCGGACGCGAAGGCGCGCACCTCATCGGTGTCGAGCATCCGCGCCCGCACCGCCCCGGACGACAGCCTGCGCACGAGTGCGGCTTCGGGCAGCTCGGCGTCGGAGCCGGCCAGCACCACGTTCCCGTAGCGCCGCCCGTTCAGCTGGCCCGGTTCTGCGATCAGCGCCACATGCGCGAACGACTCCAGGACCGTCGCCGCCTCCCGCCGGGCCACCGCGAGCTTCGGGTTGTCGGCGAGGTTGGCGAGGTACAGGCCGCCGCCGCGGAGGACACGGCGCACCTCGGTGAGGAACTCGAGTGTGGTCAGGTGCGAGGGCACGCTCGCGCCGCTGAAGGCGTCCCGGACGACGACGTCCTGGCCGCCGCCCGGCAGTTCCGCCAGGCCCGCCCGCGCGTCGGTGACCCGCAGCCGCAGCCGGGGGCCGGACCGCAAGGCGAACGCACGCTTGGCCACCTCCAGGACCGCCGCGTCGATCTCGAGGACGCGCTGGCGGGACTCCGGGCGGGTCGCCGCGACGTACCGCGCGAAGGTGCAGCCGGCTCCGCCGAGATGCGTCACCCGCAGCGGGTCACCCTCCGGCGCCAGGACGTCGACGGCGTCCGCGAACCACTGCACGTACTCGAAGTCGATCCGGGTCGGGTCGTCCAGGTCGACGTGGCTGCTGGGCACCCCGTTGACGTACAGGGTCCAGCCGCGCCGGCCGTCTCCGTCGGGGACGAGCTCGGCGCGTCCGGTGTCCACGGGCCACGACCCGGCGGTCGGATCGGGGCGAGCCGACCGACCGCGGCTTCGGCTGGGCGACACCGCTCCAGCCTAGGCAGCCGTGCCGGCAGGCGGGAACGGAAGCTTTCGCGGGCACGTCGTCGTTGACGGATGATGACAGCACGCCTCGAGAGGAGAACCGGATGGCCAAGGTACGGGTCGCGGCGCTGACGACGTTGTGGCGGACCGTGCGCGCGAGCCGGCAACCGGGAGCACCCGGGATCGGGGAGCAGCTCGCGGCGACACCGCGGATGCTCGGGGCGAGCCTCTCGGGACGCTATCCGCACCTCGCCCGCGGCCGCATGGTGCTGGCCCTGCTCGGCGTCCTCTACGTCGTCTCGCCGATCGACTTCATCCCCGAGGCCGCGTTCTTGGTCTTCGGTCTGGGCGACGACGCCTTCGTCGCCGCCTGGGTGGCGGGTGCGGTGCTCGGGGAGACGCAGCGCTTCCTGCAGTGGGAGGCGCAGCAGCGTCAGGTCGTGGTCGGCGAGGTCGTGCGCTGACCTCTTGACGTCCGTGTTGACGTTCGTGCGGCGCCCATCGCGCACAGCGCGGCGTCGCCGTCCCGCCGTCCACAGCTGAGCGCAAGGCCGGGGCGGTCGAGCGGCCGGAGCCGCCAGGGTGAGCCGCATGGACACCTCCGCCGCGGCGCACCTGCCCGGCCCCGACGATGCCCGCGAGCTGCTGGCGGGGGCCTGGTTCACGATCGGCTTTCCCCCGTTGGGCAGCGCGGTCCTCGTCGCGCTGCGAGAGGACGCGCAGCCGGGGCTGGTCGCCCGGGTCGACCTGCCCCGCCGCCTCGAGCACGCGCGGCTGATCGGCGATTCGCTGGCGGGGGCGGCCCAGCAGGACGAGGCCGACGCCGTCGTCCTGGTATTGGTGCCTCGGCCCAGGTCGCGTCGGCCGCCCGTGCTCGTGCGCTCCGAGCGCGCCCTGGTCCGGGCTGTCCATGCGGGCCTGGCGCATGGCGGCATCGGGCTGGCCGACGTCCTGGTGGTGGCGGGGGAGCGTTTCCGGTCCGTCCTCTGCAGCGATCCGGACTGCTGCCCGACCGAGGGTGTGCCCCTCGGCGACCTTCGGACCACGGCCACGGGCGCCGCCCTGGTGCTCCAGGGCCGCACTCTCGTCGCGACGGAGGCGGAGCTCGCCGCCGACGTTCGGCCTCAGCCATGGCCGGCGGGCACGGCCGTCGGCCGGCCGCTGACACCCCAGGCGGCATTGGAGCGGTGGCGCGCGATGGTGGCCGGCCGGGTGGCCTGCGACGTCCCGCCGCCCGACCCGGCGCCCGCGGACGTGGCGTGGCTGGTGCCCGCCCTCGCCGATCTCGGCTTCCGGGACGCCGCGCTGGTCGCCCTCATGCCTGGGGCCGCGGACCTTCCCGACGAGCTGGTGGCGGGCCGCGGCCGGAGCGCAGCCGACTGGGCCAGGGCCGAGGGGACGCCTCCCGATCGATCCCTGTTGGAGGCCGGACGGGCCCTGCTGGCGGCCGTCGCCCGCGGTGCGCCGGTGGGATCCCGGGCCGAGGCGCTCGCCCTGCTCGCATGGGCCAGCTGGTGGCAAGGGGTCGGCGCCCGTGCCCGGCTGCTGGCGGCTCTCGCCCTGCAGGACCAGCCCGGGCACAGGCTCGCCCTGATCGTCGACGAGTTGCTCCTCCGGGGGGTTCGGCCCGCATGGATCCGGGGGGTGCCGAGTGGGCGCGAGGTGCCGTAGGATCGCCTTCAGGTCAAGAGCGCCAGCATCAAGCCCCGGCTCGCTGGCCGGCAACCCTCCAACCGCGGTGGGGTGCCCCGGGTGATGACACGGCTGACCGCCGAGGTGGCGGAGGCAAGCGCGGGCCCTGGTGGGCCCCCGGTTCGAGGAGCACACCGTTGAGTTGTCGCCGCACCCGTTGACCTGACCGCCCCTGCCCGCGGCTCAGGCTGCGGGCAGGCTTCCACGTCCGTCCGCCAGACCCGCTCGCCGTCGCCACCGTTGCCGGCGGCCCCGCGGCCAGGCCCGCGCGTTCCCGACCGGCGCGACCTGCACCCGCGGTCCGAAGCGACCCCTCGACACACGCCCGCCAGGGCGTTCCGCCCGGCGTCAGACGACGCCCGCCAGAACCAGGAGCCCTCATGAACGACGGCTGGTCCTTCGAGACGCGCCAGATCCACGCCGGCCAGGCCCCGGACGGCGCCGTCGGCGCCCGCGCCCTGCCGATCTATCAGACGACGTCGTTCGTCTTCCGCGATGCGGAGCACGCCGCGAACCTGTTCGCGCTGAAGGAGCTCGGCAACATCTACACGCGCATCATGAACCCCACCCAGGACGCGGTGGAGCAGCGCATCGCGAGCCTCGAGGGCGGCGTCGGAGCCCTGCTCGTCGCCAGCGGTCAGGCAGCGGAGACGATCGCGATCCTCAACGTCGCCGAGAACGGCGACCACATCGTCTCCAGCCCGAGCCTGTACGGCGGGACGTACAACCTCTTCCACTACACCCTGCCGAAGCTCGGCATCGAGGTGTCGTTCGTCGAGGACCCCGACGACCTCGACTCGTGGCGCGCCGCCGCACGGCCCAACACCAAGGCCTTCTTCGGGGAGACCATCTCCAACCCCAAGCAGGACGTCCTCGACATCGAGGGCGTGGCCCGCGTGGCGCACGAGGTCGGCGTCCCGTTGATCGTCGACAACACCATCGCCACGCCCTACCTCGTGCGTCCCTTCGAATGGGGTGCCGACGTCATCGTCCACTCCACGACCAAGTACCTCGGGGGGCACGGGACGAGCATCGGCGGAGCGATCGTCGACGCCGGCACCTTCGACTACGCGCAGTACCCCGAGCGTTTCCCCAACTACAACCAGCCCGACCCCAGCTACCACGGCCTCGTTTACGCGCGCGACCTCGGCGTCGGAAGCCCGTTCGGGGCCAACCTGTCCTTCATCCTCAAGGCCCGCGTGCAGCTGCTGCGCGACATCGGTGCCGCCCAGTCGCCGTTCAACGCGTTCCTCCTGGCGCAGGGGATCGAGACCTTGAGCCTGCGGGTCGAGCGTCATGTCGAGAACGCCCAGGCGGTGGCGCGCTGGCTGCAGGGCCGCGACGAGGTCGAGAGCGTCGCGTACGCCGGGCTGCCCGAGAGCCCCTGGTACGCCGCGGCACAGAAGTACGCCCCCCGAGGCCCGGGCGCCGTGCTCGCGTTCGAGATCAAGGGCGGCATCGACGCCGGGCGCCGTTTCGTCGACGCCCTGCAGCTGCACAGCCACGTCGCGAACATCGGCGACGTGCGCAGCCTGGTGATCCACCCCGCGTCGACCACCCACAGCCAGCTCTCGGAGGAGGAGCAGCTGGCAGCCGGGGTCACCCCGGGGCTCGTCCGCCTGTCCGTGGGCATCGAGCACATCGACGACATCCTCGCGGATCTCGAGTCGGGGTTCGCCGCGGCGAAGGCCGACTGAGTGCAGCCGGCCACGACGGACCGGGTGGCGCGGGAGAGCGTGTGACCGCGGACCCCGTCGCACCTGCCGCCACGCCCCCGGTCTCGGGGGCGTGGCGGGAGGGCGACCCGGTCGGGTGCCGGCTGTTCGCGGACCTCGGCACGTTGCGGCTCGAGGGTGGCGCGACGCTGCCGGAGGTCCGCGTCGCGTTCGAGACCTGGGGCCGGCTGTCTCCGCAGCGGGACAACGCTGTGCTCGTGCTGCACGCGCTGACCGGCGACAGTCACGTCGTGGGGGAGACCGGCCCGGGCCACGCGAGCCCGGGCTGGTGGAACGGCCTCGTCGGACCCGGTCTCGCCCTGGACACCGACCGCTGGTTCGTCGTCGCGCCCAACGTCCTCGGCGGGTGCCAGGGCACCACGGGACCGAGCTCGGCGGCGCCGGACGGGCGGCCCTGGGGGAGCCGGTTCCCGTTTCTCACGGTGCGCGATCAGGTGGCCGCAGAGGCGGCGCTCGCCGACGCGCTCGGGATCGGCCGGTGGGCGCTGGTCGTCGGTGGCTCGATGGGGGGCATGCGCGCGCTCGAGTGGGCCGTCACGCATCCGGACCGGGTGGAGCGACTCCTCGTTCTCGCCTCGGCGCCGTACGCGACCGGCGACCAGATCGCCTGGTGCGCCGCGCAGGTCGCGGCCATCCGGGCGGACGCCGGCTTCAGCGGGGGCGACTACTACGAGGCGCCCCCGGGCGGGGGCCCGCACCTCGGTCTGGGGGTGGCGCGGCGGATCGCACACGTGACCTACCGGTCCCAGACCGAACTCAACCTGCGGTTCGGCCGCAAGGCGCAGCCCGGCGAGCAGCCCCTGGCGGGACGCGGGCGGTACGCGGTCGAGTCCTACCTGGACCACCACGCGGAGAAGCTGGTCCACCGCTTCGATGCAGGCAGCTACGTCGTGCTCACCGAGGCCATGAACAGCCACGACGTAGGGCGAGGCCGGGGCGGGACGGCCGCAGCCCTCGCGCGAGTCACCGCGCGCACCGCGGTGGCAGCCATCGACTCCGACCGGCTCTACCCGCTCCAGTTGGGTCAAGAGATCGCGGAGGGCATCCCCGCGGCACTGCCGTTGCGGGTGCTGACGTCGCCGTACGGGCACGACGGGTTCCTCATCGAGACGGGCGCCGTCGCCGACCTCCTGTGCGACCTGCTGGATGCCTCACCGGCTCCGGCCGCCGCTCGGTTCACGCCGCGCTGACCTGCCCGACGTGCGCCCGGAGCGTGCTCCAGGTGGCCGCCAGCGCCGGGTGCAGCGGCAACGCGGGAACCTCGCCGAGCGCCACCCAACGAACCTCGTCGGACTCGTCGTTGACGGCTCGCGCGGGGAGTTCGCGGTCCGTCCACGCGATCACGTAGTCGTAGCGCCAGTTGCCATGATCGGTGCCCACGGTGGTGGCTGCGACGGTGACACGGTGCGGCTCCACGCCCACCTCCTCGCGCGCCTCCCGCAGCGCCGCGGTCACGACGCTCTCGTGGCTGTCGCGGGCTCCGCCGGGAACGCCCCACGTGCCGCCCTGGTGGGTCCAGCCGGCGCGAAGCTGCAGGAGCAGCTCTGCTTCGTCGCCGACGTCCGGGCCGGGCCGGAGGAGCACGAGACCAGCGGCGCCGTAGACGCCCCAGTGCCGGTGCCCACACCGGCAGCGCACCCAGCCGTTGCCGTCATGGAGAGCCACGGGCCAAGGCTAGGTGGAGCCCGCTGGACGGCGACCGCACGCCCGGCCCCTTTGCTCGCTACGGCGAAGCTCGATCCTGCGAGCAAAGGAAAGCTGCGACCGCCGGCACCCAGCGATGCAGCGTGCGGCGGAGGGAGATCACTCATCCGCCCGCCCACGCAGATGGCGGGTAGCCTCACCGTGGGATCACTCGCGACGCCGGGCGCGTCAAGGTCGGGTACCGTCCCGTCCCGGGACGCCGGCGCCCCACCGAGCCGCCGCCGGCAACTGCCGGCCGGGGCCGGCTCGGTGAGGAGGAGCGCGATGGCAGTCGTGGTGGGCTACGTGCCGACGGCCGAGGGGCGGGCGGCATTGAGGCAGGCGGCGCAGGAATGCCGGCTGCGGAACACCAAGCTGGTGGTCATCAACTCCTCGCGCGGGGGCAACTCGCTCTCGGCGCGCGACGCGGCGCGCTCGAAGGAGGAGCTCGAGGCGCTGGCTGCCGAGCTCGACGAGCAGGGGCTCGAGCACGAGGTCCGCCAGCTCGTGCGCGGCCTGGAGCCCGCCGAGGACCTGATCGCCGTGGCGGAGGAGGTCTCGGCGGACGTGATCGTCATCGGCCTGCGCCGACGAAGCCCCGTCGGCAAGCTCATCCTCGGCTCGAACGCCCAACGGGTGCTGCTCGACGCCCCCTGCCCCGTCCTCGCCGTCAAGGCGCAGGAGGACTGATGGCCGAGATCCCCCGACTCCACATCGCCCAGGACGAGGCGGCCGATGCGCTGCTCGCCCGCGACCCGTTCGCCCTGCTCGTCGGGATGCTCCTCGACCAACAGTTCCCGATGGAGCGGGCGTTCGCGGGTCCGGCCGTCATCGCCCAGCGGATGGGTGTGCAGGACCTCGACCCCAGGGCTGTCGCCGCCGCCGACCCGCAGGAATTCGCACGCCTGATGGCCGCGCCCCCGGCAGTGCACCGGTACCACTCGAGCATGGCCGGGCGTGTTCAGGCGTTGGCGGCGCACGTGCGGGACGAGTACGACGGCGACGCCTCCGGACTGTGGCGTGAGGCGGGCAGCGGCGCGGAGCTCGCGGCGAGGCTGCGGGCCTTGCCCGGCTTCGGGGAACAGAAGGTCCGCATCTTCGTCGCGCTCCTCGGGAAGCAGTTCGGCGTCCGGCCCCCGGGCTGGGAGGAGGCGGCGGGCGCCTACGCGACACCCGGTCGGCGTTCGGTCGCCGACGTCGTCGACGCCGCGTCCCTGCAGGAGGTGCGCGACCACAAGCGCGCGCTGAAGCAGGCCGCGCGCCAGGGCTGACCCGGCGGAGCGTCCCCCGCAACCCCGCTGCGGTGGGCGCGGACCCGGCGGAAGGTGCTCCGGTGGGGAGCCGACATGCAAGAATGGACAGTTGACCGGCCCGATCGGGCAGAATCCGCGCCCCCGAAACCGTTGGAGGGGACGGAGCCGAGCGGCAGCCGGCCCTGCACCACGCTCCCAACGAGCCCGCACCCACCGCACACCGCTCGCTACGGCGGCGGCGCCCCGCGATCAGCGGGAAGCCAACCGCCGTAGCAGTCACGACGAAAGGTTGTCCGTGTCGTCGGTCCCGACCTCCCGGCCCTTGCCCTCAGAGTTCGCCCACCCCGCCCTCCAGGACCTTCTGCGCGCGGGCACCACCCGCGGCAGCGTCGAGGCGGCTGCCCTGCGCGCCGCCTGCGAGCAGGCGGAGGTGTCGATGCCCCGGATGAAGGCAGTCCTGCGGGCGCTCGACGACGCCGGCATCACCATCGACGTCCCCACCGGTCCCACGGCCAAGCGGGCCGTACCCGCTACGACGTCGCGCTCGTCGTCGTCGTCGGCATCCGCCACCGACACCAAGCCGGCCCGCAAGACGGCCAAGCCGGCCCGCGGTGTGGACGGCGAGGCCCTTGACGCCCCGCCCGCGCAGGGGACCGCCAAGATCGCCGCGAAGGTCGGCAAGCCCGCGGCCAAGGCCGAGAAGGTGCTGGCCGCACCGGCCGGTGCGGCAGCGGACGGCGACCTGCCCGACGACGTCGACGACGTCGAGGACATCCCCGCCGAGCCCGACGCCGAAGAGATCGTCGAAGACGCCGAGCTCGACATCGAGGACATCGAGGAGCCCGCCGAGGCCGCCGTAGAGGTCGAGCCCGAGGCCGAGGCGGTCGAGGCGGCGGTCGAGGCTCCGGAGGGCCCGGCCGAGCCGGCCCCCGAGGAGGAGGACGCGTTCGTCCTCACCGACGACGACGACGACGCCCCTGCGCAGCAGGTTGCGACGGCGGGCGCGACGGCCGACCCCGTCAAGGACTACCTGAAGCAGATCGGCAAGGTCGCGCTGCTCAACGCCGAGCAGGAGGTCGAGCTCGCCAAGCGCATCGAGGCCGGCCTGTTCGCCGAGGAGACCCTGAACTCGGGCGACAAGCTGGACGCCCGGCTGCACCGCGAGCTCCAGTGGATCGCCGAGGACGGGCGCCGCGCCAAGAACCACCTGCTCGAGGCGAACCTGCGCCTGGTCGTCTCCCTCGCGAAGCGGTACACCGGCCGCGGCATGCTCTTCCTGGACCTGATCCAGGAGGGCAACCTCGGTCTGATCCGCGCGGTCGAGAAGTTCGACTACACCAAGGGCTACAAGTTCTCGACCTACGCCACCTGGTGGATCCGGCAGGCCATCACCCGCGCCATGGCCGACCAGGCCCGCACCATCCGCATCCCGGTGCACATGGTCGAGGTCATCAACAAGCTGGCCCGCGTGCAGAGGCAGATGCTCCAGGACCTGGGCCGCGAGCCCACGCCTGAGGAGCTGGCCAAGGAGCTCGACATGACCCCCGAGAAGGTCATCGAGGTCCAGAAGTACGGCCGCGAACCCATCTCGCTGCACACCCCGCTGGGCGAGGACGGCGACAGCGAGTTCGGCGACCTCATCGAGGACTCTGAGGCCGTCGTCCCGGCTGACGCCGTCAGCTTCACGCTCCTGCAGGAGCAGCTGCACTCCGTGCTCGACACACTCTCGGAGCGCGAGGCCGGCGTGGTGTCGATGCGGTTCGGCCTCACGGACGGCCAGCCCAAGACCCTCGACGAGATCGGCAAGGTCTACGGGGTGACCCGGGAGCGGATCCGGCAGATCGAGTCGAAGACCATGTCGAAGCTGCGCCACCCGAGCCGCTCCCAGGTGCTCAGGGACTACCTCGACTGAGCCGTCGGCCTGCCGCTGGCGACTGCCGCTGGGAGGCGCTGGCGGCGCCAGGCAGGGCTAGGCAGTGGGCAGCGGCAGGTCGCCGGGCTTGACGCCGACCCGAACGAAGATCACGAGCGTCTGGGAGTTCTCCCGCACGCCGATCACGGCGTTCGCGGGATCCACGCCGGTGAGCGACCAGACGTCGGTCGCGCCGAAGTCCCCGAACTCGCTGCCGGGGCACCCCTTCGCGACGTTGCAGCCGGGGTAGGTGGCGTCGCCGACCTCCTGCAGCTGGCCGGCAGGTGGCCCGTGGTACTCCTGCGCCTCGTTGTAGCCGACTGCGCGCCAGGTGAGGTCCGGGCAGCCGGCCGAGGGCGGGGGCGGCGCGCACGGGTCCGGCGACGTGCAGCCCCCGGCGAGGAGCGCCACCGCCGCCATGATCAACGCCTCGCGCCACGGAGATCGCACTGACCGGCAGCATAGTCCGGACCGGCAGCGGCGAGCCCGGCGCGATTGGGGGTTCGGATCTCGCGTTCGAGGGGTCAGCCGAGCGCGAGCGCGCCGACCCAGGTGCCGGCCACCAGCAGGCCGGCCAGGAGTTCGACGGCCATGCTCCAGCCCACGGCCGCCAGCGCGGACCGTGTGGACGGCCAAGCGGTGCCCCCTCCGCCGAGGCGTACCCGTTCGGCGAGGTAGATGCCGAGGACGAAGCCGAGCACCGCCCCGATCACGGGGACGACGAAGAAGCCGACGACGCCGAGGACGCCGCCGGCCAGCAGAGAGGTGGCTCGGGACCCCCGAGGCGCGCAAACGGCGCCCGGGGAGCAGGTACTTCACGATCAGCCCGGCGACCGCGATGACGGTCGCGACTCCCAGGGTGGCCCAGCCGACGGGGTTCTGCTCGCCCAGGGCCCAGACCAGGACGCCGCCCCAGACCAGGGGGAGCGCCGGGAGGACGGGGACGACGACGCCCAGCAGGCCGGCGAGGATCATGATCCCCGCGACGAGCGTCAGCGATCCCGACCCCCCGACGTCCACGGGTGGGTTGCCCTGGCTGTCAGTGCTCGTCGTCCGCCGCGATGGCGGGTGTGGACGCCAGGGCGTCGGACTGGTCCTCGATGTCGGCGTCCGCGGCACGCAGCGCGTCCTGGTGGGCGCGTCCGTGGTGGGCGCAGAACAGAAGCTCGCCACCTCCGGGCAGGACCACCCGGATGTAGGCGCGCGCGCCGCACCGGTCGCAGCGGTCGGCTGCGGTGAGCGGTGCTGATGCGGTCACGGCGTTCACGGGCTGACCTCCTCCGGGTCGTGCAGTGCTGGCGCCCTTCCTGTCGACGGGCGCCTCTGTGGCAACAGTGAAGCAGCCCGAGCAGTTCCCGGTCCGCCAGGACGCAGGCGTTCGCTGTCCGCGTACTCCGTGCGGGTGTGTTCCCGGCCCGCGTGTCCACCCCCCGGCGGTCGCCGGGGAGAGGTATCTTCGATCAGACGTACGACCGCCCGCCCTCCCGGCGGGAGACAGGAGTAGCGCCGCGTGGCCGTACAGCCAGCCTCCTCGGAGCGTGCGCGCCAGGCGGAGCGCCGGGCTGCGGCGTCGGGGTACACGGCCCGGCACCTGTCCGTTCTGGAGGGCCTGGAGGCGGTCCGCAAGCGGCCCGGCATGTACATCGGGTCGACGGACTCGCGCGGCCTCATGCACTGCCTCTGGGAGATCATCGACAACGCCGTAGACGAGGCGCTCGGCGGCCACTGCCACTCGATCGACGTCACGCTGCACGCCGACGGCTCGGTCGAGGTCCGCGACGACGGCCGCGGCATCCCGGTCGACGTCGAGCCCAAGACGGGGCTGTCCGGCGTCGAGGTCGTGTTCACCAAGCTCCACGCCGGCGGCAAGTTCGGCGGTGGCTCGTACGCAGCCTCGGGCGGCCTGCACGGCGTCGGCGCGAGCGTGGTCAACGCCCTGTCGGCCCGGCTCGACGTCGAGGTCGACAGGGACGGGCGCACGCACGCGATGAGCTTCCGCCGCGGCGAGCCGGGCGTCTTCGCGGACGCCGCCGGGCCGGGCCCCGACGCGGCGTTCACGCCCTTCGTCGACGGGTCCGAGCTGCGAGTGGCCGGGCGGGTCAAGCGCGACATGACGGGCACGCGGATCCGGTACTGGGCGGACCGACCAGATCTTCCTCGCCGACGCCGACTTCTCCTACGACGAGCTCGTCACCCGCGCCCGGCAGACGAGCTACCTCGTCCCCGGCCTGCGCATCGCGCTGCGCGACGAGCGGGGCCTGCCGGGCACGCCCGGGGCGGAGGGCCCGCACGAGGAGGTCTTCGTCCACGAGGGCGGGATCGGCGAGTTCGCCGAGTTCCTCGCCACGGACGAGCCGGTGACCGACGTATGGCGGCTGCAGGGCAGCGGTCGCTTCACCGAGACCGTTCCGGTGCTCGACGACCGCGGTCACATGACGCCGACGGATGTGGAGCGCGAGGCGGTCGTCGACGTCGCGCTGCGGTGGGGGACCGGTTACGACACCGAGGTGCGCACCTTCGTCAACATCATCGCGACACCGAAGGGCGGCACCCACCTCACCGGCTTCGAGCAGGGCCTGCTCAAGGCCGTGCGGCAGCAGGTCACCGAGAACGCCCGCCGGCTGAAGTTCAACCTCAAGGACGACCGGCTCGAGAAGGACGACGTGCTCGAGGGCCTAACGGCCGTGGTCACCGTGCGCCTCGCCGAACCGCAGTTCGAGGGCCAGACGAAGGAGGTGCTGGGCACCAACGCGGTACGCGGCATCGTCTCGCGCGTCGTCGACACCGAGCTGACGGCGCTGCTCACCTCGTCGAAGCGGGTCGAGAAGGCGCAAGCGGCCCTGCTGCTCGACAAGATCGTCGGCGCCATGCGGACCCGGGTGGCCGCCCGGCAGCACAAGGAGACGCAGCGGCGCAAGAACGCGCTCGAGACCTCGTCACTGCCGGCCAAGCTCGCAGACTGCCGCAGCGACGACGTGGACCGCTCCGAGCTGTTCATCGTCGAGGGCGACTCCGCGCTCGGTACCGCCAAGCTGGCGCGGACCTCGGAGTTCCAGGCGCTGCTGCCGATCCGCGGCAAGATCCTCAATGTCCAGAAGGCCTCCGTCTCGGACATGCTCAAGAACGCCGAGTGCGCCTCGATCATCCAGGTGGTGGGGGCGGGTTCCGGCCGCACCTTCGACCTGGACGCCGCGCGCTACGGCAAGATCGTCCTGATGACGGACGCCGACGTCGACGGCGCGCACATCCGCACCCTGCTGCTGACGCTCTTCTTCCGGTACATGCGGCCGCTGGTCGACGCGGGCCGCGTGTACGCCGCCGTGCCGCCGCTGCACCGGCTCGAGGTGATCAACCCCGGGGCCAAGAAGAACGAGGTCGTCTACACGTACTCGGAGGCCGAGCTGCACCGGCTGCTCGCCCAGCTGGAGAAGCGGGGCCGCCGGTACAAGGAGCCCATCCAGCGGTACAAGGGCCTCGGCGAGATGGACGCCGACCAGCTCGCGGAGACCACGATGGATCCGCGCCACCGCACACTGCGCCGGGTCCGCGCCTCCGACGCCCAGGCCGCCGAGCGCGTGTTCGACCTGTTGATGGGCAACGACGTCGCCCCTCGCAAGGACTTCATCGTCGACGGCGCCGCCCGGCTCGACCGCGAGCGCATCGACACCTGACAGGCCCGCCCGGCAGGCAGGACATGATGCAGGGGTGACCCCACTCCTCGTCCTGCGGTCCGGTCTGCTCGGTGTCGTCGCCGGCCTGCGCACCTCGATCCCCGCCGCCGCACTCGCCGTCGGCGGTCTCGAACCCGAGAGCCGGCCGCTCGCCCTGCTGGCGAGACACGGCTCCCGTCGGCTCGTCGTCCTCGCGGCAGCAGGGGAACTGCTCGTCGACAAGCTGCCGATCACGCCCGACAGGGTGGAGAAGCGTGGCCTCGTCGCCCGTGTCGCCAGCGGCGCGCTCGCCGGGGCGATGCTCGCCTCGGCGACCGGCGTCCGGGGTGGCCGCCTCGCGCTGCCGGCGCTGGCCGGGGCCGGCGGCGCGTACCTCGGCTCCTGGGGCGGCTTCGCAGCACGGCGCGCGCTCGGGACGGGAACCGGCCTGCCCGACCCCGCCGTCGCTGTGGCGGAGGATCTCGTCGCGGTCGGGCTCGCAGCTGTCGCCGTCCGGGGCGCCTGACGGCCCGCCCCGCCGCCGGCCGGCATTCCCGGGAGCAGGCGCCCGAGGGCCGGGCGGCACCTCGCGCGGTCACGGGCATCGGGTGCGAGGGTGATGGCATGTGCCACGACCCGTCCGCCCGCCCGCCCGTGCCTCCTGCTGACGCCGTCCACGACCGCCGGGAGCTCGACCGCAGCGGCGACCTCCGGCTGACCTCCACGGACGGCGCGCCGCTGCTCGCCTACGAGGCCGTGCCCACCGGCCGGCCGTGGGGCCGCGTCGTCGTGCTCCCCGACGTCCGCGGCCTGCACCCCTACTACCGCGCCCTGGCGGAGCGGCTCGCCGAGACGGGTCTGCACGCGGTGGCCATCGACTACTTCGGCCGGACGGCGGCGGACCTGCCCCGCGACGACGAGTTCGACTACCAGCCACACGTGCGCCAGGTGACCCCGGACCACGTCACGGCGGACGTCACTGCCGCGATGCGGCACCTGTCCCCCGACGGCGCCGCGCCGGTCCTCACCCTCGGCTTCTGCTTCGGCGGCGGCCACTCCTGGCGGCTCGCGGCGGAGGGTCCTGGCCTTGCCGGGTGCATCGGCTTCTACGGGCGCCCGGTCGTGATGCAGGAGGCGCTGCAGAGGACGGACCGGGTCGCCGATCCCGTGCTGATGCTCATCGCGGGTGACGACAAGGCGACGTCGGTCGAGGACTCGCTCGCCGCCGCGGACCTGCTACGCGAACGGGGAGGCGAGGTCGACGCGCACGTCTTCGAGGGGGCCCCGCACTCGTTCTTCGACCGCAGCTTCGGCGAGCACACGCAGGACTGCGAGGAGGCCTGGCGCTTCCTGCTCGGCTTCGCCGAGCGGCACGCCGGCGTCCCCCAGGGCTGAACCGCCAGGCACCGGGATGGTCTGTCGTGGCCGGGGAGGGCCCGCGTCACCGGCCGCCGTCCGCCGCCGCGTCCTGACCGTCCAGGCATGCGCACTCGCCGCCGTCCTGGGCCTCGCCGCGTGCACGGGGACCCCGGCCGGGACCGAGCCGGACGACCCGGGAGCGTCCCCGACAGCGACGGCGTCCCCGGCGCAGCCGGCAGCGCCCGATGCCCCGGCCGCGGCGGGCCCGACGTCCGCCGCCGCGGGCCCGGCCGCCGCCGCGCCCGAACTGCGCCTGACGCCCCAGGCCCGGATCGCGCTCCCCCCGGGGATGCGGGTCGCCGGGCTGGCGCTCGGCGGCTCGCACCTCGCCTGGAGCGGGTGCCTTCCGTGCGCGGGTGCTGCCCAGGACGCCACCGAGGTCTACGTCGCCGACCTGCCCGCCGGGCGCCCCCGCGCGGTCGCCCGGACCGAGTTCAGGTGGGGCAGCACCAGCGTGATCGGCGTGAGCGGGGACACGCTGGTCTGGCTCGACGAGGCGGACGTCCGCGACGGGGACGCCCTGCGCTCCCACTGGGCGCTCCGCGCCCTGGACCTGCGCACCCGCGCCCCCTGGACGATCGCCGAGGGAGGCCGGCCGGGTGACCCGGCGCGGGAGCCGGTCGCCTTTCTCCGGGACGGTCGCGTCACCTGGCAACTGTTCGACCTGCCCGCTCTCGGCGGCCCGGTGTCGTCCGTCGACCTCGGCACCCGGACCCTCCGCGCCGTCACCGGTCAGCTCCCGGGGCTGCTCCGGGCCGTCACGGCGCGCGGGCTCGTGTACACGTCGTACGAGCCGGACGGGATCCGCGACGCCGACGCGCCCGTCCTCGCAGACGCGTACCTGCTGCCGGCCGGTGGGGGCAGGGCGACCGCGCTGACCGCGGCCCACCAGGTCACGAACGCCGTCGCGAACGACGAGCAGATGTTGTGGACCACGCCGAACGGCGACAACCAGACGCTGTGGTCGCGCCCGATCGCGGGGGCGCCACCCTCGACGGTGTTCACCGGACCGGTGCTCACCTTCGTCCCCGGTCGTGGATTCGCCGCCTGGACGACCCGCGAGAGCGACCCCGTCGTCGAGCTCGGGACCGGCGGGGCTCCGTTGGCGCTCCCCGACGTCCCCGCGGAGGGCGGAGTGCTCACCGCGGACGGCGACAGGGTGGCGCTCCTCACCGTGCCCGACCGTGGGCTGTCCGGTCCGCTCACGCTCGTCGTCCTCGGGGTGACGACCCGAGGCTGAGCAGCCCTCGCCAACCGCCTCCGCCCGTCCTAGCGTCACAGGCAGGACGGCACGGCCGGGCAGCAGCGGACGGGAGGTGCCATGACCAGGCGGCGGCAGGCATGGGCACCATCGCTCACGGTGCCGCTGCTGGGCGTTCTGCTGCTGAGCGCCTGCACCTTCGGTTCCGCGCGGCAGGCAACGACGCCCGACTCCAGCGCCCCGCCGTCAGCTCGCGTCCTCGCCGGCGTCCTCGGCCACGCCGGGACCGCCGTCCCGTACCGGTGGCAGCGGCGTGGCGTCGGCCTCGTCCCCCGGTCGGGGCTCGCCGACCGCGACCCGGGGCTCCTCGCGTCTGCTGCAGCTGGCGCCCACGGCGCGCATCTCGCTCACGGGGCAGACCTACGGGCGCGGACTGGTGCTGTTCGGGCGGTACGCGGCGTGGGTGGGCTGCGACGGCTGCCAGCAGACCTTCACCGAGCCCACCACGCTGTACGTGGCCGACCTGACCACCGGCCGCGTGCGTCCGGTGAGCACGACACCGAAGGACACCGTCGTGATGACTCTCGGCGGGTGGGGTCGCCAGCTGGTCTACGCCGTCGCCGGCCCGGCAGGCCGGTCCGTCCAGTGGACCGCGTACGCGATGGACCTCTCCGACGGGTCCCGCTCCACCCTCGCCACGATCAAGCAGGCGTCGTCGGGAACGCCGCCCGTGGCGGTGGTCGGAGCCGGTCAGTTCGTATGGCAGACCTTCGGGCCGGGAGCCCAGGGCGCGTCGCACGGTCCCGTCAGCGCGGTCGACCTGCGCACGGGTGCGCGCCGGACGGTGTCCCGTGACCTGCCGGGGGTCCTTGGCGCAGTCACGAGGGCAGGGCTGGTGTACCGGGCGCCGACAGAGCCCGGCACGACCATCGACCAGGGGCTCGTCGACGCGTTCCTCCTGCGGGACAAGGCTGGCGGCACACTCCTGCTGTCCGAGACCCACGACGTGCGCGACATCGTCGCGGACGACACCACGGTCGCCTGGCAGACCAACGACGGCCCGGACGCAGGTGTCTGGGCGGCGCCCCTGGACGGTCAGGGACCCGCGCGCCAGTTGTACCGCGGCGGCACCGGTGACCGGGCGGTCGGCACCGGGTTCGTGGCCCTCGTCACCGCCGGAGACGCTCCCGTGCTGCTCCTGTACCCGCTGGGCGTGGGCCCCGTCGTGGCCGTCGGCGACGTGCCGGGCGAGTTCGGCTCGATCGCGGCCGAGGGTGCCCGGCTCGCCTACATCGCGCTGCCCATCGACCGCGGCGTGCAGCCCGACGCGAAGCACCCCATCACCCTCGTGGTCGACACCGTGACGCCGCCCGGCAGCTGAGCGGGAGGGCCGCTGCGGGCTCAGGCGGGAACGGGCGCCACGATCCGGCCCCCGACGGCGGTGACCGGAGCCGGCAGCGGCACACCTGAACCGTCCCGGCGGGAGTCCTGGCCGGGCAGCGGGATCGCGACGCCGGCGGCGCCGGCGGCCAGCGGCGGCGCGGCACCCGCCCAGGCGAGCAGGAGGATGTCCTCGCCCTTCGAGGAACCGGTGGCAGCGCACGCCGCCCGTCCCGCGACCCTTCGCCGGGTACTCGGCGTAGGGGGTCACCTTGGCCGTGCCGGTCTGCATCCCCGGCAGCGCGCCGCTCGCCCCGGCCACCGTGACGACCACGCTGGCCCACTCGCCGTCGGGCAGGGTGAGGTCGACAGCGCCGAAGTGCACGACCCGGGCACCGGGCGCCAGGCTGATCCCCGCCATCCCGCCCGCGGAGCGCCCCTGCGGCCGCACCCGGTCGGCCGCGAAGCGCAGCAACTGCGCGTCGCTGGTCACGAAGACGAGATCGCACGACTCGTGCGGCAGCTCGACGGCCCCGACCACGCTGTCGCCGTCCCGCAGCGACACGACCTCCCACTCGGACTTGTTCAGCGGATAGTCCGTGGTCACCCGCTTCACGACGCCCTGGGCGGTCCCCACCGCGAGCCCGGCGGAGTCGGCGCGGAGCGAGCTGAGCGTCACGACCTGCTCGCCCTTCGCGAGGGCGACGAACTCGGCGAGCGGGGCCCCACCCGACAACGAGGGTGCGGAGGACGTCGGCGGCAGCGCCGGCATGTCGAGGACCGGCAGGCGGATCATCCGGCCCAGGCTGGTGACGGCGGCGACCTCCCCGCGGGCGGTGGCGCGGACGGCGGTGACCACGACGTCGTGCGCCGAGCGGCGGGCGGGGTCCGGGACCGGCAACGGCTCGGCGGACGTCGTCCGGGCGAGCAGGCCCGTCGACGAGAGCAGCACGAAGCACGGGTCGTCGGCCACCTCGAGCGGCGCCGCCTTGCTCGTGACAGCTCCCGTGCCGGCGGACTCGAGCAGCACCGTCCGGCGGGGCGTCCCGAACCGGCGGGCGACCTCGCCGAGCTCGTCGGAGACGGCGCCGCGCAGCAGGCCCTCGTCCTCAAGGAGCGCCGTGAGCTCGGCGATCGTCTCCTCGAGCTCGGACTTCTCCTTGTCGAGCTCGAGCTTGCTGTACTTCGTCAGCCGTCGCAGCGGCATCTCGAGGATGTACTCGGCCTGCACCTGGCTCAGGTCGAACACGGTGATCAGGCGCTCGCGCGCCTGCCCGGTGTCGTCGCTCCCGCGGATGACCGCGATGACCTCGTCGATGTCGAGGATCGCGACGAGCAGGCCCTCGACGAGGTGCAGGCGGTCGGCGGCCTTGCCCCGGCGGTAGGCGGAACGGCGCCGGACGACGTCCAGCCGGTGGTCGACGTAGACCTGCAGCAGGTCCTTCAACCCGAGCGTGCGCGGCTGCCCCTCCACCAGGCACACGTTGTTGATGCCGAACGACTCCTCCATCGGCGTCAGCCGGTAGAGCTGCTCGAGCACGGCCTCGGGGTTGAAGCCGTTCTTCACCTCGATGACGAGGCGCAGACCGTTCTGCCGGTCCGTCAGGTCGGTGAGGTCGGAGATGCCCTGCAGCTTCTTCGCCTGGACGAGGTCCTTGACCTTCTCGCGGATCTTCTCCGGCCCGATCGTGTAGGGCAGCTCGGTGACGACGATCCCCTTGCGCCGGGGGGTCACGTTCTCGATCCGGGCGGCCGCGCGGGTGCGGAAGCTGCCGCGTCCCGTCGCGTACGCCTCCCGGATCCCCTCCAGGCCGATGATCTTCCCGCCGGTCGGCAGGTCGGGCCCCGGGACGAACCGCATGAGGTCGTCGAGGGTGGCCTCGGGGTGGCTGATGAGGTGCCGTGCCGCCCCGACGATCTCGACCAGGTTGTGCGGCGGCATGTTGGTCGCCATCCCGACGGCGATCCCGCTCGCGCCGTTGACCAGCAGGTTCGGGATCGCCGAGGGCAGGACCAGCGGCTCGGAGTAGCTGTTGTCGTAGTTGGGGCCGAAGTCGACCGTGTCCTCGTCGAGGCCGTCGGTCATGACGAGGGCCGGGGGAGCCATCCTGACCTCGGTGTACCGGGCGGCAGCCGGGCCGTCGTCCAAGGAGCCGAAGTTGCCGTGCCCGTCCACGAGGGGGACCCGCAGCGTGAAGTCCTGCGCGAGCCGGACCAGCGTGTCGTAGATCGCGGCATCGCCGTGCGGGTGCAGCCGGCCCATCACGTCGCCGACGACGCGGGCGGACTTCACGTGCCCGCGGTCGGGCCGCAGGCCCATCTCCGCCATCTGGAACAGGATCCGGCGCTGCACGGGCTTGAGCCCGTCCCGGGCGTCGGGCAGCGCGCGGGAGTAGATGACGGAGTAGGCGTACTCGAGGAACGCCTCCTGCATCTCCTGCTCGACCTCGATGTCGACGATGCGCTCGGTGTAGTCCTCCGGCGGCGGCGTCCTGCTCGTGGCCATGCGGCGTGCGCTCCTCGTCGGGGACAGTCGGCATCCGGCACGCCCGGCGCGCGCCGCACCCCGATTGTCCCCGGCGACACGCCGAACCGGGCACGGACCCGCCGATCGCGGCATGATCGGGGCATGAGCGACGGCGGTGGACGGGGCGCCGGCCCGGACCGGGACGTCGAGCAGCACCCGCTCGTGCTGCGCACCCGCGACCTCGCCGACACGCTCCTCGCTCCGGCAGCCGCGGACGTCGACGGGGGCGTCGTGCCGCCGTCGCACCTCGACGCGCTGGCCTCAGCAGGGATCCTCGCGGCCTCGGGGCCGCCGGAGCTCGGCGGCGTCCCCGGGCCCGTGGCCCGCCGGGTCCAGGAGCTCCTGGCGGGCGCCGACCTGTCCACCTGGTTCGTGCAGACTCAACATCAGGGCGTGCTGGGTCTCCTCACCGCGCAGAAGGCCGACGCCGCGGTCCTCGCCGACCTCGCCGCCGGGCGGAGGCGGGCCGGGATCGCCTTCTCCCACCTCCGCCGGCGTCCCACCCGGGTGATCTCGGCCAGTCCGGACGACGACGGCTGGCGCCTGGACGGCACCGCGCCCTGGTACACCGGTTGGGGCCTGACGGACACGGCCCTCGTCGGCGGCCTGACCGATGACGACCGCGTGGTGTGGGCGCTGGTCGAGCCGCGGCCGTCGGCCACCCTGCGCGCCGGCGACCCGATGGCGACGGCCGCGCTCGCTGCGGCGCGCACCGTCCCACTCACGTTCGACCGGCACCGGGTGGCTGCGCCCGACATCGTCGCGGTGCAGCCCGCCGCCGACTGGGCCGCCCGCGACGCGCAGGGCACGGCGAACACGTCACCGGCGGTGTTCGGGCTCGCCGAGTCCGCGCTGCGGCTGCTGGCCGAGCACGGGGTCCGACGGCGAGAGCCGGCGGCGGTCGCCGCTGCTGCCGCCCTCGGCGCCGAGCTGGACGCCGTCCGGAGCCACGCCTATCACCTCGTGGATGCGGTGCCGCCGGGCGAGGCGCTCCAGGAGCGGATCGCCCTGCGCGCCCGGGCGCTGCGGCTGGCGGTCGACGCGGGCACTGCGCTCGTGACGGCGGGCGCCGGCGGAGCCATGGCGGCCGCGGCCCCCGGCCAGCGCAAGGCCCGAGAGGCGCTGTTCCTGCTGGTGCAGGCCCAGACCGCCGACGTCCGGGCGGCCACCCTGGCGACCTTCGCGGCGTGACGCTCTCCTCCCTCTCGACTGCGACGATCAAGGAAAACCTGGGTGTTTGCGTGGTCACGGACGGCGAGCAGCGGCGCGTCAGCTGCGGAGACGCCGGCCGCACGTCCTTGATCCCCAACTTTTCCTTGATCCCAAACCTTTCCTTGATCGTCGCGGAGGGGGCGGAGGGGGCCGAGGGGGGTCAGGGGCGGGAGCGCAGGTGCCAGGGGGTGCCGAAGCGCCCGTCGTGGGCGACCTCGTCGACCGCCCGGCGGCCCCGGCGCAGCGAGGGGGAGCGGCGGTCGGGCGCCGCGTGACCGAGGCTGACGACGCCGACGACCCGCCTGTCAGCCGGTGCCTCGAGCGCCTCGAGGACGTCCGCATGCCGCTCCGGGGGCACGCCGAAGAAGCACGCACCGAGGCCGGCGTCGACGGCGGTGAGCAGCATGAGCATCGCCGCCATGCCGGTGTCGACGTCCCAGTAGGGCACCGGCCAGTGCGCCAGCCGCGCCTGGTGGTCGTCCTCGTCCCAGCCCTTGTCAGGCTCGGCGTAGCGCCGCAGGTACCGCTCCGGGTCCGAGAGGCAGACCACGAGGACGGGGGCGCTCTGCAGCCCGCGCAGCCACTCGTCGGGCTCCTGCGCCGGATCCGTCGTCGCCGCCCAGAACGCGGCGACGTCCTCGGGGCGCCGGCACACCACGAAGTCCCAGCCCTGGCTGAAGCCGGCGCTCGGAGCGTGCACGGCGGTCCGCAGCAGCCTGTCGAGGACGGCGTCGGGCACCGGCCGGCCCGGGTGGTAGGCGCGCACCATGCGACGAAGGCGGACGACGTCGGCGAACTCCATGGGGCCGACTCTGCCAGCACCCGCCCGAAGGCTGCCCAAGGGCTCTCGACGCCGGCGCCGTGACCGAATTCATTGGCGTGTCGATGCTTGTGTCATGCGTCGAGGGGTGATATGAGCTGCGTCACAAATGTCCGGATTGACTTGGTGACCGGAAGACCGGTCGCGCAGAGTGTCTTTCGTCACCTGTTCGGGTGATGACAGGGCCGTGACGCCGAGTCCCGCCGGCGGCCGCTGTTCCCAGACCACCACGGCGGGAGCGGGGGACCCGATCTCTACGGCGTGTCGCCCAGCGGCCGCCTCGGGGTGAAGCCGGTCCTTCCCGGCCGGGCAACTTTCCAGCCCGAACCCGACAGCTCACCTCGCAGGCGGATGGGGAAGGACACTCGTGTCTGATCTTCAGATCGGTCAGCTCCGCCATGCCCTGAAGCAGGCAGCCGTGACCGGCACGGCCGGCTCGCTGCTCCTCGGCGCCGCCGTCGTCGGCCTCGCCGCCCCGGGGGCGACCGCCGCCACGGCGGCCCCGGCTCCGACCACCGCCACGACCAACGCCACGAAGACCGCCCCCGTCAAGTTGCGGACGGTTCCCACCGCGGCGCACACCCGGCGCAAGGTCAACGTCAAGCTCGAGATGAGGACGGCCACGTCGCTCAAGGGGCGGCCGTACCGGTACGGCGCCGCCGGCCCGCGCGCGTTCGACTGCTCGGGCTATGTGCAGTACGTCTTCAAGAAGCAGCACTGGTACCTCAAGCGCACCGCCGCCGACCAGTACCGCCACACCAAGCGGGTCTCCCGTAGCGCTGCGCGGGTCGGTGACCTCGTCTTCTTCTACAACAGCCGGGGCCACGTCTACCACGTCGGCATCGTGGCCGGGCACATGACGATGTGGGCCGCGCCGCACACCGGTGCCGTGGTGCAGCAAGCAGAGGATCTACGGCCACAACTGGAAGATCGGGCGGGTCGTCTGACCCGCTCCTCCCTTGCGCTGATCATGCACGTCGCCGCGCACCGTGCACACCCCGGCGCGGGGCGGCACGCGCGCGCGACGTGCATGATCAGAGCAGGTCGTCCTCCCAGAACTCCCGGTCGGCGCGGTCGCCCGTGCCGTCGGGGTGGCGGCGCTGCTCGTCGGCCCGCAGTTCCACGCGCCGGATCTTCCCGGAGATGGTCTTGGGCAGGTCGGCGAACTCGAGCCGCCTGATCCGCTTGTACGGGGCGAGGTGCTCGCGCGCGTACGCCAGGATCTGGGCCGCCGTCTCCGCGGTCGGCTCCCAGCCGGCCGCGAGGACGACGACGGCCTTCGGCACGGCGAGCCGCAGCGGGTCCGGCGACGGGACCACCGCCGCTTCGGCCACCGCGGGGTGCTCCACGAGCACGCTCTCGAGCTCGAAGGGGCTGATCCGGTAGTCGGACGCCTTGAACACGTCGTCCGCGCGCCCCACATAGGTGATGTAGCCGTCGGCGTCCCGGGAGGCGACGTCCCCGGTGTGGTAGACCCCGCCCCGCATCGAGTCCGCCGTCCGCTCCTCGTCGTCGCGGTACCCCACCATCAGCCCCAGCGGCCGGCCGAGCTCGGGCGGGTCGAGCCGCAGGCAGACCTCGCCCTCCGCGGGGCCGTCCGGCCGGACGTCGCCGCCGACGGGATCCACCAGCACCACGTCGTAACCGGGCAGCGGCCGGCCCATCGACCCCGGCAGCACCCGCTGCCCCGGCGGGTTGCCCACCAGGGCGGTCGTCTCCGTCTGGCCGAAGCCGTCCCGCACCACCAGGCCCCAGGCCCGCCGAACCTGCTCGATGACCTCCGGGTTGAGCGGCTCGCCGGCGGCGACGACCTCGCGCAGCGGGATCCGCCCCGCCCACGCCGCGAGGTCTTGCTGCACGAGCATCCGCCAGACCGTCGGCGGTGCGCAGAACGTGGTGACGCGGGAGCGCTCCATCGCGGCCAGCAGCCCCTGCGCGTCGAAGCGCGGCTGGTTGACGATCAGTACCGTCGCCTCGGCGTTCCAGGGCGCGAACAGGTTGCTCCAGGCGTGCTTGGCCCAGCCGGGGGAGGAGACGTTGAGGTGCACGTCACCGGGGCGCAGCCCGATCCAGTACATGGTCGACAGGTGGCCGATGGGGTAGGACTCGTGGGTGTGCTCGACGAGCTTCGGCGACGCCGTCGTGCCCGACGTGAAGTAGAGCAGAAGGGTCTCGTCGCCCCGGGTGTCGACGCCGGCGAGCTCGCCGTCGAAGCCCTCGGCGTCGCCGTACGGCAGCCAGCCGTCCACCTCCTCGCCGACGGCGATCCGGGTCCAGTCGCCGGGGACGGCCGCGAAGAGAGCCGACTCCGCCGAGCGCGCGACGACGTGCCGGACCCTTCCCCGCTCGATCCGGTCCCGGACGTCGGCCGCCGCGAGCAGCGTCGTCGCCGGGATCACCACCGCGCCGAGCCGGATCGCGGCGAGCACCGTCTCCCACAGCTCCACCTGGTTGCCGAGCATGACGAGGACGCGGTCCCCACGCCGGACCCCCTGTGCGTCCAGCCACCCCGCGAGCCGGCGCGACCGGCCGGCCAGCTCGGCGAAGGTCAGCCGCTGCTCGCCGGCGTCGTGGTCGAGGACGACCAGGGCCTCGCGGCCCCCCGACGGACCGGCCGCCACCACGTCGAACCAGTCCCGGGCGTAGTTGAAGCGCTCCGGCCGCGGCCAGCGGAAGCGCGCGCGAGCGGTGCCGTGGTCCTCGCGCAGGTCGAGCAGAAGATCCCGGGCCGAGCGGAAGGCGTCGGTGCGGGCGGCGGGGGCGCCCGGCGCGGAGACGTGGCTCATGACGACTGACCCTGGCACCGCCGCTCTTCGCGGGCAACGGGCAGCGACGGGCTCGAGGACGGCTCGAGGACGGACGGCTCGAGGACGGACGGCCGGCGGACTGCCGGCGGACGGCCCGGGGGAGGCGGGGCTGGCGTTAGGCTCCGGACGTGTCGACCGAGCCGCCGACTCCAGGGCCGGGTTACCCCGCGCACTGGGAGGCGGACGTCGTTCTCGCCGACGGGAGCACCGCGCACCTGCGGCCGATCACCCCGCAGGACGCCGCCGCGCTGCAGGCGTTCCACGTGCGGCAGTCGCCGGAGTCGACGTACCTGCGCTTCTTCGCCCCGATGCCCCGGCTCTCGGACGCCGACCTCGCGCGGTTCACCACCGTCGACCACGTGAACCGCGTCGCGCTCGTCGCGACGGTCGGCGACGACATCGTCGCCGTCGGCAGGTTCGATCGGATCGAGCCGCACACGGCCGAAGTGGCCTTCAACGTCTCCGACGCCCACCAGGGCCGGGGGCTCGGCTCGGTGCTGCTCGAGCACCTCGCCGCCGCCGCCCGGGAGCACGGCGTGCACCGGTTCGTCGCCGAGGTGCTGCCGCAGAACCGCCGCATGCTCGGCGTGTTCCGGGACGCCGGCTACGAGGTGCGGCACGACTTCGAGGACGGGGTCGTCTCGCTGTCCTTCGACATCGACCCCACCGAGCGGTCCCGGGCCGTGATGGAGAGCCGCGAGCACCGCGCCGAGTTCCGCAGCGTCGCCGCCCTGGTGGCGCCGCGATCAGTCGTGCTCGTGGGCGCGAGTCGCCGGCCCGGCACGGTCGGCCACCGGTTGCTGCGCGACCTGCTCGCCGCGGATTACGCCGGGCCGGTGCACGTGGTGCATCCGGAGGCCGACGCCGTGCTCGGGGTGCCCGCCGTCCGCTCGATCGCCGACCTGCCCCGCGACGCCGGCCCCCCGCTGGACCTCGCGGTCATCGCCGTGCCCGCGGACGCCGTCCTCGACGTGGTGCACCAGTGCGCGCGGGCCGGGGTCCGCGGGCTCGTCGTCGTCAGCGGTGGCTTCGCGGAGACCGGCGCCGAGGGGCTCGAGCGGCAGCGGGCGCTGGTCCGGTTCGCGCGCGCCAACGGCATGCGCGTCGTCGGCCCGAGCTCGTGGGGGCTGGTCAACACGGACCCGGCGGTGCGGCTGAACGTAGGGCTGCTGCCCGCGCTGCCGGTCGCCGGACGGGTCGGCCTCTTCTGCCAGTCCGGGGCGATGTCGGCGTCGGTGCTCGAGACCGCGGAGCGACGCGGCGTGGGGCTGTCGACCTTCGTGTCCGCCGGCAACCAGGCGGACGTCTCGGGCAACGACTGCATGCAGTACTGGGAGGAGGACGAGCGGACCTGCGTCGTCGGCCTCTATCTCGAGAGCATGGGCAATCCGCGCAAGTTCTCCCGGATCGCGCGCCGGCTCGCGGCGAGCAAGCCGGTCGTGGTGGTCCGGCCCGGGACGTCCGCGTTCGGCGTCCCGGGCGGCGGGGCGGTGGGCCGGAGCCGGGCGCCGGCGGAGGCGTTCGACGCGATGCTGCGCCAGAGCGGGTGCATCCGGGTGGGCACGGTGCACGAGCTCCTGGACGTCGCCGCGCTGCTCGCCACCCAGCCGCTGCCCGGTGGGTCCCGGGTCGGCGTCGTCGCGAACAGCGAGGCACTGGGTGCACTCGTCGCGGACGCCGCCGTCGGGAGCGGTCTCACCGTTCCCGGCGGACCCTCCAGCGTCCCGATCACGGCGGGGCAGGACGAGTTCGTCCGCGCGCTCGAGGACGCCGTGGCCGACGAGGGCGTCGACGCCGTCGTCGCCGCCTTCGTCCCGCCGGTGGGCACCCGCGCGGAGGATGTCGCCCGGGCCGTCGCGGACGCCGCCCGGGGGGCCCGCCGCCCCGTGCTCGCATGCCTGCTCGGCATGGCGGCCGCGCGCGAGGACGGCGTCCCGACCTACTCCACCCCCGAGGAGGCGGTCCGGGCGCTCGCCGCCGTGACCTGGTACGCGGGGTGGCGCGGGCGCGAGGTGACGCCGCGGGTCGACCCGCCGGGGCGCGACCCGGCCGCGGCCCACGGGCTCGTCGAGGGCCTGCTCGCCGAGGCCCCCCGGGATCAGGTGGACGGCGTCGAGCTCGGCCCCGACGCCGCCGCCGAGCTGCTCGCCTGCTACGGCCTTCGGCTCTGGCCCGCCGTGCCCGTCGACGGCCCCGAGGAGGCCGTGGCCGCGGCCGCGCAGCTCGGGTACCCGGTCGCGCTCAAGACCGCGGCGCCGCACCTGCGGCACCGGGTCGACCTCGGCGGCGTGCGCCTCGACATCGCGGGCCCCGCCGAGCTGGCCGAGGACGTGGTGGAGATGACCGCCCGGCTCACTCCGCTCGGCGGCGGCCGGCTCGTCGTGCAGGCGATGGCGCCGGCGGGGGTGGCGTGTGTGGTGAGGTCCGTCGAGGACGCGCTGTACGGCCCGGTCGTCTCCTTCGGTCTGGGCGGGGACGCGACGGACCTGCTCGGCGACTGGGCGCACCGGATCGCCCCGCTGACCACCGGCGACGTGAGCGAGGCCGTTCGCTCGGTGCGGGCGGCGCCCAAACTGACGGGCCACCGCGGCGCGCGCCCGGTGGACGTCGCCGCGGTCGAGGACGTCGTGGCCCGGGTGTCGTGCCTCGCCGACGACCTGGCGGAGGTGGCCGAGCTCGAGCTGAACCCCGTCGTCGTCTCGGAGCAGGGCGCCCACGTCCTGGGGGCGGTGGTGCGGCTGGCGCCCGTCGCGGCCCGTGCGGACGCCGGCCCTCGCGAGCTGACCGCCAGTTCCTGACAAGATGGCGGGGTGCGAGAGCGACACAGCGTGGGAGCCCCGCGGTCGGGCGGGCTGCCGCACGACCTGAGACTGCAGGTCGAGCACGCCGGCTACTACCCGGCCCTGGTCTGCGACGTCCTCGACGTCGCGCTCGCCGGGGAGGAGGTGCGCTCCTCCCTGGTGTATCCCGAGACCACGTTCGACCGCGACGAGGTCCGCCGGCACGTCACCGTGCTCGTCCTGACGCCCACCCGGCTCGTCGTGGCGCACGCCGACGACCACGAGCCCGACACGCTCAGCCCGGAGCCGTACGCGTCGGCCTCGACGGAGGCCGTGGCTCTCCGGCAGGTGCGCTCGGTCGTGCTCACGCATGCCGTCACCCGCCCCGAGGAGCACCGCAGCGGCACCACCCCGCGAGAGCTCACACTGACCATCGGCTGGGGCTCCCTGAACCGGATCGACCTGGAGCCGGCCGGCTGCTCGGACCCGGACTGCGAGGCGGATCACGGCTACACCGGGACGGCCGCCCTCGAGGACATCACGCTGCGGGTCTCCGCGGACGCCGAGGGCTCGGACGCCGTCCGCGCCGCTGTCTCCTTCGCCCGCGCGGTGAGCGCCGCCACCGCCGCGGTCTGACGGGGCAGCCAGGCCCGTGAAAGTGCAGTCGCCGGGGCTGGCAGGCGTGCTGCCGTCGGTCGTCGCGGCCCTGGGCGTTCCTGTCCGCGGCGCCGGACCGCTGGCGATGCCCGCGGCCCGCTCAGGGGTCGTCGTCCTCGTCGACGGACTCGGCGAGCGGCTGCTGGAGCGGCGGGGAGGGCATGCGCCGTTCCTGCGGTCGGTCCGGACCGGGGACGGGCTGTCGGCCGCGGTGGACTGCGGGTTCCCGAGCACGACGGCCACGAGCATGGGCACCTTCGGGACGGGGCGGCCGGCCGGCAGCCACGGCATGGTCGGCATGACGGTGCTCGACCCCGCGCTGGACGCCGTCTTCAGCGAGCTGGCCTGGGACTCCCGGGTGGACCCGCTCGCGTGGCAGCCCACGAGCACGGTCTTCGAGGACGTCACCGCGGTGGGCCTGCCCGTGGTGATGATCGCCCCGCACTATTTCGACGGGTCGGGCCTGACCCGGGCGGCGCTGCGGGGCGCGCGCTTCGTCGCGGCGAACAGCCTCGAGGACCGGGTCGACGCCGCACTCGCCGCTCTCATCGCGCATCCCCGCGTGCTCGTATACCTCTACTGGGGCGACGTCGACAAGGTCGGCCACGTGCACGGGTGCGAGTCGTGGGAGTGGGGGCAGGAGGTCGAGCGCGTCGACGGCGAGCTCGCCCGGCTGGTCCGCGCGGCGCGGCGCGACGTCCTCGTGGCCGTCACGGCCGATCACGGCATGGTCGACGTGCCGCTGGCGGCCCGGGTGGACCTGGTCGACGAACCCGAGCTGACGCGAGGCGTCCGGCACGTCGGGGGCGAGGCACGGGCCGTGCACCTGTACTGCGAGGAGAGCCGGACGGGGGAGGTGGCCGCCACCTGGCGGGCGCGCTTCGGCTCGGCCGTCGAGGTCGTCTCCCGGAACGACGCGATCGACCGGGGGTGGTTCGGGCCCGTCTCCGAGCACGTGCGCCCCCGGATCGGGGACCTGATGGTGGTCACCACCGGCCGCACCGCGATCGTCGACTCAGCCACTGCCCGTCCGGAGCTGCTGCGCCTGCTGGGTCAGCACGGAGCGCGGACGCCCGACGAGACGCTGGTGCCGGTCCTGGCCGTGCTCGGTCGGCGCTGATCGCTCTGCTCGGGCGAGCCCGGGCACGGTGCCGGGTCAGTCCCGGCGGGAGCCGAAGACGATGTCGTCCCAGCTCGGGACGCTGGCGCGCCGGGCGCGCCGGGACGGCGTCCGCTCTGCCTCGGCGGCCGCATCGAGGTCGAGGGGGTCCGTGGGGGAGCCGGGACGCGGCCCGTTCGGCGTGCGGCCGGTGCCGGCCGGGTGCGCCATCGGCCGCGGGGCGGGATGTGGCGGCTGCGGGATCGCGACAGCAGGACTTTGCGGTGGAGCCTGGGATGCCGGCTGGGATGCCGCCTGTGCGTCGGGCAGCGCGAGAACCTCGGCGTCCTCGAGCTGCTCGGGCCGGGAACGCGGCGGGTGCGCCGGCGGTGGCTCGCCCAGCGCCTCGGAGCGCACGCGCAGCTGGTCGACGGCGCGCTCGAGAGCGTCGGGCGTGTCCGTGTCGTCGACGGAATCCGGCACCCACTGCCGCCGTCCGCGCCGCTCCCGCAGCGTGTCGAGCAGGTCCACGGTGGCGGCGGCCGCGCCTGCGCGCTCGTCCTCGACCTGACGCAGGCCGCCGTCAGCCTCGACGTCGTAGACGCGCTCACGCACCTGCGCGTCCAGCGGGCCGCCGGCGCCACGCTGGTCCTGCCCGTCCCGGACCGGTGCGAGCGAGCGTCGTCCCGGCCCCGGAAGGGGACCCGCCGCGGCCGCGGGGGAGGGCTCGTCCACGAACCAGCGCGCCTCGTCGTCGAGCGGCGTCACATGCCGCAACTGCACGTCGTAGGACCACTCGGCGCGGCGCTCCCGCCCGGCCGCCGGGAAGGTCAACCGGATGAACCACGTGCCGTCGGTGCGCCAGGCGTCCCAGGAGGCCGTGGCGACGTCCACCTCGCGGGCGGCGAGACGCTGGGCGACGAGCTCGTCGAGGGTCGGCCAGGAGCCGGGTGCGCCCGGAGTGGCGCGGCGCACGCGAACGGCCCGAGCCTGGCCTGTCACGAACTCGCGCTCGGCGAGGACCGGTCCCTCGTACCGGCGCACGTGCTCCACCGGGACGCCGGCCTCGGCGGCGACGTCCTCAGCGGTCCGGCCGGAGCGGATCATGGCCTGGATGTCCCGCGGGCGCAGGGTGCCCGCCGCCTCGATCTGCAGCTGGCCCAGCCGCGCGCGGTCGCGCCTCACCGCGGCGCGCAGCGGCTCGTCGACCTTCAGCACGTACCGCTGCCCGTCGGCGCCCTGGAGCACGAGGTGGTCCCCGTCGTCGTGGACGCCGACGAGCGTGAGGTCCTGCATGCGTGATCCCTCCGCTCGGTCCGTCCCGTACCGCCACGTCCGACTCTGCCATCCGGCGCTGCCGATACGAAGCACATGGGTGGGCGTGGCGGGAGGTGGCGAGACGTCCACGCTAGCTGCCACCCGCTTCGGGGATGACGGCGGCACGCCATCGGAGCGCGCTCCGCCCGTGCCGGCACGTTCCTCGCGTTCCGGCCGGTACCGGCCACGTTCCTCGCGTTCCGGCCGGTTCCGCCGGCGTCGAGGGGCGACGAGGCGGCCGGAACGCGAGCATCGCCGGCGGCAGGCGTCGCCCGGTCCCGTGAGCGGCGCCGCACTGAGGCGGGGCCCGCGCGCAGCCACCGAGCGGCGCTCGCGCCGAGCTGTGAGGATGCGGGAGTGACCGATGAGCCGGGAACCGACCAGCGCCTCGCTCGGCGGGAGCCGGCCTCGGCGGACCCGTTCGACGGCATTCTGCTGGTGTCCTTCGGCGGCCCCGAGCAGCCCGCGGACGTCCTGCCGTTCCTCGAGAACGTGACCCGCGGCCGCGGGATCCCGCGGGAGCGCCTCGAGGCCGTGGCCGAGCACTACCTGCACTTCGGGGGCCGCAGCCCCATCAACGACCAGAACCGGGCCCTGCTCGCCGCCCTGCGCGCCGAGCTGGACGCCCGCGGCCTGGACGTGCCCCTGTACTGGGGCAACCGCAATTGGAACCCCTACCTGGTGGACGCCCTGCGGGAGGCGGGGGACGCGGGGGCGCGGCGCCTGTGCGCCGTCCTGACCAGCGCCTACTCCAGTTACTCGAGCTGCCGGCAGTACCGCGAGGACCTGGCGGCCGCGCAGCTCGACCTCGCGGCAGCCCGGGGAACGGAAGGCGGTTCGGCTCCGCCCGAGATCGACAAGGTCAGGCACTACTTCAACCATCCCGGATTCGTGGCGGCGTCCGCCGACGCGGCCGTCACGGCCCTCGCCACCCTCCCGGAGCGCGTCCGGGACGCCGCCCGGCTGGTCTTCGTCACCCACTCGATCCCGACGGCGATGAACGAGGTCTCCGGGCCCCGGGGCGGCGCATACGTCGCCCAGCACCAGGACGTCTCGGCGGCGATCGCGGCGGCGGCGGGCGAGGCGGCCGGCCGCCCACTGGACTGGGACCTCGTCTACTGCTCCCGCTCCGGGCCCGCTGCCCAGCCGTGGCTGGAGCCGGACGTCAACGACCACCTCCGGGCCCTGCACGCCGCCGGCGTCCCCGGCGTGGTCGTCGTGCCGGCGGGTTTCGTGAGTGACCACATGGAGGTCAAGTACGACCTCGACACCGAGGCGCGCGAGACCGCGGAGGAGCTGGGGCTCCCCTTCGCCCGGGCCGCCACGGTGGGCACCGACCCGCGCTTCGTGAGTGCCCTCGTGGACCTGGTGCTCGAGCGCGCGGCACAGCTGCGGGGGACGTCCCCGAGGCAGCCGGCCGTCGGCATCCTCGGGCCTTCACACGCCGTGTGCCCGGTCGGCTGCTGCCCCAACCTGCGCGCGGAGCGTCCCGCCGCCTGCGGCGCCGACTGGCCGGGCGTGCCCGCCCCGGCGGGGTCCGGGCGATGACGCCGGAGGCGGCGCCCGGGTCCGGCGCCGTTCCCCCCGACACGGAGCGCACCGCCCTCCGCGAGCTCGCCGAGCGCGCGGCGCGCGCCGCCGGGGATCTCGCCCGGACGGCCAGGGCGGGCCGGATCAGCGTCGAGGACACCAAGTCGAGCCCCACCGACGTCGTCACCGAGGCCGACCGGGCGGCGGAGGACCTGCTGCGCCGACTCCTGCGGGCCGAGCGGCCGGACGACGCGGTGCTCGGCGAGGAGGGCGGCACGCAGACCGGCGGCAGCGACCTGACCTGGGTGGTGGATCCCATCGACGGCACGGTGAACTACCTGTACGGCATCCCGGTGTATGCCGTGAGCGTCGCCGTCGTCGAGGGTGACCCCGCCGTGCCGGGGGAGTGGTCGCCGGTGGCGGGCTGCGTGCACAACCCCGCGTCCGGGGAGACGTGGACGGCGGCGCGGGGGCTCGGCGCGCTCCTCGACGGGAGGCCGTTGCCGGTACACCTTCCTCCGCCGCCGCTCGACCGCGCCCTGGTCTCGACCGGCTTCGGCTACACCTCCCAGCGTCGCCGGGCGCAGGCGCGTGTGGTCGCGGACCTGTTGCCCCGGATCCGGGACGTGCGCCGGATCGGCGTCTCGTCCCTGGACCTGTGCAGCGTCGCCGCCGGCCGTGCCGACGCGTACTTCGAGCGCGGCCTGAACCCCTGGGACTTCGCGGCCGCCTGGCTGGTGGCGACGGAGTGTGGCGTGAGTGTCCGGGGGCCTCGCGGCGGCGCACCCTCCGGGGAGCTGCTCGTCGCGGCGCGGCCGCCGCTCGTCGACGTCCTCGCCGCGGAGCTCGACCGGCTCCGCGCCGACCGGGACTGAGCCGGCGCCCTCAGGCGTCCGCGGCCGGGGCGATCAGCGGGAGGCCTGCGGCCGGCGTGCGCAGGCCGTACGGCGCCAGCGCCTCGTCGACGCCGTCGACGGGCACGTCGTGCTCGACGGCGATCCGCGCGAGCGACTCGAGCTCACCGAGGCTCACATCGACCAGGTAGTCGTCGCCGTCCGCGGCCCCCCGGGCCAGGTCTCCCTTGACGCGGTCGATCCGGCTGCTGATCTCGCTGCGGAACTCGCTCACGCACCCTCTCCTCCCGGCCAGACCATGACCCTAGGGCCGGATGCAGTCCCATGGAAAGGGACAGCCGCCCGACCTGGACGGCCCGGCGGTGAACATCCGGTGGCCGGCGAGGGGAGCGGGCGTGCCGGGACGGTTGCGGTGACGCTGCGAGGCGGCGGATCAGCGGCGCGTGCTGACACGCCGGTAGGCTCTGCTCGCCAACCGGCCGGAGGTGGTGCACAATCCACCGGTCGTCGGGGGGCACAAAACTTCCGTCCAGCGCGTTACCGATGCGCCTGCCCCACACGGGGAACCACCAAGCACCGGGGTCGGCACGCCCCGACGGCACCCCTGGCCGTGCCGAGCCCGCCACCGCCCGAGGGCGGTACCGACCCGTCCACCGCCCCGAAGCACCGCAAGATCCGGAGTGTGAGCACCATGGCCACCGACTACGACGCGCCGCGCAAGACCGACGACGAGCTCAGCGAGGACTCGATCGAGGAGCTGAAGGCCCGGCGCGTCGACAAGACCACCGGAGCCGTCGACGAGGACGAGATCGAGGCCGCCGAGGGCTTCGAGCTGCCCGGCGCCGACCTGTCCAACGAGGAACTGTCCGTCCGCGTCCTGCCCCGCCAGGCCGACGAGTTCACCTGCTCCAGCTGCTTCCTGGTGCACCACCGGAGCCAGCTGGCCAAGGAGGTAGGCGGTCAGCCCATCTGCAAGGAGTGCGCCGCCTGACGTCAGGAAGGTCCGCCGCCCAGGGGTCTCGCGGGCCCCGTCAGCGGCGGGCCCGGCGGAGTGCCTCGGCGAGGTCCTCCCGCCGCCGCGAGGAGACGAGCCAGTAGGGCGCCGGGTCGCGCGGGTCGAGAACCGGCACGCGCACCCCGGCGTCGATCCAGCCCCGTAGGCACAGGTAGGCGCGGGCGTCGAGCTCCGGACCGCGCGCCCTCCGCATCCCGTCCGCGTCCAGCACCTCGGGATCACCGAGCAGCTCCACCGGTATCCGGGCCCTGCCCGCCCTGAACAAGCCGTCCTCCACCGACAGTGTCGAGGTGGTGGCGAGCAGCATCCCGCCCAGCACCAGTGTTGCCAGCACCGCGACCGGAACCGCCACGGCCTCGCCCAAGGGGGCCGTCACGAGCCCGAAACCCGTCCCGAGCAGCAGGACCACGGGCGCCAGCCACACCGAGGGCCAGAGCCGCTCCTGCCACGACACGGCCGTCGCCTCGCCCGCCACGTCACTAGTGTGACGGGCCGTGCAGACCCCGCCGCCGGAACCCGGCCCATCCGACTCCCGACCGGGCAGACCTCCAGGTCGACGAGACCCCGCCCCGCCCCTCGAGGTCGCGGTCGTGCTGGCCCCCGGCGCCCTCCCGCCCGGCTACGCCCACCCCGGCGACGCCGGAGCCGATCTCACCTGCACCGACGACGTGACCCTTGCCCCCGGCGAGCGCCGTACCGTGGGGACGGGCGTCAGCATCGCCCTGCCGAACGGCTACGCCGCGTTCGTCCATCCCCGCTCGGGGCTGGCCGCCCGCCACGGCATCACCATCGTCAACGCCCCCGGAACGGTGGACGCCGGCTACCGCGGGGAGATCCGCGTCACCCTGCTCAACACCGACCCGCGCGAGCCCGTCGCCCTGCGGCGCGGCGACCGGATCGCCCAGCTGGTGGTGCAGCGGGTCGAGCACGTGCGGTTCGTGACCGCTGCCCAGCTGCCCGGGTCGGTGCGCGGCACCGGGGGATTCGGTTCCACCGGCGGACTGCCCGGCGCCTGACCGCGGCGGGCCTGGAACGTCTCGGGCGCCTCGCGCGTCCCGCTGGTGTGGAGCTGACGTCCCGGGTGTTCCTCGGGTTACTCGTCCTGGCCACGCTGGGGGCTGTCGCCGCGGTCGTCATCCTGTGGGAGCGACTGGCACCCCGCCGGCCGGCGGCGGTGCTGGCCCGGATAGGCGCGCTCGTCGTGGTGAACCTTCTCGTCCTGCTCACCGTCGGGGCCATGGCCAACGACACCTTCGGATTCTTCTCGGACTGGACGGACCTCGCCGGGGCGTTCCAGTCGGTTCCGCATGCGACGACGAGCAGTCACGGCGGCTCGGCGGGCAGCGCGGCCTCGGCCCTGGTCGCCGGCGGCGGGCTCCCGGCGCCGCCCGCGACACTCCCGCCGCTGCCGCCCGGCGCGGCAGGCGACCGGCAGTTCACCTACACCGTGAAGGGGCCTCTCAGCGGACTCACCGGTGACGTGGTCGTCGACCTGCCCCGGACGTACAGCGCCCCGTCGGCGCGCCACCAGCGCTTTCCCGTGATCGAGGCGTTCCACGGTTACCCCGGCACGCCGGGGCAGTGGCTCGACAGGATGGCACTGGGCTCGGTCCTCGACAGCGAGTCGGCGACCGGGCAGGTCGCCCCCGCCCTGGTCGTCGCCCCTCAGATCGAGATCCCGCCCGGGCGGGACACCGAATGCGTCGACGGCGGTCCGGGCCTGCCCGCGCTCGACACCTGGCTGACCCAGGACGTCCCCAACTGGGTCGTCCGGACCTTCCGGGTGCGCACCGACAGGGCAGCGTGGGCCGCCGCGGGCATCTCAGCCGGCGGCTGGTGCGCCGCGATGGCCTCTCTGCTCCATCCTGGCCGGTACGGTTCCGCGCTCATCTTCGGCGGCTACTTCGGAGTGAAGTTCGGCAAGGCCTACCAGCCATGGCCTGCGAACAGCCCGCTGCGACGCCAGTACGACCTGATCAGCCGAGTCGCCGCAGCACCGCCGCCGGTCGCGATGTGGATCGAGACCTCCCACTCCGACCGCACGTCGTTCGCGTCGTCGGAGAAGTTCCTGCACGTGGTGCGACCGCCGCTGGCCGTGCACCTGGTCGAGTTCGCACATGCCGGCCACTCGCTCCTGCTCTGGGCGAGCCTCGTGCCCGAGGCGGTCCGCTGGCTGGGCGCCGAGGTACCCGGCTTCCGGCCGCTCCTCGCCCACGGCTGATCAGGCGACCCGGGAGCGACACGGGCCCCGGGCCGCGGCGACTGATATGGACGGCGTCCTTGTCAAGGGGCATGGGTGAGCGCGCAGCGTGTCGGCTGCTCGGGGGGTGGATGGGCCCGGTCGTGACGGCTCTGGCGAGCGTGTCGTGGGCGACGCACGGTCAGACTGATATGCGCGGGTTGGTTACCGCAGGGCGGGCTGTTCGGCTGGGACGGGCCGCGTGTCTAGGCTCGAGCGTGACCCCGAGGGGTTGCTCATAGTCGCGCCGCGGATCGTCCCTCGCGCTGCTGCCCGGGCCGTCACGACCGGGGGCTTGTGTGGACCTGCCGCGGTCCTTGGTCAGGCCGGCATCGTCGCCAGTGACCAGCACCAGCCGGCGAGCTCGCGGGCGATCGCGACGTTGGCGACCGCGGGCCGCTTGCTGCGGGCGTCGAACCGGCGCCAGCGGGCGTGCAGGCGGCGGTTGCCGGCATCGGCGCGGGCGACCACGACCGCGGGGGCGGCCTGCCAGCGGCCGCGCAGCGTCGCTCCGGCCCGGTAGGCCTTGCGGTGGTGCCAGGCCGCCTCGACCAGCAGCCGCCGGGCGTGCCCGTTGCCGGTCTTGGTGATCGATCCCTGTACCCGGGAGGCGCCGGAGGAGGCCTCGGTCGGCACCAGCCCGAGGTAAGAGCCGATGGTGGCGCCGGTGAACCGGTCCCAGTCCCCGATCTCCACGGCCAGCCCGAACCCGGTCAGGGTGTCCACCCCTCGCAAACAGGTCAGGCGCCGCATCACCGGGGTGAACTCGCTGTCCCCGGCCGTTTCTGCGATCGCCTGGTCCAGCCGGTCCCGGCGCGCGGTCACCGTCAGCACGGCCTCGTAGTCGGCCTCGAACGTCAGCCGCAGCGGCCCGCTGCCCAGCGCCACGCCCTGCCGGCGCAGCCAGGCATCGTGCGGGCCCGTCCAGGCCTTCCCGCCGGAATACACGATGCCGTGGCGCAGCAGCAGCTTGGACAGCCGGTGCCGGGCCCGCATCAGATCGCCGCGGGCGTCCTCCCGCGCCCGGACCAGGTCCCGCGCCGTCTCCTGCTCGATCGTCGGCACCCGCACCGGCGTGACCTCATCCAGGCGCAGCAGCCGGGCCAGCAGCATCGCGTCCCGGGCATCGGTCTTGACCCGGTCCCCGGCCGGTCGGTGCAGCTTCGACGGCGCCGCCACCACACACGAGATCCCCGCTCCGGTCAACGCCCGGGCCAGCCCGAACCCGGTCGGGCCCGCCTCATAGACCACCCCGCACGGCCCCGGCAGGGCCGCGACCCACGCGATCACCTCCCGGGGATCCGGGCACAACCGAGACTGCCTGACCTCGCCCGTCACGCCATCGATCGCGCACGCCACCACCGACCGGGCGTGAACATCCAGCCCTACACTCGTACGCTCGAGGAACACCGGCGCCTCCCGTGAATGCGGCTCTACCGGCGGCCCACCCGCCGGCAACCCGCGTCATGCTTCACGAGCGAGGCGCCGGTCTCCATACCGTCTAGGGTGACGGCAGGACCGCACCCGGCACCGCATCAGCGGCGGACGGCGCAGGGGCGGCGGGAGCTGGCGAGAGAGGTGGCCGCAGGTGAGCGTGTTCCGACGGCGCCGTCGCGAGGACGACGACGCTGCCGAGGGCAGCGACAACGAGGAGGGCCAGGCGTCCGACGCGGCGCAGCCCCAGGAGGCCGAGGATCGGCCCGGGCTGCCGGCAAGGCCGCAGGGCCCGTGGGATGTCGCCGAGCGGCCTGACACGGACGGCTACATCGATCTGGGTGGCTTGCGGCTGGCCGGGCGTGACGGCATGGAGCTGCGGCTGGAGGTAGACGAGTCCTCCGGGGTCGTCAACGGCGTCGCGGTGGTGCTCGCCGGCTCGGCGGTGTTGCTGCACGCCTACGCGGCTCCGCGCAGCGAGGGAATCTGGGACGAGATCCGGGCGGAGATCGCTGCGGGCGTGACCCGTCAGGGCGGGACGGCCGACGAGGTCCCGGGGCCGTTCGGGCGCGAGCTCGTCGTGCGCGTCCCCGTCCGCAGCGCCGACGGCCGCACGGGCCACCAGGCGCAGCGCTTCGTCGGCGTGGACGGGCCCCGGTGGTTCCTGCGAGGCGTGTTCCAGGGTCCCGCCGTGCACGACGAGGCCGCGGCCGCGGACCTCGAGGAGGTCGTCCGCGACGTGGTCGTCGTCCGTGGCAGCGAGGCCATGGCTCCCCGGGAGGTGCTCCCGCTGCGGCTGCCGCAGGCCGTCGCCGACGAGGCGGCGCAGACCGTCGAGGACGGTGAGGAGTCCCGGCCGACGCTGGACCCGTTCCGCCGCGGACCGGAGATCACGGAGATCCGGTGAGCGGACCCGCTGCCGGCGTGCGACCGCGCACTTCGCCGGTCCCCACGCCGTACCCTGCGGTCATGGGCAGCGACGAGCGGCCACGCTGGCGGCAGGCCCTGTCCCGGTTGGTGGCTTCCCAGAACGAGGTCCACGCCGAGCACGAGCAGGAACTCGCCACCCGGGCCGGCGGAACGCCCATCGCGGTGCTCACCCCCCGCCGTCAGGCCACTGTCTGCGGGACGCTCCGCTCCGTCACGCTGCGCCCCCGCGCGGGAGTGCCGGCCCTCGAAGCAGAGCTGTACGACGGCAGCGGAAGCCTGTACGTCGTGTGGCTCGGCCGCCGGCACATCGCGGGGATCGAGCCGGGCCGGCGGCTGCGGATCCACGGCATGGTGACGGAGGCGGAGGGGCAGCGGGCCGTGTTCAACCCACGCTACGAGCTCGTGCCGAAGCCGCATGCCTGACGGCGACGGGGCGCGCGGGCCCGCCAGGGAGATCGGCCCCGCCAGGGAGATCGGGCCCGACAAGCCGGTCGGCCCCGCCGCGCAGCTCGGGCTCGGGCAGGCGATCGCCGAGCAGCTCTCGCTGCGGTCGCTGATCGGCGGGCCGCGCGGCCTGGCGGAGTCCATCCTGCCCATGACGGTCTTCTCCGTGGTCTGGGCCTTCACGCACGACGTGCCGAAGTCCGTGCTGGCGGCCCTCGTGCCCGCCGCGATCTTCACGATCTGGCGGCTGGCGGCGCGCGAGACGGTGACCCAGGCCCTCGCCGGGCTGCTGGGCATCGGGCTCGGTGCGGGCCTGGCGCTGTTCACCGGTCGTGCCCAGGACTTCTTCATCCCCGGCATCGTCAAGAACCTGGGCTACGGCGCTCTCTACGCGATCTCGTCGCTGGTCCGCTACCCGCTCATCGGGCTGCTGCTCGGTTTCACGCTCGGCGAGGAGCTGCACTGGCGGAAGGTGCCGGCCCGGATGCGCGTGTACCAGCAGGCGACCTGGGTGTGGGTCGGCATGTTCGCCGTCCGCGCCCTGATCCAGGGGCGCCTGTACGCGCAGGGGGACGCGACGACGCTCGGGTTCATCAACGTGATCCTCGGGCTGCCGCTGTTCGGCGTCGCCGTCGCGCTGACGTGGCTTCTCGTCCGACGGGTCCCGCCCGCCAAACCGCACGCCGACGCGGAAGGAGGGCGGGCCGGCGCTCCAGCGCCGGCGGGGGAGCTCAGTGGCGGGGGCGGCCGGGGCTGAGCAGCTCCTGCAGCTCGTCCTCGCTCTCGGGCACCGTCACGAACATCAGCTCGTCGTTCGCCTCGAGGGTGTCGTCCCGGCTCGGCGCGATCGGACGCTCCTCCCGCAGGATGCAGACGAGCACGGTGTCCGCGGGGAGCACGACGTCGCCGACCATCGACCCCACGACCGGGGAGTTGGCCGGAAGCGTCAGCTCGACCATGGTGGCCTGGCTCTGCTGGAAGGTGAAGATCCGGACGAGGTCGCCGATGGAGACGGCCTCCTCGACCAGGGCCGTCATGAGCCGCGGCGTCGACACGGCGACGTCCACGCCCCACGCCTCGTCGAACATCCACTCGTTCGCCGGATTGTTCACCCGGGCGACGGTGCGGGGCACGCCGTACTCCGTCTTGCTCAGCAGCGAGACCACGAGGTTCACCTTGTCGTCGCCGCTCGCCGCCACCACGACATCGCAGTCGGCCAGGCCGGCTTCCTCGAGCGTGGAGATCTCACAGGCATCGGCGAGCAGCCACTGCGCATCCGGAACGCTGGTGACCCGGATCGCGTGCGGATCCTTGTCGATCAGGAGCACGTCGTGGCCGTTCGCGAGCAGCTCGCGGGCGATGCTCCGGCCGACGCTCCCGGCCCCGGCGATGACGACCCGCATCAGTGCAGCTCCTCCGCGGGCGGCGCGGCGAGCACCTTCTGGGCGTCCTCGAGCTCGGTCTCGCGGATCACGATGTGCACGAGGTCGCCCTCCTGGTAGACCGTGTCCGGCCCCGGCACGAGCCCCTCCCCGAGCCGGGTGAGGAAGGCCACCCGGCCGCCCGCGGTCCCCTCGAGCGTCGTCATCCGCCGGCCCACCCACCCCAGGTGCACCTGCACCTCCGCCAGGACGACGGTGCCGGAGGCGTCCCGGTACTCGGGGGTCGCGTCGACGCTCAGCAGCCGGCGCGCCATCTGGTCCGCCGTCCAGCGGACGGTCGCCACCGTGGGGATCCCGAGCCGCTGGTACACCTCGGCGCGCCCGGGGTCGTAGATGCGGGCGACGACCTTGGAGACGCCGAACGTCTCCCGCGCGACGCGCGCCGCGAGGATGTTGGAGTTGTCCCCACTGCTGACCGCGGCGAAGGCGAAGGCCTCCTGGATGCCGGCCTCGAGCAGCGTGTCCCGGTCGAAGCCGACCCCGACGACCCGGCGTCCATCGAAGCCGGCGCCCAGCCGGCGGAAGGCGTCCGGGTTCTGGTCGACCACTGCGACGGTGTGGCCGCGGTCCTCGACGAGCTGCGCCAGTGTGGAGCCGGTCCGGCCACAACCCATGATCACGAAGTGCACGACCGTTTCCCGGTTCCTTCCGTGGCCCCAGCGGCCTCCCGCGAGGAGATGGTCCGACGCTACACGGCCCGGCGCGCCGTTCCTGTCCTGCGCCGTCGCCCCGGGCCGGTGACCAGGGCACCGCTTAGCATGCAGTTCGTGCTGTCGCTCACCGACGCCGCGAAACGCCTGCTCGTCGGGCGTCCGGTCCACTCCGAACGCCTGGCCGAGACCCTGCTGCCCAAGCGCATCGCGCTGCCGGTGTTCGCGTCCGACGCGCTGTCGTCCGTCGCCTACGCCCCGGACGAGATCTTCCTGACGCTGGCGCTCGCCGGCGTCGCGGCCTTCACCGCGTCGGCCTGGATCGGCCTCGCGGTCGCGTTCGTCATGCTCATCGTCGTCGCGTCGTACCGGCAGAACGTGCACGCCTACCCTTCGGGCGGCGGCGACTACGAGGTCGCCACCGTCAACCTCGGCGTCCGGGCGGGCCTCACCGTGGCCAGCGCGCTCCTGGTCGACTACGTGCTCACCGTCGCGGTGTCGGTCTCCTCGGGGGCGCAGTACGCGGCGGCGGCGATCCCGTGGCTGCGCGGGCACGAGGCCCTGTTCGCCGTGGTCGTCGTCGCGATCCTGATGACGATGAACCTGCGCGGCGTCCGGGAGTCGGGGACGCTCTTCGCCGTCCCGACCTACCTCTTCATGTTCGCGATCCTCGGGATGGCGGCCATCGGCCTGCTGCGTGCCCTGTTCGGCGAGCTGCCGCAGGTCGAGAGCGCAGGCCTGGAGGTCCGGGCGACGAGCCCGTTCGACAGCCAGGGCCTCACCGGACTCGCCTGGGCGTTCCTGCTGCTGCGGGCGTTCAGTTCGGGGTGTGCGGCGCTGACCGGCGTCGAGGCGATCAGCAACGGCGTCCCGGCCTTCCGGGTGCCCAAGAGCAAGAACGCCGCCACCACGCTGGCCCTCCTGGGGGGCATCGCGGTGACCATGCTTCTGAGCATCATCGTGCTGGCCAATCGGATGGGGCTGCGCTACGCCGAGGACCCGGCCACGCAGCTGCTGCGGGACGGTCAACCGGTCGGGAACACGTACGTGCAGGACCCGGTGATCGGGCAGATCGCCAAAGCGCTGTTCGACGGCTTCCCGCTGGGGTTCTACCTGGTGGCCGCCACCACGGGGCTCATCCTCGTGCTCGCCGCGAACACCGCCTTCAACGGCTTCCCCGTGCTCGGGTCGATCCTCGCCCGCGACGACTTGCTCCCGCGCCAGCTGCACACTCGTGGCGACCGGCTGGCCTACAGCAACGGGATCATCTTCCTGGCGGCCGCCGCCGGCGCGCTCATCGTCGCGTTCGACGCGGAGGTCACCAAGCTGATCCAGCTGTACATCGTCGGCGTCTTCATCTCGTTCACCACCAGCCAGACGGGCATGGTCAAGCACTGGACCCGGCTGCTGCGCACCGAGACCGACGCGCGGGTGCGGCGACGGATGCAGCGGTCCCGCGTGATCAACGCCCTCGGCCTCACGATCACGGGCGCCGTGCTCGTCGTCGTCCTGGCGACCAAGTTCATCCGCGGCGCCTACCTGGCCCTGCTCGCGATGGCGCTGCTCTTCGCCCTCATGCTCGCCATCCGCAAGCACTACCTCCGGGTCCGTCGCGAGCTCGCCATCGACTCGGACCGGAAGGCGCGCGCGCTCCCGTCCCGGGTCCACGCCATCGTCCTGGTCAGCAAGCTGCACAAGCCGACGCTGCGGGCACTCGCCTACGCGCGCGCCTCGCGGCCGTCCGTCATCGAGGCGCTCACGGTCCGGGTCGACGCGGAGGAGTCGGAGCGGCTGCAGCAGGAGTGGGAGGCGCGCAACCTGCCCGTGCCGCTGCGGGTGCTCGACTCCCCCTACCGGGAGGTCACCCGCCCGGTCGTCGACTACGTCCGGAGCGTGCGGCGGGACAGCCCGCGCGACCTCGTCGTCGTCTTCGTACCCGAGTACGTCGTCGGCCACTGGTGGGAACAGCTCCTGCACAACCAGAGCGCGCTGCGGCTCAAGACCCGGCTGCACTACACACCCGGGGTCATGGTCGCGAGCGTCCCGTGGCAGCTGGCGTCGTCCGAGGGTCTGGAGGACCGCGAGGACGGGCTCGCGCCCGGGCGCAGCCGGCTCCATCGCGGCCAGGAGGAGGCCACGGAGCTGCGGACCCCGCTCCACCCGCCGGCCGACGGCGGCCAGTCCACCGGTTCCACGGCCGCGAGCGGCGCCGGGACCGGCGGCCGTTCCGGGACGGCGGGGGCCGCCGGCGACGAGGGCGACGACGGGCATCCGCAGGAGGCTGCCGGCGTGGCCCCGGGTGCCGGTGACCGGCCGGGAGCCGGGTGAGCGGGCGGACCCGGGCGGCGCTCCGGCGGGCCCGCCCTGCCGGGGCGGAGGCGGCCCCGGCGGAGGGCAGCGTCGTCCGGCTGCGGATCGGGGCGGTGGCGCACGGCGGCCACTGCGTGGCGCGGCACGAGGGCCGCGTCGTCTTCGTCCGGCACGCCTTGCCCGGTGAGCTGGCGGACGTGCTGCTCACCGAGGCCCGCGAGCGCGACCGGTTCTGGCGCGGCGAGGCGGTCGCCGTGGTCGAGGCCGCCCCCGACCGGGTGGAGCCGCGCTGCGAGGTGGCGCGGCCCGGCGGCTGCGGGGGGTGCGACTGGCAGCACGCCTCGCTGGAGTTCCAGCGGCGCTCGAAGGCCGAGGTCGTCGCCGAGCAGCTCCGCCGGCTCGGCCGCACCGAGGTCGAGGACCTCGTCGTCGAGCCCGTCCCCGGGGATGCCGACGGTCTCGGGTGGCGCACCCGGGTGCGCTACGCCGTGGACGCCCGGGGCCGGGCGGGGCTGCGCCGGCACCGCTCCCACGACGTCGTCGAGATCGCGGCCTGCCCGATCGCCGATCCCGAGGTGGACGCGGTCGGCGTCCCGACCCGGCGGTGGCCCGGTGTGGCTGCGGTGGAGGTGATCGCGGCACGGGCCGGCGACGAGGTCGAGCGGCTGGTCGTCGTCGAGCCCACGGCCGGGACCGGACCGCCGGCGAACGGCCGGCCACGGCTGCCGGTGCTCGACGCCCCCGCATCGCTGGCCCGGCGCGGTCCCGGCGGCGTCGAACGCCTGCGGGGCCGGGGCTGGGTGCGCGAGGAGGTGCTGGTCGAGGGCCGGCCCCGCACCTTCCGGGTGTCCGGCGCAGGCTTCTGGCAGGTGCATCCCGGAGCCGCTCAGGCGCTGCTGGACGCCGTCCTCGACGCAGCGGCCCCGCGGCCGGGGGAGCGCGCGCTGGACCTCTACTGCGGGGTCGGGCTCTTCGCCGCCGGGCTGGCGGCCCGCGTCGGTGCGGGAGGCTCGGTGCTGGGCGTGGAGGGGGAGGCGCGGGCCGTGGCCGACGCCCGCCGCAACCTGCACGACCTGCCCTGGGTGCGGCTGGAGAACGCCGCGGTCACGGACGCGCTGAAGGGGCCGGACCGGCCCGACCACGCCGACGTCGTCGTGCTCGACCCGCCCCGGACAGGGGCGGGTCGCGAGGTCGTGGAGGCCGTCGCGGCGCTGCGCCCGCGGGTGGTCGTGTACGTCGCCTGCGACCCGGCGGCGCTGGCGCGGGACGTCGCGACGGCGGCGTCCGGGGGGTACCGGCTCGCCCGGGTGCGCGCGTTCGACCTCTTCCCGATGACGCACCACGTGGAATGCGTGGCGACGCTCGTCCCGGGCTCCTGACGAGAGCGGGACCGGACGCTGGTTTCCCTCCTCCGCGCCCGGGCGCCGGGTGCGACGTCGGTACGAAGTTGCCCCACCGTGCTTGTCCTCCTCCTAGGGGACGAGATAGTTTGACATCGAGATAAATCGGCCGGGCAGCGGCACGGGGGGAGCGGTCCCTATCCACCCCCGGGCCTGCGGCAGGATGACGGCGGCGGCACCGGCAGGCGCCACCGGCACGCGAGACGCGAAGGAGCACCCGTGAGCTCATCGGAGAGCACCGGCACGAGCAAGGACAGCTTCGGGGCGAGGGGGACGCTCGAGGTGGGCGGCCGCGGTTACGAGGTCTTCCGCCTGTCCGCGGTCGAGGGCGCGCAGGCGCTGCCGTTCAGTCTGAAGGTGCTCCTGGAGAACCTCCTGCGCACCGAGGACGGCGCCAACATCACGGCCCGCCACATCCGGGCGCTCGCCGGCTGGGACCCGGACGCGGAGCCTGACACGGAGATCCAGTTCACGCCGGCGCGCGTGATCATGCAGGACTTCACCGGGGTGCCGTGCGTCGTCGACCTGGCCACGATGCGCGAGGCCGTCGTCGAGCTGGGCGGCGACCCGAGGCGGGTGAACCCGTTGGCGCCGGCGGAGCTCGTCATCGACCACTCGGTGATCACCGACGTCTTCGGCCGCTCCGACGCGCTCGAGCGCAACATCGAGTTCGAGTACCAGCGCAACCACGAGCGCTACCAGTTCCTGCGCTGGGGCCAGACCGCGTTCGACCAGTTCAAGGTCGTTCCGCCCGGCACCGGGATCGTGCACCAGGTGAACCTGGAGTACCTCGCGCGGGTCGTGATGGAGCGCCCCCTCGATGGAGGGGCCGGCGGGATCGCGCAGGCCTACCCCGACACCTGCGTCGGCACGGACTCGCACACCACGATGGTGAACGGCCTCGGCGTCCTCGGCTGGGGCGTGGGCGGCATCGAGGCGGAGGCCGCGATGCTCGGCCAACCGGTGTCGATGCTCATCCCGCGGGTCGTCGGCTTCAAGCTCACCGGCGAGATCCCGGCCGGGGCCACGGCGACCGACGTCGTGCTCACGATCACCCAGCAACTGCGCAAGCACGGCGTGGTGGGCAAGTTCGTCGAGTTCTACGGCGAGGGCGTGGCGGCCGTGCCGCTCGCGAACCGGGCCACGATCGGCAACATGAGCCCCGAGTTCGGCTCCACCTGCGCCATCTTCCCTATCGACGACGTCACGCTCGAGTACCTGCGGCTGACCGGCCGCGGCGACGAGCGGCTGGCGCTGATCGAGACATACGCCAAGGAGCAGGGCCTCTGGCACGACCCGGCCCGCGAGGCGCGCTACTCCGAGTACCTCGAGCTCGACCTGTCCACCGTCGTCCCCAGCCTCGCCGGCCCGCGCCGTCCGCAGGACCGTGTCCTGCTGTCCGAGTCGAAGCAGGCCTTCCGCGCGGCCCTGCGCGACTACGCGGGCGACGACCACGCCGACGACGGCATCCGCAACGGCGTCGACGAGGCGTCGGCCGAGTCCTTCCCGGCCAGCGACTCCCCGGCCGTCGGCTACACCCAGGGCAGGCCCGTGGCCCCGCCCGAGCCCGCCCGGACGCCGGCCACGACGGGCCGGCCGTCCAAGCCGGTCGCCATCCGGATGGAGGACGGCCGCGAGTTCGAGCTCGACCACGGAGCCGTGGTGATCTCCTCGATCACGTCGTGCACGAACACCTCGAATCCATCCGTCATGATCGGGGCGGGGCTGCTCGCGAAGAAGGCCGTCGAGCGCGGCCTGACGGTCAAGCCCTGGGTGAAGACGTCGCTGGCGCCCGGCAGCAAGGTCGTCGTGAACTACTACGACCGGGCCGGGCTGACGCCATACCTGGAGAAGCTGGGCTTCCACGTGGTCGGCTTCGGCTGCACGACCTGCATCGGCAACTCCGGTCCGCTGCCCGAGGAGATCTCGGCCGCCGTCCAGGAGCACGACCTGGCCGCCGTGTCCGTGCTCTCGGGCAACCGGAACTTCGAGGGGCGGATCAACCCGGACGTCAAGATGAACTACCTCGCCTCCCCGCCGCTGGTGATCGCCTACGCCCTGGCCGGGACGATGGACTTCGACGTCGACGCCGACCCGCTGGGCACCGGCACGGACGGGGCGCCGGTGTTCCTGCGCGACATCTGGCCGTCCCCGCAGGAGGTGGAGGCCGTCGTGGCGAGCGCCATCACCCAGGACATGTTCACGAAGGACTACGCGGACGTGTTCGCCGGTGACCATCGCTGGCAGTCGCTGCCCACACCGACCGGTGACACCTTCGCGTGGGCTCCCGACTCGACCTACGTCCGCAAGCCGCCGTACTTCGAGGGGATGGGCCTGGAGCCCGCCCCGGTCGAGGACGTCGACGGCGCCCGCGTGCTCGCGCTGCTCGGCGACTCGGTGACGACCGACCACATCAGCCCGGCCGGCTCGATCAAGCCCGACAGCCCCGCCGGCCGCTACCTCACCGAGCACGGGATCGAGCGCAAGGACTTCAACTCCTACGGCTCCCGGCGCGGCAACCACGAGGTGATGATCCGGGGCACCTTCGCCAACATCCGCCTGCGCAACCAGCTGCTGGACGGCGTCGAGGGCGGCTTCACCCGAAACTTCGTGGCCGGCCCCTCCGAACCGGAGCAGACCACGATCTACGACGCGGCGCAGGCGTATGCGCAGGCCGGCGTCCCGCTCGTGATCCTCACGGGCAAGGAGTACGGCTCCGGCTCGAGCCGCGACTGGGCGGCGAAGGGCACGGCGCTCCTCGGCGTGCGCGCGGTGATCGCCGAGAGCTACGAGCGCATCCACCGCTCGAACCTGATCGGGATGGGCGTGCTGCCGCTGCAGTTCCCGGCGGGCCAGACCGCGGCGTCCCTGGGCCTCGACGGCACAGAGACCTTCTCGATCAGTGGCGTCACCGAGCTCAACGAGGGGAGGACGCCGCGCACTGTCGCCGTCCGGGCGGCGAAGGAGGACGGGACCGAGGTGACGTTCGACGCCGCCGTCCGGATCGACACCCCGGGAGAGGCCGACTACTACCGCAACGGCGGGATCCTGCCGTTCGTGCTCCGCCAGCTCGTCCGACGGTGAGCTCGGCGCACGGCAGACACGGTCCGTACCCAAAATGGGTCGGTTCCGAACCGCACGTTACCGATCTGTAACCAGCGCGTTGCGTGTCCGAGCTTCAGTCCCGCTCGCCCGAGGAAATATGTTGCGTCACGCAACATATCCCGGGCGAGCCTGGAAGTGCCGTCGGGTGTGCCGGCCCCGCGACCGCGGGGTCGTGGCCGGGGACCCGGGACGGGCCCCAGGAAGGACCGGAGCATGCGCATGCGTTTCGTGGGACTCGTCGCCGTCGGTGCGGCGGGCCTGCTGGGCCTGACGGCCTGCGGGGGCTCGGACAGCTCCTCGAGCTCGGCGGCCGCCGGCGGTGCGGCCTCGTCGACGCCCGCGCGGCCGGTGGGCAAGGTCGGCGTGATCCTGCCCGACTCGGCCTCCTCGGCCCGCTGGGAGGGTGCTGACCGGCCCCTGCTCAAGCAGGCGTTCGACGCGGCCGGCATCCAGTCCGACATCCAGAACGCCGGCGGGGACGTCAGCAAGTTCCAGAGCATCGCCGACGGGATGATCAGCGAGGGCGTCAAGGCCCTGCTCATCGTCAACCTCGACTCCGACTCGGGCGCCGCGGTCATCAAGAAGGCCAACGACGCGGGCATCCCGGTCATCGACTACGACCGCCTCACCCTCGGCGGCAACGCGACCTACTACGTCTCGTTCGACAACGTGAAGGTCGGCACGGCGATCGGCGAGGGCCTGGTCAAGGGCATGAAGGCGAACGGCAAGTCCTCCGGTCCTGTCGTCCTGCTCAACGGCTCGCCGACCGACAACAACGCGACGCTGTTCAAGCAGGGCTACGAGAAGGTCATCAAGGACGCCGGCTACTCCATCGCGGCTGACCAGTCCGTCAAGGACTGGGACAACCAGGTGGCGCTCACGGACTTCGAGCAGATCTACACCAAGACCAAGGGCAACTTCGTCGGCGTCGCGGCCGCCAACGACGGCCTCGGCGGCTCGGTGGTCGCGGTGCTGCAGAAGAACGGCGTCGCCGGCAAGATCCCGGTGACCGGCCAGGACGCCACGGACGAGGGCCTGCAGCGCGTGCTCCTCGGCACCCAGTACGTCACCGTCTACAAGGCCATCAAGAAGGAGGCCGACGCGGCCTCCGCGCTGGCCATCAAGATCGTCCAGGGTGACAAGGCCGGGGCCGACGCCCTCGCCACCGGCAAGGTCACGGACACGAAGCTCAGCAAGGATGTCCCGTCGGTCCTGCTGGACCCGCAGCCCATCTACAAGGACAGCGTGAAGGACGTCATCGCCGACGGCTTCACCACCAAGGAGAAGGTCTGCACCACGCCGGCCCTGCAGAAGGCCTGCGCCGCCAACGGCATCAGCTGATCACTCTCCTCCCGGCCGGGGGCCCGGGCCCGCAAGGGTCCGGCCCCCGGCCAGCAGGGCGTCTTCCACGGCGCCGGGCGCGAGGGGTGCCCGGTGCGTCACCGTCCCCGGCCGGCAGCGCCGCCGGGCCCCCAGGAGCGAGGGAGCATGACCGAGTCCACCCAGCCCACGACCACCAGCAGCAGCACGGCCACGCCGCTGCTCAGCCTGCGCGGCATCCAGAAGAGCTTCGGCGCGGTGCACGTCCTCAAGGGCGTCGATCTCGACGCCTGGTCCGGCCAGGTGACCGCCCTCGTCGGTGACAACGGCGCCGGCAAGTCCACCCTGATCAAGGGGATCGCCGGCATCTACTCCTTCGACGACGGCGCTTACACCTTCGACGGCCGGCCCGTCTCGGTGCACTCGCCCAAGGACTCCAACGCGCTCGGGATCGAGGTCGTGTACCAGGACCTCGCGCTCTGCGACAACCTGGACGTCGTCCAGAACCTCTTCCTCGGCCGGGAGAACCGCGGCGGGATCTTCCTCGACGAGATCAGCATGGAGCAGCGCGCCGTCGAGACGCTGAAGAGCCTGTCGGTGCGCACGCTCAAGTCCGTCCGGACGAAGGTCTCCTCGCTGTCCGGCGGCCAGCGCCAGACCGTCGCCATCGCGAAGTCGGTGCTCTGGAACAGCAAGCTCGTCATCCTCGACGAGCCGACCGCCGCTCTGGGCGTCGCGCAGACCGAGCAGGTGCTGAACCTGGTGCGCCGCCTGGCCGACAACGGGCTCGCGGTCATCCTCATCTCGCACAACATGAACGACGTCAAGCAGGTCGCGGACAGCGTCGCGGCCCTGTACCTCGGCCAGATGGCGGCGCAGGTGCCGGCCTCGTCGGTGACCACCGGCCAGATCGTCGAGCTCATCACCAGCGGGCGCAGCGGGGACATCGGCCTCCAGCCCGAGAGGGAGGCCGTGGCATGACCACGAGCATCGCGCCGTCGACGCCCGAGGCCGTCGAGGACTCCGGCGGGCTCTCGGGCGAGTTCCGGGGGTACATCGCCCGGCTGCGCGGCGGCGACACCGGCTCGGTGCCCGCCGTCCTGGGCCTCATCGTCCTCGTCGCCCTGTTCACGATCCTGCAGCCGCAAGAGCTTCGCGACCAAGGGCAACTTCGCCAACCTGCTGACCCAGAGCGCGCCCACCATCTTCATCGCGATGGGCCTGGTCTTCGTCCTGCTGCTGGGCGAGATCGACCTGTCGGCCGGCTTCACGGCCGGCACGGCCGCCGCGGTCCTGGGCGTCCTGATGGGCCAGCACGGCGTGCCGTGGTGGCTGGCCATCCCCGCGGCACTCCTCACCGGCGCGGTCATCGGCCTGCTCATCGGCCTGCTCGTCGCGCGCCTCGGCATCCCGTCGTTCGTCGTCACCCTGGCGTGGTTCCTCGGGCTGCAGGGCGTGCTGCTCCTCGTCATCGGCGAGGGCGGCACGATCCGGGTCGACAATCCCGTCATCTTCGCGCTCATGAACAACAACCTGACGCCGTTGCTGGGCTGGCTGCTGTTCCTGCTCGTGATCGGGGGCTATGCGGCGCGTCACGTTGTTCGGTGCCAGCAAGCGCCGGGCGGCCGGGCTGCCCGTCGTGTCGACCGCGGTGATCGGCTTCAAGATCGCGGCTCTCGCCGTGCTCCTCGGCATCGGAACCGCCGTGCTCAACGCCGAGCGGGGGAGCGCCGGCGCCCAGTCGGCGTTCCTCAAGGGCAGCGGCACGTCGATCAAGGGCGTTCCGATCGTCGTCCCGATCGTCATCGTCTTCGTCGTCGGGCTGACGTTCGTGCTCAACCGGATGTCCTTCGGGCGGCACGTCTACGCCGTCGGCGGCAACGCCGAGGCCGCGCGCCGCGCGGGCATCAACGTCGGGACCATTCGCATCGCCTGCTTCGTCATCGGCTCCACCCTGGCGGCGGTCGGCGGCATCATGTTCGTCTCGCGACTCAGCTCCGTGTCGCCGCAGACGGGCGGCTCGACCACGCTGCTCCTCGCCGTCGCGGCGGCGGTCATCGGCGGCACCTCGTTGTTCGGCGGCAAGGGCCGGGTCATCGACGCCGTCCTCGGTGGCCTCGTCATCGCCGTCATCAACAACGGTCTGCCGTTCATCACCCAGCAGGCCGGCGTGCAGTTCATCGTCACGGCCCTCGTCCTCCTGCTGGCGGCAAGCGTGGACGCCATCGCCCGGCGGCGGGCCGCGGCCACGGGCCGATAGCCGCCTGACGGCGGCGGACACCATGCCGGGCGACGCCCCGGCGCGCCGGCCGGGGGGCCGGGCCGCGATCGCGGCCCGGCTCCCCGACGCACCGCGCCGTCCCTCCCTCGCAGTGCTCCTGGAGCACCTGCACGTCTCCGGCTCGCTGACCCGCGCGGAGCTGACGGCCCTGATGGGCGTCAACCGGAGCACGGTGGCGGGCGCCGTGGCGGAGCTGGTCGCGCTCGGCGCCGCCGTCGAGGAACGGCCCGCGCGGGCGTCCGGCGCCGCGGGCCGGCCATCGCTGGTCGTCAGCTCGGTCCCCACTCGCCTCCAGGTGGTCGCCGCCGAGGTCGCCGTCGAGAGCACCACGGTGGCGCTCGTGGGCCTCGGCGGGAGCCTCGCCGCCCGGCACGCGGCGCCCACCCCGCACGGCCCGGGCTCGGCGCGGCGGATCGTGGAGGTGGTGCGTGGCCTCGTCGACGATCTCCAGGCCGGACCGGACGCCGCCGGCGTCGTGGGGCTCGGCGTCGCGGTCCCGGGCGCCGTCCGCCGCTCGGACGGGTGCGTCCGATTCGCCCCCAACCTCGGCTGGACCGACGAGCCGTTCGGCCACCTGCTCGCGCAGGCGATGCCGCACCTGCACGTGGTGGTGGGCAACGACGCGGACCTCGGGGTCCTCGCCGAACACCGCCGCGGGGTGGCCCGCGGGATCGAGGACGTCGTCTTCGTGAGCGGCGACGTGGGGGTCGGGGGCGGGCTCGTCATGGGCGGGATGCCGCTGCTCGGCGCCGACGGCTACGCCGGCGAGCTGGGGCACATGACCGTCCGCCCGGACGGGCTGCCGTGCCGGTGCGGAGCGCGAGGCTGCTGGGAGACGGAGGTCGGGGCGCCCGCCATCGCCCGCGCGGTGTGCGCTCCCGGGCAGCGCGGGGAGGAGCTGGCGGCAGCGGTGCGCTCGGCCCGCGAGCGGGGCCGCGGGGAGGCGCTGGACACGGTCGCGCATTCCCTGGGCATCGGGATCGGCAACGTGGTGAACCTCGTCAACCCGCAGCTCGTCGTGCTGGGCGGCGTCCTGCAAGAGGTGCTGCGCTCTGCCGGCGACGAGGTCCGCGCCGCCCTCGACGCCACGGCACTGCGCGCCGCCGCCGAGCAGGTGCGCCTGGCCCTGCCCGAGCTCGGCGCGGACGCCGTGCTCGCGGGTGCCGCCGAGGTGGTCTGGCAGGAGCTCCTGGCCGACCCGCTCCCGCTGCTCCAGGCGACCGCGTGAGTGGTCCCGCCGTCCCCGCCGGCTGGCCGGAGCAGGTACGGCCACCCGGCGCCCCCGGTTGGGAGCGGACCGCGGTGGGCTGGCTGCTCGACCTCTGCCCGCCCGACTACCGCGGCTACTCCGTCGTGACGCGGCAGCCCGTCGTCCTCGCATGGCTGGCGGGGCACCACCTCGAGGGGCAGCTGCAGGCCACCCGGCGCGCGCTCGCGACCGCGCGCGCCGACCTGTCGGGCTCCGTGCCGCCGCCCGCCCTGCGGGAGACGCTCGAGGCTGTCGAGGAGGAACTGGCCCGCGTCGTCGCGGCGCAGCGGGCGTTGGGCCTCGTCGCACAGGCCCTGAGCGGCGTGCGCTTCGTCCCCAGGCTGTGAGCGGCGCGGGGGTCCGGTCGCCCTACCGCCAGAGTGCCTCGAGCTGGGCCGCGACGCGGGCCGCCGCCTCACCGACCGGCCCTGCGGCCGCGTCGCCGGGGCGTTCCCGCTCGGCCGGCGCCGTCTCCCACATCAGTCGTCGCGCCGCGGGGCTGAGGAACCGCGACGGTTGCGACCAGGAGTGCGCGTCGTCGCGGCCCCGCGGGCGGTGGTGGTACCGCTGCGGCACGTAGACGTGCAACGCCCGGCGCGGCCGCGTCACGGCCACGTAGAACAGCCGGCGCTCCTCCTCCAGGCCTGCCGGGGACGTCAGTGCCATGTCGCTGGGGATGTTGCCGTCGCTGGCATGGATCAGGTGCACGACGTCCCACTCCAGGCCCTTGGCGGAGTGCGCGGTGGAGACGACGAGCCAGTCCTCGTCGATGGAGGGTGGACCGGCCAGGTCGCCGGTGGAGGCGGGCGGCTCCAGCGCGTGGTCGGCGGCGACGTCCGACAGCCGAGTCGCCGAACCGGCCGCCGCCACGACCGCCTCGAGATCGGCCAGCCGCACCCCGGGGTCGGGGTAGGCCTGGGCGACCAGCGGGGCGACGACCTCGCGAAGCCGCTCGGCGTGCGCCGCCACCGGCTCCTGCGCCACGGCGGGAAGCGCGGCCGCGACGGCGTCCGCCATGGGCCGGGCGGGCGGCGGCAGCTCCGCCGCGGCCAGTGGCCACCGCAGCAGCACCTCGGCGCCGGGACCGGCGGCGTCCTCGGCGACGCCCAGGGCCGTGACGGCCCGGCGGGCTGTCGCGGGGCCGACACCGGGCAGGAGCTGCAGCAGGCGGAACCAGGCCAGCTCGTCGCGAGTGTTGTCCGCGAGCCGGAACGCCGCGAGCAGGTCCTTGACGTGTGCCGCCTCCAGGAAGCGCAGGCCGCCGTACTTCACGTAGGGGATCCGCCGCAGGGACAGCTCGAGCTCCAGGGCGGCGCTGTGGTGCGCGGCCCGCACGATCACCGCCTGCTCCCGCAGGGCGATGCCCTCCTCGCGGTGCGCCAGCACCCGCTCGCACACCTGCGAGGTCTGCTCGTCCTCGTCGCGGCAGCGCCACAGTGTCGGCCGGGCGGCCACCGGCGCGTCGGGTGCGGCGCGCAGCACCGCCGTGAACCCCTCCGGCGCCTCGGCGGCGACGACGTTCGCCAGGTCGAGCAGCGGCTGGCCGGAGCGGTAGTTGCGGCCGAGCACGACGGTCGCCGCACCCGGGAACACCAGGGGGAACTCGAGGATGTGCCGGGCGTCGGCGCCCCGGAAGCCGTACACGGCCTGTGCGTCGTCGCCGACGACCGTCAACCGCGGGTCGTCGCCGCGCAGTGCGGCGAGCACGTCCACCTGGAGCGCGTTCACGTCCTGGTACTCGTCCACCAGCACGTGGTCCAGGCCTTCGCGCAGGCCGGGCCCGACGGAGGGGTCGAGCACGGCGGCCCGCCAGTGCAGCAGCAGGTCGTCGAAGTCCAGCAGGCCCAGCGCTCGCTTGCGGGCCACGTAGCCGCGGCACAGCGCCGCGACGTCGTCCACGCGGTCCGCCGCCCAGGGCACTGTCGCAGCGAGCACCTCGGACAGGGGCGTTCCAGTGTTGACCGCCCGCGAGTAGACGTCGAGCAGGGTGGCCTTGCGGGGGAAGCGGCGGCCGTCGGCCGCCGCGAGGCCGAGATCCGCCCGGACCAGGTCGAGCAGGTCCGCGGCGTCCGCGGTGTCGACCACGCCGAACCCCTCGGGCAGCCCCACCCGCGCGGCATGCCGGCGGAGAACCTGATGGGCGACGCCGTGGAACGTGCCACCGCGCACCCGGCCCGCCCCGCCCGCCGCCGGCCGGGCGCGTGCGAGGAGCAGCTCGCTGCGGGCGAGCATCTGGCGGGCAGCGCGGCGGGTGAAGGTGAGCAGCAGGATGCGATCCGCCGGGAAGCCCTGCGCCACCAGCCAGGCGACCCGCGCGGTGAGGGTGGTGGTCTTGCCCGTACCGGGGCCGGCCAGCACGCGCAGCGGCGGACCCTCGTGCGTGGCAGCAGTCCGCTGCTCGTCGTTCAGACCGGCGAGGATGTCGAACACGCGTTCGACCGTAGCCGACTCCGGCCCGTCGGGGGAGGAGGCGCGGCGTCAGCCGCCGCCCGATCCCAGGCTGGTGTCCGGCTCCCGGGTCTGCGGGGCGTCCGCCTGCCACGCCGGGTCGGCGTTGCCGTGGTCGCCGTGCAGGACGCGGCCCGTCTCGCCGGCACCGATCGGCTCCGGACGGTCCTGCAGCTGTTCGGCCTGCTCCGGGCTCAGCTCGTGCTCCGGCATCGAACTGCCGCCCCAACCCTCGGTGCGGTGCAGCACCTCGCCGACGTCCACCCCGGTCGCGGTGGGATCGATCCGGTCGGTCCGGTGCTCGGGGCCCGAGTCGGGGCCGGGCACGTCGAGGTCGCGGTCCTGTGCGTGGCTCTCGGTCATGACACGGACCTACCCGGCAGTGCGCCCGCGATGCATGCCGGCCGCTCTGCAAACCCTGCAGGGAGGTATGCAGAGCCGGGGGACGACGTGAAGCCCATGGTGAAGATCACGGTGAGGGAGACACGCCGACAGGCGCGTCGACACGCTTCACCGTGATCTTCACGAACGCCTTCACATCGGCCGGCGCCGGCCGGAGGTCGGCGTCCGGCCCTCGCGCGGCCGACGACGTCCGCGTCCTCCACCTCTGTGCGGCTGACCGGCTTCTGTCCGGTGACCGGACAACCACGGCGCGATCTCCCCGGCTGTCGACCGAAAGGCCGGGGACCCGCAGAGACGTCCACGCCGCGGAGCGTCGTCTCGCCGTCGGCGGCCCGCCACGACGCTGCCGCTTCCCGGCCCTTGATCTGATAGCCGGAAAGAGTCCGACCGGCCGGGAGAGCAAGCGGCCGAACCCGGCCATCGGAGCCGTCCCGGGCGCCACGCGGGGCGGCCGAGAACGCTGCCACTTAGACTCGGGCCGCCGGGCTGTCGCGCCGGCACGAGGAGGACCGGGACATGGTGGCGCTGGAGTCGATCGGCGGGCCGGGCGACCTGAAGCAGGTGCCGCCCGACGAGTTGCCGGACCTGGCGGCGCAGATCCGGTCGTTCCTGGTCGCGCACGTCACGCGCACCGGCGGCCATCTGGGGCCCAACCTCGGCGTGGTCGAGCTCACGCTGGCGCTGCACCGCGTGTTCGACTCCCCGGCCGACGCGCTCGTCTTCGACACCGGTCACCAGGCCTACGTGCACAAGCTGCTCACCGGGCGGCAGGACTTCACCGGCCTCCGCCGCGCCGGCGGCCTGTCGGGCTACCCCAGCCGGGCCGAGAGCGATCACGACATCGTCGAGAACTCGCACGCCTCCACCGCCCTGTCCTGGGCCGACGGCATCTCGAAGGGCTACGCGCTGCGGGGCGAGCACGACCGGCGCGTCGTCGCCGTCGTGGGTGACGGCGCGCTGACCGGCGGCATGGCCTGGGAGGCGCTGAACAACATCGCCACCGCCGACCGTCCGATCGTCATCGTGGTGAACGACAACGAGCGCTCCTACGGAGCGACGATCGGCGGCATGGCGCACCACCTCTCGACCCTGCGGACCACCCAGGGGTACGAGCGCTTCCTGGAGTGGGGACGCTCGGCGCTGCAGCGGGGCGGCACGCCCGGCAGGCTCGCCTACGAGGCGCTGCACGGCGTCAAGAAGGGCCTCAAGGACGCGGTGGCGCCGCAGGGGTTGTTCGAGGACCTCGGCCTCAAGTACATCGGCCCCGTCGACGGCCACGACGTCGCGGCGCTGGAGCACGCCCTGCAGCGCGCGAAGGCCTTCGGCGCGCCCGTGCTCGTGCACGCGATCACCCGCAAGGGGCACGGCTGGGCACCGGCGGAGAACGACGAGGCGGACCGGTTCCACGGCATCGGGGTCCTCGATCCCGGCACCGGCCGCCCGGTGGCCGACGCGGCGGCCTCCTGGACGTCGCTGTTCGCGGACGAGATCGCCGACATCGCGGACGAGCGGCCGGACGTCGTCGGCATCACCGCCGCCATGCTCATCCCGGTCGGCCTGCACCGGTTCGCCCAGCGGCATCCCGACCGGGTGTTCGACGTCGGCATCGCCGAGCAGCACGCCGTGGCGAGCGCCGCCGGCCTCGCCTACGCCGGCCTGCACCCCGTGGTCGCCCTCTACGCCACCTTCGTCAACCGGGCCTTCGACCAGGTCCTCCTCGACGTCGCACTGCACCGGGCCGGCGTGACCTTCGTCCTCGACCGGGCGGGGGTGACGGGTGACGACGGGCCGAGCCACAACGGCATGTGGGACCTGTCGCTGCTCGCCCTGGTGCCCGGCATCCGGATCGCGGCGCCGCGGGACGCCGCCACTCTGCGCGCAGAGCTTCGCGAGGCCCTCGACGTCGACGACGCTCCCACCGTGGTGCGCTTCCCCAAGGGCGCCGCTGCCCGCCGACGTGCCGGCGGTCGGCCGCGCCGGTGGCGTCGACGTGTTGCGCCGGCAGGGCGACGAGGACGTCCTGGTGATCGCGGTCGGCGCCACGGTCCCGCTGGGCCTGGAGGTGGCGGACCGCCTCGCCGCCCAGGGCATCGGCGTCACCGTCGTGGACCCCCGATGGGTGCTGCCGGTCGACGACGCCCTCGTGCCGCTCGCCGCCCGGCACCGGCTCGTCGTGGTCGTGGAGGACAACGGCCGGGCCGGTGGCGTGGGCACGGCGGTCCAGCAGCGACTGGCCGACGAGGCCGTTCCCACGCCGCTGCGAGGCTTCGGGGTGCCACAGCAGTTCCTCGACCACGCGTCCCGGGCGCAGGTGCTCGAACACGTCGGGCTCACCGCTCAGGAGGTCTCCCGGCAGGTCGTCGAGGTCATCGCGCGCCTGGACGCGCGGCTGGAGCAGGTGCGGTTCGAGAGCTGACGGGGCGGGGGACGTCGCGGGGAGTCGCCCCGGGACCCGGCGGGACGGAGAGTCGGCCGGCCGGTCTATCCTCCGGACAGACGGGGCGCGCGGGGCCTCCACCGTCTCGCGGGAGGACCACCTGAGCGAGCACGACGACCAGGCAGGCCTCGCGACGCCCGGCCACGACCCGGCGCCGTGGTCCCTGCGCGGCTGCCCAGCGGTGGCAGCCCGGTCCGGACCAGCCGGCCTCGCCGGTCCTGCCGTACGGCGCCGCGTTGCCCGGCCCCTGGCCGGCGTCGGGGCCCCCACCCGCACCGTCCGCCTCTGCCGCGTGCCGCGGTGCCGCCCCGTCCCGCCCGCGCGCTTGTGCCGCCGTGGCTGCCGCCTCGAGTGCCGGCTGGTCGGGCGCCGCGCCGCCGCCACGGCCTCGCCGGGGCCGCCACCCTGGCCGTCGCGCTGGTCGCCGCCCTGTTCGCCGTGCTGGCGGTCCCGTCCGGCGCATCCGGGCCAGGACCGGCGAGACGACGCGCTCGTCCGGGGCCGCCCTTGCACCGGCGGCGGCGGGTCCGCTCCGGGAGGCGCCGGGCCGCTCGGCCGTCGAGGTGTCGCAGACCCTCCTGGCCGGAATGACCCGCGCGGTGACCAGCGGGAGCCAGGACGCGTTCACCGCGTTCGCCGCCTCGGGACATCCGAGCGTCAGGGACCACCTGGCGGACGTGTTCTCGGGCCTGCACGCCCTGCCGCTGGCCTCGTTCGCGCTGGCGGCCGACACCACGGACGGCGGGCCGCCGGCGGGCGGTCCCGCTCCCGACCCGTTTGCGCTGTCGGCGGTGGCGACGTACCGGCTGGCGGGCTGGGACGACGTCCCGGTGCGGGTGCCGCTGCGATTCGTCGTCGGCCGGTCCGACGGCGCCTGGGGCATCGTCGAGGACCGGACGGCAGACGATGCAGACACCGCGAAGCGGCTCGAGCCCTGGCTCTTCCCGCAGTTGGACGCGACCTCGACGGCGCACGTCCTCGTCATCGGGGAACGCAGTGCCGCGGCCCGGCTGCGCCGGCTGGCGACGACTCTCGAGACCCTCGTCGGCGACGTCCGGAAGGTCTGGCCCGAGCGCACCTGGAACGGCAGGGTGGTCGCCTACGCGACGACCGCCACCCCGTTCGTCCGATCGTGGTACGGCCGGTCGGCCGCCGGGGACAGCGGCAACGGCGACCGGGCCGCCTTCGTCGCCAAGGTGGCGACGCTGAGCCGCCCCGGCGAGCCGGGCGGCGCGGTGCGCATGGTCCTCACGCCGTACCTGCTGCAGCGGAGGCCGCCCAGGGTACGTCGACATCCTCCGGCACGAGCTGACCCACGTGGCCACGGCGCGCCTGAGTGCAGGCGTGCCGGTCTGGCTGGTCGAAGGCGCCGCGGAGTACACCGGCTTCGCCCGCCGGACCGCCTCCGGCGCCCTCGACGCGACCACGACCCTCGGCCATCACGGGCTCACCCGCGCGGAGGTCTCGAGCACTCTGACGGGTGCCTGGCGGCCCGTTCTCGCCGCCGGAACCGACTTCTACAGCGGCAACGAGGGCTCGGTCGACGAGCACTACAACAGCGCCTTCATCACCTGCCTGTACATCGCCGACCGATTCGGGGAGAAGACGCTGCGGCGCCTCTACGAGCGTGCGGCCCAGCTCGGCGGCGACTCCCCGCTCGCCGGCGCCCTGGTGGCGACCGCCGAGCGCGCCACGCTGCGGGAGGTGCTGGGCACCGACCAGGCGCACCTGGCCAGGGACGTCGGCGCGTACGCAGCCCAGCTGCGGCACCGCCTCGTCTTCCGATGACTGCCACCCTCTTGCGACGATCAAGGAAAAGTTGGGGATCAAGGCACGCCATGATCCCCAACTTTTCCTTGATCGTCGCGTAGGTCAGGCGGGGACGCTCGCCACGCCCCGCGGCAGGAAACGGCGGCCCGCGGTGCGCTCGGAGGCGCCGGTCCGGTCCAGGTAGGGCGTGATACCGCCGAGGTGGAACGGCCAGCCGGCGCCCAGGATCATGCACAGGTCGAGATCCTGTGGCTCGGCCACGACGCCCTCGTCGAGCATCCGGCGCGACTCGTCGGCCAGCGCCGCCAGCGCACGCTCGCGCACCTGCTCCTCGGTCAGCGGCAGGTCTCCCTGTACGAGCAGCGCCTTGGTGTCGTCGTCCACGTACGGCCGGCCACGCTCGTCCCACGCGTAGACCCCGGTGCGCCCGGCCGCGACGAGCCGCTGCAGGTTCTCCGACACGGAGTACCGGTCAGGGAAGGCCGCGTGCAGCGTCTCGGCCACGTGCAGTGCGACAGCGGGACCGACGAGCTGCAGCAGCACGAACGGCGGCATCGGCAGGCCGAGCGGCGCGAGCGCACGATCGGCGACCTCGATCGGCGTCCCCTCGTCGACAGCCCTCGTCACCTCGCCGAGGAACCGCGTGAGGAGCCGGTTGACGACGAACGCGGGCGCGTCCTTGACCAGCACGCACGACTTCCTGAGCTGCTTGCCGACCGCGAACGCCGTCGCCAGCGTCGCCTCGTCCGTACGTTCGGCCCGCACGACCTCGACCAGCGGTAGCACCGCGACCGGGTTGAAGAAGTGGAGGCCGACCACCCGCTCCGGGTGCTGCAGCCCGGCGGCCATCGCGCTGACCGACAGCGAGGACGTGTTCGTCATGAGCACGCAGGTGTCGGAGACGACCGCCTCGACCTCGGCGAACACGCGCCTCTTGACGTCGAGCTCCTCGAAGACGGCCTCGATCACGAGGTCGGCGTCCGCGAACGCCTTCTTGTCCGTCGACCCCGTCACCAGGCCCTTGAGGCGATTCGCGCCGTCGGGGGAGACGCGACCCTTCGCCAGCAGGCCGTCGATCTCGCCGTGCACGTAGGCGAGGCCCTTGTCGACCCGCGCCTCGTCGAGGTCGGTGAGCACCACCGGCACCTGCAGGCGCCGGGCGAACAGGAGCGCGAGCTGGCCCGCCATGAGGCCGGCACCGACGACACCGACGGAGGTCACCTGCCGGGCGAGCGCGGCGTCCGGCGCGCCCGCGGGCCGCTTGGCCCGCCGCTGCACGAGGTCGAAGGCGTAGAGCGAGGCGCGCAGCTCGTCGCCCATGGTCAGGTCGGCGAGGGCCTGGCTCTCCGCCTCGAAGGCGGTGCCACGGTCCGCGGTGCGGGCCAGCCGCACGAGCTCCAGCGCGCGGTAGGGCGCCGGGGCGGCACGGTGCACCTTCGCGTCCGCGACCCGCTTGGCGACCTTCAGGGCCGCCTCCCACGCCTCCTCGGCCCGGTCCACCGGCGCCCGCTCCACGGCGCGCCGCCCGGCCAGGACGTCGCCGGCCCAGGTGATCGACTGCTCGAGGAAGTCGGCAGGCTCGAACATCGCGTCGGCGATCCCGAGTGCGTACGCCTTCGGCCCGCTCAGCATCCTGTTGTTGTCCAGCGCGTTCGAGATCATGACCTCGAGGGCGCGCTCGGGGCCGACGAGGTTCGGCAGCAGGTAGGTGCCGCCCCAGCCGGGCACCAGGCCCAGGAAGCACTCGGGCAGGGCCACCGCCGGGACGCCGGACGAGATCGTGCGGTAGGTGCAGTGCAGGGCGAGCTCGAGGCCGCCGCCCATCGCCGCGCCGTTGACGAACGCGAAGGTCGGCACGCCGAGCTCACCCAGCCGGCGGAAGACGTCGTGGCCGAGACGGCCGACGGCGAGAGCCTGCTCGCGCTCGCGGCCGGCGGAGACCATGGTCAGGTCCGCCCCCACCGCGAAGATGAACGGCTTGCCGGTGACCGCGACCGCGGCGAGCTCGCCGGCGTCCACCCGTGCCTTCAGCCCGTCGAGCACCTCGGCCAGCCCGGCGAGCCCGGCCGGGCCGAACGTGGAAGGCCGGGTGTGGTCCCGGCCGTTGTCGAGGGTCACCAGCGCGAGCCTGCCGGCGTTCCCCCGCTGGGCCGACGTCGTGCACGAGGGCACGGGTGACGACCTCGTCGGGCAGGGCTGCCCGCGCCTGGGGTGCACTCGTGTCCGTCACGCCGCAGCCTCCGGGCCGCTCGGGGCACGCTCGGTGCCGTAGTCGGGGTGGTGCGGGTTCTCCCAGACCACCGAGCCCCCCATGCCGATGCCCACGCACATGGTGGTGAGGCCGTAACGGACCTCGGGGTGAGCCTCGAAGTGCCGGGCGAGCTGCGTCATGAGCCGGACGCCGCTGGACGCCGAGCGGGTGCCCGAGGGCGATCGCGCCGCCGTCCGGGTTCACCCGGGGGTCGTCGTCCTTGATCCCGAAGTGGTCGAGGAACGCCAGCACCTGGACGGCGAACGCCTCGTTGATCTCGACCAGGCCGATGTCGCCGATCGTCAGACCGGTGCGGGCGAGCACCTTCTCGGTGGCCGGCACGGGGCCGACGCCCATCACCTCCGGCTCGACGCCGGCGAAGGCGTAGCCGACGAGGCGCATCCGCACGGGCAGCCCGAGTTCGCGTGGCCGTGTCCTGCGCGGCCAGCAGGCAGGCCGTCGCCCCGTCGTTGAGCCCGGCGGCGTTGCCCGCGGTCACCCGGCCGTGCGGCCGGAAGGGCGTTCGCAGGTCCGCCAGGTCGGCCATCGTCGTGCCCGGCCGCGGTGGCTCGTCGGCCGTGGCGAGACCCCAGCCGCCGTCGGCGTCCCGGGTGGCCACCGGCACCAGGTCCCGCTGGATCCGGCCCGCCGCGTACGCGGCCGCGAGGCGTTCCTGGCTGGCGACGGCGAAGGCGTCCGCACGCTCCTTGCCGATGTGCGGGAACCTGTCGTGCAGGTTCTCGGCGGTCTGCCCCATCACCAGGGCGGAGGGGTCCACCAGCTTCTCGGCGAGGATGCGGGGGTTGGGGTCGACACCCTCGCCCATCGGGTGGTGGCCCATGTGCTCCACCCCGCCGGCGATCACGACGTCGTAGGCGCCGAACGCGATGCCGCTGGCCGTGGTGGTGACGGCGGTCATGGCTCCCGCGCACATCCGGTCGACGGCGAAGCCCGGGACGCTCTTGGGGAGGCCCGCGAGCAGCGCGGCCATCCGGCCGATCGTCAGGCCCTGGTCGCCGATCTGGGTGGTGGCGGCGACGGCGACGTCGTCGACCCGCTCGGGTGGCAGCTCCGGATGCCGCCGCAGCAGCTCGCGGATGCAGTTGACGACCATGTCGTCGGCGCGGGTCCGGGCGTACATGCCCTTGGCGCCGGCCTTGCCGAACGGGGTCCGGACGCCGTCGACGAACACGACGTCGCGCAGGGAACCGGGCACGGGGTCCTCCTCGGGACACCTCGGTGACGAGGGCGCGGCACCGGCACCCCCCGGTCAGCAGGGCGGTGCTGGTTCGCGCTCTCGATGCTACTGGACAGTAACTTGTCGGCGCAGGCACCCGGGGCGGGCGCATCCCACCCTGCCCGCAACACTCGCCGGGAACCGGGACCGGCGCGCCGGCGAGGTCAGCCCGAGAGCGCGCCGGCCAGCGCGGGGGCCGTGAGGTCGACCTGCCAGCTCCCGCGCACCACGCTCCATCAGGAAGCTCCGGACGGCGGCCTCGTCGGCGGGCTCGGGCGGGCTCCAGCAGAGCCGGCGGACGGCGTCGGGGCTGAGCAGGTTCTCGACGGGCAGGGCGTGCTCGGCCGCGACCAGCCCGACGGCCTCCCGGGCGCGGGCGAGGCGGGCGGCGGCGGCAGGGTCGCGGTCGGGCCACACCCGCGGCGGTGGCGGGCCCTCGGTCGGCAGATGCTGCGGCGGCAGTTCCCCTTCGGGGAGGTCGAGCGCGCGCCGGATCGCCTCGAACCAGACGTCCGCGTGCCGCCGGGAACCCCGCCCGGTGAAGCTGGTCAGACCGACGAGGACCCGGCGCGTGGTGGGCTGCGCGAGGGCCGCCTCGACGATGGAGGCGTCGGGGATGATGCGCCCCGGTGACACGTCCTGCTCACGGGCGAGGACGTCACGCGCGAGCCACAGTTCGCGGACGATGGCGAGCTGACGGCGCGTCCGGACCCGGTGCATGCCGGAGGTGCGACGCCAGGGGTCGGCCCGCGGCGTCGAGGGCTCGGCCGCCGCGAGCGCCGCGAACTCCTCCAGGGCCCAGCCGAGCTTGCCCTGCCGCTCGAGCTCCAGGGCGAGCATGTCCCGCAGCTCCACGAGAACCTCGACATCGAGCGCGGCGTACCGGAGCCAGGGCTCGGGCAGCGGCCGCACCGACCAGTCGACGGCCGAGTGCTCCTTGGCGAGACCGAGCCCGAGGAGCTCCTCGACGACGGCCGCGAGCCCGACCCGCTGCAGCCCGGCGAGCCGGGATGCGAGCTCCGTGTCGAAGAGCGCCCGCGGACGCATGCCGACGTCCGCGAGGCAGGGGAGGTCCTGCGAGGCGGCGTGCAGCACCCACTCGGCGCCGGCGAGCGCTGCGCCGACCGTGGACAGGTCCGGCAGGGCGGCCGGGTCGAGCAGGACGGTGCCGGCGCCCTCGCGTCTCAGCTGGACGAGGAAGGCTCGCTGGCCGTACCGGTGCCCTGACGCCCGTTCGGCGTCGACCGCGACCGGGCCGGTAGCAGCGGCCAGTTCGGCTGCCGCCCGGGCGAGCCCTTCCGGCGTGACGACGACGGGGGGCACACCGTCGCGCGGGATGTCGAGCGGGTGCAGCTCGCGAGGCGGCGCCTCGGGAGCAGCCGGCTCGATCGCGTCCGCGGACATGAGGACACCGTAGGCCAGGACACCGACCGCCACACCGATGCCGCCCCGTGCCGTCGTGCAGCAGCGGATCAACCGCGACAGGACATCGTCGTGCCCGCGGGACGCGCCGACAACTGGACGGCGTGTCCCGCGAGGGGCACAAACGACGGTCGCACGGCGAGACGGGACGAGACCGGTGTGGCCGGGCGAGTCAGGAGACCGCGCCCGCCCGCATCGCCGTGACGACCATCTCGGCGCGGTCGCCCGTGCCGAGCTTGCGGGCGATCCGGGCCAGGTGGCTCTTGACGGTGAGGGCGGAGAGACCGAGCTCCTCGCCGATGTCCTTGTTCGACTTGCCGTCGGCCACGAGCTGCAGCACCTGGATCTCGCGGGCGGAGAGGCTGTCGACGCCCTCGCCGCGCGCGTCCCCGGGCCGCGCCGGCACGGAGCCGGCGGTGGCGGTGGAGACGAGGTAGCTGCGGACGCCGGCGCTGATCGCGGCGCGGACGCTGTAGGGGTCGTCCGACGTCGTCAGCACCATGCCGCGCACCCATCCCTGGGCGCGAAGCTCGCGCACCAGGGCGATGCCGGACCCGTCCGGCAGCCCGGCCTCGGCGACGCACAGGTCCGCGACGCCGGCCGCGGCCCGCAGGCGGGCCTCCGCCACGGTCGAGACCTCGAGCACGTGCCGGGCTCCGAGGGCGCGCAGGGTGTACGCGACGGCCTCACGCAGGGCGGGGCTGGCCACGACGACGAGGGCCGCGAAGCGGCCTGGACGGGGGACGGGGACACCGGTTCGCTCGATCACCGTGGTCACTCAGACCTCCATGCTGGGCGCGCCATCGGTCGATGACGACGTACCTGGAGGATCGGCAGCAGGTGGAAGGGGCTTGAGCCGTTCGGCGGGCAGCCGTCAGCGTGACGCAGCGGCCCCGCGGGCACGCAGATGATCCACCGGGCCTCCTCCCGGGGGATGGAGCAGCCCGGGCGGAGGAGTGGATCAGCGCTTGCGGGCGAGCGGCGCGACACCCTCCGGCAGCGGCGGGAGCCCGCCCACCGTGCACAGCAGCACCGACCAGGCGACGAGGTGCTCCGCGAGGTCGTCGAGCGGCGTCCACGAGGCACGGACCTCGAGCTCCACCGTGGCGGGCTTGGCCGCCAGCGCGCCGTAGCTCTCCGAGACCACGCGCGTCACGGTGCCGCCCACGGCGGTCGCGGCGACGCCGGACGCGCTCAGCGAGTCCTCGAGCCAGGACCAGCCCACCTGCCCCAGCAAGGGGTCGGCGCCGAGCTCGGGCTCGAGCACGGCGCGTACGAAGCTGACCACGCGGAAGGTCCCCTCCCACGCCTCGGGCGCGGCGGGGTCGTGCAGCAGGACGAACCGCCCGGTTGCGAGCTCCTCGTCGTCGACGACGACGTCAGCGCTGAGTGCGAGCGCGTGCGGCGCGATCCGCTGCGGCGCCGGGACCTCCTCGAGGATCACCTCGGGACGCAGCCGGACGTCGCGCAGCCCGACGCACCGCCACGAGGAACTCCTCGGGCGCCTCGTCGGGCATCCTCCGAACGGCCACGATTGGATAGCGTACGAGGCCCGACCCCTCACGGGGTGTCACGACGCGCTGGACGTTCGTACCCCTCTGGCGGTCACGCGCGGTCAAGGGCGCCGCATGCGAGGATCTCGCCCGTGAGCACCCCGACCGACGCCGCGTCCCCCGCCGGTTCCGATCTGGTGCGCGCCTGCCGCGGCGAGGCCACGTCCCGTACGCCGGTGTGGTTCATGCGCCAGGCCGGCCGGTCGCTGCCCGAGTACCGGAAGGTGCGCGAGGGCGTCCCCATGCTCGACCTCGTGCCGCCGGCCCGAGCTCGTCACGGAGATCACGCTGCAGCCCGTCCGGCGTTACGGGGTGGACGCCGCCATCTTCTACTCCGACATCGTCGTGCCCCTGGCGGCCGCGGGGATCGACCTCGACATCGTGCCCGGCGTCGGGCCGGTGATCGCCGAACCGGTGCGGACCCGCGCCGACGTCGAGCGGATCCGCCCGCTCGACGCGACGGACGTGCCGGACATCGCCGAGGCCGTGCGCAGCCTGGTCGCCGAGCTCGGGCCGACCCCCCTGATCGGCTTCGCCGGAGCGCCGTTCACGCTCGCCAGCTACCTTGTCGAGGGCGGCCCCAGCCGCGACCTGCACCGGACGAAGTCGCTCATGTACGGCGAGCCGGAGCTGTGGCGCGACCTGCTCGCCCGGCTCGCCCAGATCTCCGGCACGTTCCTGCGGGTGCAGGCCGAAGCCGGGGCGAGTGCCGTGCAGCTCTTCGACTCCTGGGTCGGCGCCGTGCCGGCGGCCGACTACCGCGCGCTCGTGCAGCCGGCCTCCAGCGCCGTGCTCGAGCCTCTTGCCGCGCTCGGCGTACCGCGGATCCACTTCGGGGTCGGCACCGGGGAGTTGCTGGCGGACATGGGCGCGGCGGGCGCGGACGTCGTCGGCGTCGACTTCCGGGTGCCGCTCGACGAGGCCGCCCGCCGGGTCGGCCCCGGCTTCTCACTGCAGGGCAACCTCGATCCCGGCGCTGCTGTTCGCCCCGCTGCCGGTGCTGCGCGAGCGCGTCCGGCAGGCGCTGGCGGCCGGCCGTGCCGCCCGCGGCCACGTCTTCAACCTGGGCCACGGGGTGCCCCCGGACGCCGACCCCGAGGTCCTGGCCCGGATCGTCGACTGGGTCCACGAGGGAACCTGACCTCCCCCCCAACATTTTCCGACGATCAAGGAAAAGCTTGGGATCAAGGAAAAGTTGGGGATCAAGCTAGGAAACGCTCCGTGGCCGGGCAAACACCCAACTTTTCCTTGATCGTCAGCTGGGGGTGGAGCGGCGGGGCGGGCGAAGGGCGGCCCCGGCGCGCGTGGCACGCTCGGTCGGTGAGCAGCGGCGGGATTCCCATTCGAGCGAATCGGCCCACCGTCGTGGTCGTCGGGGGCGGCATCTCAGGGCTGACCGCGGCCTGGCGGCTGGCCCGGCGCCCCGACCCGCCGCGCGTCGTGGTGCTCGAGCAGTCGGCGCGGGTGGGCGGGAAGCTCCTCGTCGGGGCGGTGGGGGACGTCGAGGTCGACCTCGGCGCCGAATCCGTGCTCGCCCGGCGGCCCGAAGCGCTCGAGCTGTTCGCGGACCTCGGGCTGGGGGCCGACGTGGTGCATCCGGCCACAGCGGCGGCGAAGGTCGTCCGCGACGGCGTGGCGCATCCGCTGCCGACCGGCACCGTGATGGGCGTCCCCGGCCGGCCTGAGGTGCTCGCGGGCGTGCTGACGCCGGCGGAGATCGAGCGGGTGGCTGCGGAGCCCTCGCCGCCGCCGGCCCTGGCGTACGGCCGGCCGGACGGCCCTTCCGACCGCCGGGCCGTTGCGGACGTCGACGTCGCCTCGTTCGTCGCCGGGCGGCTCGGAACAGCCGTCGTGGACCGGCTCGTCGAGCCCCTGCTCGGAGGCGTGTACGCGGGCCGCGCCGACCGGCTGTCGCTGCGTGCCACCGTTCCTGCCCTGTGGGACGTCGCCGGCTCGGGGGAGCCCCTTCTCGCTGCCGTCCGCCGGATGACGCCGCAGGGCGGAGCCGGCGGGGACGAGCGCCCCCGGCCGGTCTTCGCGGGACTGCGCGGGGGGCTCGGCCGGTTGCCGCTGCGGCTCGCGGAGCGGCTGGTGGAGGCGGGGGTGGAGGTGCGCACCGGCGTGACCGTCCGGGAGCTGCATCGCACGGCCACCGGCTGGCGTCTGGTCACGGGCGCCGTGCCGTGGCCGGAAAGGGTCGAGGCCGACGCCGTCGTGCTCGCGGTCCCGCCGGCGCCCGCGGCCCGCTTGCTGCGCGCGGAGGTCCCGCTCGCGGCGCGCGAGTTGGCCGGCGTGTCGACGGCGAGCGTGGCCCTCGTCGCGGCGCTGCTGCCCCGCCCCCAGGTCGCGGGGCTGACCGGTTCGGGGTTGCTCGTGCCGCCGATCGAGGGGCGGGCCGTGAAGGCCGCCACGTACGCCTCCAACAAGTGGGGCTGGGTCGACGAGCTCGACCCGGCGCTGGCCGTCGTCCGGGCCTCGCTGGGGCGGGCGGGGGAGGAGGCGGTGCTGCAGCGCGACGACGCCGACCTGGCTCGGCTGGCCCTCGCGGACCTGGGGGACCTGCTCGGCCGGGAGCTGCGGCCGGTCGCCGTCCGGGTGGTGCGTTGGGGCGGGGGACTGCCGCAGCCGGCCGTCGGTCACGTGGACGCGATGGAGCGCGCGCTCGCCGCGGTCGCCGCCGTCCCCGGGCTGGCGCTCGCGGGCGCGGCGGTCGGCGGTGTCGGCATCCCTGCCTGCATCGCGACTGCCTCGCGGGCGGCGGACGCGGTGCTGGCCGGGGGCCGCCGGGTGCGGAGGACGCGCGGCGAGGAAGAATGCGGGGCATGACGCAGCCCGACGGCCGCACCGATCCCTCCCGGTCGCGGGAGATCAACGAGACCATCCGCTACACGATGTGGTCCGTGTTCGCGCTCGACGCGGCGGCCAGGCCCCTGCCCGACGACCGCGCGCGACTCGCGGCCGAGGCGGAACAGTCGGTCGCCGGGCTCGCCGGCAAGGACCTGGTGGTGCGCGGCTGGTACGACGTCGGAGGACTGCGGGCGGACGCCGACCTGATGGTGTGGTGGCACGCACCGGACGTCGAGACGGTGCAGCAGGCGTACCGGGAGTTGCGGCGCAGTGCGTTGGGCCGTCACCTGCGGCCGGTCTGGTCCGTGGTGGGGCTGCACCGCCCCGCCGAGTTCAACAAGGCGCACGTGCCCGCGTTCATGGCGGGGGAGGCGCCGCGCGGCTACCTGTCCGTGTACCCGTTCGTGCGGTCGTACGAGTGGTACCTGCTGCCGGAGGACGAGCGTCGCAGGCTGCTCGTCGAGCACGGCCGCGCGGCCCGCCCGTACCCGGACGTCCGGGCGAACACGGTCAGCGCCTTCGCCCTGAACGACTACGAGTGGATTCTCGCGTTCGAGGCGGACGAGCTGCACCGGATCGTCGACCTGATGCGCGACCTGCGGAACGTCGGCGCCCGCCGGCACGTACGGCACGAGGTGCCGTTCTTCGCCGGCCCCCGGCAGCCGCTCGCGGAGATCGTCGCGGCCCTCTGAGGCAACGGGTCAGGTCCTGCGGCGCCTCAGTCCGGCGGCGCGGGCGCGGCCTCCGCACGCACCATCACGCAGTCGAACTCGACCACCCGTCCGGTGGCCGGCTCGCGGGTCACCGGGTACATCCCGGAGATGCCGAACCCCTCGGCCTCGTACGTGGCGATCGACTCCGCCATGCTGGGGCTGCCCTCGTACAGCTGCAGGCACGCGACCTCGGACTGCATGCCGACGAAGTCCGCGATCCGCTTGCCGGCGCCGGCGAACACCTCGAGGTCGAACCCCTGGGTGTCCATCTTCAGGTACGGGACCGGGTCGGCGATGCCCGCCAGGGTCTCGTCCATCACCTCGTCGAGCCGGCGGATGCGGATCTCCTCGGTGTCGGACTCGCTGAACCGTTTGTAGCGGCCCTTGCCGTAGTCACTGGGCGGCAGCAGGGAGTTCATCGTCATCCAGCCGGTGTGTATCTCGGCGGTGCTCTCCTCGCGGCCGAGCCCGCACCGGTACACCTGCCAGTCGGGGTCCTTCGCGGCGGCCTTCTCGAGCCGCTCGAACGCCGCCGAGGTGGGCTCGAAGGACACGATGCGGCCGGTGTAGCCGTTCTTCCGCAGCTGCCTGGCGTACTGGCCGGTGTTCGCGCCGACGTCGAAGACGCAGTTCACGCCGTACAGCCCGAGCATCGCGCTCACGTGCTGCACACACAGAAAACCAGCGGCCGAGAGCTGGAACCTGCGCTCGTCCTGGTCCTTCGGATCCTCCAGGAACAGCAGGGCTGCCGTGTCGCCCAACGGGACGACGCCCTCGCGATGGATCTTGGCGCGCCCGCCGCCGGTCCGCCGCAGGATCCAGGTGTCCTCGTTCACGCCGGTCACGGCGAAGCGCTCACGCCGGGAGAGCAGCGTCGTCCCGGGAGCGACGTCGGTCACCCGGTACGGCCCGCCGTGACGTGCGACCACCGCGGCGCCCGGTCCGAGGTCGGTCACCTGAAGGCCGAGGCGCGGGAGAAGCCGAAGCATTCGTCGATAAAGGGTCTGCATCCTCAAGCCTTGTCGATCATGCCGGGCGATTGTGCTCCCAAGCTACTGGACCCCGGTCGGCGGATGCAGGGAAGTACGGGTTAGCGACGCACAGTGACGACGCGAGGGCCGGACCGAGGACCCCTAGCCCGCCGCGTCCTGCCTGGGGACGCGCCGCAGGCTGATCGAGTTGATGCAGTAGCGCTGGTCGGTGGGTGTGTCGTAACCCTCGCCCTCGAACAGGTGCCCGAGGTGGGAGCCGCAGGTGGCGCAGCGCACCTCGACCCGGCGCATCCCCAGGGACCGGTCCTCGAGGTACTCGACCCGGTCGCCGGCGAGCGGGGCGAAGAACGACGGCCAGCCGCAATGGCTGTCGAACTTCTCGGTGCTGCGGAACAGCTCGCTGTCGCAGGCGCGGCAGGCGTACACGCCCTCGGTGTGGTCGTCCCAGTACTCGCCCGTGTAGGCGCGCTCGGTCCCGGCCTGCCGCAGCACCGCGTACTCCTGCGCGCTGAGCCGGCGCCGCCACTCGGCGTCGTCCAGGGTGACGGGATAGCGGCGGGTGGACGTGGCGGGGAGATCCGTGCTCATGCTCCTGCCAACCGCCGCCGGGCCGGGGACGTTCCCGACCCGCCTCTTCGTCTCACGGCTTCCTGGCTCTCCGTCCGAGGGCACATCCGGTTACGCTTGCTTCGTGGAAGGCGACTCGAGTGGTGTGTGGCGATTCCTGCCCGATGCCTGCCTCGTGCTCGGCATTGCGCTCGGAGTGGCGAATCTGGCGGCGGGTCCACAGGCCAGTGGATGGCTGCGGGTGCCCGCCCTGCTCGCCGCGCTGATCCTCGTCGCCCAGGGCCTCCTCGGCATCCAGGAGCGTGGCGCGGGGAAGAAGAAGGCAGCGGAGGCGGAACAAGCCTCGCGTGCAGACAGGGTGGCCGAGTCCGACCGGTCCAACCAGGGGAGGGTCATCCCGTCCGACGAAGTCGTCATTCACGACAGCCGGCAGTCGGGGGGAGGACGGTCGCGGTGGGGCAACCGATCCAGGCCGCGGCACTGGATGCTCCGGCCGGCGCGGGGACGCCCGTCCGGGAGAACCGCGGCCCCATGGTGCTCGTGCTCGTGCTCGCCGTCTGGCTCGGGCTGGCGACGCTGAACTACTCCAACTCGCCGCCGTACCTCCTGGCGCTGTCGCTCGTCGCGTCGTCCCTGCTCTTCACGTCCGCCTGGAACATGCTCCAGAAGGGCGCCACCTGAGCGGCTGTCCCGGGGTCACCCGACCCAGCTCGAGTCGGCGTACACATGCAGGACGGGGACACCGAGACGGTCCCGGGCGACCGATGCCCAGTCGCGGTGCAACGTGTCCTCGACGGCGTGGGGCGCCGTGACGATCACCACTTCTTCCGCGCCCGCCTGCACCTCGGCGTCCAGCGCCGCCACCGGGTCGCCCGTGACGACCTCACCGCTCGCCTCGCAGCCCAGGCGCTGCAGCTCGGCGACGCTGCCGCGCACAGCTGCCTCGGCCTGGGCGGGAGTCCGCTCGACGTGACCCTGTACGGCTCCGAAGGCTTCGCGCAGTTGCAGCAGGCTCAGGTGGTCGAGGACGTCGACGAGCACGTTGCGCCGCCCGCCCGCGGGCACGAGGACGCGCACCGCCGGCCGGTCGGGATCGTGCAGGGCGACGAGCCGTTGCGCGTCCGCGAACGACAGCGCATGTTCGGCGAGGACGACGAGGGACTCGACCACCGCGCAGGCTCCTCTCGACTCCGCACACCGGCGAGCAATCCGGCGCGTCAACCCTAGCCGTCGCCACTCTGCCGGGCAGCGGTGCCCATGGGTCGGCAGCAATCGCAGCATGCTCCTGCCCCGACGTCCTCTGATCGCCGCCCCGGCGGGAACGGCCGCGCCCGGGAGAGGCCGGTGAGCGCCGCCCGCCGCGGCGCCGTCGTCGGGGCCGCGGTGGCGGTCGCCGCCGGCGTGGGCGTCTCGGCGCTCGCGACCGTCTACGCCCGGCGGGTCGTGACTCCGGAGGCGGAGCGGCCCGACGACGTCGAGGTGCTCGCGGTCGGCGCGGGCACCCTCACCCTGCGCGCCACCGAGGAGACGATCGCGCCGGGCCGCTACGGCCTGTGGCTCGACGGCGGCGAGGGGCACGCCCGGGTCGGCGAGGTGCTGGACCACGACGAGCAGGCTCGCACGGTGACCCGACGGCTGCTGGGGGTCGACCGCGGCCGGCTCCGGGAAGGCCCGGCCCGCTGGAACCAGTACTTCCACGCCGGGACGCCGGCGGCGCTGGGCCTGCCCTACGAGGACGTCGCGGTGCCGACGGAGCTCGGCACCATGCCTGCCTGGTACGTCCCGCCGGCGACGACGGTCCCCGCCAGGGACACCTGGGCCGTCCTCGTGCACGGCCGGGGCGCGACCAGGGAGGAGTCCCTGCGGGCCCTGCCGGTGCTGCACCGCCTCGGCTTCCCCGCTCTGGTGGTCAGCTATCGCAACGATCCCGGCGCCCCCCGCAGCGCGGGCGGCCGCTACCACCTCGGGGACGCCGAGTGGCAGGACGTCGAGTCCGCCCTGCTCGTCGCCGCCGACCGGGGCGCGGCCGAGGTAGTGCTCTTCGGCTGGTCGATGGGCGGGGCGATCGTCCTTCAGGTCGTGGCCCGATCGTGGGCGGCCGACCGGGTGCGGGCCGTCGTCCTCGACGCGCCGGTCCTCGACTGGCGGCACGTGCTCGGCCACCACGCCCGCCTGAACGGCGTCCCGGACCCGGTGGGCCGGCTCGCCCAGGCCGTGCTGCAGCACCGGGGCGCCCGTCGCCTGCTCGGGGTCGACGCCCCGCTGTCACTGGACCGGCTCGACTGGGTGTCCCGGGCGGCGGAGCTGCGGGTGCCACTACTGATCATCCACAGCGACGACGACGAGTTCGTCCCGGCCGAGCCGTCCCGGCGGCTCGCCATGGCGCGCCCGGACGTCGTCACGTACGTCCCGAGCACCGGCGCCCGGCACACGAAGGAGTGGAACGTCGACCCCGAGGGCTGGGACAGCGCCGTCGCCCGGTTCCTCCTGGAGCTCTGACCCCTCCGCCACGATCAAGGAATTCTTGGGGATCAAGGAATTCCTTGGGATAAGGTCGCGTGTCGGGGTCCCGACGAGAACTGCCCGGCCGGAGGGGACGTCGGGCTCAGGCGCCCGGGACGCCGCCGCGGCCACCATCCTCCTGTCGCCGCCGACGAAGGCGGCCCGAGACGGGAGAACAGCCATGACCAGCAGCACCCTCCAGCACCTCGGCTCCACCTCCGGCCCGGTCCACGCTCCCGGCAGCCAGGTGGAGCGCGGCACGCGGCTGCGCCGCCGGGCGTCGGGCGCCGCGATCGTCGCGGCCGGCGTCGTCACCCTCGCCGGGTTCCTCACCTGCCCGTGGGAGAACGCCGGCGGCCAGGACGCCTACCTCCACTCGCTGCTGAGCAACCCCCCGATGGCGATGCTGTCGATGGTGCTCCTGCACTACGGCTACCTGCTCTTCGTGCCCACGGTGTTCGTGCTCGCCCGGCTGGCCCGCCGGCGCTCCCCGAAGCTGGCAGCCGCGGCGGTCGTGCTCGGCGTCCTCGGCAGCGGCCTCTCGGGGCTGCTCGTCACGGACGCCTACGACCTGTCCATCGCCCAGCACCTCTCGCTCGCTCAGGCCGTGGCGGTCGAGGACGGGATCTCGCTGCCCGGGATGCTCGCGATCGCCCTGCCGAGCGCCTTCGGGACGATCTTCGGCCTGGTCCTCGTGCTCGCCGCCATGTGGCGCGCGCGGTGGACCTCCTGGCTGCCGATGGTCCTCATGCTGGCCGGCTGGGTGATCGGTTACGGCGCGCACACCCTGGTCCGGGCCGGCTCCGGTGCCACGCTGGTCGCGATCGCGCTGGTCACTGTCGGCGTCCGGGTGCTGCGGATGTCGGACCAGGAGTTCGCCAGCGGCGAGCACGCCTGACGCTCTCCACATGTCGCGCCGCCGTCCGAGCCGGGACGGCGGCGCGGCCGCATGTCACGCCTGCGGGCCCCGCCCGGGACGGCGGTCAGTGCCGGGCCGGCTCCCGGCGGGCGGGGGAGAGCTCGACGGCGGCCTTGTAGGCGAGCTCGCAGCGTTGCAGGACCTCGCCCCAGCCGGCCTCCGGGCGGACCGAGCGGTTGTGCTCGGTGAGCCGCGCGCGCAGACCGGCGTCCGCCGCCACCCGCGCCAGCTCACGCGCGAGCGCCAGGTCGTTGCGGGCGAGCAGGCCCTCGACGCCGTCGGCGATGAAGTCCGCGATCCCCGTCCGGCTGCGGGCCAGCACCGGGAGGCCCGCGCAGCGCGCCTCCAGCGCGGCGATCCCGAACGACTCGAGGGTGGCGGGCGCGATGTAGACGTCAGCGCGCCGGTAGAGCTCGCGGATGCCGGCCCGGTCGAGCCTGCCGGGGAGCTCGACGTCCGCGGCCATCCCGTGCCGGCGCAACGTCCGCTCGACCCGGGCCCGCAGCGGGCCCTCGCCGACGAGGACGAGGCGCAGCCGGACGCCGGCCGGCAGCGCGCGACGGGCGGCCCGGACCATCCTCAGCAACGCCATCGGCCGCTTGCGGGGCTCCAGGCGCATCACGCTGACGAGGACGACCTCCCGCGGGTCGCGGGCGACGGGGTCAACCCGCCAATCCGCGGGCTCGACGCCGTTCGGCAGCACCGTGACCTCGCCGGCGTGGCCGACGATCCGGCGCAGGGGTGTCGCGGCCAGCTCGCTGACAGCCGTCCAGGCGACGGGCCAGCGCCCCCAGCCGAGCAGGACGTGGGCGATCGCGTACAGCGGGGTCGCCAGCCACCACAGCGAGTGCAGGGTCATGACCACGGGGACGCGTTCGCGGGCCGCCGCCCGCACGACGAGGATCGACAGCGGGGAGAGCACGGACAGGTGAGCGTGCACGACGTCCGGGCGGTCCCGGCGCAGGATCGCGTACACCTGTTCGTTGGCGCCCCGCGGCGTCCACCACGGGATGCCCACGCGCAGCTCGGGCACCGGGCCGCCCGGCACCGGGGGTTCCGGGTCCGGCACCCCCACTCCGGTGCGCCGGCGCCGCCCGCTCAGGTCGGGCGCGCAGGTGAGGACGGTGACGTCGTGCCCCGTCTCGGCCTGCCGGCGGGCCAGGTCGCTGACCTGGATCTCGATCCCGCCCTGCTTGGGCAGGTAGGCGTCGCTCACGTGGAGGATCCTCATGCGGCGCCTGCAGTCCTCTCCTGGGTTCCGTTCCGCCGAACCGTCTCGACCGTCCGAGCCGCGGGCATGCCGCGGCGCACATCGTTCCACGCCCTGCGGCCGCCAGGCGAACCCATCACGTCAGGCGCGCCGGGCGACCACGGTCCAGCGGCCGAGGAGCAGGCCGTCCGCCTCGAGCAGGTGCGCCGCCCGCAGCGGGAGCTCCGTGGGGGCCCCGTGCGCGATCCGTGGCGCGCCACCGCCGACGACCACCGGAGACCAGGTGAGGCACAGCTCGTCCAGAACGCCCGCCGCCACGATCTTGCCGAGCAGGGTCGGGCCGCCCTCGACGAGCACGCGTCGCAGCCCGCGGTCCGCGAGCGCGCCGACGGCCCGCACCGGGTCGACCGACTCCTCGCCGGCGACGACGACCCGCTCGCCGCCCACGAGTGCGCGCAGCCGCGCCAGCGGCGCCGTCTCACACGTGACGACGAGGCTCGCAGCGCGCGGCGCCCACAGCGGCGAGTCGGGGTCGAGCTCCCCGGAGCCGGTCACGACGGCGACGACCGCGGCCGTTCCCTGCCCCGCCGCAGCGCGCCGCTCCGCGAAGGCGGGCCGGGCGGGCAGGGGACGATAGTTCTCGGCTCGTGCCGTCCCCGCCCCGACCAGGACGACGTCGGCCAGTGCCCGCAGGACGCCGAGGACCGCCACGTCCGCCGGCCTGCTGATGCCGCGGCTCGATCCGGTGAGGTCCCCGGCCGCCCCGTCGAGCGACGCGACCATGTTCGCCCGCACGTACCCGCCGGACGGGACCGGATCGGGGTAGGCGTACAGATCGGCCAGCGCCTGCAGGGCGTCGCCGCGGTTCCGCTCCAGGTCCCCGACGACGGCAGGGCCGGGGAGCAGCAGGCGCAGGTCGCTCACGCGCGCCTCACGGCGCCGGCCTGGCCGGGCTCACGCGGCCGGCTGCTTCGCACGCACCTGCCGCTTGATCCGGGCCAGCATGCCCGCCATGCCGCGCAGCCGCAGAGGGCTCACGGCGGTTCCGATCCCGAGCCGGTCCGGGACGTCGTCCGGCAACGCCAGGACCTCCGGCGCGCTGAGCCCCTCCAGGCCCTCGCGCAGGATCCCCGCGAACCCGCGCGTCGTGGGCGCCTCGGCGGGCGCGTCGAACCACAGGTGCACCCGGCTGTCGGCGGCGTCCGGACCCTCGACCTCCACGAGGAGGAAGACGGGGGACTGGCACTCGGGCACCGGCTCCATCGCGTCGCGGTGGCTCTGGAGCTCCGGCGGCAGCGGCGGCAGCTCGCGGCTGAAGTCGAGCAGCAGTTGCAGCCGGTCCCGTTCGGACACGGCGTTGAAGTCCTGCACGATGGCGGCCATCGCCTCCGGCAGGTCGTCGCTGTTGCTGATCGCACCCACCCCTCTCTGGCCCCTTTCGAGCGGGGCCCCGGCCCCCTCGATCCTCCCACGGCCCGGGCCCGGGCTCCCGTCGGGGCGCCCCTACCCTGCTCGGGTGGACGCGCCCGAGCACCATCCCGGCCGGCTCGTCGACAGGCACCCGCAGGTGCCGCCCGAGCAACTCCTGGCCGACTTCGTGCCGCCGCCGCGGTTCGCGGCCGAACGGTTCTCGACGTACCGGCCGGACCCGGCGGAGCCCAGCCAGGCGGTTGCGGTCGAGCGGCTGGAGCGGTTCGCGGACGACGTCCGCGCCAGGGCGGGCGGCAGGCGGTGGCGGCGGTTCGGCGGGCGCGCCGAGCCCAGTGGTCCCGCAGGGGTCTACCTCGACGGAGGGTTCGGGGTCGGCAAGACCCACCTGCTCGCCTCGTTGTGGCACGCGGCCGACGCGCCGGCCGCGTTCGGGACGTTCGTCGGCTACACACATCTGGTCGGCGCGCTCGGCTTCCGCGCTGCGGTCGAGGGCCTGTCGGGGTTCCGGCTGGTGTGCGTGGACGAGTTCGAGCTCGACGACCCCGGCGACACCGTGCTGATGTCCCGTCTGATGAGGGAGCTCGCGGACGGCGGCGTCCGGCTGGCCGCGACGTCGAACACGCTGCCCGACGCGCTCGGCGAGGGGCGGTTCGCCGCGGACGACTTCCGGCGCGAGATCCAGGGGCTCGCGGCGCAGTTCGACGTCGTGCGCGTCGAGGGGCAGGACTACCGGCACCGGGGGCTGCCCGCGCCACCGCCACCGTTGGCCCCGGCGGTGGTCGCCGCGTCGGCCGCGGGTCACCCCGGAGCCACTCTCGACGACTTCGGGGAGCTGCTGGGCCACCTGGCGTCGGTGCATCCCAGCCGGTACGGGGCGTTGCTGGACGGCGTCAGCGCGGTCTGCCTCACCGGTGTGCGGGAGGTGCCCGACCAGAACGTGGCGCTGCGGCTCGTGGTGCTGGCGGATCGGCTGTACGACCGCGACATCCCCGTGCTCGCGAGCGGCGAGCCGCTCGACCGGGTGTTCAGCGAGGACATGCTGCGGGGCGGCTACCGCAAGAAGTACCGGAGGACCCTGTCGCGGCTCGTGGCGCTGGCCCGCGAGGGGGCTCAGCTGACCGGGGCCGGTCGCCTGGAGGCGGAGCCCGGACCCCCGCCGTCGTAACCACCCCCAAGGTGGGCCGATACGCCGACGATTCGGCGTGGTGGAGCACCTTGGGGGTGGTTGCGGCCGGGCACGTCGCCGCGGAGCGTTCTTCTGCGGGACGGACAAGGGGGTGGGCCGGGGCGGCGGCACCCCCGTACCGCCACCCCGGCTCAGGTTCGGTGGATCAGAAGGCTCCGGTGCCGTTCGGCGTGCCGAGCCCGGTCGGCCCGTCCCATCCGGCCACCGCGTGGCACCACTTCGTGGTCGAGCAGGAGCCGTTGCTGCCGCTCGTCACGTCGAAGAGCGACGACGTGTGGCCGTACGGGTAAGAGCCGTAGTTCACCGACGCCGCGTTGCCCGCCAGCGCGTACACCGACGCGATGATCGGGGACGACACACTGGTCCCGCCGAACACGAGCCAGCCGGAGAGGCCCTGGTACGCCGTGGAGTCGTAGACGGCGACGCCGGTGGCCGGGTCGGCGACCGCCGAGACGTCGGCGACCGCGCGCCTGCTGCAGCTCGTGGCCGTCTGCCAGGACGGCTTCGTGTTGTACGCGGAGCAGCCGCTGCCGGCCCCCGACCAGGCGGTCTCGGTCCAACCCCTGCTGGTGCTGCTGCGCACGAGGTGGGTGCCGCCGACGGCCGTCACGTAGTAGGACGACGCGGGATATTCGACCCCGTAGCCGTTGTCACCGCTGCTGACGGTGACTGCGATACCCGGGTGCCTGTAGTACGAGCCGTAGCTCGCGTCGGACGCGTCGCTCCCGCCGTAGCTGTTGCTGATGACGGTGGCGCCCATGGCCGCGGCCCGGTTCACCGCCGCACCGAGGTTGGCGAACGACGGGGTGGTGGCCTCGACGAGCAGGATGTGACAGCCGGGGCAGATGGCGCTCGCCATGTCGAGGTCGAGGGAGATCTCCTGCGCCCACCCGCCGTCCGTGCGCGGATAGCTGCCCTGCACGCCGTTCTGGTTGACCTTCTTGAAGCAGCCGTTCGCGGTCGTGCACGCCGGAAGGCCGTACTGCGACCTGTAGGTCCCAAGATCAGGCTCGGCGGTCGGGTCGTCGTAGGCGTCGACGATCGCGACGGTCTGGCTGCTGCTGCCAGACGTGGTCAGCTTGTAGGCGCTGCGGAGGTCGGTGGGCCCGTACCCCGAGGGCGTGACGTTCGGGTTCACGCCACCCTTCGCGCCGGACGCCATCCTGGCCGTGGCCGCTGCCGCAGCCGCGTCGATGCGCGCGACGGCGTAACACTGCGCATGACCCCTCGAGGCCTTCGCGCACGAGTGCACCGTGGTGATCTTCGCACTGCTGGCCGCGGGCGCGGCGGCGTTCGCCGCCGTCGTGCCGAGGCCGGCGGCGGCCAGCGCGATGACGCCTGTCGCCGCGAGAAGAAGTCGTCGTGCCACGTGGGTCTCCTGCCTGTGGGCATCACCGGGTGGCGGTCCCCCTCGGACCGTCTTCGGACTCAAGCATTCGGAGGAGCGTGGTCACAAGCAGTTGCCCCATGTCCTTTGTGCGTGACACCCATGTCTGGCGTGACATGGGGAGCCGAGAGCACCACCGACCGCGATGACGGTCCGTGACGGCCGGCCGCGGACGGGGGATCATGGCGTCGCTTTGTCCGTTCCCGGTTTCGGTGCGGCCGCCCCGGGCGACGTAGCAGGTAGCCGCGTCGAAGCGAGCTCCACAGCGACAGCCGTGCGCGGCACGGAGGCGGCGATGTCCGACTGGTGGCACGTGGCGCAGGTGAGCACACCCGCCCTGGGCACCGCTGCGATGTGCCTCGGGCTGCGGCGGTACGCCCGGGCCGTGTTGTGGAACGTCTTCCTCAAGCTCATGGGCGTCAGGGCCCCCGAGCGCCGGGCCCTCGCCGTCAGCGCCGCGCGGATCGACCTGGGGGTCGATCGAGCAGCGCGGCCTGGACGCCGACGCCGGCCGAGCCCCGGCGCGCCGGCGGCAGCGCCCGCGCCGAGCCGCGCGTGCCGAACCGTCGGGGCGTCCCGCCTCTAGATCCGGCCCCTGGACCCGGACCCCTAGACCCGGACGATCGCCACGTCGTCCGGCTGCAGCCGCAGGCCCGTCTCCGTCCGCTCGGGCTCGGACCATGCCAACCGGACCTCGGCCACCTCGGGCACCTCGAACTCGGCGGGCTCGGCGCCCAGGTTCACGAGCACGCGGAAGGCCCCGCGGTGGACCACCAGGCGGTCCGGCCCGGTGTCGACGTGCACATGGCGCAGGTCGTCGTCCTGCAGGTCGGGCTCGCTGCGCCGAAGCGCGACGAGGTCCCGGTACCAGCCGAGCATGCGGGCGTGGGCGTCCTTGCCGGGCTCGGCCCAGTCGAGGACGCTCGATTCACGGGTGGACGGCGCCTGCGGGTCGGGCACGTCCTCGGCGTCCCAGCCGTGCTCCGCGAACTCCGACCGGCGCCCGTTGCGCACCGCCGCCGCGAGATCCGGGTCGGGGAAGTCGGTGAAGAACTGCCACGGCGTCGAGGCCGCCCACTCCTCACCCATGAAGACCATCGGCGTGAAGGGCGACGTCAGGTACAGCGCCGCGCCCGCCGCCTGGCGGCCGGGGGAGACCGTGGCGCTGATCCGGTCGCCGACGGCCCGGTTGCCCACCTGGTCGTGGTCCTGCAGGTAGCCGAGGAAGCGGTGCCCCCGATGGCGGGCCGGGTCCACGGGCTTGCCCCAGTCCTTGCCACGGAACGCCGAGAAGTCGCCGGCGTGCCGGAACACCTGCGTCAGCGTCCGCGCGACGACGTCGACGCCCTCGAAGTCGACGTAGTAGCCCTGCGTCTCGCCCGTGAGCGTGCTGTGCAGCGCGTGGTGGAAGTCGTCGCTCCACTGCGCCGTCATGCCGAGGCCGCCGGAGGACGTCGGCTCGACCATCCGCGGGTCGTTGAGGTCGCTCTCGGCGACGAGCGACAGCGGGCGGCCGAGGCGGCCCGCCAGCGCGGCGGTCTCGTCGGACAGTTGCGCGAGCAGGTGCCGGGGGGAGTCGTCGAGGAGGGCATGGACGGCGTCGAGCCGCAGCGCGTCGATGTGGAAGTCCTCGAACCAGCGCAGGGCGTTGTCGATGATCCAGCGCCGGACGTGCTCGGAACCGGTGTCGTCGAGGTTGACGGCGTCACCCCAGGGGGTGTCGTGCTTGCCGGTGAAGTAGGGGCCGAAGGAGCCCAGGTAGTTGCCCGACGGCCCGAGGTGGTTGTAGACGACGTCGAGGCACACGGCGAGACCGCGGCCGTGGCAGGCGCCGACGAAGCGCTGCAGCGCCTTCGGTCCCCCGTACGGGTCGTGCACCGCGTACAGGTCGACCCCGTCGTAGCCCCAGCCCCAGCGGCCGTCGAAGGCGGCGACCGGCATGATCTCGACCATGTCGACGCCCAGGTCGACGAGGTGGTCGAGCTTCTCGACGGCGGCGTCCAGGGTGCCCTGCGGGGTGAAGGTGCCGACGTGCAGCTCGTACACGAGCGCGCCGAGGACGTCCCTGCCCTGCCAGCCGGCGTCCCCCCAGGCGTACCGGGACGCGTCGAACACCCGGCTCGGACCGTGCACCCCGGCGGGCTGCCATGCGCTGCGAGGGTCCGGCAGCGGGCGGCCGCCGTCCAGGCTGAAGGCGTAGTTGGTGCCGTGCCCAGCCTCGGGAACGTCGATCGCGAACGAGCCGTCCCCGGTAGGCGTCATCGGCAGCCGGCGCTCGGGGGTGTCGTCGGACCCGGAGCCGGGACCGGCGGCGGTCAGGACGAGGTCGACCCGGGCGGCGTCCGGGGCCCAGACGGTGAATCGGTGCACCCGCCAAACCTTTCAGCCATGGCGGGGCCCGCCACCGCAGTCCGCACGACGGGGGAGCCGAGCGGTGCCATGATCCCCTACATGACGAAGGGCAAGGGTTCGACGAAGGCGGCGAAGATCGCCCACGAGGCGGCGAAGACGCTCGAGCGGGTCGAGACGCTCCAGCGGCGCGCCGTCGAGGCGGTGGGGCCCGCGGGGCCGACCCGGCTCGCGGAGCAGCTCAGGGCGGGGCCGGACATCGAGCTCGAGGCCGTCGATCCCCGGTCGACGCCAGGGTTCACCGGCACGAAGGAGGAGGGTGTCGCCGCGCTGGCCTTCGCCGCGGAGCGGGTGTCGGAGCTGCAGGAGCGCCTCTTCGCGGCCTCCAAGGGCGGGGATCGCCGCAGCGTGCTGCTGGTCGTGCAGGGCATGGACACGGCGGGCAAGGGCGGGATCATGCGGCACGTCGTCGGCTCGGTCGACCCGCAGGGGGTGCAGATCACGTCGTTCAAGGCGCCGACGGAGGAGGAGCGCAAGCACGACTTCCTCTGGCGGATCCGCAGGGCGTTGCCCGCACCGGGGATGATCGGCGTCTTCGACCGGTCGCACTACGAGGACGTGCTCATCGCGCGTGTGCACGAGCTGGTCCCCACCGACGTCATCGAGCAGCGGTACGACCAGATCAACGCCTTCGAGCGGGAGGTCACGGACGCCGGCACGACAATGGTCAAGGTCATGCTGCACATCTCGGCGACGGAGCAGAAGGAGCGCCTCACCGAGCGGATCGACCGGCCGGACAAGCACTGGAAGTACAACCCCGACGACGTCGACGAGCGGCTCCGCTGGCACGACTACCAGCAGGCCTACGAGACCGCGCTGAGGCGCTGCTCGACGGACGCGGCGCCGTGGTTCGTCGTGCCGGCGGACCGCAAGTGGTACGCCCGGTGGGCCGTGCAGCACCTCCTGCTCGACGCGCTGGCGGACATCGACCCGCAGTGGCCGGCGGGGGACTTCGACGTCGACGCCGAGAAGGTCCGCCTCGCCCTCGCCTGACCCACGTGTGTCCCCTCATCGTGATCATTTGCTCGCAATGATCACGATGGGGTGACACACGTCCGGGGGGTCAGGCGCGGAGCAGGAACGCCACGGGCAGGTCGGCGAGGACGTCGCCGAGCCGCACCGTCCCGCCGGCGATCCCGCGGCCGGTCAGCTCGTCGCGCCACGCACCCTCCGGCAGGGCGAGGGTGTGCTCGCCCCAGCCGCCGTGCCGTTCGAGGGCGACGGGCAGGCGGGTGGCGACCGCCACAGCGTTCACCGTCGGGGCGGTCCCGTCCGGCTCGGCGTCGCCGCGGCCGAACGCCACCGCGTTCCCCGTGGACGTCGGCATCGGCACGTAGGCCGACGCGGGGCCCACGAACCAGTCGGGGTGCTCCCGGCGCGCCCGCAGCACGCGCGACGTCACGAGCAGCTTCTCGTCGTCGAGGTCGGCCGGCTTGTCGCCCGCGTCCAGTCGCTGCAGCCGCTTGCGGCGCTCGTCGAAGTCGACGTCGCGGCGATTGTCGGGGTCCACGAGGGACAGGTCGACCATCTCGCAGCCCTGGTAGACGTCAGGCACGCCCGGCATCGCCAGCTGGACCAGCTTCTGGCCGAGGATCACGACCCGGGCGCCGGCGTCCAGTCCGGTGGCGAAGCCGGCCACCGAGGCGAGGAGCTCCTCGTCGTCGAGGACGGCGTCCGCGTAGGCGTGCACGGCGTTCTCGTACACCTCGTCGGGGCGGGTCCACGACGTGTGCACCTTGGCCTCGCGGATCGCCTTGGTGAGGTACTCGTGCAACCGCCCGGCCGCGAGCGGGCCGTGGCCGGATCCCCCGATCCCCAGGTACCCACGAGCGTCTGCCAGATGAGGTAGGCGGTGGCCGGGTCGGGCCAGCCCTCGGGGGAGTGGTGCTTGCTCGCGGCGTCCCGGCACTCGCGGACCGCGACGGCCCACTCGTGCGGTATCTCGGTGAGAGCCAACAGCCGCGCCCGCACGTCCTCGGAGCGCTTCGTGTCGTGCGTCGACAGGGCCGTCATCGTGGCGGGCCACGACGACTGGAGGGTGGACGCGTAGGCGTGGAACTCCTCCGGCGGCACGCCCAGGTGCTCGGGCTCGCCGCCCACCTCGTTCAGCGCCACCAGCCGGTGCCACCGGTAGAACGCCGTGTCCTCCACGCCCTTCGCCATCACGGGCCCGCAGGTCTGCTGGAACCGGACGACGAACTCGGCCCGCCGAGCCGCGTCCGCCTCCGACCGCGGCCCACGGCCGGCGGGCCGCCCGAGCACGAGGTCACGGACAAGCTCGAGGGCGTCCGACGCGTCCTCCGGAAGCCGGGGGCGGGCCTTCTCGACGGCCCGCTCGACCACCTCGACGCTCTCGGTGGGCGCCGGCTCACCCGGCACGACGTACGCCCGGTACCGGTCGAACGCGACCAGCAGCTCGACGACGCACAGCCCGAGCTGACGGCGGGTGTGGTCGCGCAGCGAGATGTCCTCGTGGCAGATCGCCACGAGCAGGTCGGTGAGGCGGTTGACCTCGGCGTACAGGCTGTGTTCGACGACCTCGCGCTTGGCCTCGTCGACGACGGCGGAGAACTCGGTGGACTCGCCGGTGAGCTCGGTCAGCAGGTCCCCGAGCGGGGCCGCGGCGGCCGGGTCGGCGAAGAGGCCGCCGATCCGCCAGAGGGCGTCGTAGCCCGTCGTCCCGGCGCACGGCCAGTCGGCGGGCAGCTGCTCGTCGCCCTCCAGGATCTTCTCGACGACGACCCAGACGCCGCCGGTCGCCTCGGCCAGGCGGCGCAGGTACCCGCGCGGGTCGGCGAGGCCGTCGGGGTGGTCGATCCGCAGGCCCTGCAGCGCGCCCGACGCCACGAGCTCCAGCAGCAGGGCATGGGTGGCGGCGAACACCTGCGGGTCCTCGACCCGCAACGCGGCCAGCGTGTCGACGTCGAAGAAGCGCCGGTAGTTCAGCTCGTCGTCCGCGACCCGCCACCAGGCGAGCCGGTACCACTGCCGGTCGACGAGCTCCTCCAAGGGGAGGTTCTCGGTGCCCGGGCGGATCGGGAACTCGTGCTCGAAGTACTTCAGCACCGGCTCGTCCCCGGTGCGGTCGACCGTGAGCTGGCCCTGGGCGAGCACAGCGCCGATGCGCTCGCCGAGCACCGCCATCAGGACGGCGCGGTCGGGCACGCTCCAGTCGACGTCGAACCAGCGGGCGAACGGCGAGGACGGGCCGTCCCGGAGCACGCTCCACAGCGCAGCGTTCAGCCGGACCGGGGTCGGAACCGCCATGTGATTGGGGACGACGTCCGCGACCGCCAGCAGCCCGCGCTCGTGCAGCACCTCGACCATCCGGTCGAAGGCGGGACGGCCGCCTGCGTCGTCGTTGAGCCGGGAGTGGTCGACCACGTCGTACCCGTGCTGGGACCCGGGCGTCGCCGCCAGGACCGGGGACAGGTAGACGTGCGTGACGCCGAGCGCCGCGAGGTGGTCGGAGACGGCGGCGACGTCCTCGAACCCGAAACCGGGCCGCACCTGCAAGCGGTAGGTCGCGGCCGGACTGTCCGCGCCACGGCCCGGTGCCGCGGGGGTCACTGCTGCGTCCCCTCGCCCTCACGGCGCAACGCGGGCCGCGGCGGCGGCAGGCTGCCGCCGCGGGTGGGCGTTGCCGCCGGCTTCGCGCCGCCGGTCTGCTCACCCGTCTGCGGCCCGCTGCGCCGGACGGCGCGGGCGCTGGAGGGCGTCCCGGGGTCCTGGGTGGCAGCGGCGGTGAGCGCCGAGGTGTCGTCCACCTGCAGCGGACGCCGCAGCACGATCGTGGACCGGGCGGACACGACGACCACGTCTCCGGGGCCGAACGTGTCACCGCTGTCGGCGGACCAGGTGCCGTCGTCGGCCGTGTCGACGAGCACCGACCACCAGGTCCCGTACTCCTCGGGCGGCAGGGTGAAGTCCAGGTCCTCGTAGTGCGCGTTGAAGATCACCAGGAACGAGTCGTCGAGGATCGTCTGGCCGCGCTTGTCGGGCTCCAGGATCCGCTCCCCGTTGAGGAACAACGCGACCGAGCGGGCGTTCCCGTCCTGCCAGTCGCGCTGCTGCATCTGGGCTCCGGCGGGGGTGAACCAGGCGATGTCGCCGACCTCGCTCATGCCCCCCTCGGAAGCCGCGCCCTTGAAGAAGCGGCGGCGTCGGAAGACGGGGTGGTCACGGCGGAGGGCGACCATCCGCTGCGCGAACGCGAGCAGCTGCCCCTTCGCCTCGTCGGGGCCCCACGAGACCCACGACAGCTCGTTGTCCTGGCAGTAGACGTTGTTGTTGCCGCGCTGCGTGCGACCCATCTCGTCGCCGTGCAGGATCATCGGCACGCCCTGTGACAGCAGGAGCGTGGTGAGGAAGTTGCGCTGCTGGCGGGCGCGCAGAGCGAGCACGGCCTCGTCGTCGGTGTCTCCCTCGACGCCGCAGTTCCAGGACCGGTTGTGGCTCTCGCCGTCGACCCCGCCCTCGCCGTTGGCCTCGTTGTGCTTGTCGTTGTAGGAGACCAGGTCGCGCAGGGTGAAGCCGTCGTGTGCGGTGACGAAGTTGATGCTCGCGATGGGGTGCCGGCCGTCGCCCTGGTACAGGTCGCTGGAGCCGGTGATGCGGGAGGCGAACTCGCCGAGCGTCGACGGCTCGCCGCGCCAGAAGTCGCGCACGGTGTCGCGGTACTTCCCGTTCCACTCGGTCCACAGCGGCGGGAAGTTGCCCACCTGGTAGCCGCCCTCGCCGACGTCCCAGGGCTCCGCGATGAGCTTGACCTGGGAGATCACCGGGTCCTGCTGGACGATGTCGAAGAACGCGCTGAGCCGGTCGACCTCGTGGAACTGCCGGGCCAGCGTCGCGGCGAGGTCGAACCGGAAACCGTCGACGTGCATCTCCGTCACCCAGTACCGCAGCGAGTCCATGATCAGCTGGAGCACGTGCGGGTGCCGCATGAGCAGGCTGTTGCCGGTGCCCGTGGTGTCGTAGTAGTGCGCCTGGTCGCCGTCCACCAGCCGGTAGTACGCGGCGTTGTCGATGCCGCGGAAGCACAGCGTCGGGCCCATGTGGTTGCCCTCGGCGGTGTGGTTGTAGACCACGTCGAGGATCACCTCGATGTCCGCCTCGTGCAGCGCCCGGACGGCCGCCTTGAACTCCTGCACCTGCTGGCCGCGCTGGCCCGCCGAGGCGTAGGCGTTGTGCGGGGCGAAGAAGCCGATGGTGTTGTAGCCCCAGTAGTTCGAGAGCCCCTTGTCCAGCAGGGTCGTGTCCTGCACGAACTGGTGCACCGGCATGAGTTCGATCGCGGTGACGCCCAGGTCGGTGAGGTGCTGGATGATGCTGGGGTGCGCCAGTGCGGCGTACGTGCCGCGGATCTCGTCGGGTACGCCGGGGTGGGTCATCGTGAGGCCCTTGACGTGGGCCTCGTAGATCACGGTCTCGTGGTACTCCCGGCGCGGCGGCCGGTCGTTGCCCCAGTCGAAGTAGGGGTTCACCACCACGGAGAGCATCGTGTGGCCGAGGCTGTCGGCCTCGTTGAAGGCGTTGAAGTCGTCGAACCGGTACGAGAACAGCGACTCGTCCCCGTCGATCTGGCCCTCGATCGCCTTCGCGTAGGGGTCGAGCAGGAGCTTCGCCGGATTGCACCGCTGGCCGGACGCGGGGTCGTAGCGCCCGTGCACCCGGAACCCGTAGCGCTGCCCGGGACCGACCCGGGGCAGGTACACGTGCCAGACGAACCCGTCGATCTCCGTCATCTCGACGCGCTGCTCGGCTCCCTGGTCGTCGACGAGACAGAGCTCCACGCGCTGTGCGGCCTCGGAGAACAGGGCGAAGTTGGTGCCGGCGCCGTCGAAGGTCGCACCGAGGGGATAGGGACTGCCGGGCCAGATTTCCATGACTTCCCATACACGAGGGGTGAAAGGACGAGCGACTCATTGTGCCGGTCGAACGCGTTCCGGTCCCGTCGAGACCGCGGCCACGACACCGGAGCTAGACGGGCAGGGCGCGGTCGATCATCGCCTGGGTGGTCCGGCGGCCCACCGGCAGGGTCCCCAGCAGAACCCCACCGCCGCCGCTGACCCGGGTCGCGAGGAACGCCGCGGCAACGGGGCCGGGAGCGTGCCGGACCAGCAGCGACGCCTGCAGGACGACCGCCAGGCGCTCCACCATCCAGCGGGCGCCGGCCTCGACCGCCGCCGGGTCGCGCCGGGCCTCCCGGGACGCCGCCTGGAGGAACCCCGCGACCTCGTCCATCGCCCGGTCCAGCCGCGGATCGGCCCCCCGGGCCCGGTCCACCTCACCGAGGAGCACCTCCATCGAGCGTGGCTGCAGTGACATCGCCCGCAGGACGTCGAGCGCCGTGACGTTGCTCGTACCTTCCCAGAGGGCGCTGACGGGGGCGTCGCGGTAGAGGCGGGCCAAGCCGTGCTCCTCGACGAACCCGTTGCCGCCGAGGCACTCCAGCGCCTCCGCGACCACCGACACGACGCGCTTGCTCAACCAGTACTTCGCGACCGGCACCCCGACCCGCAGCAGGTCGGTCTCGCCGGCGTCCACCGCGGCGGCCAGCCACAGGGCGAGCACGGTGGCGGCCTCGCTCTCGAGCGCGAGGTCGGCCAGGACGTTCTGCATCAGCGGTTTCTCGACCAACGGAGACCCGAACGCGTGCCGGTGCCGGGCGTGGTGCAGGGCGCGGACGACGGCATGCCGCATGACGCCGGTGACCACGAGCACCCCGTCGAGCCGGATCGCGGAGGTCGTGCCCAGGAGCATGCGCAGGCCCCGGCCCTCGTCGCCGATCCGGACGCCCCAGGTGCCGTCGAGCTCGACCTCCGCCGTGGCGCTGGACCTGTTGCCGAGCGTGTCCTTGAGCCGGGCGAGGCGCCAGGTGTTGCGCCGCCCGGTCTCGAGCACGCGCGGCACGGCGAACAGGGTGAGCCCGGCGGGAGCGTGCGCGAGCACCAGGAACAGGTCGCTCATCGGCGCGGAGACGAACCATTTCTGCCCGGTCAGCCGGAAGGTCGGTTCGCCCTCGACCGGGCCGCCCGGCTCGGGCCGCGCCACCGTCGTACTCACCCGCAGGTCCGAACCGCCCTGCCGCTCGGTGACGGCCAGCCCGGCGAGCCCGCCCAGCTTCTCGCCGGCGACCCGCAGGCCCGACTCGTACCCCCGGGAGGCGAGGCGGGGCAGCCACGTCGCCTCGAGCTTGTCGTCGCCACGCAGCGCCGGCACAGCCGCATACGTGGAGGACAGGACGCCGAGGTGGCCGGTCTCCGTCTGCGCCCAGACGACGAGCCCCGCGGCCCGCGCGACGTGCGCGGCAGGCGGAGCACCCTCTTCCCAGGGTGCGGCCGTGAGGCCCGCCCGCACCGCGCTCTGCAACAGCTTGTGCCAGCTGGGGTGGTACTCGACCTCGTCGACGCGCCGCCCGGCCGGGTCGTGCGTGCGCAGCTGGGGCGGGTAGCGGTCGGCGAACTCCGCCCAGCGGGCGGTGCGGTGCGTCCCGGCGAGGCGGCCGAGGCCGGCCAGGGCGCCCTCGTACGTCTCGGCCCCGTGCCGGCGCACCGCCTCGACCAGCGCTAGGTGGGTGCTGAACAGGTCGAGGTCGGACGGTGCGGACACGAGGTTGAGCTCGTCATCGGTGTCGCTCGACTCGCTCATCCCGCCACCGTAGCGAGGCGGCGTCGGGCCGGGGCAACCTCGGGCGCGCCGCGAGGGAGCGGCAGCGTCCGCTCGCTACGGTGCTGCGGTGCCCGGTCCCGACGCGTCGCCCGCGCTCCGGGACGGCGCCCTCCTCGGGACCGCCCGGGCCTGCCTGCGCTACCGGGTGAGCGGGCTGGCGGCCGAGGCCGGGTTCTTCACGCTCCTGTCGCTGCCGGCGCTGGTGCTGGGGCTGGTCGCGTGCGCCGGCTACGTCGGTCAGGGGCTCGGCACCGACGTGCTCGGGGACCTGCGCAGCAGGATCGAGGACCTGGCGAGCGCCACCCTGAGCGCGGACGCCGTGCACGGCGTCATCCTTCGCACCTTCGACGAGGTCGTGCGCAGCGGGCGGCCCGATGTCGTGTCCCTCGGCTTCCTGGTGTCCGTCTGGTCGGGCTCCCGCGCGCTCAACGTGTACCTCGACACGATCGCGATCATGTACGGCCTGGGCGGGCGCCGGGGGATCGTGCGCACCCGCCTGCTCTCGCTCGCCCTGTACGTCGCGGCCCTCGCCGGCGCCGTCGTCGTCCTGCCACTGCTGCTGCTGGGCCCCGGCGCCGTGGCCGGCGTCGCCCGCACCCGCCTCGGCGTCCCCGCGACCGTGCTGGTGTGGTGCGGCGCGCTGTCGTGGCCGGTGCTCGTGCTCGTCGCCGTCGCGGGGCTCGCCACGCTGTACCACCTGGCGCCGCCGGTGCGGCCCGGGTGGCGGGCCTGCCTGCCGGGAGCCGGGCTGGCGCTGGCGCTGTGGCTGCTGGCCAGCCTCGCGCTCCGGCACGTCGTCGGCGGCGGGCTCGGCCGCAGTTCCGTCTACGGGCCGCTGGCGGCGCCCGTCGCCCTGCTGGCGTGGCTGTATCTGCTGGCGCTCGCCGTGCTCGTCGGAGCCGCCCTCAACGCGACACTTGCTGCTGCCCCCGCACGGACCGGTCCTGCACTGTCACTCCCGCGACCGGGTCCTCGCCTGGAGCACGATGCCGCGCAGGTGGGTCGGCGTCACCCCGAGCGCGGCGGCCACGTCGCCGAGCCGCGCCCAGTCGGGCTCGCGCCCGTCGGTGATCGCGAGCTCGAGATCGGCAAGCCCGCGTAGCAGTTGCTCCTTGCCCAGCACGTCCAGGTGCCCCGCGAGCCGGCCGAGGACGGCGAAGTCGCTGCCCTGCCGGTGCGCCGCCAGGTCGGCCTCGAGAAGCTCCCGGCTGTAGGCGGGGCCCAGCGAGCGCTGCAGCACCGCGACCGCGCGGGGAAGGGCCTCCGGCCGGGCCTCGTCCGCGGTGATCAGATAGGCGGCGGCGGTCCGGACCCCGCGGGACAGGAGCTCGCCGAACTGCTCCGACGTGGGCACCTCGAGCGCATCGGCGGAGAACCTCGACCGGCACACGTCGCACTCGACCACGGGAGGGCCCTGGCGCAGCGGGATCAGGGGGATCCAGAACAGGTGGAACCAGGCCCGGGGGCGGCGCAGCCGGTACCCGCGATCGACTCCGCACACGGGGCAGTGGAAGGTGCCCGTCGCGACCAGGGAGTACAGGTACCGGACGCCGAACACGAGCAGCATCGCGTCAGGCTACGGGCCGTCGCCCGGGCCGCCTGTCCAGCGCTCCCACCTGTTCGGCGGTCGCCACCCGGGACCGCAGCACCCGGGCGTGGTACATCGCCTCGTCCGCCGCGGCCAGCAGCGCCGACAGGGACCTCGCCCGGTCGCCGGCCGGCGGGTCGCCGTCGGCGTCCGGGACCCGCCTGGACCAGACATGGGTGGCGACCCCGATGGTGGCCCCCAGAGGGATCACCAGACCCGTCCACCTCGTAACGGTCGTGCAGGATCCCGCTGACCCGGTGGGCGTGCTCGAGCGCCTCCTCCTGGGCGGCGCCGGGCAGCAGCACGGCGAACTCGTCGCCGCCGAGGCGGCAGGGGAAGGCCGGGGGTGCGAGGGCCGCCAGCCGCTGCGCGACCTGGACCAGGACACTGTCGCCGGACACATGCCCCAGCGCGTCGTTGACCTGCTTGAACCCCCGCAGGTCGAGCACCAGCACGCTGACGGCCCGGCCCACCTCGACCGGCAGAGCGTGCCATTCACGGATCAGGGCGGAGCGGTTCGCCAGGCCGGTCAGGCCGTCGTGGGACGCCCGCCAGGCCAGCTCGGCCTCTGCGTCGGCACGCAGGTCGGCGAGCTTGCGGGCCACGACCCCGGTCCCCACCGCAGAGCCCATGGTCACCGCGATGGTCGTGGCCGCGGTCCGGCTCTCACCCAGCGCCACCAGGGCGACCGCCTGGGACACGCAGGCCAGCGCGACCTGGGCGACGAGGACGCGGGTGGAATGGAGGAGGAACGCGGCCGCGAGGGCGAGGGCGTAGATCGCTCCGAGCACGGCGGCGGGAGCGCCCGGTCCGGCGAAGTACTGGCCCACCGCGATGGCCATGCACCCGATCGCCGTCATCCCGGCGGCGACGGCGTAGGGCAGCTGGCGCAGGCGCGGGACCACGAGCGCGGCGGTCGCCGTCCCGAGGGTCATCCCCCCGATGGCGAACCGCACACTGTCCTGCCAGACCGGCAGTACCTGGACGGCGGCGCCGATGCCCGTGGAGGCCATGAACAGGGTCCTGACCACGGTCTTCGCCTCGACCGGGTCGTACCGGCGGTTGCTCACCCGGCGGCGCGGCTCGGCGGCCGCGGCCATGGGCAGGAGCATGTCGTCCCTGTCGGCCGGGCGGGGCGCCCGTGGAGTGCCCGGACGGGTGAACAGGCGGCCTCGGCGGCCGGCTGATGGCGGGGGTGGTGGCCGGCACCCTTTTCGGTCTAGGTTGACGGTGCAACCAAATGCGCGTCCCGTGCGGCCATCACAACGGAGGACTCGATGAGCGAATCGAGCGGCCCCAGCGACTGGAACCAGAAGATCATCGAGGAGTTCCGGGCCAACGCGGGCAAAGTCGGCGGCTACTTCGAGGGCGCTCCGATGATCCTGATCCACCACATCGGCGCGCGAAGCGGCACCGAGCGGGTGAACCCGTTGACCTACCTGCCGGACGGCGACGACATGGTCATCGCGGCGACGAAGGGAGGGGCGCCGACGAACCCGGACTGGTACCACAACCTCAAGGCCCACCCCCGCATCACCGTCGAGGTAGGGACGGACACCTTGCAGGCCCAGGCGACCGAGGTGACGGGCCCCGAACGGGACGATCTCTGGCGCCGCCTCGTCCAGCTGCGCCCCGGGTTCGCCGAGTACGTGACGAAGACCGATCGCGTGTTCCCGATGTTCCGCCTCACCCGGGCGGGCTGAGAGGCGCGGCGGCCCGGTGCGAGGGGACGGGGTGGTCGGCGAGGTCTCGTCCGCTGACGGTGTCCCTGTGCGGTACGAGGTTGCCGGCCGCGGCGGCCCACCGTTGGTCCTGGTGCACGGATGGTCGTGCGACCGGAGGTACTGGCGGCACCAGACGGCGCATTTCGCGCAGGCGACGACCGTCACGACCGTGGACCTCGCCGGTCATGGCGACTCGGGGACCGGGCGGGTTCGATGGACGATGGAGTCCTTCGGGGACGACGTCGTGGCGGTTCTGGACGTCCTCGACCTGCAGGGCGCTGTGCTGGTCGGCCATTCCATGGGCGGCGATGTGATCGTCGAGGCCGCGCGCCGGCGGCCCGATCGGCTGATCGGCCTGGTGTGGGTGGACACGTACCGGGAGTTGAGGGCCTCCGCCGACGACGCCGGGACGGACGACGACGCGACGCAGGCGTTCCTCGCTCGGTTCCGGACGGACTTCGCCGCCGCCACCCGTGATTTCGTCCGCGGCCTGTTCGGCCCACAGGCGGATCCCGCCCTGGTCGAGTGCGTTGCCGCCGACATGGCGTCCGCCCCACCCGAGATCGCCCTCGACGCGATGAGCCGGGCCGTCACCAACGAGGCGGCAGCCCTCGCTGCTCTGTCCGAGGCGGGCGTGCCGCTCGTGGCCGTCAATCCGGAGTCCCCGTCGACCGACCCGGCCTCCCTGGCGCGCCACGGTGTGAGCTCGGTGCTCGTGCCCCGGGTCGGGCACTTCGTGATGCTCGAGGATCCGACCGGTTTCAACCGGGTGCTCGAAGAGGTTGTCGACGGCTTCAGAACTCGCCCCCCACGGCCGCCCGCCGGTCCCCGATGAGCGTCCTCGATCGCACCGGGAAGATCTCGCATCTGAGCCTCGCAACCACGGTGCACCCCTTCTGGGTCGACCCGGGGAAGGCTTCCTCGTGTCGGGCCGCCCCCGTCCCGGTCTACGCTGGCATGATCCGGTCCACCCTGGGGCCGAGGAGGCGCGATGACCGTCGACGACGAGGTACTCGCATCCGCGCTGCGGGAGGCGGTGGCCCGGGCGTGTGAGGTGACGCCGGAGCTCGTGGACATGACCTCGACGCTCGAGGACCTCGGCCTCGACTCCCTCGCGGCGGCCGAAGTCCTCACCGATCTCGAGATCCGGCTCGGCGTCGAGTTCCCTGTCGACGTGCTGCGCCGGCTGACGGACGCGCGGACGGTCGGCGAGGTGCTCGACCGGCTTCGTGACGGCCTGGCTGTGCACCCCTAGGAACGAGCGACCGTGTCCATGGCCCCCGCCACCGGCGTCGTTCCGGGCCTCCTGCCCGGCCTGCCCGTGCTCGACACGGAGGCCTTGCGGCGGTCGGGGAGCTCGCCGGCCGCCATCGCCGCGCACTACGACCTGCCCGCCGACTTCTTCGCGACCTGGCTCGGCGCGGACCTCGTCTACTCCTGCGCCTGGTGGGACCCCGACCGACCCGGCCAGGACCTCTCCGCCGCACAGGACGCGAAGATCGACTATTTCGCATCCCAGCTCGACCTCCGAGGCAAGAGCCTGCTCGACGTGGGCTGCGGGTGGGGCGCTCTGGTGCGCCGGTGCGTGAGCCGGCACGGTGCGAGGGCCGCCGTGGGCCTGACCCTCAGCGAGGCCCAGCGGTCCTACGCGCTCGACCACGGGGTGCCGGGCGCAGACGTCCGGCTCGAGAGCTGGGTCGACCACGCGCCCACCGATCCCTACGACGCCATCACGTGTATCGAGGCCACCGAGCACCTCGCCTCCGACCGGCTCGAGCCGGACGACAAGCTCGCCGTCTACGCGGCGTTCTTCGAGCGGCTCGCGTCCTGGCTCGTCCCGGACGGCGGCCTCGGCCTGCAACTCATCTGCCTGGACGACGTCAACCACGCGGGCAGTCGCCCGGGACGTGGCCCGGTGACGGAGCTCATCCGGACCGGGATCTTCCCGGAGGCGATGTCCGGCTCGCTCGGCGAACTCGCGCTGGCCTGGGAGCCGCACTTCCGGCTCGAGCGGTTCGGCGTGCACCCCGACCACTACGCCCGCACCTTCCGCGCCTGGAACCTCGCCCTCCGCTCCCGTCACCGCCAGGCCGCGGGACTCGTCGACGCGCCGACCCTGAGGCTGGTCGAGCGGTACCTCGCGGCCGGGGAGGCGCTGTTCCGCCTCGGCGAGCAGACCCTCTACCGGGTCGTGCTGCGCCGCCGTCGCAGCCCCAAGGCCTGGCGATCGCCGCTGCGGCCCAGCCTGGTCGCTGCCGCCGCCGTACCGGAGCGCGCCGCGACGGGGGCGTCGCGGGAGGCCGTGCAGGCGCACTACGACGTGTCCGACCCGTTCTTCGCGCTGTGGCTCGACCCGTCCAGAACGTACTCCTCCGGGTGGTGGGAAGCCGGCGACGACGACGGCCTCGAAGCCGCGACAGCTCGCAAGGTCCGGTTCTTCCTCGACGCCCTGGATCTGCCCGAGGGTGGACGCCTGCTCGACGTCGGGTGCGGCTGGGGTGCCGCCCTGGCCCGGGCCATCGCCGCACACCCGGGCCTGGACGCCGTCGGCCTGACCCTGAGCGCGGCGCAGAAGAAGCACTGCGACGAACATCTGGGGCGCCGCGCCGACGTGCGGCTCGAGGCCTGGCAGGAGCACCTGCCCGCCGGCCGTTACGACGGCATCCTCAGCTTCGGCGCCTTCGAGCACTTCGCGCGGGACGGAAGCCTTTCGGTCGAACGCGTCCTGGCCTACCGCCGCTTCTTCGCCTCCTGCCACGCCTGGCTCACGCCAGGCGGACGGCTCGGCCTGGAGACGATCGCCCACGACGACGCCCCGGACACCGCCGCCCCCAAGGGCCGGGGACCGCTCGGCGACGCCGTCCTCGACCTCTTCCCCGAGTCCCTCTGCCCGCACCTGCCCGAGATCGTCCTGGGCTTCGAGCCGTGGTTCCGGCTCGAGGTGCTGCGCAGCGACCCGGCGGACTTCGCCCGCACGTTCCGTGCCTGGACCGCTGGGTTGCGACGGACGGAGGAGGCGGCGGCCGACATGGTCGGGACCGCCACGGTGCGGACCTTCCGGCGCTACCTCGCCGCCAGCGAGGTCCAGTTCCGGACGGGGGCCCTGACCAATTACCGCCTCGTCCTGCGCCGCCGGGACGTCCCGCATCCGCCCGCGCCGGCGGCGCCGGCCGGAGAAGGCATGGACGCCGATCTATGCGATCACTAGCCTCAGCGGTGACGGTCGGCGAGACAGATGTCGCCTCGACGGCGGACCGGCCGGAGCACCGTGCCAGCAGCACGGGTCAGGAGCGGGACATGACGGAGCCGTCGTCCGGCACCACTCGCAGGACAGTCCTCACCAGCGCGGGCATCGCCGGGGCCGCAGGCCTCGGCAGGAGCGCCCCGGCCGCGGGCGATGCGGGCCACGGCGTCGCCGTCGGGAAGCCGGGGGAGTCGGTGGTGGAGTTCCGTGGCCGGATCACCCAGTCCGGTCCCACCGGCGACATGTTCACCAGCAACGGCTTCCTCATCGACGTGGCCGGGCTCGAGCGCGAGGACCTCTTCGCCGGCGACGCTCCCGCGGTGGGGACCGCGCTGTTCACGGTCCGCGCCGACGGGAAGCTCACCGCGCGCGTCCTCGACCAGTCCGTCCACGCCCTCGACATCGTGGGGGAGCTGAGCGTGTTCCAGCGGTCCGCCCCGGGGGCCGATTTCATGGACCCCGGCTCCTTCACGAGCGGGGTGCTCGTGGCCCGGTACGCGCTGACGCTGCAGGACGTGCTCGCCGTGTTCGCGCCCGCCAAGGGGCTGCCGACCCTGACCGGCGAGATGCGGCAGACGTTCGCCGGACGGGTGTCCGGCGGCGACAGGTTCGGCGCCCCCCACCGGCTGCTGCGGATGTTCGCGACCGGTCTCGGCACCCTGACGGACCCCGTCACCCTGAACGCGGAGCTCGAGATCGCGGGTAACTGGTCGGTGCCGTGACGGCCGGGGCCGACGTCGCGGTGGTCGGCGTCGGCGTCAAGGCACCCGGCGGGACGACGGCGAACGAGCTGTGGCGCAGCCTGTGCTCCGCACGCTCGACGGCCGAGCCGTACAAGGACGAGCGGCTGCCGGTGGACGCCGCCGTTCTCGTCAGCAGGGTGGAGGGCTTCGAGCCGGCCGACTACTTCTCTTCCGTCGAGCGCCGCCGGCTGGACCGCGCCCTCCAGCTCGCCCTCGCGGCCGCCCAGGACGCCGTCGACGACTCCACCGGCCCGCCCTGGCCGGCGCCCGAGCGGCGAGCGGTCGTCTGCGGTGTCGGCTTCGGCGGCGCCGCGACCTGGGAGGAGCAGCACGCCCGTCTGCTCGCGGGTGGCCTGCGGGCGCTCGCCCCGCTCACGGTGACCGTGGTCATGCCGAGCGCGGCGCCGTCGCTGCTGTCACTGCGTCATCAGATCGCCGGCCCGGCCTCGAGCGTCAGCGCGGCCTGCGCGTCGGGTGCCGTAGCCATCGGGCACGGCATGGAGCTGCTGCGGCGCGGAGCCGTGGACATCGTCCTCGTCGGCGGCTACGACTCACTCGTCAGCTACGCGGTGGTCTGCGCCTTCCTCAAGCTCGGCGTTCTCAGCCGCCGCACGGACGAGCCGGAGCTGGCCTCCCGGCCGTTCGACGCCGCCCGCGACGGGTTCGTGATGGGCGAAGGCGCGGGGTTCCTCGTCCTCCAACGCACCTCCGACGCCCTCGCCGAGGGCCGGAGGATCCTGGTGCGGCTCACCGGGCACGCCGAGAACTCCGACGCGTACCACCTCGTGGCCCCACAACCCGACGGCGCCGGGGCGGTGCAGTGCATGCGGGCCGCCCTGCGCGACGCGGGTCTGGGAACGGAGCGGATCGGCTCGGTCAACGCCCACGCCACCGGGACGACCGTCGGCGATCTCGCCGAGGCGCGCGCTCTGAGCGTCCTGCTCGCCGACCAGCAGGTGCCCGTCACGGCGGTGAAGGGGACGACCGGCCACCTGGTCGCGGCGTCGGGCGCGGTCGAGGCTGTGGTGACGGCGCTGACCGTCGCGCGGGGGACCGTGCCGCCCGTCGCCGGCCTTCGCACCCTCGACCCCGCCATGGCGCTGGACGTCGTCACCGGCGAGCCGCGCTCCATCGGAGCGGCCCCGGCGCTGTCGACGTCCTTCGGCTTCGGAGGTGCCAACGCGTGCCTGGTGATGGAGCCGGCGTGAGGGCGTGACGCGGTCAGGTCCAGCGAACACCCAGGCTCCCCGCGTTCGCGAGCAGGGAGAACCGGACGGGCGCGCGGTCCTCGCCGAGGTGAGGGCGGTCGGGAGCGAGTTCCTCGAGGGTCAGACCGAGCTGACGCATCAGCCGCCGCACCCGCGGCGACATCATCCCGCAGGCGGTCCCGTACCCGCGCTCGCGCATCTCCAGATAGAGCCGGCACAGCAATGCGATGAACGCGGCGTGGCGATGGGACTGGTAGGCCGCGGCCACACACATGCGCCCGACGTCGACGACGTGGCCGCGGGGTTCGACCACGAGGCCGCACGCGTCCTGCGTCGGCAGCGGGTGTGGCGGGCAGACGAGCCTGCCGGTGCTCACCGGCTCACCGTCGAGCCACCCGATCACGTGCACCGCCACGTCGTCGTAGACGTCGCGGTCGACGTCGCGGCCGACGGCCTGCCCGCGCAGCCGGAAGGCGTCCGCCCCGTCCTGCGCCGTCGTCGCCAGGGAGAAGCGGTAGGGGTACTCGGACAGCACGCGCGCCACCAGACCGTCGAGCACGCCGACCTCACTCGTCCCGGGCACCCTCCACGGTCTCGCCGGCCACCCGAACCGTTCAAGAGCGGGGAGGCGGCGATCTTGCCGCGGATGCGTGCCGCGGCGGACCGGTAGGGTGTGCGGCCAGCAGGCTTCCGCCGCCCAGCCGTATCCCTCAGGGTCGTGGTGACGTTCATGGAACCCCTCTTCTACGCACGGCCCGATGGACCGCCGATCACCTTGCGGTCGACCCCGCGGCTGGCCAACTGGAACCGCAGCGGGGAGTCGGGGGCCACCCGCCTGACGCGGTCCCTCAGCTACTCCGAGCACCTCACCGACCCCCCGCTCGCCGCCTGCTCAGGGCCGGTCGCGCTCCGCTTCGACGTCGGTCTGCCCCGTGCGGCCCGACTGCTGGACGAACGCGACCTCGACAACTACCTGCTGCCGCTGACCGCTCATCTCGGCGGACGCACCCCCTACCCCATCGTCTCGGTCTGGGGATGCAAGCGGTATGCCGACGAGACCTCGTTGCGCATCGAGACCGCGAGGCCCCGGCAGGATCCGGCGGAGGACGACGAGGCGGTGCTCGCGATGACGCTCACCGCGAGCGCGGTGGGGGAGCGGGACGACTTCAAGGCGGGATTCCGGAAGGAGATCCACGACCGCGTGGCGGACCACCTGGCAGGCTCCGACCCGCTCCCGGACGGCCCCGTCGTCCTCGAGGCGAGCTTCAGGGTGGGGCCCGATCGCAACTGGCTGGACCTGTGGTGGTCGACACTCGACGGGTTGGGGCCCGTGCTGGGGCAGTCGCCGAACGCGCCCGAGTTCCATCCCCGGGACGGCCGGATCGTCGATCTCGGGCTGCACTGCGCCGTGGACGCCGGCCTCGACACCGACGTCGTGATCGAGCTCCGCATCAGGGCCGGATCTCTGGCGCCCACGGTGGACGCCTGACGAGAAGCCGGGACGAAGGACACGAGGTGAGCGGGGCCCCTGTCCTGGTCGTCGTCGGCGGGTTGCCCGCGGCCGGCAAGTCGACCATTGCCGACCGGCTGGCGCGGCTGATCCGGGCCCCGTACCTGCGTGTCGACCGGATCGAGCAGGCCGTGGTCGCCTACTCGTCCCTCGAGCATCCGATCGGGGCTGCGGGGTACGCCGTGGCCTACGCACTCGCGAGCGAGCAGCTGGCGCTCGGCCTGGACGTGATCGTCGAGTGCGTCAACCCGATCGCGTTGACCCGGGACAGCTGGGTCGCCACCGCCGCCGAGGCCGGCGCCGGCATCGTCGAGGTCGAGGTGATGTGTTCCGACCTCGACGAGCACCGCCGGCGCGTTCTGACCCGGGGGAGCGACGTCGAGGGGTTGGTCAAGCCGACGTGGGACGACGTCCTCGGTCGCGAGTACCACCCCTGGAGCCGGCCCCACCTGATCATCGATACGTCGCGCACGCCGCCCGACGAGGCCGCGCAACGCATGGCGGCGGGCATCGCTGCTGTGCGGCAGGAACGGTCGACCGCGTGACGGGCACGCCCTCGGCCGCATCGCACAGGCGTGGCAGCAGCAGGCTGCCTGAACCGGGGGCGTGACCAGGGGCTGCCACAGGTGCGACCCCAGGAGCCGGAGCACGAGCCTGGCGGGGACGGCTGCTCATCGGAACCGACGAGCAGCCGGTCCCTGGCAGCCAGGAGGAGCATCGTGGCGGTTCTGGAATCGGTGAACGTCGGCCTCCCGAAGGACGTCGCCTGGCAGGGCCGGACGGTGCACACCGGCATCTGGAAGGCGCCGGTGGACGGGCCCCGGATGGTCCGCCGCCTCAACGTCGACGGCGACGGGCAGGGGGACCTCGCAGGTCACGGCGGCGAACAGCGTGCCGTCTTCGTGTACCAACTCGACTCGTACCGCCACTGGGAGAACTACTTCGGCCGGAGCGACTTCACCTTCGGTCAGTTCGGGGAGAATTTCACGGTCGAGGGACTCCCGGATCACGAGGTGTGCATCGGGGACCGGTATCGCATCGGCGGCGCCGAGTTCGAGGTGACGCAACCGCGGGTCACCTGCTTCCGGGTGGGGATGCGACTGGGGGAGCCGGAGCTACCCGCCCTGCTCGTCGCCCATCACCGTCCCGGCTTCTACCTGCGCGTTCTCACCGAAGGGCGAGGTGCAGGCCGGTGACTCGATAGTCCGGACCCGTGCCGGCCGGCACGGTCTCAGCGTCGCCGACGTGGACGCCCTGTTGTACCTGCCCGAGCGGGACGTGCCACGGCTCCGGGCGGCGGTTGACGTGCCGGCCCTCAGCCCGGGTTGGCAGCAGTCGTTCCGGGAGTTGCTCAGCGCCTCCGACGAGCGCAGCCGCGACGCGGTCTCCCGCATCGGGCCACAGCCAGGATGGCCGGGGTTCCGCCGGTTACGGGTCGAGAAGCTCGTGCCGGAGAACGCAGGGGTGATGTCGGTGTATCTGGCTGCCGCGGACGGCGTCCCATTGCCCGCCCCCCGCGCCGGCCAGTTCGTGACCCTGCGGTTGGCCGACGCCGGTCAGCCGCCACCCGTGCGCAGCTACTCGTTGTCCTCGGATCCCGAGGCGGAGTACTACCGCATCAGCGTGAAGCGGGAGGAGCACGGGCTCGTGAGTGCCTACCTCAACACGGAGCTGCGCACCGGTAGCAGCGTGGAGGTCGCTGCTCCCCGCGGCGAATTCGTGCTCACCGACGAGGACGGTCCGGTGCTGCTCATCTCGGCCGGGATCGGGGTGACGCCGGTGCTGGCCATGCTGCACCAACTGGTGGCGGCACGCAGTCCCCGTGAGGTGTGGTGGATCCACAGCGCGCGGGACGCGGCCCACCACGCCTTCCGCGAGGAGGCGCACCAACTGCTCCAGGCACTGCCGGGCGCCCGAGAGCATATCTTCTACACGGGGCCCGACGCCGGTGGGAGTGCTGCCGGCATCACCGCCGGAAGGCTGAACGCGGTCGCGCTCGCCCGGCTCCGCGTGCCCGCCCAGGCTGCCGCCTACGTCTGCGGCCCCGCGCCGTTCATGGCGGACATGCGGACCGCTCTGCAGGACAGCGGTGTGGCACCGAGACGCGTGTACACGGAGCTGTTCGGCGCGCTCCCTGCCGTGAACCCGGGGGTCGTCGACATCCGCGTCGTCCCGCCACACCAGCCGCCGGGCCCGGCGGGCACGGGACCGGAGATCACGTTCGCCCGCAGCGGGTTGACGGTTCACTGGGCCGAGAACGAAGGGTCCTTGCTCCAGCTGGCCGACGACTGCGACGTCCCCACCCGCTTCTCCTGCAGGACCGGGGTCTGCCACACCTGCGTCACCGCGGTGCTCTCAGGGAGTCTCGCCTATGCCCCCGAGCCGCTCGAGCGACCCGAGGACGGAGATGCCTTGATCTGCTGCGCGCAGCCGACCGGCGATCTCGTCCTCGACCTGTGACGCGCCCGCACTGGAGAACCCCCGGGCTCCAAGGGGGGACGTGATGCGGATTCTGATCCTGACAGCGGGTTCGCGAGGTGATGTCGCGCCGTTCACGGGTCTGGGTCGGCGGTTGCAGCAGGCCGGCCACCAGGTCGCGCTGGCCGCGCACCACCGGTTCGCCGATCTCGTGCGCGGGTGCGGGCTTGAGTACATGGCTCTGCCCGGCGACCCCGTCGAGCTCGTCCGGGCGCGCACGGCGGCCCCTTCCCCGCAGGCCGCTCGATCGGTCTTCGCCGCGTTCCTCGACGAGTTGGGGAACGGGGTCCTGGCTGCTGCGGGCGCCGGCGCCGACGTCCTGCTCACGGCTTTCGGTCCGGCGCCGCTGGGCCGGCTCGTCGCTGAAGGCCTCGGCATCCCCAGCGTCGGGGTCTATCTGGCACCAGGGGTTCCCACCCGAGAATTCCCGCCACCCGGTTGGCCCGATGAGGGGCACTTGTCGCCGGCCGAGAATCTCGTGGCGGGCCGCACGATGCTCGAGCGGACGGGCTCCCTCTACGCCGAGGTCCTGCAGCGGCTGCGCGGCCGGCTCGACCTGCCCGCCGCCACCGTGCCGACGGTGACCTCGCCGGACGACTGGCCGATCTGCCACGGCTTCAGCCCGGCGGTGGTGCCGCGACCGGCAGACTGGCCCCCGAACGTGCACGTGACGGGGTACTGGTGGCCGGCGAGAACGCCCGGCTGGCGGCCCCCGGATCTGCTGGTCGACTTCCTCGGTGCCGGGCCGCCTCCGGTGTTCGTCGGCTTCGGCAGCATGACCGGGAGCCACGAGCGCCTGAACGACGTCGTCGCGGCGGCCGTCGAGCGTGCCGGCGTGCGCGCCGTCGTCCAGTCCGGCTGGGCGGAACTCGAAACCGCGGGGGACGACATCCTGCTCGTCGGTGACGTGCCGCACGACTGGTTGTTCCCCCGGACGGCCGCCGTGGTCCACCACGCGGGTGCAGGCACCACCGCGGCCGGGCTGCGCGCCGGCGTGCCGGCCGTCCCGGTGCCCTTCCTGGTCGACCAGCCCTTCTGGGCGGACAGGCTGCACCGTCTCGGCGTGTCGCCGCAGCCATTGCCACTGCACGAGCTGACGCCCGACACCCTGGCGGAAGCGTTGCGCGCTTGCCTCGACCCATCGATGTATCGCGACCGCGCCACCGAACTCCCTCACCGGATCCGCGGCGAGGACGGCGCTGCTGCTGTCCTCCGCCGGGTCGCGCACCTCGAAGGTGAGCGCCGACAGGGGCCATGACTCTCAGCAGAGGGAGGATCAGGGACATCTGGAACCGGGCTCCGGAGGACGTCCTCGGCTAGCCGTTCAGCTTCCGGCAGCGCCCGTGCCCACACCGACTCCTGGGGCGCATGAACGCCACCTTGCGGTTCATCACCTGGGGCACCATGCCGGTCGGCGGGATGCTCGGCGCCCAGATCGGCGTCCGCACCAACCTGCGGGTCAGCGCCATGGCGCCACCCTCGCTCCGACATGGCTGCTGCTATCTCCGCTCCCGCGACTGCGCGACGTCCCCGATCTCTCGACCGAAGATCAACACAGTCCGGTGACCAGCTGGCGAGTGCCGAGCACGATGGACCCATGAATGAGACCGTGCGAGATGCGCAGGCGGGTGAGGCGCCCACACTATTCTTGATGGTAGGCCTTCCCGGGTCCGGGAAGACAGTGCGAGCGCGGGAGCTGGCGGCGGAGCGCGGAGCGCTGCGGCTCACCGCCGACGACTGGGCCCTCTCCATCTTCGGTCAAGGAGACCGTCACCAAGGGCGGCCCAACGGCAAGCGGTGGCTACTGGAAGGTCGACTCCTCGCACTGGCCATCGACGCCCTGCGCCTACGACTCAGCGTCGTGCTCGACTTCGGATTGTGGTCGCGCGACGAGCGCTCGGCCCTGCGCTGGATGGCCGCTTCGGTGGGAGCGTTATGCGAAATCGTGTACCTGCCGGTGGAACGCGAGGTGCAATGGAGCCGGATTCAGAACCGATGGGAACACACGCCAGAACAGACATTCCCCATGGCCGAGGCGGAGCTCGACCCTTGGCGAGACACGTTCGAGGTCCCCGACGCAGACGAGCTCTCCGGTTCGTTTCTGCCCTTCCCACCGCCCGGGGATGAGAGCTGGTTTGACTGGGCTCAGCGATTTTGGCCCTCTCTCGCTCAGAGCTTGACCGGGCGACTGCCCGAGAGATGATCGTCCGCGGCGTGGGGCGGCTGCCGGAGTCGTGCCCATGTCCTGAGTCAAGGCAGCAGATCGCACGACACTGGCGGAGTCAGGTTGTGCCAGGGAAGTCGGTGCTCAGGCTGGTCTTCTCCCAGGCGGTGAGTTCGGCGAGCTGGGCGTCGATCACGGCGCGGATGGCGGTGAGCGCGTCGGTCCCGAGCATCAGCAGAGTCGGCGGCTCGTCGGCCTCGACGGCCTCGAGGATCGCGCGGGCGGCACGCACGGGGTCGCCGGGCTGGGTGCCGTGCGCGGTGTCGTGCTCCTTGCGGCGCTTGCCCGCGGTCTCGGCGTAGTCGTCGATCACCGTCGCCGACTGCCGCAGGGACCGGCCGGCGAAGTCGGTGCGGAACCCACCGGGCTCGACCGCGATGACGGTGATCCCGAGCGGCTCGAGCTCCTTGCGCAGCGATCCGGACAGGCCTTCCAGGGCCGCCTTGCTGGCGGCGTAGTAGCCGGATCCCGGCGGGCAGATCCGCGCTCCGATGGAGGAGATGTTGACGATGGCGCCGCGTCGACGGGCGCGCATGCCGGGCAGCACCGCCTTGATAAGGGCGACCGGCCCGAACACGTTGGTCGCGAACAGGGTGGCGACGTCCGCCTCGTCGCCCTCCTCGACGGCGGCGCGGTACCCGTACCCGGCGTTGTTCACCAGGACGTCGATCCCGCCGAACCGCTCCTCGCCCTGCCGGACCGCCGCCACGACCTGGGCGGAGTCGGTGACGTCGAGCGCCACCGCAAGGGCTCTGTCCCGGTAGGCCTCGGTGAGGTCTCGGACGGCGGCAGTGTCGCGCGCCGTCACGACCGCGTTGTGGCCGGCGTCGAGGACGGCGTGGGCCAGGTCGCGACCCAGGCCGCTGGAGCCGCCCGTGATGAACCAGGTGGACATGCTTCTCCTTGATCAAAGGGCCCTCGGCTACGAGTAATCGTCACAGCGCAGCCATACGGCGGCGTCGGGCGGGAGCTCTCCGCCGGGGAGGACCGGATCGCTGGCGAGCAGGACCTCCCCGAGGGCAGCGGCAGCGTCCCCGTGCCCACGTTAGCGACGCAGGCGAAGCCGGGCCGCCGGGAGAAGCCGACGACGTCCCTGCCGAGGTCGAGCCAGTGGACATCGTCGCCGGTGCCGGCGCCGAGGGCCGGCAGCTCACGCCGCAGGCGCAGGGCGCGGCGGTACAGCGAGAGCATTGATGCCGGGTCCCGTTCCTGTGCCTCGACGGAGAGCTGTGCCCACCCCGCCGGTTGTGGCAGCCAGGGCGTGCCCGGGCCGAAACCGAGCGACGGCCCCGGACGTGGTCCAGGGCAGCGGCACACGGCAACCGTCCCGGCCGCGCTCGGTGTACCCCGAGCGGATCCAGGTCGGATCCTGCAACAGCTCCTCCGGCAGGTCCTCGACCTCCTCGAGGCCGAGTTCCTCGCCCTGGTAGAGGCAGGCGCCGCCGGGCAGGGCGAGCTCGAGGAGCAGCACCGCCCGGGCGCGCCGGCGGCCGAGCACGAGATCGACGGGCTGGGACCAGTTGCCGCTGCCCAGCTCCTGCACCGCCCCCTTCGGCTGCGGCCGGCCGAGCCTCGTCACGTGCCGCATGATGTCGTGGTTCGACATCACCCACGTCACGGGTGCCCCGACACTGTCGTGCACCCGCAAACTCCCGCTCGCGGTCCCGCGCAGCTCTTCCGCATTCCACGGCGCCCGCACGAAGTCGAAGTCGAAGGCGGTGTGCAGCTCATCCGGGCGCAGGTACGCGGCCAGGCGGTCCGGCTCGCCGACCCATGCCTCGGCGACGAAGACCCGCGGCGGGTCGTAGCTGTCGGCCAGGCGGCGCCACTCCCGGTAGATGTCGTGGACCTCCGGCCGGTCCCAGTGCGGGTGATCCGACCGGTCCGGCGGCGCGAGCACGTGTTCCTCGTCGTGGCCCAGTTCGGGCAGCCCGTCCTGCTTGACGAGGCCGTGCGCGACGTCGATCCGGAACCCGTCGGCTCCGCGGTCGAACCAGAACCGCAGGATGTCGAGGAACTCCTCCCGGACCTCCGGGTTGTCCCAGTTGAGGTCCGGCTGCCTGGGGTCGAACAGGTGCAGGTACCACTCGCCCGGGGTGCCGTCCGGTCGGGTCACGCGATCCCATGCCGACCCCCCGAACATCGCGCGCCAGTCGTTCGGCGGTAGGCGCCGTCCGGGCCCTTTCCCGGCCGGAAGATGTACCGGGCGCGCTCGGTCGACCCCGGCTCGCCCGCGAGGGCGGCCCGGAACCAGGGGTGCTCGTCGGACGTGTGGTTGGGAACGACGTCGAGCAGCACCCGCAGCCCCAGCCGATGCGCCTGCGCGATGAACTCCACGGCGTCGTCGATCGTGCCGAAGGCGGGGTCGATGTCGCCGTAATCGGCCACGTCGTAGCCACCGTCCGCCTGGGGAGAGGGATACCAGGGGTTCACCCAGACTGCGTCCACTCCCAGACTCGCCAAGTACGGCAAGCGGCTCCTGATGCCGCCGATGTCCCCGAGCCCGTCGCCGTCGGAGTCCGCGAAACTGCGGATGTAGAGCTGATATGTCACGGCGCCACGCCACCACGGCGCGCCGCCTGCGGTTCCGGCGGATCGTGTGCCGCTGACCGGGGCGGTGGCGTGGAAGGCCTTCCATATGATGAACGGCCGCGGTGGCGAACACCCGCGACGGAAGGTCGGAGGATCGGCCGTGGGTCAGGTGTCCAGGCGCGGGAGCGTCGGCCACCGGTCAGAGGCCCATGCGGCCCAGCTCTCGAACGGCGCCGGAGCTGCGGGAAGCGGTCGGTCCGCCAGTTCGTCAGGCGTCGGCGGCGAGAAGAGGGCACGGAAGCGGTCATGATCCCGGGGCGTCATCTCGAAGGTTCCCCCCGGGGACTCGTGCCACCGCGCATCGGCCCGCCTCCTGCGCTCCTCCTCGGGAAGGGTCAGGTAGTGCAACTCGAAGTCGGCGCCGGCGAGACCGGCGATCGCGCGCAGGGCGTATCTCTCGTCCGGGGACCAGCAGCCGAAGTCGAGGACCACGGACGCGCCCGCGCGCAACACCTGGTGGGCGACCCAGATGAGCCGGCCCTCCAGAACGTCGCGCTTCCCACCGGCGTCGGAGTCGCCGAACAGCGGCGCCATCCATTCGTCAGGCGTCAGCCGCAAGGCCTCATCGACCCGAGCAAGCTCGCGAGCCAGCGTCGTCTTCCCCACCCCGGGCAAGCCGACCGTGAGATGCAGGGTCGGCCTCGAGCTCATGCGCATCACCTTCCCGTTCATGCGTCCAGGCGGGGGAGAGTGGGCCACCGGTCAGAAGCCCAGGCCGGCCAGCTCTCGAACGGCATCGGAGGCGGAGGAAGTGAGGAGCCGTGGAGCTCCTCCGTCGTGGGCGGGATGAACAGGGCGCGGAACCGCCCGTGATCCTCGTCGGTCATCTCGAAGATCTCCTCGGGAGCCTCGCGCCACCGCGCCTCAGCCCGCTTCCGTCGCTCATCCTCGGGGAGAGTCAGGTAGTGCAGCTCGAATTCGGCGCCGGCGAGGTCGGCGATCGCGCGGAGGGCGTACCGCTCGTCCGGGGACCAGCAGCCGAAGTCGAGGATCACCGTCACGCCCGCGCGCAACACCTGGTGCCCGACCCAGACGAGGCGGCCTTCCAGAACGTCGCGCTCGCCGCCGAAGTCGGCCCATCGCAGCCCGAACAGCGGCACCATCCACTCGTCGGGCGTCAGCCGCAAGCCACCGCTGGACTGCTCCAGCTCGCGAGCGAGCGTCGTCTTGCCCACCCCCGGCAAGCCGACCGTGAGATGCAGCGTCGGCCTCGAACTCACGGGCATCACCTTGCCCGTCGTACCGAGCGGTCCGCCATCGGGTTACCGCGGACCGGCCTGACACCGATGCCCGGCCCGAGCCGGCGAGCGCTCCGCTCGAGGTCCTCGCGGGGTTCGGGGCGGCAGGATGGATGACACGCTATCGCCCTGTCAATTCATCCGGACGGATTCACAGGATTCCCCGCACCGGAAGAGGCGCGGAGCGAAGCCCCGTTGACGCCTCCGGATCACCCGTCTAGCCTAAAGCCGGGATCAGCGCACGGTCGCGTCACCGGGGAAACGCGCCGCATTTCACCGTTCGATCACTTCGCTCCATCGACTTTGCCCGTTCCCCGGTTTACCTGGGGGGACGGCGACACCAATACGAGGGGGCGGCATCGGTCGATGACGCAGACGGGCCAGCAGATCGCCTTCGTTGCGGTCAACGTCTTCCGGATCGCCGCCGCGCCCTGGTCGCTGGTACTGAACACCGGCAGCCTCACGGTCGGCTCGCCGATCAGCGTGCCGGTCGACGCCCGCCTTCTCCTCGACACCACCGCGGCCTCGGCTCCCGTCGTCGACGCCGGGGCCTTCAAGCTCCGGTCGGGGCCGGGCCAGAGCTGGCAGGTCACGATCGACCAGCAGTCGTGGTCGTTCTCCGGGCCGTCCCGTGACCCGCTGCTGTCGGCCTACTCCACCTTCCTGCAGAAGGTGGAGGGGCTCGAGGGCACCCGGTTGCGCGTCGGAGCCACCGAGGTGCTGCGCAGCCTGCTCGCTCCGCGGATCCCCGCGACGTTCGCGGAGAGCCTGTTCTTCGGGACCGGCTTCGTCGCGCAGGACAACCCGCCCCGGTGCTACGTCGACCTGTCCCCGGGCATGCGGCTGCGGATCGACTTCCAGGCGCGCCAGTTCGTCCCGGCCAACTTCCCCGGCCCGCTGAGCGGTTTCGTCGGAGCCGGCGGCGTGACGGCCACCGTCTCGAGCGTCCCGCGGACGTCGGGCGCGTCGCGGCTGACGCTCGATCCGTTCCTGTCCGCCGCCCGGCTGCCTCCCGTGCCGCCGGCCGCCGGCGGAGCCGGTGGGGTGATCGATCTCGCCGGAACGAGTGCGGCCGTCCGGCACCTGCGCCTCTGCTACCCGCCGGGCGCCTTCGTGGACGCCGCCGCCGGCGGTGTGGCCGCTCCACAGGCGAACGTCACGCTGCTCGGGGCCGACGACCTCACGACCCTGGCCGCAGCGACCAACGCGTACTACACGTCGGGCCGGCCCACCGCTCCACTGGTCGCGTACTTCCGGGGCCGCGCCACCGTCGTTCCCGAGCTCCCGTGCTTCGTCGACGGGGCCCTGCGATACGTGCCCCTGGCCACCACCGTGCGGCACGTCCTGGAGCCGTTCGGCGTCCCCGCCCGGCTCCCGGGCATCCTGGACGCCGACGGTGTCAGGTCCCTCTCGCAGGCGTACAGCCGGCAGGTCCCCGGCATGGACGTCGCGGCTCTGTTCGACCAGCAGAACAGGTACCTGCCGGTGCGCGTCCTCGACCTCGACGGCGCGGACGCGTCGGGCGCGGACATGCTCGACCTCCCGGTCCTCCCGCGGGACGCCCTGGACACCTCGACGATCGGCCCGGCTCATGCCTGACGGCGCCGGCGCTCCGCGCTACCTCCGGTTCCCGGGAGCCCGGTACTACGTCGCGAGCGACACCAGGGGCGTGGGCTACGAGCCCCGGAGCGGCTACGTCCCCCTCGTCAACGGCGACGGCACCGGCACCGGCGCGCCCGCCCTGTCGGCGGCTGAGGCGTGGGGCGACGGCGGGGTCTTCGTCTTCGCGGGCACCGGACCGGCGTCGGTGGCCGCCTTCGCGGACGCCGTCCGGGCTCTTGTCAGCCAGGAGCCGTGGACGGGCAGCCGGGTGCTCTGGGTGACCGACCCGAACCTCCCGCCCTCCGAATGGCGGCTCGCCGGGCTCCGGCTGTACGCGCAGACGCCGACCGGCGGCCTGCTGTCGGCCCTCACGACGGTGCCCTTCCGCAACTACGCCGTGCTCGCCGACGGTGACCTCCCGGTCCGGCTGGACGAGGCGCGCCGGCGCCGTGGTGATCCAGCAGGGCGCCGCCGGCGACATCCGGCTGAGCACCGACGACGGAGCCACGGAGCTTCCGCTCGTTCCCGGCCCGCTGTCCGTGCCTCTCGGCGGGGGTCCCACCGCGGGATGCCTCGTCTTCGACGTCCAGGTGCCGATCGGCCCCGACGGCCCGGGACACCTCGAGGCCCTCGACGTCGGGTGCCGGTTCTTCTACGACGACCCCGAGCTGGCCGGGTCGGGGGCCCTGGCGTCGGTGCGTTTCCCGGTGCTCGACCCCGCGCTCCCCGCCGCGGGCCCGGGCGCCGCCGCGACCCTCGACCTCGGGTGCGTCCTCGACCCGGTCGCGCCCCTCGACCCGGACCGGACGTTCCTGGCGTTCACCGGTTCCGGGCCGCTGCGATCCCACTACCGGACGAACCTCGGGTCCGTGGTCGACGTCGCCCCCATCGACGTCCGCCTGCGGTTCGCCAGCCGGCCGACGCTCCTGGCGCCGTCGGAGGCGGACCCGCTGTACCTCGTTCCGCACGGCACGTTCACCCTCCACCCCTCGGGCGGCGAGCCGGCACCCGCACTCATGTGCGGCCTCGGGGCGGCCGAGTACGTCGGGCTCGCGCAGACGCAGCTGCGATTCGTCGCGGGCGGCCCGGCGTACGCGCCGAACTTCGATCCGGCCGCGACGACGGGGCCGGCTGCTCCGGGGCCTCGGCTCGTCGGCCCCGTCTCGACGGCCTGGGCCGCGCTCACCGCGCCGGACCCGCTCGTCTACTTCGCGCAGCCGGAGGGTGCCGCGCTGTTCGGTTCCGGGACGCCCGCACGCCGCGGCGGGCGCCGCGAGGACGGGTCCGCTGCCCTTCTTCGAGATCCCGGCCGCGACACTGCCACGGCGCGACGATCCCGCCGCCGGGACGACGTACCCGCTCGTGCCGATGGCCGGGCTGACCGGTGACCTCGAGGCGGCGGCCCGGTTGGAGGTCCAGGTGCTGAGCCAGCAGCGCCGCGAGGTCGTCCACGGTCTGGCCCTGGGATCGACCGCTGCGCCCGGCCCCCGGCCCGCGGCGGCGCAGGCCTTCGCCCCCGCGGACGCCGGCACGGATCCGCTGACCGCCGCGACGCCTCAGGGCCTGCTCGCCACCTTCAGCGCCGACCGCACCCGGTGGGACTGCTTGAAGATCGCGCAGTCCACCCTCGTTCAGGCTGATGGCACCGTCGAGTCGACGCTGCTCGCCCTGCAGGACGTCGTCGACCCGCTCAAGGCGGCTCTACTGACGAACCAGCAGTTCCTCGTGGTGTCCGACGCCAGCGCCCTGGCGTCGCAGATGCGCGGGCACTCGCAGATCGTCGTGGCGAACTACCGGTTCCAGCTCGACCCGGGGCAGTGGGTCCGGCACGGCACGATCATGCTCGTCAAGAACTGCGGCAAGACGCTCCTGGAGCTGATCGCCGACACGAACACGTGGGTGCTCGGCGCCCAGTTCAACGTCCGTCCCGAGCTCACCCGGGCCAGGTTGCAGGCGATCGCCGACGAGGCGCTCGCGTCCACGGACCCGCTGATGGCGCCCTTCCAGGCCGTCTTGAGCGACGCCCGGTGGAACGGCGTCCTGTTCCTGTCCGCGTACCTCCCGCTCGACGCTCTCCCGCCCGAGATCTCGGGGCTCGCCGCCGGCATCGACGCCAACCGCTTCTACGCCCATCACCTCGGCATCAACCAGACCCCTGTCGGCGCGGACCTCACGATGCGGGACAGCTCGGTCTTCGGGCTGGTGAGCTACTCCGACCAGACCCCGCTGGCGGCCACCGGGTTCGACTTCAGGGTCGCCTCGCTACAGATCCTCTTCGCGAACTCCATGCTGGCGGACTTCCGCAGCCGCATCCGGGTCGCGCTGAACGAGCTGTTCGGAACTCCCGTGCAGCAGGACCAGGCCCCCGACAACGTGCTGGAGATCGACGGTTCCTACCAGCGGCACGGCGCTACTGGGACGTATCTCTTCACCGAGTTCCGGCCCACCACCTATCGGCCCGTGCGGGTGGACCCCGCGCTTCGTGGCGTCCGGGTCGTCCAGGCGCAGTTCGCCACCGGGACGCCGGCCCCACCTGCGGCGGCCGGCGCAACCGGCACCGTGGTGACCTCGGCGTTCTCGTTCTGGGGTTCGCTCTCCTTCGCCGAACTGAGCACGGGCACGGCCGGCACGCCGGACGCCACGCCGTTCGACGTCCTCTCCTTCGACTCGCTGGTCTTCGCCGACCTGCGGCTCGCCATGACCTTCCCCGCCGGTTCGCCCCGCGCGCGCACCTTCGCCCTCGACGTCACGCACACGACGTTCGACAGCGGAGCCAGCGTCTCCCGCTCCCACAGCCTCGCGGCGCACTTCCCGGTCACCCCGCACAGCCTCGTCGCCGGCACCGGGACGACGACCCCGGGGGACCTCGGATATGCCACCGTCGTGACGGACCTGGAGACCACCGGCGTTCCGCCGCCGTGGTTCGGCCTCGTCTACGACCTCAACCTGGGGACCGTCGGCTCTCTCGCCGCCGGGGCCGGGATCGTCGTCAGCCTCGGCGTCTTCTGGGCGCCGGGCGGCCGGGGCCTGCCCCTGTCGGTCGGTTTGCGCCTGCCCGGCACGACCAGCGCGAAGGACGAACTCACCATCGAGGGCGTGCTCAAGGTCAGCATGTTCGCGATCATCCTCAGCTACGCCCAGGGCGCCTTCCTGCTGGCGCTCGACGGCATCGCGCTGAAGCTGTTCGGCCTGTCCCTGCCGCCCGGCGGGTCCTTCGACATCCTCGTCTTCGGCGATCCCGATCCCGCGGCAGGAGCGTCGTCCCTCGGCTGGTACGGCGCCTACAAGAAGGACGCCCCCAAGGCAACCGTCCCCGCAACCAGTCCGTCCGGGCCGGGCGGTCCGCTCGTCGGAGAGGAACCGGCATGACCACCACAACGCTCGAGGGAATGCTCTCGATCACGATCGCCCAGCACCAGTTCATGCTCTCGGGCACGCTGGCGGGGAGCGCAGTGATCGTGGAGTACCACGAGGACTTCTCCAAATCCATCACGCTCGGAACGCTGGAGAGCATCGCTGCGGAGATCGGGAAGGTCTTCGGTGTTCCGGCCCTCGGCGACGACATCGTGAGCGCGGCCAACGCCCTCAAAGGCCTGCCCGTGACCGACCTCGTCACCGAAGTGCTCCAGGCCTCGGTGCGGATCACCGACATCGTGATCAACTCCGCGACGGAGACCTACGGGATCGGAGTCGGCCTCGACTTCAGCGCGAACCCTCCTCACCTGCTCGGCATCCAGCTGGATGCCATCGGATTCAAGGTGACTCGCAGCAAGAACACGCCTGCGACTCCCGCTGCCCACTGATCCCGTGACGGCATCCTCCGGCGGCGGGCCACCGGCAGGGGCCTCGGCGGCCGCGCGTACCGAGCTCGAGCTCTTCGCCGACATGAAGGTGCTCGGCGTCGGCGTCGAGGCCACGGCGACGCTGGCCACCGGAGAGGACACCGTCTTCGCCGTCCGGTTCCGCGACCTCACCCTCGGCCAGGTCCTCGACTACCTCGTCAACCTGGCAGAGCCCGGGCTCAACTTCTCCCTGCCGCCGCCCTGGGACGCGCTGAACTCCATCCGTCTCGACGACTTCGCCTTCGAGATCGACACCACTCACTTCCGCATCGGCTTCCGGTACGACGGCCTGGGCTTCACGTTCCCGCTCGCGAGCCTCGACCGGATCGAGGTCTGGTACTCGCCCCCCACGCGCGACCGGGCCAAGTCGCTGGACATCTCGCTCTTCGGGTCGTTCCTCGGGATCGACTTCACCTCGCCTCCGGGCCTGACCTGGGACGCGCTGAGCCAGCCCGCCCCCGCCGTCCCCGGCAAGGGACCGAAGTACTTCGACCTGGAGTACCTCGGCATCGGCCAGCACGTGGCGCTCCGCGACCCGGCGTCGGCGACGACGCTCGCCGGCGTCCTGGCCGCGCTCGAAGGCTCGTACGGCCCGGTCGACCGGCGGAAGAACCCGCTCGCCGGGCTGCCCGCCCTCCGGTTCGACCCCACGGGCGGTTGGCTCGTCGGCACGAAGTTCTCGGCGCTGGACACCGTCACGCTCGCGGTCGTCTTCGACGACCCGTCCCTGTTCGGTCTGCGCATCACCCTCGACGGCCCCCGCGCCAAGATCCTCGCCGGCCTGGCGTTCGAGATCCTCTACCGGCGCATCAACGACCACCTCGGCGTCTACCACGTCGAGCTCAAGCTCCCCGACGTGCTGCGCAAGATCGAGGCGGGCGAGGCGACGATCACCCTGCCCGTGATCGACCTGGACGTCTACACGAACGGGGACTTCCTCCTCGACCTCGGGTTCCCGCACAACCTCGACTTCTCGAGGTCGTTCTCCGTCGACCTCATCGTGTGGGTGGGACCCATCCCGGTCCCGGTCTCGGCGGCCGGCGGCCTCTATTTCGGGGTGCTGTCGGGGGAGTCCTCCACCCAGGTGCCCGCGATCACCAACGGCCGGTTCGCGCCCGTGATCGTCGCCGGGTTCGGAGTCCGCGTCGGCCTGGGCAAGTCCCTGGCGATCGGGCCGCTGGACGCCGGCTTCTTCGCCGGCATCGTCGGGATCCTCGAGGGCGTGCTCGCCTGGTTCCACCCCGACGACCCGGCAATCGCTCCCGCGACGTACTTCAAGGTGCGCGGAACCGTCGGCATCCAGATCCACATCTGGGGCCGGATCGACTTCTCGATCCTGCAGGCGAGCGTCGACATCCTCGCCTACGCGACGGCCTCCGTGGCCATCGAGAGCCACCAGCCCATCGAGGTCGGCTTCTCCGCCGGCGTCTCCCTCGAGCTGTCGGTGAAGGTGCTCTTCTTCCACATCACGCTCAAGTTCAGCGCCACGATCACGGAGTCCTTCACCATCGGCCAGGCCACCCCGACGCCGTGGCAGGTGGACACGTCCGCGCCGGCGCCGGCGGCGGTTCCAGCTGCCCCGCAGGCGGAGCGCGGGCTCGTCCTCGCCTCCGGCAGGCCCGTCGCCGCTCAGGCAGCCTTCGTGCGGCTGCTCGAGGCGGGAGTCGAGTGGCACGACCAGCCGCAGCTGGTGGCCGCGGTCACCGCCCCCAGCCGGACCCTGCCCCTCTACGTGCACCCCATGGTCACCGCGGCCCGGCCCGACGACCGGCCCGGCGGCAGCGGGACCGCCGCGCCCCAGCCGCACCTGGTGGCGATGCTCTTCGTCGCCGACCGTGGCCAGCTCGAGGGTGCGCTCGCCGTCGCGAACCGGGACGCCAAGCTCACACCGGGGCGCCAGGTCGAACTGCTGGACAAGAGCATCCGCACCACCGGGGACGCCGACACGTCTCGCGAGCCTCGCGGCCGGCGCCGGCGGTCCGGCCCCCGACAGTGCCGTGTTCACCCTCGGCTGGCTCAACCGTGCCCGTCCGGGCTCTGCTCGCCGCGTCGGACGCCGAGCCGCTCACGGTCCAGCCGCCCGCGGGATTCGTGCCCGCCGGCGACCCCGTGGTGCTTCGCGACGACACCCAGTCGCTCACGGATCTCGCCCGAGGCTTCCTCTCACCCTTCGAGCAGCTGGCGCGCGACCTGCTGCTGTGGGCGATCGAGTCCGCCGACGCCGGGCTCGCCACCGGTGCGCCGGAGCCGCTGCGCGCCGACAGCTCGGTGACCGCGAGCCACCTGCGCGCGGTCCTCCTCGACCTCGCCGACCCGGCCCGGCCGCTGACGCCGGCCATGATCGCCGGCTTCTTCACCGCCCGCAGGATCACCCTCGAGCTCACCGAGATGCCCTCGTCCGCGGCGAACCCCTCCTTCACGGTCTTCCCGATGCCGCCGTTCCTCACGATGACCGTGCCCGGCGAACCCCCGCTCGACTTCGGCAGCCAGCCGTACCAGGTGACGCCCGCCTACGTGCAGGCGATCGCCGCGTACGTTCGGGATCTCGCCGATCCCGGCCCCGCCCCCGCCGTTGCGGGCCCGGCCACCGGCGGTGCCCCCTCAGCCGTCGGGGCTGCCGCGGCCGCTGACGAACCCACCTCCGTCGCCGCCCTGCTGTATGCCGACTGGTTCACGTTCCTGCTCCGCCAGGTCGTCCAGGACGCCCTCGACGTCTTCCGCAGCGTGCGGCACCAGCCCACCCCGGGCGCGGGCGAGAGCCTCCCCGCGATCGCAGCGAGGTTCGGGCTCGCCGACCCCAACCTCACGGCGCTCACGCACGCCAACAAGGCCAACCCGGCCTTCTACCGGGCGGCTTCCGTTCCGGGGTCCGGCGCCGCGCTCACCATCGCGGAGCGCGTCGTCCCCGTGCTCGAGAACGAGACGCTGCGCAGCCTCGCCGCCCGGCTCCAGCTGACCCCGCTGGTCGTCGCGCTGGCCGCGCGCGACGACCCCGCCCTGCTCGCCGCCGGGAGCACGGTGACCGTGAGCGGCGGCACGTGCGTCGTCGCGCCGGGGGAGACCCTGGCGGCGCTGGCGAGCAGGCTGGGCGCCCCCCTGGAGGTCGTCGTGACCGCCGCGGCCGCCGTGCCCAGGCTCGTCAAGGCGCTGGTGTCGCTGTCCCTCGGCGGGAGCACCGTCACGACGACGCCCGTCGACACCTTGGCATCGCTGGCCGCGGCCCTCGGCGTCCAGCTCCCTGAGCTCGGACAGGCCGTCGCCGACCGCGACGACCTGCTCTACGCCGGCGTCGCTTTCCCCCTGCCGGACGTCGTCCACCAGATCGGCGCGGGCGGTCCGGAATCCCTCGCCGACGTCGCGGCGCGGTACCGGGTCCCGATCGCGACGGTCGTCGCCGGCGCGAACGCGGACGCGCTCGGCCTGCGTGCCGGCGCGCGCGTCGTGTCCGGCCTGTCGGTCGTCACCCGCGTAGGCGAGAGCCTCGCCGGGCTGGCGGCGCGCCTCGACCCGGCCGGCGCGTCCCTGACGGCGCTCGGAGTCGCCACCGCCCTGCGCGACCAGACCGGCCTGCTCGCCCCCGGCGCCGCGCTCCTCGTGAACCCGCACGCCGTCACGCCGCCGCCCGCGGGATACGTGATCCGCAACGGTGACTCCCTGGCGTCGATCGCGGCCGCGTTCGGCACGACCTCCGACGCCCTCGTCGCCGCCAACGCCGGCGTCTCCTGGTACCCGACCCCGGACGGGCCCCTGCGGCCGGGCACGGGCATCACCGTGCCGGTGGGGGAGCGGATCACCTTGCCCCCCGACCTCACCTACCGGATCCGTCCGGGCGACACCCTCGCGGGCGTCGCCGAGCGCTTCGGCATGTCCCTGCCCGACCTGCTCGGGCCCGAGACCGGCAACGACACCTCGGCGACCCTGCTCGCCGGGCAGGTCACCGTCGTCCTGCCGCCGTTCACCCATGAGGTGGCGGACTCCGAGACCCCGCTCGAGATCGCCGCGCGGTACGGCCTGACCGTCGACGCGCTGGTGGCTGCCAACCCCGAGGGGCCGTTCGGAACCGTGCTCGTCCCGGACGCCGAGCTGTTGCCGCTGGCGGACCTGCTCCAGCCGTTGACCGTTGCCGGCGCCTTCGACCGGCCGGCCGGCGCACTCGCCCGGTTCCTCCTGCACGGGCTGCGGCTGCCCGCCCCCGACGCGCTGCCACACGACCCGGCGGCGGCGGACTGGTCCACCGTCGCGCTCCACCCGATGCCGACCGTCACCGGGCAGCAGGTCACGCCGCCCTCGCCGCTGCCCGCCGATTTCGCCGTGACGCTCGCCCTGAACGGGAGCACCCCGCGCCCCGACGTGACGATCGCCGGCGGGGGCGACAGCCTGGGCGTCCGGCCCGACGAGGCGGCGGTGGCCCGCCTCGCCGAGCAGCTGAGCAAGGACCCGCCGTTCGACGCCGACCCCCTGTCCGCGACGCCCTACCCGGCGGCCGTCGCCGTCCCACAGCTGTTCGCCCTCGCCGACCCCGTGCCGTGGCTCGCCCCCGGTCCCGTCGAGCTGCGCCAGCCGGTCCCGCCGGGCCTCGGTGCGCCGGCAGCACCGGGGGGCGACGCCGCCGCGGCGACGGGGACGCCGTCCCTGCGCGCGTTCCCGCAGCCGCTGCGCACCCGGATCGCCGCGGGGGTGGCGGGCGAGGCCGCCCCGGCGCTGCACCTGACCCTGCAGGCCGGCTCGAAGACCGGCCCGGCGTCCGCCACGGACACGGTCCCCGTGAGCGGCTACGGCTGGGTCACGCGGCTCGACGTCTCGCTGCGCACGGTCCCCGACCCGGCGAACCCGGCGCGGCCCACGCCCTATGTCTACGAGCTCTCCGGCGCCGGCCCCGGCACGGTCGACGACCTGAGCCGTCTCTTGGGCCACCTGCGCGACGGCGGGGCCGCGGACACCGTCGAGGTGCGGCTCCTCTATGCGACGGACCCCGCAACGGGCTCGCCCGGCCTGCGGTCGGACCCGATCCGGCCCGAGGAGCTCCTCCTCGTCAGGGCCAACCTCTCCAACTCCGCCCAGCCGCCGGCGGGGGCCACCCCGGCCGCCGCCCTTCGCGCCTCAGGTCACGACGGTCCGGACGCCGCACCCGTCCCGGCACAGGTCGCCGCCGCCACCACGGCGCCCGAGCAGGCGCGCGACTTCCTCACCCTCGTCTGGGAGGCCGCCGTCACCAACAGCGGCGGCTACCTGCTCCTCTACCGGGTCGCCGCCACCGCGGGAGGTGACCTGCCGGCCCATCTGTTCGACCAGTCCCGGTCCGGGACCGTCAGCCTCCTCGTCACCGTCCTGCCCGCCTCGCCGGCTCCCGCCGCGGGCAGCACGCCGCCCGGCACCGTCGGCGTCCGCCCCTTCCACAACGCCGTTCTCGTGACGCAGAACCTGCCCGACGCGACCGCGCCCGTCTACGTCGCGCCGCCGCGGTATCCGCTGCCTGCGGCCCCGGGCACCCTGCGCGGCGTCGCGGACGCCCTCGGTCTGCAGGTGGGTACCGTCGCGGCCGCGAACGCCGTCGTCCCCGGCCTGCTCGCCACCGGCCGGCCGGTGACCGTCGCCGCCCGCACCCATCAGGTCCTGCCGGGCGAGACCCTCCTCGACGTGGCCGCCGCCCTCGGCGCCCCGCTGGACGACGTCGTCGCCGCGATCGCGGACGCGCCCGGCGCCGTCCGGCCGGGAACGCCCCTGTTCGCCTACCCCGACTGGACGGCGAAACGCAGCGCCCTCCGGCCGGGCGCTGCGGGCTTCCGCATCCTGCGGGGGAACCCGGACCCCGGCGCCGTCGACCCGGACGTGGCCGCCCCTGCCCGCGTCGGGCAGGACGACCCCGCCACGAGCCTGGCGGTCCTGTTCAACCTCGTCGGCTACTCCCTCGCCGGAGGGCAGGACTTCCGCGCCACCGGTGACGGCTTGCCGGTCGGACCCGCGCAGCAGGGGGACGGCACCCTCGACGGCGGAGCCACGGACGGCGGCGGTGTGCGGGTGTGGACCTACGCCAAGCAGGTGCGCATCGACCGGTTCGCCACCGGCGGCCCCGAGGCACCCCCGGTTCCCGGGCCCGACCCCTACGGCGGCGTCGGCGGCACGGCGGACGTCGTCTGGCACCACCAGGACCTCTTCGGCAACCGCATCCTGCCGGCCCGCACGCTCCCGGTCCCCGTTCTGTACACCGACCCGATCCTCGCCCTCGCGTCCTGGCCCTCGATCGTCGCGGCTTACCACTTCAGCGGCGACCCGGGCTCCGGGGTGCTCTCGGTCGCGGTCGGCCTGGACGCCGGGACCTACGTCGCACCCGCCGGCGACCCCGTCGCCCCGATCGGCGCCGACGGCGGCCCCGGGCCGGCGAGCGGGCTGGCCGCGCGCGCCACGGCCGACCGGGACGCGTACGCGCAGGTGTACTGGCAGCTCGCCCGTGGCGTCACCGCGACGGTCACCACGTCGCTCGACGGCGGCGTCGCGCACCCCGTCGACGCTGCCACGCTCGCGGGGTTCGCGGCCGCCGCCTGGCGATACCTCGGCTCGGTCGCCGCACTCCGCCCGCTCGCCGTCACCACGGACGGCAGCAGCACCTTGCGGTCGATCGCGGCGACGTACCAGGTGAGCCCGGGCGAGCTCGCGCAGGCCAACCGATCAAACCTCCAGAACGCGGCCGCCGACCAGGTGCTCCAGATGGGCACACATCTGAGCCTGGAGCAGCGCTCCACGGTCATCGGGAACGAGACGCTGAGGGCGATCGCCGCGCGGGCGGCCGGGACGGTGCCGGCACCGGAGGCCCTCGCCGCCGCCAACGCCGGCGTGCCGCTGCGGCGGGGCGTGCTGCTGGTCCTTGGCCGGCCCGGCTCAGCCGTGGCCGCGGGCACCATCGCCGCTGCCGCCGCGGCGGCGGGCCTCAGCGTGGTCCAGTGGGCGTCGGCGAACGAGCTGCGCGTCGGCCTGCTCGCCGCCGGCGCCACCGTGAGCGTCCCCGCCGGCTACCGGGTCACGGCGACGGACACGCTCGCGAGCCTCGCCGTGCGTGCCAACCGATCCGCCGGGGACCTCGCCACGGCGCTGGCCGACACCGCCGGGCTGCTGGCCCCCGACGGCGTGCCGGTGCTGCCGGCGACGTGGGCACCCGCGCCGCAGGACACTCTGGGTTCGCTCGCGGCCCGGTTCGGGCTGACCGCGGCGCAGCTCGCCGCCCCGAACGCGGACGCCGCCGGGATCCTCCGGCCGGGCGCCGTCCTCGGCCTCCCCGCCGGCGGTTCGACGGTCGTCGCCGCCGGCGAGACCCTCGCGGCCGTCGCGACCCGGAGCGGGCAGACCCTCGCCGACCTCGCAGCGCTCAACGCGGACCGCCCGGGCCTTCTCGGCCCGGGCCCCGTCACCGCCAGGTACGCCATCAAGAACGGTGACACGCTCGCCGCCGTCGCCGCCGCCTTCCCGGCGGCGGCGCTGACCGCGGCGGACCTGGGTGCGGCCAACGCCGATCTGCCCGGGCTGTTCGCCGCGGGCGGCGACGTGCTGCTCGGCACCCGCGACTACATCGTCAAGACCGGTGACACGTTCGCGTCCATCGCCCAGACCGAGGGCGTCGACGTCGCGGGCATCGGCGCGGCGAACGCCGACCGGCCCATCCTGGCCGCCGGCCGCCGGCTCGCCGTCCCCCGCCACGCCGTCCTCGGGAACGACGTCACGGCCACCGTCCTCGTCCCGGCCGGCGCCGGCCTCGGCGGCCTCGCCGGCGATCACGGCGTCGACCCCGGCGTCCTCGCCGCAGCCAACGCCGACCTCGTGGGCGTCCTGCAGCCCGGAAACGTCGTGCGCTACCTCGCCTCGGACGGCCGAACGTGGACGGACACGACCCGGGACGGCGACACGGTCTCCACGCTCACCGCGCGGCTGCAGGCCTCGCTGCTCGCCGCCGCGGTATCGGATCACGTCACCGCGGCCCGGCTCGGAGACGCCAATCCTGACCTGCCGCTGGTCGCCGGCGCCCGGCTCCTCCTTCCGCCGACCGACCTCGCCATCGACGTGCCCGTCGCCGCGTCCGACGACGCCGCCCTCCTCGATGTCGGCGCCGCGCTCACCCTGAGCCGCGACGGCGGCGTCGAGCCCACGCTCGCCGACGCTCCCGGCGTCGCGGCGGTGACCTCGCCGCTGGCGCCGGACCTCGGCACCGGCGCGAACGACGACCCGCTGGCGCTGGTCCGGTTCGCCCGGGGGTTCGAGCACGTGTTCTCCGACGTCCCGCTCAAGCTCGCCACGGCGGCGCCGGCGGCGGACGCGCCGGCCGGTCGGCCCCGTCTCCTCGCCGTCCGCTACCCCTCGCCCGTCCTCGACGTCGAGATCAGCGCCGCGGGCGCCTCGTTCCTCGCGCCCCCGCCGCTGAGCACGGAGCTCTGGAGCTCGCCGGTCCCCGTCCCGATCAGGTCCTACACCCCGGGCCAGGCCCTGGGCGATCCGCGGCCCACGAGCTTCACCGGGATCGACCTCGACCTGTGGGCCCGCTCCTTCCTCGGCGTCCTCGACCGCGCGCTCTCACCCGACTACGCGGTCCCCGCCTACACCCGCGACCCGGCCGCGTACAGCGCCCTCCTGGCTGCCAAGGGCGACCTCGCGGCGGCGCTGAGCGCCTCGGTGGTGCCGATCGTGGACCCTCCTGCCGGCGCGAACGCGAGCACCGGACCCGACCTCGACGCGGCCCGCGAGACGCTGCGCCAGCGTCTGCTCGTCAGCCTGTCCGAGGCGTACCAGCTGGACGCGATCGTCCAGCTGCCCGTCGCTGTCACCGCACCCGCGGCGTGGTCGGGCCCGAACGCCCCCCGGCTGCACGGCCAGGCCAGCGCGGCGACGTACCGGGTCCCGGAAGGGACCGCCACGACGGCGACGGGCGACACCCTCGCGGCGCTCGCGGCGAGAACGGGCACGACGCTCGCGGCGCTCGGGGAGGACAACGCCACGGCGGTCGGGCTGCTGGAGGCGGGGGTGAGCCTGCGGCCGGGTGACCCGGCGGCGGCGGCGTGGACGACCCTCGCCGGCGACAGCTTCGACGCGCTCGCCGCGCGGGTCGACCGTCCCCTCGCCGACGTCGTCGCTGCGGCCGCCGACGTCCCGGGCCTGCTCCGTGCCGGGGTCGACGTCGCCGTCCCGCGGGCGACCCTGCGGTCGGTCGCGGCCGACCTCGGCGTCCCGCTGCAGCTGCTCGTGGACGTCGTCGCCGACCAGCCGTACCTGGTGCGGCTGGGTGCGCAGCTGCCGGGGACGCCCCCCCGCATCGTCGCACCCGGTCCGGGCGGGCAGGCGCCGACCCTGGGCACCGTCGCGCAGCTGCTCGGGACGCCCGTCGCAACCGTCGGCACCCAGCTCGGGGACGTCCCCGGCCTGCTGGCCCGCGACGCCGCCGTCAACGTCGTCCGCCGCACCTATGCCCTGGCCGCAGACGACACCCTGTTCACGGCGCTCGACGTGCTCGCGCTCGACCTGTCGGCCCCGCAGCTGCTGGCCTCCGCCGTCGACGGTCTGGCCGCTCTGAACGCGGCCCTCCCCGACGTCTTCGCCCCCGGGGCGGTGCTCGACGTCCCGGCCCCGGTCCTGGTCGGCGAGCCCGACACCCTTGCCGGGATCGCCGCCGCGCACGGTCTGACGCCCGCGGAGCTCGGTCGCTCGGTGGCCGGACGCACCGACGTCCTGCGCCCCGGGGTCGCGCTCGTCCTGCCGGACGGCACGAGCCTCACCACGGGTGCCGGGAGCTCCCTCGAAGGTCTCGCCGCTCGCGCGGCGGCACCGCTCGACGACGTCGTGAACGCCGCCGCCGGCGTGAGCGGGCTCCTCGTCCCCGGCACGGTGTGGGCGCTGCCCGGACCGGCGAACACGAGCCGGCACGTCGTCACCGCGGGGGAGACGTGGGAGTCGATCGCGCCGCATCGGGCCGGCCTGCCGGTCGCGCAAGCGGCCCTCGTGACGCCGGCCTGGCTGGTCACCACCCAGCTGCACGTCCCGGGCATCGTGCGCGCGGGCGCCGTCCTCGCCTACCTCAGCCGGGTGCCGGGCTTCACGCTCTCCGGGGGTGAGATCGTCCTCTCCGGCAGCGGGCCGGCGGCGCTGACGCTGCTCTTCCGGACCGCCTCCAGCATCCGGTTCAGCAGTCTCACCCTCGACCTCGGGTTCCAGCTGACCCAGCTCGAGTACGACGTCGCCGCCGTCCCCTGGGCCCCTGGTCACCGGTCGTCGTCCTGGGCATCGTTCCTGGTGGCTCCCACGGACCAGGGGATCGGTGCCGTCGACGTCCCCATCCCGGTCCGGGCCTACCCGATCCCACCGAGCGTCACGAGCCAGGCGACGGTCCCCGCCGCCAGCGCCGCGCACGCGGCCCTGCCCGACGCCGCCGCTGTCGAGGAGCAGCGGGTGGCCGTCCGGCTCGGGGACACCACGCACACCCTCGCCGAACGTGTGGGCGTCGCGCCTGCGACCGTGGCCGCCGCCGCCGTCCGGCACGCGGTGCTGCCGCGGTCGGTGCTCGGCGGCACGGGGGAGCCCGGCCCCGGCACTGGGGAGCCCGGCCAGCCCGTGCCGCTGCCGGCGGACACGGTCCTTCCGGTGCCGCTCGTTCCGGCAGCCGGCCCGACTCCTGCCGGACCCGTGGGCGCCGGGGCGGACCCGCCTCCTGCGCCACCGACGTTGCCCGAGCTGAGGCGCTACGACTACAGCTACACGTTCACCTGCCGCCGCGACGCGCAGGACACGATCACCCTCGGCCAGGAACTGAACGCCCCGCCGCTCGAGGCGAGCGTGCCGCGCGCGGGCCGGACCGGGGACCTCCCGGTCGCCCTGGCGCAGTTCGCCGCCGTCCAGCAGGCCCTGGAGACCGACCTGGCCCTCCTCGCCGGTGCCGCGCCCGCGGGAACGCCCGCGGCCGCCGAGGATCGTGACCCCGGCGTCGCGGCCCTGCGTGTCCTGGCCGGCATCGCGACGGCGGTCGCCGCGGGCTGGGCGCAGTGGACGGCGCCCGCGCCAGGACCGGTGGCCGCACCCGACGCCACAGCGGTTCCGGCCTCGTTCCGGCTCCGCCGCGCCGCGCTGCCGACGGGGCAGACCTCCGTCCACGTCGCACCCCTCGCGGCTGCCGCCCGGTCGGCCGTCCCTCCCGAGGTCCACCTGCGCGGCCACGACCGCGAAGACGTCCCGCTGACCGCCGGCACAGCCGCCACCCGCGCCGTGTTCACCCGCTCGCTCGCCCCTTTGGTGGACGCGGGCGGCGGCGGAACGATCGGTCTCGGCACGGCCACGGAGACGCTTCCCGGCCAGGACGAGTTCACGGTGACGGTCCGCGACCTGGACCTCGCCACCGCGCAGAACGTGTGGGGCGACGTCCGGCTGACGCGGAACGCCACCCTGCTGCCCGGCATCGCCACGAACCCGGCCTTCGTCTACGCGGTCCCACCCGCGCGGATGCCGACGCCGGCGATCCCGCTCGTCTCCGCGGCGGCACCGTTCGACGTGACCGCGGTGAGCAATACGACGAGTCGAGCCGACGATGGTTTCACTTCATCGCCCGATGCGCTCGAGCATCCGCTGGGCTTCCTCGCGGCCACTTCGCCGAAGGGTACGGTCGACCGGACCTCGCCGACAGAAGCTGGACGCGCGTGGAATATCCTGACGCTCGGGCTCAGCGTGAAGAAGTATCCGCTGGGCCATTGCACGCATCGGGCCATCGACGGCGCCCTCGACATGCTGCGCGAACAAAAGGTCGGCGCCGACACCGTCAAGGCGATCACGGTTTCGACCAGCCGGCGCAACGCAACCATCCTGCGCAACAACCGGCCGCAGACCGGTCTCGAGGCCAAGTTCAGCATGCAGTTCGCGATGGCGAGTTCGATCGTAGCCAACCGCGTGGGCCTCAGGGAGCTGACGGATGACTTCGTGCTGCGCAAGGACATCCAGGCGCTGATGCCGAAAGTCATGGTCGCGCCGGACGACCGCGTCGATCCCAAGCGGACCGGCAACGCTCCCTACGACCAGGTGGTGATCGAGACCACCGACGGGCGTAAGCTCGAGAGCGCCCGCGTCACCGACGAGCGAGGCTCGCCGCAGCTGCCGCTTTCGCGCGACGAGCTGTGGGCGAAGTTCAAGGATTGCTTCTCTGTGGGCAATCCCAAGCTTGACGCGCAGGGCCGCCTTCGATGGGCTGATGTCGCTCGAGCGGATTGCGGGCGTCTCCGCGCTCACCAACCTGCGCAGGGCGGCGTAGACGTCGCGTCGGAGTTGCCCGCCCTCCGGCCGCTCCGAGGATCGCGACATTGGAGCCCGCAACACGTGCGGGCATGACGGGGGTGGGTCGGATTCTCGGCCGCTGCCAGCCGCCCTCTCGGGCTGGAGGCGTGCGTCGCGCGCAGTTGCGGTGGTTGCCTTCGTCATGGCCGTGCGTGTCACGGCCATCCATCTATCGCAACGCTCCATAGCGTGCGGCGCGCTGGAGCCCGAGCATGACATTTGTGATGTCGGTTGCTTGGCGCGCCACTGAGCCTGAGTGACAGGTGCGGGTGGGGCCGAAGCCGCGAGCAAGAGCTGCGCCAGCCAGCGACGCGGGTAGGTCGACATTTCCGTGTATTCTGGGGCAAAAACGGGTGGCAGGAACGCTGGGCCCGCTCGACTGCGCACGATTTCGAGACCAGCATGGGCCGCCATGTCATCCTCGGGCTGCCCGAGGCTCCCGAAGGATCCAACGATCGGAGACCGCTATCCCCGGCAGAACGCAGCCATAAAGCCTGGATGACAGGTTGGACTCGCCATTGTGATTCTACCTCTGGAGGCGCTCCAGCCTGTTCGGATTCGATCAACGGGGTGAGGGGAGTGTCATCCGTACGTGCTCGGAGCTCAAGTTTCCCCGCTCATCCCTCTCCCGCTCATCCCTCTGTGGCGGCAGGCATATTGAGCTGTTATATCGTCGAGCCGAAGCGGACACCTGCAGGGCGGACCACGTAGGTGTGAGGACTTGAGTGGATCCCGGGCACACCCGGACGACGTCACGGCGCAGGGAGGGTAAGGCAGATGAGCTACGCTGCGCTGGATATCTTCCAGCATTCTGCCAGGAAGACATCCACTGGATGCTCTGCGAACCCCCAACCAAGACGATACCGCCCAAGGGCGTTCTGGTGCGCGAGGACGACCCGTCCGAGACGATCTTCTTCATCGCTGACGGCTTGTTCGAAGTCTATGTCTATGACGGCACGGCAAACCGGCTCAGCGTCGGGCACCTCGGCGCGGGCGAGGTCGTCGGCGAAATCTCCTGGCTGGACCGTAGGCCCATATCGGCGACCGTGCGGGCCAAGGAGACCAGTTCCGTCATTGCCCTCAGCATCGCCGCGTTGGAGCGCAAGCTTTCGGAAGACCAGGCCTTTGCGGCGCGCCTTTTCCGATCCATTGCTACGCTCGCTGCCGAGCGATTGCGCACGACGACCGAGCAGTTGCGGCGAAGCGAGATACCGGGGGACAGCGTGCGGCACAGTCGCCGGCAGTTCCAGGCCGCCGCGTGCTCGACAAGGTCTCCTGAGCTCAGAAAGCCGTGGCGACCCACAACAAGGCACGACACCGGAGAACTCCGCCGCCATCGCGAAGGCGTTCGCGTCCGACACGCGCTGGGCACGCTCGCCTCGCCCGATGCGGGCAAGCTCGCCGAGTTACTCCGCGCCGAACTGCTGCCACTCATCCGCCAACCTCCCTTGGCGAGCGCATGTACGCCCAGCCTCGCGGGTACGCCGGCGATGATCGAACGCTGGAGATGTACGACGCCGAACGCCGTCTGCCACAACCGGGCGAGCGCGGCGTTGGATCGCTGCATGTTGGACCTTGCGGTCGGCGATAGGGAATTCAACCGCCGTCAATTGCTGGCTGCCGACATCCAGGGGTCGTACTCCGCAACGACCAAGGAGTTCCTCGTCACTTGCCTGGCCTGCGGGCCCGCTGCCGAGATCTTCGACGCCTTGGAACAAGCCGGCGACAAGAGCCGCCTGCATGCGAGCTCGGATCGGATCTCACCGCGAGTTGCTGGTCCGGGTCGCCGCACTCGCTCGGGAACGCAACCTCTCAGACCAGGTGCAGACGCTTCACGGCAACCTGATCTACCTCGCCACCGGCCGCCAGGAGCTGGACCTTGCGCCACAGGACCTGATCTACAGCCTCAACCTGGCCGACTATCTCAAGCGCACCGAGCGCGTTCTCTCTCCATCGACTGGATCCATGCCTAGCTCCGCCCTGGCGGGCGCGCGATACTCGGCAATTTCCATCCTGCGCAATCCAAGCCGCGGTCTCATGGACCAGGTTCTGGATTGGCACGTCACGCATCGCGAGGAGGCAGCGATGAACCAACTTTTTGCCGCCTCCAAGTTTGCCAAGCCGTGCTCACGCATCGTATTCGAGGCGGAAGGGATCTACATGCTTGCCGAGTGCACGAAGTAGCATCGCGACGGTATGCTGCGCGACGGCGGCTCCAGGCCGAGCGGGTCTCGAGCCGCGGCAGGAGAAGAATTGATCGTCACGCCTGCACGTGTTGCGGGCATCCAATTTGCGATCGAAGTGAGGACGAGGTCCGCGACAGACCCGGCCGGGATCGCGCCGCCTTGCGCGCTGGCGCGTGCGTCAACGCCCGGAATGCGCTCGACGTCATCGGCCCGTCGTACGGACCGCGAGCCGCTAGTCGCCTGTTCGGCGCCTGCTGATCGCTGGATCCCCGGGCCAAGCCGGTGCGAGCCCGTTGGCACCAGTGGCCTTTGGCGGTGCCAGGACCAGGTCGGCGGCAACGGTTAACTGGCGGCCGCGCCTTGGCTGGCGTGTCATCCATGCCACGGTTATCGTCATCGTCCCTGACTCCGGCAGCCCAGGTCGGGGCTTCTTCGGCCGCGGGGGCTACTTGGGTAATGGTTGATTCGGCCGTGCACAGGAGGATGCGGGACGGAACTACGGCGAGCCGGGCTCACGCAGAGGCCTTTTCAGAGGGACCTGATCCGCGGCTATCGCAACCTGGTGCACGGGTTCGACGAGCTGATCGGGCCATCCGGCGCAGTCAAAGGGCATTGGGAGCCGTTGTTCCGGGGACTGGCCGCGCTCAGTCCTTCCGTCCGATCGCTGCGGACCGAACAGCTCAACGCGCGGGTTCGCGAGACCGGCATCGCGCACGATCTCTTCGCCGATCCGTCCAGCACCGCTCAGCCCTGGCGCATCGATCTTGATGCCGCTGGTCGTTCCGCCCGAGCGAATGGCGCGCTTCGAGGCGTGCACTGATCCAGCGTGGCCAGGCTGTTCGAGGGCATCCTGGCGGATATCTACGGCCCGCAGCGACTGCTCGCCCCGGCCCGTACCGCACCAGCTCGTGTTCAGCGATCCCTCGTTCTGCGGCCCTGTCACGCGGCTCGCGCCCCCCGGGCGGGCACATCCAGTTCTTGCCAGCGATCTGGCGCGGGGCGCGCGACGGGCGATGGCGGGTGGTCGACACGCATACGGAGACGCCCGCCGGCATCGGCTACGCGCTCGCCAACCGCACGGTGCTACGCCAACGTCGCCGGCGAGATATTCCGGGCCTGCCGGCGATCAGGCTCGCGCCCTTTCAGCAGCTGCAGGGCGCGCTCGCCCGCCGCGTCAACCGCGCCGACCCAACATTGCGCTGCTGACTCCGGGCCCGCTGCCACAACGATTTTTCAGCCATGCCTACCTCGCCCGGCTACTCTCGGCCTGCTGCTGGTCGAGGGCGGCGACCTGCGCGTCGCGGCGATCAGGTCTCGCTCAAGACCCTGCATGGATTGATGCCGATCGATCTGATCGTGCGCTGCGTCGCCGGGCGCCGTCCGACCCGTCTGGAACTCGACTCCTCGGGATTTGCCGGTCCGGTCGGCCTGCTGCAGGCTGTCCGCAAGCAGCCGGATCTGGTGGTCAACGCTTTGGGAGCCGCGCTGGCCGAGAACCGCGGCTTGAGCGCCTACCTGCCGAAACTCGCCAACGCGTGCTCGGCGGAGGATCTGCTCATGCGCCGACGGAACCAGATGGTGGCTTGGCGACCCCGCAAGCCGCCGGCATGTGCTCGGCAATCTCGATCACATGGTCATTCGTCCCGCCCACGAGGGCACGGCGCGCCCGGGCCGCGCCATTCCGGGCATCGATCCGGCGCGGCTGGCGCCCGCCGAGCGCGCCCAGCTGCAGCAGGAGATCGAGATCAGGGGGGCGACGCTGGTTGCCGAGGAGAAGATCGGCTTCGGCACGACGCCGTCGCTCACGCCGTCCGGTCTCGTGCCGAAGCCGTATGCGGTGCGCATGTTCGTTGCGGCGACAGCCAACCGGTTCACGGTGATGCCCGGTGGACTGGCCATGACCGTCGACCCTGAGCTGACGGTGGCGCTGAGCGCACCCGACGGCGAATCCCGCGACGTTTGGGTCGTCAGCGACGCGACGCCGCCGCCCTTCATCAGCCTGTGGCGACCGACCATCGAGGCGGCGCAGGTGCGGCGCTCACCGCATGATCTGCCGAGCCGCGCCGCCGACAACCTGTTCTGGCTCGGCCGCTACACCGAGCGCGCCGACTGGACCATGCGCGTCCTGCGCATCTGCCTGAGCCGGCTGCAGGAGGACAGCGCGCCGCGCCAGGAGCTGCGCGCCAGCCGCACCGCGCCTCGAGATCCTGCTGGCCAAGGACGACGGCAAGATGTCCCGGCGAGCGGGCAGCCGACGGACGCCCGCCTCGATCGAGCAGCTGGCGCAGCAACCTGATGACGTCGGCGGACTGGTACTACGCGCTGCCGCGCACGCTCGACAACATCCATCGCGTCGCCAGCCTCACGCGCGACCGGCTGTCGCTCGAGGCCTGGCGCACGCTGAACGATTTCTACGCCAGCCGGCGCTGGCGCGCCGATGCCATGCCGACGGCGATGGGCGATGCGCTGCGCCTGCTCGACGATGGGCTGCGGGTGCTGGCGGCCTTCCACGGCCTGACGCACGAGAACATGACGCGCAACTTCGGCTGGTCCTTCCTCGACATGGGACGGCGCCTGTCGCGCGCCCACAATCTCGCCGAGGTTCTGCTCGGCATCTTCGGCAAGGCCAGGGCGGCGACGACGAAACCGGCAGCCTGCTGTTCGTGCTCGAGCTCGCCGACAGCTTCATCACCTACCGCTCGCGCTATCGGCTGGCGCCCTTGCTGCCTCTGGTGCTCGATCTGCTGCTGCTCGACGAGAGCAATCCGCGCAGCGTCGCCTTCCAGCTCGCAGCCTTGTCGCGGCCACATCGATACCTTGCCGCAATCGGGCCAGGGCAGCGGCCGCAGCGAGGAGCAGCGCATGGCCTTGTCGCTGCTGTCGCAGATGCGACTGGCCGACATGACCGCGCTCGGCAAGCCAGAGCCCGACGGCGCGCGCCCCGGCCTGCAGAAGCTGCTCAGCGCGCAGATGGATGCGTTGCCGGTGCTCTCCGACATCATCGGTCGTCGGTATTTCAACCTCACCGAGAAGAATGCCAAGTGGTCCGCGCCTTTATTCGCGAGCGGAGACCATGATCTTCGACGTCAGTCATCGCACGAGCCTACGCCTACCGCAAGCCGGTCCTGCAGTCGAACACCTCGTGCACCTGGCGCCGCGCGAAAGTCCGTGCCAGCGCGTGATGCGCCACAGCATGCTGATCGAACCGGCCCCATCTTCACGCGTCCAGTTACGGGACTACTTCGGTAACGACAGCGACATTCTGACAATCGACGACGAGCATTCCGAGCTGATCGTCCACGCCCGCAGCACGGTAGAGGTCCGCGCGCCTGATTTGCCGATGCTCGCGCTTTCTACACCGTGGGAGCAGGTGGCAGGGCGCGCCAGGCGGGACAAGGGCGATCTCGACCTATCGGTCCGTGCCATTCGCAAGCGCCTCCCGGCACACTCACGTCGCCGTCGAGGTGATCGGACTACGCGCGTCCCTCATTCCCGCCGAACCGGCCGATCCTGGAGGCGGCGCTCGATCTCACGCGACGCATCTACAATGATTTCACGTTCGACAGCAAGGCGACCGACATCTCCACGCCCGTGTCGCACGTGCTCGCGGAGCGGCGCGGCGTATGCCAGGACTTCGCGCACCTCGCCATCACCTGCCTGCGCGGCACTGGGTCTGCCGGCGCGCTACGTCAGCGGCTACCTGCTGACGCTATCCGCCGCCCGGCATGGAGAAACTGCAGGGCGCGGACGCGTCGCATGCCTGGATCTCCGTGTGGGCGCCGGAGGCCGGCTGGGTCGACTTCGATCCGACCAACGGCGTCATTCCGACCGAAGAGCACATCACGGTCGCCTACGGCCGCGACTACGATGATGTCAGCCCATCAGCGGCGTGCTGCTCGGCGGCAGCCGGCAACCATGTCCGTCGCGGTGGATGTGACGGTTGCGAGCTAGGGCATCGCCTGCGCTGGTGGGGTATAGGGCAAATCCGGGTTGGGTGGAGCGACGACCACCATGCTCATCACCGTCATATTCGGGCTTGGCCCGAAGATCCAGCGATCGGACACCGCCGGAGCACGCGGCTTTTGGCTCCCATGCCTTCGACGGGCAAGGCCGCGTGAACATCGCATCGAAGTTGCGTTCCGGGCCATCTCCGAGGGTCGCGACACTGGATGCCCGCAACACGTGCGGGCATGACAAGGATGGGTTGGCGTGTCAGCGACACGGCCGGCGGAGGTGCGCATCGCGCAGCATGCTTACGGGTTGTCTTCGTCATGGTCGCGCGTGGAAGGGCCATCCACCTGAGGCGGCGCTTCAGAGCTTGCGGCGAGATCGATTTCGGGACGAGCCCCGAGGATGACAGTTGGATGTGGCTGAGGGCTGGTGATGTCGAGTGGGCCGCGTTCAGCGACACCGGCAAGATAGAGAGGCGCTTCCAGTCTAGTGGTGGCCAGCTTGGACGGGGCGCGCATTACCCTACCCAGGAGGGCGGTTGCCTTCGTCATGGCCGTGCGTGTCACCGCCGTCCATCTGTCGGTCACGTCTCCGAATACCTGTCGGCCACGTCCCCGGGCTGAACAACGAGGCCGAGGATGACGAGCCCGGATGCCCAGGGCCGAGGTCGGAACCCCTAGGGTACGCGGCGGAGGTCGAGGGTCAGCGGGAAGTCGGCGTGGACACCAGCCGCTTTGATCGCGGTGGCACCCGGCGAGTGACCTATGCTCTCGAAGCGGGCGCGGCGTCGCGCCTCGGCCTCCAACGCGTTGACGGGCGGCGCCTGGTAGATTCGGCCGCCCGGATGCACAGTGTGGTACCCGGCAACCGCCTGTTGATCGGCCGGTCCAGGTGTCAACGATGTCGAATGTCAGGGGAACGTGCGGCGGGATCGTGGGATGAAAGCCCTCGGGCGACGGCCAGGCGCGGAAGCGTACCCCCGCGACACCTTCCCCGACTTTCGCGTCGCCACGATAGGAAGCCGATAGCCGTTGCACGTCACCACGTATCGATCGGCATTCATGCCGCGAACAGTGACCTGCACACGATTGAGCGAGGAGTCGACAGTGCGGACCGTGCCTGCCCCGCCTCCGCTCGCCGAGCACGAGCCACGGCTCGAGGGCCTGGCGCACGCCAGCGACATCCCGCGTGCTCGACCTCGCCATAGAGCGGGAAAGCGGAATTCGATGTGCGGCGCGAACCATGCGCATCGAGCGCGTAGCCGGCACTCGCGCAGATCGGCGATCGACGCTCGCGGAATCCTGCCCAGACGAAATGCGGCAGCATGAAGCGGTCGTGCAGCGCGGTGCCCCAGCGCACCAGCTTGCCCTGTAGGGCTCTCCCAGAACCGGGCGACCAGCGCGCGCACCAGCAGTTGCTGCGCCAGGCTCATGCGCGCGTGCGGCGGCATCTCGAAGGCGCGGAATTCGACCAGCCCGAGCCGGCCCGTCGGCCCGTCGGGCGAATACAGCTTGTCGATGCAGATCTCGGCGCGATGCGTGTTGCCGGTGACGTCGACGAGCAGGTTGCGGAACAGGCGGTCGACCAGCCACGGCGGCATCGTGCCGTCGCCGGGCTCCGGGCATCTGGCGCAGCGCGATCTCCAGCTCGTAGAGCGGATCGTGCGCGCGCCTCGTCGACGCGCGGCGACTGGCTGGTCGGCCCGATGAACAGGCCCGAGAACAGGTAGGACAGCGACGGGTGGTTCTGCCAGTAGGCGATCATGCTCTCCAGCAGGTCCGGCCGGCGCAGCAACGGGCTGTCGGCCGGCGTCGATGCCGCCGAGCACGATGTGGTTGCCGCCGCCGGTGCCGATGTGGCGGCCGTCCAGCATGAACTTCTCGGTCGCCGAGGCCGGATCAGCGCGCGCCTCCTCGTAGAGCGTCGTGGTGATGTCGACAGCTTCGCGCCAGCTGCGCGCCGGGTGCATGTTGACCTCGATGACGCCAGGGTCGGGGGTGACCTTGATGAGCTGATGCGCGGGTCGTCGGGCGGGGGATAGCCCTCGATGCGCACCGGCAGCTACTGTCGCGGCGGCGGTCGCTTCGACGGCGGCGACCAGCGCGAGCTAATCCTCGGCGCGATCGACGGGCGGCATGAACACGCACAGGCTGCCCGTCGCGCGGCTCGACCGTGAGCGCGGTGCGCACCAGCGCCGGCGTTCTCGCTGCGCGATGCTCGCGCGCGGCTGGCGCGCGCCGTGCCGCGACGCCTGACGGCGCCGCGCATGCGTCGGGCGGGCAGGGAAGCTGCGATGCTCGGCGATGGGATCGGCCGGCAGACATGTGGAAGTCGGATCGGCGGCACATCAGGGCAGACGCCGAGCGGCAGGCGCAGGCCGACGGGGAGTCGCCCGGAACCAGGAACAGGTTCTCGCGCCGCAGCGCCCAGGCTCGGTGACGCCAGCCGGCGCCGGCTCGCCGTCGCCTGAGCGCGAGCGGCAGCACGTAGCCGACCGGCGTGCCGCAGGCCGCGCGTCGAATACGCGCACCAGGCGGTGCGCGCTCCGCCGGGTCGTCGAGCTTGTTGTCCACCGGGTCGACGTTGACGCGGCAGCTTCTGCTCTTTCAGCATGAAGTGCGGCGGGATCCTCGTAGGCCGGCATGGCGCTGTCGGCGGCAGACCGCCAGCCGGCGGCGCAGCTCGGCGGCGAAACGCGGCGTCCTCCTGACTGGCCGCGCGCGCCGGGTCTCGTCGCGCGATCAGGTCGGCTCTGCCACAGCGGCTCGCCGTCGCGCGCGCCAGTAGAGGCGAACGCCCAGCGCGGCAGTCGGCTCGCCCGGATACCATTTGCCCTGGCCGTAATGCAGCAGGCCGCCCGGCGCGAACCGCTCGCGCAGCCGGCGCAGCAGTCGTCGGCGTAGCTCGCGCTTGGTCGGCCCGAGCGCGGCGGTGTTCCATTCCGGCGCCGTCCATTCGTCGATCGAGACGAAGGTCGGCTCGCCGCCCATGGTCAGGCGCACGTCGCCGGCCTTCAGGTCGGCATCGACCTGCTCGCCGAGCGCGATCGATCGCCTGCCATGCTCTTCCTAGTAGGGCTTGGTGACGCGCGGAGTCTCGGGGATGCGCGTCGACCGTCATCTCGAAGCGAGAAATCGACCTCGGCCTTGCTCGTGCATGCCCGTGATCGGCGCCGGCGTGACGGGATGCGGCGTCGCCGCCAGCGGGATATGGCCTTCGCCGGCGAGCAGGCCCGAGGTCGGATCGAGCCCGATCCAGCCGGCGCCGGGCATGATAGACCTCGGCCCAGGCGTGCAGGTCGGTGAAGTCCTGCGCCGCGCCCGCCGGGCCGTCGAGCGGCGCACGTCGGGCCTCAGCTGGATCAGGTAGCCGGACACGAAGCGCGCCGCGAGGCCGAGCGGCGCAGGATCTGCACCAGCAGCCAGCCGCTGTCGCGGCAGGAGCCGGAGCGGCTCTCCAGCGTCTCCTCGCGGCGTCTGCACGCCGGGCTCCATGCGCACGCGTAGGCGATGTCGCGCTGCAGCTGCGGTTGAGGCTCGACCAGGAAGTCGATGATCGTGCGCTGCGCGCGCGATGCCGGCGAGGAGGCGCGAGCGCCGGTCGCCGCCGGCAGCGTTCGCAGATACAGGCCGCGAGCTCGTCGCGCGAGCGTCGGGTCGTAGGCGAACGGATAATTTGCCGCGCACTCCTCGACGAAGAAATCGAACGGGTTGATGGCGGCCATGTCGGCGACCAGATCGACCGTGACGGTGAACTCGCGCGTCTCGCCGGGAACGACCAGCGCGCCAGGTAGTTGCCGTACGGGTCCTGCTGCCAGTTGACGAAATGCGGCGGTCGGCGTGATGCGCAGGAATAGGCGAGGATCGGCGTGCGGCAGTGCGGCGCCGGCCGCAGGCGCACGACATGCGGCCCGACGCTGCACGGGCCGGTCGTAGCGGTACTCGGTGCGGTGGGTGATGGCGACGTGCAGCGTCATGAGCTACCGTCAGATGGAAGCGTCGCCGAGGGTCGGCGCAGCCCCTTTTGGGATGTGCTCAGCCAGTAATGCAGCAGATGGAGGCGAGCCTAAAGCCCAATGTTTCAGCGCAGCGGCCGAAAGCAACCGCCCTATGAGAAGAGCGATCCGACCCGAGCTGGACTTGCCCTAGCCGACCCGCGAAATCACGTCCTTGGCGAAGGCCTCCACCCGATCGAGGTATTCCTGGAGGTCGTTGCCCTCGAGAAGCCGACAACGATGTTCTGGACACCTGCCTCCCGGTAAGCGCCTGCATCCTCGGCGATTGCTTGAGCCGAACCGGTGAAAGTTTGCGCGCTTGCCGTCCTTGCCCTTCTGCGGTTGCCCCAGGTGGTAGCTAGGCACGAACATCGAGACGGCGATGTCCTTGGGGTCTCGCCCGGCGGCTCCAGCGTTGCGTCGCATGTCGGCGAGCGCGGATGCGAAGGCGGCAGGCGTGTCAAGCGGCTCCTTGGGGTTACGGATGGTCGGATACCAGCCATCGCCGAGGCGTCCGGCGCGGCGCCGCGCGGCAGCACCCTCGCCGCCGATCCAAATCGGCGGATGCGGCTTCTGTACAGGCTTGGGCTCGAACATCAAGTCGCCGAACGCGACATGCTCGCCACGAAACTCGGGTGCAGCCTGCGTCCACAGGGTCCGGAATGCGGCAATGTATTCGTCCGATGCTGCGCCCCTCTTGGCATAGGGCGGTGATCCGAGCTGAGCCATCTCCTCGGCCATCCAGCCGACACCGAACCCGATGGTAACCCGGCCCTTGGAGAGGACGTCAGCCGTCGTCAGCATCTTGGCGGCGAGCACCGCGGGCCGGTGCGGCGCCACCATCACCGACGTCAGCAGGCGAATGCGCTTGGTCATTGCTGCGACATAAGCCAGGCAGGTGATCTGCTCGAGGCAGAAGCCGGTGCTTACGCCCGGCCAGTCGCCGCTCTCGTTGTAGGGATAGCGCGAGGCGATGCTGCGCGCGATCACGATATGGTCGCTGAAGCCCAGGTAGTTCAGGCCAAGCCGCTCGGCATGTTGCGCCAGGGCCTGAAGGTTATCAGGGTTCGATGCCGCCCCGCGAGTGCCCAGATGCAATCCGAAGTCCATTGACGGTACCTCACTGCACGGCCGAACTCACGCAGATGGACTCCCCAAACCCGCTGTCATGGTCGGGCTTGTACCGACCATCCAGCCATCCGCGAGCTCCGAAACATGCTGGGGCATGGATCCTCGGGACAAGCCCGAGGATGAGAAACCCAACGACTGGCATTTTAGGCGCACGCACCTCTGCTATATCAGCCGCAGGCCACCGAGTAGATGTCCTTGACCGGACCCGGCAGCGGCATGGCAGACCAGCGTCTCGCCGCCATCCTGCGTGCCGAAGATCTCGCCCTGATAGCGAGCGCCGATATAGACCTGCTTCGGGTCGGTCTGGTGCAGGCCGACTGACATGATCGTGCCGTGCACCTGGACCTTGTCGAAGCGCGTCCAGGTCTTGCCGGCATCCTGGCTGCGATAGAGGCCGCCGTCCTTGCTGGCGGCGGCGACGCTGAGCGCAGCAATACATGGTCTTGGGGTCTTGCGGCGGACCTTTCACGTCGCGCCCGTAGGTGATGGGCGAGAACCGCTTCATGTCCATGTCCTGCCAGGTCTTGCCTTTGTCCGAGGAGCGGAAGAGCCCCATGCGGCAGGCAAGAACGACGGCGTCGGGATCGGCCGGGCTGATGGTGATGGCGTGGCCGTCGAGCATGCCCTCGGCGAATGTGTCGCGTGACGATCTTGCTCTTGAGATGCGGCAGCTCGGACAGCCGGATCAAGTCGGCGCCACAGTCCTCCCAGGTCTCGCCGCCATTGGTTGTGCGGATCACGCCATTGACCTCGAGCGCAGCATAGATCTCGTCGGGCCGCGTCGGGTGTTGCACCATGCGCATCACGCGGACCGCAAAGGGCGCCGTGGCGCGATCCTTGATGCCGGGGTTTGGCAGGCGCCGCCAGCTCGCACCGCTATCGTCGCTGCGATAGACATCAACCGGCGATCCACCCGCGTACATGCGCCTGCTGTCCCTGGAGTCGACCAGGAAGCACCAGATCTGCTTGTTCCTGTCGGGGAAGTTGGCCCGCTGGAAGGTTGCGCCGTTGTCGGTGCTGCGCCAGATGCCGTCGACGGTACCGGCGAACACGATATTTGGATCCTTCGGATGCACGAAGACGGCATGCGTCTCGAGCTCCTTCAGGACATGCTGCCACTCGCCGCCCGCGGCGGAGCGGCGGAAGACGCCAACGGCGCCTTTCTCCTCGGGGCGCCCTACGTAACCGGCGACGCCCGCATAGATATTCGATTGAGCTGCCATGCGACGTTCCTCCTGCGTTGTATTGCTCGTTGCCTTGGTATCTGCTGGTGCGGCGCGCTCAGCTATCCCGCGCGATGCAAAGCGGGCATCGCTCATTATTCTCCGTATTCTCCGTCCCGCATATGATCGAACGTTTCTGCGACCCTTGCAACGATCGTTTCAAATACAAGCAGGCGCGCCTGATGCCGGCATATCACCCGATGCCCCAGCGCTAACGCGCGGGGTTTTGACGAGCCTGGGCGCGCTTGCCGGGGTCGCGGGCATACCCGCCAATACGTTCCAGGACATCGCGGATGGGATCGCTGGTCCAGGCGCGCGTCACAAAGTCCTCATGCTCGGCACCTGAAGTGCGCAAGAAGGCGACGTCGCCTTGCAGTCGCGGGGGCAGGGTCGTCGTGAACGGATGGTCGCGATCGGACAGATATTGTTGCAGAGATTTGTTGCCGCGTGCGGAAGACGATGTATAGGCGCTGACGAAAAACGCGTTGGGCTGGCGCTCGATGAAGTCGGCATATTTGTCGACCTCGCCGTAGAGTGCATCGAGCAGCAGTACGCCGATAACGCGTGCGTCGCTGCCGCCTTTGTGCAAGGCCCAGGCAGCCGGGACGTAGCCACCGCTATAGGCCACGATAACCACCGGCAAGGTCGCAAACGTCTTGCGGGTGCGCTTGTCGCCGTGCAGGCGCGCCAGATGCGCGCCGGCTTCGCCGATGAAACGGGCGAACCCGTAGGACTCCCAGAACCGCCCTGCACTCGAGTCGTTTGCATTGACCGCGAGCTGCGGTGCCACCAGAACGGCGTTGATGTTCGACTCGGCAATCTGGGCTGCGACTCGCTGGCGGCCACTCACGTCGCGTTCCAACGTCGCGCGATTGCCATGCAGGAAGACGACGATAAGGCCCGGGCGGCGCACGTCGAAGCCCTTCGGCATGTACAGCAGCGCGCGCTTGTCGCTGTAGGTCGTGTCCTCCCAGAGCACGCCTGCGCGCGCGGAGCTGTGGCCGCGCCTACCGTCCTCGTCGGTGACATCGAAGAAGGGCCGCCGCGTGCGCGGCACAACGCCATTATATGGAAATGGAGAGACGTCGAATTCCACGAGCGCGGTCTTGGCGGCCTTGAGGGGCGGGATACGCGCGTGAACCTCGTGGGGGACGGGCACGCTAGGAGACGCGCCCTGCGAGCGCGCCTGCGCACCGGCTGGGCTCAAGTATGCGCCGGACGCCGCCACAGCCATCGCCATGGCGGTCAGGCCCAACGCCAAGGTCCGGCGCCTCCCAAGCATCATCCCTCGCGCATACATCGGATGGGGATGGCGACGATGCACCGGCTAACCCCGCTCATTTGGCGCACCCATCCGAAGGGTGCGTCATTCGCATCCCGCAAAAGAACCGATCGTATGACCGAATGATGTCGAGACGGTGAAAATCCCGTCTGGCGCAAGTCGCGCTCACGCTAGCATCGGAAAATTTGGGCATTCACTCGACCGCTCGGGCATCCGCGAAATCGTGAAGGCTCACGCATGCGATGCCGTTCGTGAGCCGTCCGCTGTCGTATTTCCTGCTCGCCACGTTTTCGATTTCGGGTCGCCTAGCCGTGAAGACGGGTGCTTGCTGCACGGGCGCGAGCTGACCCCTGCCCCCAACCAGTGCATCGAGCGCGGCCCGCTCGACATGACAGGGCACTGCGCTTCCATCCGGCGCGAGCATGGTGAAGTTAACGCCCTCATGGTGGACCGTGTGAGCCCTGGGTCCACGTCTCAGTGGCATTTCTTCACTTTCAAAGGAGGTGGGACGAGCGAGCGATGCTGGCCTCAACGACGCGGAATTCTGACAGCCGCCGCCCTGACTAACTCCGTGCGGGGGCACCACACAGCCAATAAGTCAGGGCGAGCATCCAATTCTTCCACGGAGCATTTATACGGGGGCTTGGTGCCGCGCGCCTTGTTGCTGGTGGAAAAGTTAACGCGCGTCCGACAGGACAGGCTCATCGCCTGGCCGGATTTGCGTTAGCCCGAAAGGTGCGCAGTAGCTCTGCCCGTTTAGGCTCGCCCAAAGAACTCCAAGCTACAAGTTGTCGCCCACAAGCGCATCGAGCACGGCCCGAGTGACTTGCGCGGTGTTAGCCTTGCCGCCGAGATCGGGCGTATGCAGAGAGGGGTCAGCAGTGACGCGCTCGATGGCCCGCATCAGCCTGGCCGCCGCGGCACTCTGGCCCAGATGCTCCAGCAGCATCACCCCGGACCAGAAAGTGCCGATTGGGTTGGCGATCCCTTTGCCCATGATGTCGAAGGCCGAGCCGTGGATGGGCTCGAACATGGACGGGAACTTGCGCTCGGGGTTCAGGTTCGCCGTCGGGGCAATGCCGAGCGATCCTGCGAGCGCCGCCGCAAGATCGGAAAGGATATCCGCGTGCAGGTTGGTGGCGACCACCGTGTCGATGCTGCCCGGGCGCAGAACCATACGCATGGTCATGGCATCGACCAGCATCTTGTCCCAGGTGACATCGGGGAATTGGCTTGCCACTTCGGCTGCGATCTCGTCCCACATCACCATGCCGTGGCGCTGAGCATTGGACTTGGTGACCACGGTGAGCAGCTTGCGCGGACGCGATCGTGCAAGCCCGAAGGCAAAGCGCATGATGCGCTCGACGCCGGCGCGCGTGAACATGGCGACGTCGGTTGCGGCCTCCTCGGGCAGCCCCCGATGCACGCGGCCGCCGACGCCCGCATATTCCCCTTCAGAGTTCTCGCGCACGATCACCCAGTCGAGTTCCGGGCCGCTGACGCTGCGCAGCGGGCTGGTGATGCCGGGCAGGATACGCGTGGGGCGCACGTTGGCGTACTGGTCGAAGGGCTGGCAGATGGCAAGGCGCAGTCCCCACAGCGTGATGTGGTCAGGAACATCGGGCACGCCGGCTGAACCGAACAGGATGGCGTCGTGGCCTTTGATCAGGTCGCGGCCATTTTCGGGCATGAACGCGCCGGTCTTCTTGTAGCGCTCGGAGCCCCAGTCGAAGTGATCGAAGGCAACCGCGAACCCGCCGTCGCGTTTGGCGCAGGCTTCCAGCACCTCGACACCCGCCGCAATCACCTCTTTGCCGATGCCATCTCCCGGAATGGCCGCAATCCGAAACGTGCGCATGTGCGTTTCCCTATCCTTCCCCTCTATGTCGGTTCTGCTCTCAACGTTAACTCATAGCAGGCCCGCAAGGGCGGCGAATGAGGTCCGAACTTTCATGTTTGGGCGACGATATTGGACAGGTAGCAAATCCCCGCGGGCTGCGCGGTCTGACCGGCCTCAGATGCCACTCGAAACACGCATTATTCTAGGCTTCCACCACCGCCGGCGCACATTGGTGCACGGCGGCGCGTAGGCGTGACACCGTATTGCTACGGAATAGACGCTCCCCGACGCGACGGCCACTCTCCCCCCTCAGCTTACTCGCCGCTGTGCCCTCAGAATGGGCACGGCACCCGCCAACGGACACGCGGCAATGCGGTGCGCCACTACCAGGGGTTTTAGCCAAACGCTGTGTTGGGACAATTAATAGAATCCCGGACTGATGCGGTTCCTGACGTCACCTCCGTCAGTTTGCCGCAAGCGAACTCGCTCGCCGTGGTTCGGCTGGCATCGCCCGAGGCGATTTCCGCAATTGCGGAGGAATGGGAAGCGCTCGAGGCCCTGAGCACGCCGCGCACGCCCTTTACATCTCCGCTCTGGGCATCGCTTTGGTGGAAACATTTCCGCCGCGATGATCTTTTGAAGCGCGATGAATTCCTGGTCCTGGCCGTTCGCTCCTCGAACTCGCGGCTCGTTGCAGTGGCTCCCTTCTTCAGGAGATCGGCTCCGAGCATCGCTCCGGCGATCTATCGCACCATCCAGTTCTTTGGCGCAGACACCTCCATCACAGAGTTGCGCGGTCCGATCTGTGCGCTGGAGGACCAAGACCGCGTCTGGCACACATTGAGGACGTACTTCCGTCGCGAGTTCCGCGAATGGGACCTCATTCAGTGGGACGGGATTCGCGAACAGGCTTGGCGCCAAAGCGGCGATTTTACCGCCTGCCTGCCGAACTACTTCATTCGGCTGCCGAGAAGCTGGCCCGAGCTCCATCGGCAGATCAGTGGAAACTTCCGACGGAACATGCGCAAGCAACGAGAGCTGTTCGAGCAGGATCGGCATAGTTACGAAATTCGTATCATCCACGAGCCGAAGGAAATGAGCGAGGCTCTTGGGGTCCTATTCGGCCTGCACTCGCAACGCGCCCAAGTCGACGACATGGACGTCAAGCATTTCGACCGTTTCGCGCACCAAGTGAATTGGCTGTTCTTGACAGAATATTCGCTCGCCATGGCATCGCGCAAAAAGGCGCACATCTTCGAATTGGCGGTGAACGGCAAGACGGTCGCAACTCAGCTCGCCTTTACCATGGACAAGGACCTCTGGATGTACACGTCGGGGTTCGATCCGGACTGGCGCAGGTACGGCGTCATGACCATGCTGACGGTCGAGATCATGCAATGGGCGATGCGATCCGGATACGAGATCGTGAACCTTTCGTGCGGGTCCGACAGGGGAAAAACCCGCTGGCGCCCGTCGGAGGTTGTCTTTTCACAACTCCTGGAATGCGCGCCCGGTCTTCGGGGGCGGTTTGCCATGCAAGCCCACGAGACGATCGGACTGGCACGTCGTCTAAAAAAGCGGTTGAAGGGCTATAGGCTGCGAACCCAGAGCCGGGGCTCAACAACGCCCGCTAATGACGAGCAGATGAAAAGCGAGCGTGACCAGCCCATAACGAATGAGCGGCAACCACCGTCGTCTTTCCGACAGCCTGGAGGGCGCAATCAAGGCCCCCCTTTGAGGAGCGATATTTGCCTGGCTCGCCAAAGCGACCCGAAACCCGCTTGGAATGGGTCTGCGCGCGCAAGAATACCTTTGCCCGACAGACAGGCCCAGATCCGTCAACGCACGGACTCGCCGTTAAGCCGAACATGCCGCTGCCTTGGAGGCAACATCCAGTTCGTCGGTAGCGGGACCACGGCCGCGGCGCAATGACGCTGCGGCCGTGGTGGGATCACTCAGCCTCTCGATGTGTAGATTGACGCGCAACCCCAGGGCAATGTCTGGGATCAATCGTCACTTTCAGCTTGTACCATCATCACCTTTCGGACCAGGTCGGCAAGGCTCGTTGCACCGAGGCGTTGCATCAACCACGCGCGGTAGTTCTCGACAGTGCGAGGACTGATTTCGAGGCGCAAAGCGATTTGCTTGTTCGACAAGCCTTCGACGACGAGCGCCATCACCTCGCGCTGCCGCCGCGGCAAACCGGCGATGCGCGCAGCCAGCTCCGCCTTTTGACCTTCCCGCGCCTTGGTCCTCTGGTCGGCGCCACAGGCTTTCTCAACAGTCGCAATCAAGGTTTCGGGATCATACGGTTTCTCGACGAAGTCGAAGGCACCGTCCTTGATGGCCTTGACCGCCATTGGGACGTCGCCGTGCCCAGTGATGAGAATGAGGGGCGTGCCGACACCCTGCTCTCTCAGCCATCTCTGCAGGTCCAGACCCGATAGTCCCGGCAACCGCACGTCGCTGACGATGCATGACAGGTCGCCTTCGAGCTCTGCAGAAAGGAAGTCCTCGGTACAGCGAAAGCCGCTTACCTTCATGCCCCTGCCCGCCATCAGCAGGGACAACGAATTGAGTACGGCGTCGTCGTCCTCGATCAGAGCTATCGTCATTGTCCTTCCCGCCCGTTCGCAGAGGGAGGCAACGTGAAGGCAACGACTGCACCACCCGGAGTGCTCGAGATGGCCAGCCGGCCGCCATGGGCCTCGATGATCGAGCGTGCGAGAGCAAGTCCTAGGCCGAGCCCGTCCTCCTTCGTCGTCGTAAAGGGCATCGATGCACGGTCCAGCAGATCGGGATGAAGCCTGGCCGTTGTCCCGGACGCGAATGGCGACAGACTTGCCTTCACGCACGGCCTCGATGGCAATCCTGCCGTCAGGGCGTCCCGCGGCGGCCAAGGCCTCGGCAGAGTTACGAACAAGGTTGACGACCACTTGCTCGATCTGACGCTCGTCCACCCGCACGTCGGGTAGCCCGGGATCGATGGCGAGTTCAGCACGCACGTTGTGCAACTCGAGCTCTGCGTCGCAATAAGAGAGGGCCCGCTCCAGGAGGCGATGCACAGGCACGACATGAACCTCGGTGTGGCCCATCTGGATGAAATTGCGCAGCCGTCGAACGACCTCCGCCAGGCGGTCGACTTGCGCATTGATCCGGCGCAAGGTTCCGGAAGCAGCCTCGATGCTTTTTGCCTCCTGAGCGAGGCGCGCATAATTCGCGAGTGCCGTGAGCGGCTGATTGATCTCGTGAGCGAGTGCGGCGGCGAATTCCCCCATGGTGCTCAAGCGCAGGGCGCGGTTCAGCGCCTCCTGGTTGATGCGGAGCTGCCGGCGCGTGCGCTGCTGCTCGCTCACGAGCACGCCGACGGCCAAGCCGGTGAGGGCGAGGACAGCCATCAACGCTTGATATGCCGCCACCCGGCCCGCATCCGGCTCTGTAAAGTACATCGCAGCGATAAGGCCCACCTGCGTGGTTACGAGGGCCACGCTGACGCCCTCCAGGCCGAAACGGACCGCCGTCCACACGATCGGCAGGAAGAACAGGTAGAAAAGCTGAAAACGATAAGTGTCCGTTAAGCCGAACACGATCCCAAGCGCCGCGAGTATGGCAACGAGCGTGGCGAGGAGTTCGCCTGTCGGTCGAAGTGTCCATCGCCTTGTCGCCACCAGAAGCAGGAAGGGCGTCAAGACCGTCACGCCGATGATCTCGCCTACCCAAAAGTGCAGCGCCGCTGCGCGTAGCGCTTCTCGCGGCAGGAGACCGGAGATCCCGAGCATTCCGACATAGGCGATCGTAACCAGCGCGGTGCTGATCACGGCGACAACGAGCGAGGAAGCAGCAGTGACGATCGCGTCGCGAGCGTGGGGTCGAAACGGTAGCTCGGCAGTAGCAAAAGGCACGTGGCAATCGAATAGCCGCCCCCGAGTATGAGGCTCGTTGCAAGTTCGGCAGAGAGGGGCAGCGGCAGGCCACGAACCACGGCGTCGGCAAGGACGGGTGCCACGAGAGAGCCACGGCAGATGTATTCCCTGCCGAAAACGATGACGAGCGCAAAACTCAATCCCGTCGGCGGGCTCCACGGAGTGATGCCGAACGCGTCGAAGGGATGGACGTAACTCAGCCAGTCGAGCGCGACGTAGGCGACGAGGTAGCCGCATGTGAGTTTTTTTTTTTTTTTTTTTTTTTTTTTTTTTTTTTTTTTTTTTTTTTTTTTTTTTTTTTTTTTTTTTTTTTTTTTTTTTTCGGCGTGCGACCACCCCTCGATGCGCCGCTAGGCAAGAGCGCCCTCTGGGAATGCTCCTGCATTTGGCCGACTTTGCTCGTCGAGGGCGTAATTCTCGGGCCCATCAGTTCAAGGACGGGTTACCGTATCGAACCCTATTCCAACGCGATATGCCTGACGATTGCGTTGCTTAACTCAGTCCCAGGAGGACCTAAGTATCTACAATCGAGAGCAGAAATCCCGCCGAACGGATCACCGTTTGACCGACCTTTCGCGAGATTGCGGCTTTTGCAAACTGCGCGCTGACTTTGCCTTCACGGGCGCGATGATGACAGGAGTAACGTTTTCTGTGTCCGGCTTCTCGCGGCTCGCGGGTCCAGGCGAGAACCTTTGGAAGGTCCCGGCAATCTCCGCAAACAGCCAATCGCGGAAAGCCTTCACCGCGGGGCGACGCTCCTGCCCGCGCACAGACGAAATGGTAGGAACGGCCGGGCAACGGCAGCTCCGGCCCGAACGGAACGACCAGGCGGCCCACGGAAATGTCGCGGGAGGCGACCAGCTTGTAGCCCAGCACCACGCCGGTTCCCTCACTGGCCGCATCGAGCGCGTGGTCGGCGACGTTGAGCCGCAGGCCGCGGGAGGTGTCGATGCCATCGATCCCGACCGTCCTCAGCCAGTCGTCCCACGTCGGGACTAGGCCCGGGAGATCGATCTGGATGAGGGGAAAGCGTGCGAGATCGTGCGCCGTGCGCAATGGCTGATCACCCTCCAGCAATCGGGGACTGCACAGCGGCAGCATCCACTCGTCCGACAGCTTCTCGACGTGCAGTTCGGGATGCGCCCCCGAGCTCAGGCGTATGCCTACGTCAACGCCGTCGGTGATGAAGTTCGCATAGGCCGTGCCGGACGAGATCCGTGCATCAATGTCAGGATACTGCTCAAGGAAACGGTAAATCCGCGGCACTAGCCATTTCGCAGTCAGTCCCGGCGAAGCGCTCACGACCAGGATACGGTCCTGCTTGGCGCGGTCGAGTTGCTCTACCGCCGTGCGCAGGCTTTCGAAGCCGGTGCGGATACCCGGGTAGATGAGCCGGGCGGAATCGGTCAGATCGATGGCCCGCGCGCGCCGGTGGAACAGCTTGAGGCCCAGCATGTCCTCGAGACCACGGATTTGATGGCTCAGCGCAGCCGGCGTGACATGCAGCTCTTCCGCCGCCTTCGAAAAGCTGGCGTGGCGGGCGGTGGCTTCGAACGCCCTGAGCGCGTTCAGCGGGGGCATCGGCCGGCGTGGCGCCATTGAGCTTTCTCATCTGTTGCGCGAGGTATTATCGTTTGTGATGCTGCGTATATCAACATATTCCTTACGCAACGAGAGAACAGGCGATGAGGAATATTCAAATGACCCCACACGAATATGGTCTACGCGGGTATCAAGTCCATACTCTGGAAGACCGGCAAGCGATTGTGCTGCAGGCGCACCAGTTTCGGCGCCGAAGCCGTAAGCCAGTTTTTCGCGTGGTTGCTGGGGCGATACCCAGGTCAAAGCGCAAGGCGCTCAACCATTCGCACCAGTTGGGTCCGCGCGCTGCAGCTGACCCATCGACCGTTACATCCTCATTTCATACGGAGAAAATCATGTCCGGCACCCAGGTAATTCGCTCCGCCCCGTCCCACGCGGACGAAAGCGCCCATGGCCTCGCGCCCTTCATCAAAGGTCTGTGGGCAGCTTACTGGCAAAGTCGCGCTCGCAGGGCGAGCGTTGTCTACCTGAATAGTCTCGACAACCGCACGCTCGATGACATCGGGCTGGACCGCAGCGAGATCGATTCGTTCGTCTACGCAAAATCAGCCCACGAGCGGCGCAGGCGCTACGACCCTAGCTGGCAATAGAAGATCGGCACATCCATTTTGCCGGGTCCCCGGCGGCAGAGGCGACATCGCCCTGCCGCCGCTCTGTTTTCAGATATCGCGCGGCCGTCTGCCACCAAGAGAACGCAGGTTAGGCAACCTTGCTGGTCCGCTCCGGCGGTGAGAGCAGCATGCCGCGAATTTCTGGCTCGGCATGGCGGCACCGAACAGAAAGCCCTGCACTTCGTCGACGCTGTCCTCGGCGGCGACGAGGTCGAGCTGCTCCTCGGTCTCGACGCCCTCGACCGCGACGCGCAGGCCGAGCTCGGCGCTCAGCCGGGCCATGCCGCGCAGCAGTGTCGAGCGGCGCTCGTCGCTGGCTCGAGGCCCTGCAGGAACGAACGGTCGATCTTCACCTTGTGCAGCGGGAAGCTGTGCAGGTAGCTGAGAGCTCGAATAGCCGGTGCCGAAATCGTCGAGCGAGATCGTCACCCCGATCTCCTGCAAGCTGATGCAGGTCGGCGCGCGTCGCGTTCGGTGTCCTCGAGCAGCGTCGACTCGGTGATCTCGATCTCGAGCCGGTGCGGCGGCAAGGTTCGGGCGCCGCGAGCGTCTCGCGGATCAGCGCGCGGCACGTTGGCGCGGTCGAACTGGATCGGCGACAAGTTGACGGCGACGCGGAGTCGCCGGGCCATTGCGCGGCATTCGCAGGCAGGCCTTGCAGCAGGACCTGGTTGCCGATCTCGACGATCAGTCCCATTTCCTCGGCGACCGGAATGAATTCGGCCGGCGAGACCATGCCGCGCTCGCGGATGCGGCCAGCGCAGCAGCGCCTCGCAGGTCGAGATGCGCCTGGTGCGCAGGTTGAACAGCGGCTGGTAGTAGAGCTCGAACGCGTCGGTCGCCAGCGCATTGCGCAGATCGAGTTCGAGGTTGCGGCGCGCCTGCGCGCATCGCTTCCATCTCCGGCTCGAAGAAACGCCACGCGCCGCGTCCGTCCGACTTGGCGCGATACAGCGCCATGTCGGCGTTCTTGCAGCAGCTGGTCGGCGTCGATGCCGTCGCGCGGGGCCAGCGCGATGCCGATGCTGGCGCCGATCGACCACCTCGTGGCCGTCGATCTCATAGGTGCCGCTAAGTCGCGTCGACGCATGCGCTCGGCCAGCGCCGCGGCTTCCTTCGGGTGACCGATCGGCGTCTGCAGGATCACGAACTCGTCGCCGCCGAAGCGGGCGACGACGTCGGCTCGCGGACGGCGCTGCGCAGCCGCTCGGCGACGGCGCACAGCAGCATGTCGCCGCGGGATGGCCGAGCGTATCGTTGACCTGCTTGAACTCGGTCGAGATCGACGAAGTGTATGGCGCACGGACCGCGGCGCCGCCAGTTCGTCGAGCGGCGGCTCCATGCGGTCGCGGAAGAGCGCGCGGTTGGGCAGCCCGGTCAGCGCATCGTAAGCGCGCCAGCTGATTGATCTTGGCCTCGGCGATCTTGCGCTCGGTGATGTCCTCGAACAGCACCACCTTGCCACCGTCATCCATTCCGTGAAATGTCAGGGCGAGTGTGCGGCCCCGCTTCGTCTCGACGAACAGCTCGCCTTCCGCAGTCCCGGCAAGGCCATTCTCAAAATCCCCCGCGAGGCGCTC
>CAWBAJ010000011.1:0-37709 GCA_963786765.1 uncultured Actinomycetota bacterium | reverse complement strand
CACGTGCGCCACCCGGCCCGGGAACGAGGCCGACGGTGGCCGCCGGAGGTCAGCTGCGCACGGCGGCCTCGAGGACGGCGACGATCCGGGCGTCCTCCGGCTCCACGGTGGGGCTGAAGCGCTCCACGACGTGCCCGGCGCGGTCGACCACGAACTTCTCGAAGTTCCAACTGATGTCGCCGCTGCGACCCCGCTCGTCGGGCACGTCGACGAGGCGCGCATACAGCGGGTGGCGGCCCGGACCGTTGACGTCGACCTTCTCGGTCAACGGGAACGTCACCCCGTAAGTCACGGAGCAGAAGGTGGCGATCTCCTCGCTGGTCCCCGGCTCCTGCCCGCCGAACTGGTTGCAGGGGACGCCGACGACCGTGAGGCCTGCCTGCCTGAACCGCTCCTGCAGCCGCTCGAGGCCGGCGTACTGCGGCGTGAGCCCGCACCGGGAGGCGACGTTGACGACGAGGGCGACCTTGTCGCCGGCGATGCCGCGGGCGGTGGCCGGGGTGCCGTCGAGCCGCGCGATCGGGACGTCGAGGACGTCTGCCGGGGCGCCTGTGCTGTCCGTCGTGGTCACTCCCCCAGGCTAGGTCCGGGCTTCGTGGGCCGCCTGCACAGCCATCGAGCGCGCCTCCAGGACGGCCGCTGCGAAGGCCTCGGGCGCCTCCCGGGGGAGGTTGTGCCCAGCCGGGTGGGACCTGGTGGTGACGCCTCGGCCCGGTGAAGAGGGCAGCGCCGGACGTCCCGTCCGTGGCCGTAGCCGGCGAGCACCGCCCGGTCGATGCCGAGCGCGTCGAGCAGGGCCACCACGTCGCCGCCGAGCGCGGCCTGCTGCCCGACCTGGGCGTCGCCCCGTCGAGGAAGCGGGTCGGGCCGCGGCCGCGCAGGTACGGCACGACCACCCCGCAGCCGGCCTCGGTCAGCCGGGGGGCGCCAGCTGGGCCTCTCAGGAGACGGGCAGCTCGACGTGCACCGTCGTGCCGGCCCCGGCCGGGCTGGAGAGGGTCAGCGTCCCGCTGCCGGCCTCCACCCGGTCGAGCAGGCCGACCAGGCCGGTCCCCCGGGCCGGGTCGGCGCCGCCGTCGCCGTCGTCCCGCACCTCCATGACGAGCCTGTCCTCGACGAGCCGCGCCTCGATCACGGCCTCGCGGGCGTGGGCGTGCTTGACGACGTTCGTCAGCGCCTCGGCGATGATGAAGTACGCGGTCGTCTCCAGGGCCGGCGACAGCCGCGGCGCCGTGACCCGCAGCCGGACGGTCAGGGCGACGTCCTCGACGAGGGTCTCCAGCCCCGCGGCCAGGCCGCCGTGGGTCAGTGCCGCAGGAAGGATGCCGCGGACGACGTCGCGCAGGTCGCGGCTCGCGCGTTCGGCGTTGCGCAGTGCCTCCTCGACGAGAGCGGCGGGATCCCGGCCGGCTGTCATCGCCTGCTGAGCCAGCTTCAGGGTGACGATCGTGTGGACGAGGCGCTGCTGCGCGCTGTCGTGGACGTCACGCTGCAGGCGGCGGCGGGTCTCGTCGGCCGTGGCGACGACACGGGTGCGCGAGGCAGTGAGCTTGGCCTTGTTCTGGGCGGCGGCGAGCACTGTCCCGGCGAGCTCGCTGAAGTTCGACAGATGCTCCTCTATGGCGACCGGCAGCGCGCCGTGCCGGGTCACGACGACGAGTGCACCCCACAGCGAGTCGTCGATCCGCACCGGTGCGGCGACGCTGCTCGTGAACCCGGAGCGGTGAGCCAGCTGCGGCCACCGGCCGGACATGCTGCCCAGGTCATCGGCGCGCGCGGCACGGCCCGTCCGCCACACCCGCCAGGCGGAGCCGTCGCCCGACCCCGACGCCCGCATCCCCACCGCGAAGGTCTCCGGCGCACCGGCCAGCGCCTCGATCACCGTGACGCCGTCGGGCTCGAACCTCAGGACCATGCCGAAGTCCACGCCCGCCAGCCACGAGGCCTCGCGCGCGAGAGCGTCGAGCACCTCGGGGATCGGTGCTTCTCGCGCCGCCAGCTCGGCCAGCCGCCGCAAGGCGGCCTGCTCCTCCGCCAGGGCCTGCACCTCGGCGCGCGCCTGCACGCTGGCGAGCGCGGCGCCGACCAGCTCCGTGAACTGCTGCAGGCGATCCTCCGTGCCCGGCGGGAGCGGGCCGGTGCCTGAGGTCGCGGTCAGCATGCCCCAGACGCCGCCCCCCACGTGGATCGGCACCGCGACCGCCGCCGTCAGCCCGAACCGGACGGCGAGCCCGACGTCCCGCTCCCGGCTGTAGTCGTCGACGCGTGTCACTCGTGCGCCCAGCCGCACCCGGTCCGGCAGCGAGTGGGGCTCGAACGGGATCCGCTGACCGAGCGGAGCAGGACCACCGTGCGACGCGGCGACCACGAGGTGCCGATCGCCGTCGAACCGGGTCAGCGTCATGGCCATGCCCTGCAGCAGCCCCGAGGCCTGGGCGGCGACCGCCGCGAAGAGTGCTTCCTGGCTGGCCCCGCGCGCAACGAGCTCGGCCACCCGGCGCAGCGCCGCCTGCTCCTCGGCGAGGTCCCGCAGCCGACTCCACGCCTGCGCCCCCGTGACGGCCGAGGCCACGACTCCGGTGAGCGCGGCAAGCTGCTCCTCGGTGCCGCTCGGCAGCGGACCATCCCCCGACGTGGCCACGAGCACGCCCCAACCCCGCCCCTCCACCACCACGGGAACGCCGACCGCGGCCCCCACGCCCCACGCCGCCCGGACTCCACGGACGTCCATCACCGAGAAGTCGTCGATCCGCACCGGGCGGCCGGTGCGGCGGGCGCGCGTGGCGACCCCGTCGGCCGTGGCGGGAACGCGCGCGCCGACCGGAGTCGCGGCCCCCCGTGCCGCCAGGACGACCGCCGATCCGTCCTCCTCGTACCGCACGAGCATGACCGGTCGGTTCCCCAGGACGCGTGACGCGGCGTCCACCAGCTGCGCGAAGACGACCTCCGGCGCCGCGCCGCGGGCAGCCAGCTCGGTCACCTGTCCCAGCTCGGCCAGGCGCCCCCGCGGGTGCGGAACCGGTGCCGGCATCAACGCCCGTTCTCCCGTTGGCGGAGGTAGGTCAGCACGGCGTGGACGCGACGGTGCTCACTACCGGCAGAGGCGATGCCGAGCTTGCGGAAGATCGAGGTCACGTGCTTCTCGACGGCCGCCAGGCTGACGTAGAGGCTCTCGGCGATGCCGGAGTTCGACTTGCCCTCCGCCATGGCCGCGAGGACGGCCAGCTCCCGCGGGGTGAGCGCGTCCAGGACGCTGCCGCGCATGCGGCGCCCCAGCATCAGGCCGACGACCTCGGGATCCAGGGCGCTCCCGCCGGCGGCCACCCGGGTGAGCGCGTCGGTGAAGGAGGCCACGTCGCCGACCCGCTCCTTCATCAGATAGCCGACCCCCTCGGGCCGCTCGCCGATGAGCTCGAGCGCGAACGCGGGCTCGCAGAACTGCGAGAGGATCAGGACCCCGGTGCCGGGCAACTGCCGCCGGATCTCTACGGCGGCGACGAGACCGTCGTCCTCGCGGCGCGGGGGCATCCGGACGTCGGTGACCACCACGTCGGGGCGGTAGGCGAGGGCGCGCTGGAGCAGGTCGTCGGCGTCCCCGGACTGGGCCACCACGTCGAGCCCGGCGTCCGTGAGGATCCGCACGATTCCTTCGCGCAGCAGCACGTCGTCCTCGCCGATCGACACGCGTAGACCGGGTGGAGCGGCGGTCGGGGGCACGACCTCAGCCCTCCTCGAAGAGCTGCCGGAGCGCCTCACTCGACAGCTGTTCCTTCGGGAAGAACCCTCGAGCGCCCACCCGCCGTGCCGCGCGGCTCGCGGGCCTGTCGGCGTCCGCGGAGATCAGCACGACGCGCACGCGCCAGGGCAGGGCCACGAGTCGCTCGGCCAGGTCGAAGCCGTCGCCGTCCGGTAGGGCCACGTCGACCAGCGCCGCCTGCGGCCGCGCCTCGGCGGCCTGCTCCAGAGCCTCGGCCACGTTGCCCGCCCTCCCGACCACCACGTGGCCCCACCCCGTCAGGACGCGGGCTGCGAGATCACGGAAGGCGGAGTCGTCGTCGACGACGAGCACCGAGCACGGCACCCGCTCATGGTCGCAGCCTCCCACCGGCAAAGGGGTAGGGCCAGCCCGACGTCGTTCTCCGGCTGGCGTCCTGGCGCGGGGCGCAGCCACCGGGAACCCTCGGAGAGGTCAGCCCCATCGTTCCCGAGGAGGCCCTGGTGGCAACGATTCCCGTCGGTCAGGAGAACTCCACGCCGATCGAGCTGTACTACGAGGACCACGGCAGCGGGCCCGTCGTCGTCCTGCTGCACGGCTGGCCCGTCGACAGCCGATCCTGGGAACCGCAGCTGCACCCGCTGCTGCACGCCGGCTACCGCGTCGTGACGTACGACCGCCGCGGCTTCGGCCGCTCCAGCCGCCCCGCCACCGGGTACGACTTCGACACCCTCGCCGCCGACCTGGACGCCGTCCTGACTCACCTCGACCTCCACGACGTCGCCCTCGTCGGGTTCTCCCTCGGGACCGGCGAGGTGGCCCGGTACGTCGGCAAGCACGGCACCGAGCGGCTGGCGAAGTGCGTGCTCATCGAGAGCCTGGCGCCGTCGTTCCTCAAGTCCGACGCCAACCCGTGGGGCGTCGACCGCGCGGGCGTGGCCGGCGTCCAGCAGGCGATCCTCACCGACCGGCTCGCCTGGCTCACCGGGCTGATCGGCGACTTCCTCAACCTCGACGAGTACTTGGGCAAGCGCGTCAGCGAGGACCAGGTCCGGGCGCTGTGGAACGCGGGCGCCGGGGCCTCGCCTGAGGCCACCTGGGCGTGTCCGGAGGGATGGCTCGAGGACTTCGAAAAGGACATCACCCGCATCGACGTCCCCACTCTGATCCTGCACGGCACGGCCGACCGCATCCTGCCGATCGACGGGCAGGGCCGGCGCCTGCACGCTGCGCTCCCCCAGGCCCGCTACGTCGAGATCGAGGGCGGCCCGCACGTCAACACGCTCAGCCACGCCGACGAGGTCAATCGCGAGCTCCTCAGCTTCCTCGCCGGCGCGAGCTGACGGTGGCTCCCGACCCCGTTCCGCAACCGGTGGACGAGCTGACCACCCGGCTGAAGCGAACCGAGATCCAGCGAAGCGGCTCGTCGATCCCCGGCCGCGAGATCGTCCAGGTCCTCACCGAGATCCCCGAGGGTGTCGCCTCCGGCTGGCACCTCCACCCCGGCGAGGAGGTCGGCTACATCCTGGCCGGGACCGTGCAGATGGAGATCGAGGACCGGGCCACCCTGATCCTCGCCGCGGGCGACGGGTTCCTGATCCCGCCGCGCACCGCGCACAACGCCACCGACCTCGGGCCGGGCACCGGGATGATGCTGTCCACGTATCTCGTGGAGCCGGGGGAAGCCCTGGCGACGTTCGTGCAATCACCCCGGATCTGAGGCCGACCGTTCGAGCATGCGGCGGACCGCCTCGAACAAGGCACACTCACCCGGACGCGTCAGAGGGCCGCCCCCGCTCGCGGGGCGGCCCTCTGCGTTCAGAACTTGGAGGGTGCGTGGGTGACGACGACCTTCTGCATGGTGTAGGACGCGGCGAACCCGCCGATGGGCTCACCGGTGGTCTCCGAGAAGCCGGTGACGTTGTCGTAGACGCAGATCTGCACGAGCGCCGGGCCGGTCGTCAGCGGGCCGAAGCCCTGCTGCTTCAGCTCGATCTTCTGCAAGTGGCGCTTCCCGTCGCAGACGAGTGCGTTGGCCCCGGCATCGGAGTTCCAGTTCGTGCTGAGGAATGCCGTCGTGGTGTCGCTGCTGCTGGGAGTGGACGGAGAGATGTCCGGCCCCTGCTTCACGGCCACGAAGAGGTGGTTCAGCTCGGACACCTGGCTGGTGCAGCTGTAGACGACGCGGACGGTAGCCGTCGTTCCGTTCGACACGACAGCCCCGCCCGCGTAGGCCGCCGTCGGCGAAGCGGTGGTGGTCTTGGCGTTGGCGACCCCGGCGAACGGCCCCAGAGCCACGACCGCGCTCGCAGCCGCGATCAGGGCACTCCGGACATGTCTGTGCATTGCGATCATTTCCTCTCGTCGTGCTGCCAGACGGCCCCAAGCGCCGAAATTATGCCGACAAGGAGCCCTTCGGGCGCAAGAGGGCGGGAGGGCCCGTGCATGGACGTCCACATCCGGACCAAAGGTGGGCCGCCGGACGGCGATGAGTTCGGACCGGCCGCGTCGTCCACCCCGGCATGACCGAATCGACGACTTCTGGAACCGCTCCTACGACCGTCTCCACCATCGCGGTGGCCATGTTCAGCGTCTCCGACCAGGACGCCGCGATCGCCTTCTACACCGGCAAGCTCGGCTACGAGGTGCGCAGCGACATGAGCTTCGGCGAGAACGGCGAGAACCGCTGGGTCGAGGTCGCCCCGCCCGGGTCGGCGGCCCGCCTCGCGCTCAACCCCCCGATGGAGGGCAGCCCCGGCGGCGGATCCATCGGGGTGGAGACCGCCGACGTCCTCGCCGAGCACCGCCGGCTCACCGAGCTCGGGGTGGACGTGGACCCGGAGCCGATGCGCATGCCCGGCGTCCCGACGATGTTCGCGCTGCGCGACCCGGACGGGAACTCCGTCTGGGTCGTCGAAGCCTGACGGAGGGCACGGCCAGCTGCCTACATGCTGGCGATCTGGATGAGGTTGCCGCACGTGTCGTCGAGAACGGCCGTCGTCACCGGGCCCATCTCGGCGGGCTCCTGCGTGAAGGTGACGCCGAGGGCGCGCAGCCGCGCGGCCTCGGCGTGCACGTCGGCGACGGCGAAGGACGTGAACGGGATCCCGTCCGCTACGAGCGCCTCCTTGAACGGCTTCGCGGCGGGGTGCTCGTCGGGCTCCAGCACGAGCTCGACGCCGTCCGGGTCCTCGGGCGAGACGACCGTGAGCCAGCGGTGCTCCCCCAGCGGGACCTCGGTCTTCTTCACGAAGCCGAGCACCTCCGTGTAGAAGCGGAGTGCCTTGTCCTGGTCGTCGACGAGAACGCTGGCCAAGTTGATCCTCACGACGGGTCCTTCCCGGGGCTGCTGAGCCACCGATCGACGAGAACGTTCAGAGGTGCCGTGTCCAGGTGGTGGAACTTGTAGCGGCCCTGCCGGCGCGTGGTCACCAGGCCCGCCTCCTCGAGAACGGCGAGGTGCTGCGACACCGCCTGCCGCGTCGAGCCGAGACCGTGTTTCGTGGCCAGGCGGCTGCACAGCTCGAACAGCGTCTGGCTGTCCCGCTCCCGGAGCTCGTCGAGGATCGCGCGACGGGTCGGGTCCGCGAGGGCCCTGAACACGTCACCCACGACCAGACAATAGGCAAGTATGTGCTTGCCTGACAAGGCCGTCCTGCGGTGCGTTCGTGGGTGCGGCAGGCTCGGTCCCCATGGAGACACGCGAACTCGGGCAGGGTCTGACGGTGTCGAGCCTCGGGCTGGGCTGCATGGGGCTGAGCCAGAGCTACGGGAGCCCGCTCGACCACGACGCGGGCATCGCACTCGTGCGGGCGGCGGTCGACCGCGGCGTCACGTTCTTCGACACCGCTGAGGTGTACGGCCCGTTCGTCAACGAGGAGCTCGTCGGTCAGGCGCTGGCGCCGGTGCGCGACCAGGTTGTTCTCGCCACCAAGTTCGGCTTCGCCTTCGACGACGAGGGCCGTCAGACCGGGGTGTCCAGCCGCCCCGAGCACGTGCGAGCGGCCGTCGACGGCTCCTTGCGAAGGCTCGGCGTGGAGACCATCGACCTGCTCTACCAGCACAGGGTGGACCGGGACGTGCCGATCGAGGACGTTGCCGGCACCGTCAAGGAGCTCGTCGAGGCGGGCAAGGTCCGTCACTTCGGCCTGTCCGAGGCAGGCGTGCGGACGATCCGTCGGGCCCACGCCGTGCATCCGGTGACGGCGCTGCAGAGCGAGTACTCGCTGTGGTGGCGCGAGCCCGAGGGCGAGATCCTGCCGACGCTGGCCGAGCTCGGCATCGGGTTCGTGCCGTTCAGCCCGCTGGGCCGCGGTTACCTCACGGGTGCGATCGATCCGACGACGACGTTCGGCGCCGGGGACGTGCGCAGCGGACTGCCGAGATTCACCCCTGAGGCGCTGCGCGCGAACCAGGCGCTCGTCGACCTTCTCGCCACGACTGCCGCGCGGCTCGGCGCGACCCCGGCGCAGGTCGCTCTCGCATGGCTGCTCGCCAAGCAGCCGTGGATCGTCCCGATCCCCGGCACCAAGCGCGTTGAGCGGCTGGAGGAGAACGTCGCCGCAGCCTCCCTCGACCTGACCGCCGACGACGTGCGCGAGCTCGAGGCGGCTGCGGAGCGCGTAGAGATCGAGGGCGACCGCTACCCCGAGCACATGAAGCGCACCATCGACCGGTGACGGGTGCGCGGCCCGTCTCGAGTGCCCGACGACAAGGAGCTGCGATGGCTGAGAGCCCGGCACAGATCGGCGTGACCGGATCGACGGGGCGCCTCGGCGGCCGCGTCGCACGCCGCCTCGCCACCGCCGGCGTCCGTCAGCGGCTCCTCGTCCGCGACCCGGCGCGCGCGCCGCAACTTCCCCGGACGTCGGTCGTGCGAGCTCCGTTCGCCGAACCGGACGCCGTCCGCGCCGCGCTCACCGGCGTGCCCACGGTGCTCATGGTCTCGGCGTCGGAGACGCCCGACCGGGTCGCGCAGCACACCGCGTTCGTCGACGCGGCCGTCGCGGCCGGCGTCCGTCACCTGGTGTACGTCTCGTTCTCCGGGGCGGCGCCGGACTGCACCTTCACCCTCGGCCGGGACCACTACGCCACCGAGCAGCACATCCGCGCGTCCGGGGTCGCGTTAACGTTCCTGCGCGACAACTTCTACGCCGACTTCATGCCGGCGATGGTGGGCGAGGACGGCGTCCTCCGCGGCCCTGCCGGTGACGGGCGGGTCGCCGTCGTCGCGCAGGATGACATCGCGGACGCCGCGGTCGCCGTCCTGCTCGACCCGGCCGCGCACGCCGGTGCCACGTACACCCTGACCGGGCCCGAGGCGCTCTCGCTGGACGACGTCGCCGCGATCCTGACGGCCGGACTCGGCCGGCCCGTGACCTACGTGCGGGAGACGGTCGACGAGGCCTACTCCTCCCGCGCGTCCTACGGTGCGCCGCGGTGGCAGCTGGACGCGTGGGTGTCCACCTACACCGCGATCGCGAACGGCGAGGTCGCCGCGGTCAGCCCTGACATCCCCACGCTCACGGGCCATCCCGCCACGTCGCTCTCCGAGCTGATCCGGCGCGACGGCGCCGCCTACTGACGGGCCGCCGGTCCGCCAGACGGAGCGAGGTCAGCTGCGGGCGGGCGTCATCGCCTCGGCGAGCAGCTCGACCGATCGCAGCCGCGCCGCAGGGGTGGGCGACTGATGGGCGACGATCAGCTCGTCGGCGTCCGCGTGCTTCGCGAACCGCTCCACGGCCTCGCGGACCTCCGGCGGCGTCCCGACAGCGGAGTAGGTGAGCATCTGGTCGACGTGCTGGGCGGCCCCGTGCTCCAGCAGCAGGTCGGCCTCCTCGTCGGTGTACTCGTGCCCCCGCTGCCCGAAGAGGCCGGTGGCCCGCAGCCGGCGGGTCCTCAGCAGCTGATCCCGGGCGTCGGCCTCGGTGTCCGCTGCGATCACGTTGATGCCCGCGATGACGTAGGGGCCCCCGAGCTGCGCCGACGGGCTGAACTCCCGGCGGTAGGTCGAGACGGCCGCCTCCAGCATCTGCGGTGCGAAGTGACTGGCGAACGCGTAGGGCAGGCCGAGCGCGGCCGCGAGGTGGGCGCCGAACAGCGACGACCCCAGGACGTACAGCGGGACGTTCGAGCCCTTGCCCGGGACGGCGTCCACGCCGGGGACCCGTGACGCGCCTGCGAGGTAGGCCTGCAGCTCCAGGACGTCCTGCGGGAACCGGTCGGCGGACGCCGGGTCCCGGCGCAACGCGTACATCGTGTTCTGGTCCGAGCCCGGCGCCCGCCCAAGCCCTAGATCGATCCGGCCGGGGTACATCGCCTCCAGCGTGCCGAACTGCTCGGCGATGACCAGCGGGGGGTGGTTGGGCAGCATCACGCCGCCCGCACCGAGCCGGATGCTCGTCGTCTGCGCGCCGACGTGCGCGATCAGCACGCTGGTGGCGGAGGAGGCGATGCTCGGCATGTTGTGGTGCTCGGCGTACCAGACCCGGGTGTAGCCGTACCTCTCCGCGTGCTGCGCCAGGGCGACGCTGGCCGCGATGCTCTCCGTCGCGGTGGCGCCCCGAGCGATCGGGGCGAGGTCGAGCACTGACATCGGGATGGTCATCGGAACACGCCCTTCGCGTCGGTTGCCGGCTCCATCCTGACGCTCCCCCAGCGATCCGAGACGCCCACCCCCCGGGTGTGGTCGACTCAGCTGTGGACCCGGAGCCGGCGGCGGACTCGCTCGAAGCGCGTCAGGAACTGTTGCAGGCGGAGGCCGACGCGCTGCGTCGGCGATGGCGTCTCGACCACCTTCTCTCCCGGATCGGACTTCTCTCCCGGATCGGACCGGTGCACTACACGGGTAGCTACGTCTCCGGCCTCATGGTCTGGCGACGTCCGCGACGAGCGCGGGCCGCGCTCCCCTACCGGACAGCGGCGCGACGAGGGCTGGCACGTGCCCCTTCGAACGGACTCCGCCTCGGGTGCCTGGCGCATCGATCTCAGCGTGTGGGTGCACGACGCCCACGCCAACCTCACCCACTGGCACGAGGAGCTGCGTGCCCGCCTCACTGGGGAGCAGCGCGCCGCGATCCTCAGGATCAAGACCGCCTGGCACGTCCGGCCGGAGTATCCGGACGCGGTCAGCGGGTTGGAGATCTACATCGCGGTGCTCGAGGGCGGCGTCAGAACGCCCGAGCAGTTCGGAAGTTGGCTCGTGAGCGGGAGGAGCGGGTCAGGGCCGCGCGGGTGATAGTCCCAGTCGCCGTCGGACAACGTCGCGTGCCAGGTCCAGGACGGCGGGATCGTCGCTGAGGACGAACTTCGTGTCCGCGCCGAGCAGGACCGCGTGGAGCTCGAAGGCCAGCCGGTCCGCGTCCTCGTCGGCGGGGAGCTCGTGCCGGTCGATCGCCGTTGCGGCGAACGACGCCAGCATGGCTGTGAAGTCCGACTGGATGGCCGCAATCCGGTCCTTGACCGGACCGCGGCGGGCACCCATCTCGAGTGTGGTGGCGGCAAAGAAGCACCCGCCGGGGAAGACGCGTCGCTGCACGTAGCTGAAGAATGCCTCGCAGGCCGCGGCCAGCTGACCCAGCCCGACCGGTGCGGCCAGCGCCGGCTGGACCACCTCCTCGTCCAGGATGCGGTGGGCCTCCTCCACCGTTGCCGGCTGGAGCTCCTCCTTCGAGCCGAAGTGGGCGTAGAGACCGCTCTTGCTGATGCCTGTGGCAGCGGCGAGGTTGCCGATGGACAGGCCCTCGAGCCCCTCCACCGTGGCGAGCGACGCAGCTGTGCGCAAGATCGCGCCACGCGTGCGCTCGCCGTCGCTCCGGCGTCGGCGCCGGTTCGACTCCATCACGGGACTCACACTCACGTTGGCAAGTAAGCACGATCGGTCGTACTTTGCCACTTGGCACGACCGATCGTGCTAACTAACAGAGGTGCGCCCTCCGTCTGGTGATCTGCTTCCGATGGAGGAGTTCCCACCATGAGCACCGTTACTACGGTCAACGGCGTCGACGTCTTACGCCTGCACAGCACTGTCGAGGCGATCACGGCCGATCCCGCCCTCGCGGCCTTCCAGTTCCGCGCTCGGACCCGCTGGGTCGACGGCGGCCACAGCCGCACGGAGATCCAAGGCTTCTACGGCGCGGGGCAGGAGGACACCACCCGCGAGCGGCCCTTCGTCCTGGACACCGACGAACCCCCGGTCCTGCTCGGCGAGAACCGGGGGCCCAACGCCGGCGAGTACGCCCTGCAGGCCCTCGCCGCGTGCATCACCGGCACGATCGTCTACCACGCCGCCGCCCGCGGCATCGTGCTCGCCGGGCTGGAGACCACAGTCCACGGCGACCTGGACGTGCAGGGCTTCCTCGGCCTGGACCCCACCGTCCGCCCGGGGTACGAGCAGGTCCAGGTCTCCGTCAAGGTGGCCGGAGACCTCGACGACGCCCAACTCGCAGGGTCGCGAGCCTGGCGCGGTTCTCCCCGGTGCGGGACATGGTGACCAACCCCGTCCCGGTCGCCATCGAGGTCGCCCGCGCGTGAGGCACGGGAGGCGAACCCGCGGTCGCCGCGGCACGCAGCATCCGCAGACGGCGCCGCCCGCCCCAGGATGAGGGCGGGCGGCGCACGAGTCACCCCGCTGTCAGCTGCAGCCGCTCGTGCTCCCGCAGCCCTCGCAGACGTAGCAGCTGCCGGCCGGCCGCATCTTCGTGCCGCAGGTGAAGCACATCGGCGCGTCCGAGGCGTGACCGACGAGCTTCTCGACCAGCTCGGCCGAGGAGTGCACCTCGACGGGCGCCGGCTTCGCCGCTGCCGGCTCCGCGGGCTTCGGCGCCGGCATGGTCGGCGTCGATTGAGCCAGGCTGGCCAGTTCGTCCTCGAGGTCGTCCTCGCTCTGCTCCGGCAGGTACGAACCCGTCTCGACATGACGCGTCCGCTCGTCGGCGGTGTAGATGCCGTAGGCCGAGCGGGTGTCGAAGTCGAGGTAGTCGAGCGCGAGCCGGCGGAAGACGTAGTCGATGAGGGACTGCGCCATCCGCACGTCCGGGTCGTCGGTGAGACCGGCGGGCTCGAACCGCAGGTTGGTGAACTTCTGGACGAACGTCTCCAGCGGGACGCCGTACTGCAGCGCGATCGAGACCGCGATCGAGAACGCGTCCATGACACCCGCAAGGGTCGACCCCTGCTTGCCGAACTTGAGGAAGATCTCGCCGAGGCCGTCGTCGGGGTACGACCCGGCCGTCAAGTAGCCCTCGCCACCGCCGACGCTGAACGAGATCGTCTGGCTGGGCCGCTTCTTCGGCAGGCGCTTGCGGATCGGCCGGTACTCGACGCGGACCTTCTCCTCGGGCTCCGCCTCCTGGGTCGCGGACGAGCTCTTCGCCTTGGCGTCGGACAGCGGCTGGCCGACCTTGCAGTTGTCGCGGTAGACCGCGAGCGCCTTCAGGCCGAGCTTCCAGCCCTGGAAGTAGACGTCCGAGATCTCCTCGACGGTCGCCGTCTCGGGCAGGTTGACGGTCTTGCTGATGGCGCCGGACAGGAACGGCTGGCAGGCCGCCATCATCCGCACGTGCCCCATCGGCCTGATGGCCCTCGTGCCCATCGCGCAGTCGAAGACCTCGTAGTGCTCGGGCTTGAGACCCGGAGCGTCGACGACGTGGCCGTGCTCGGCGATGTACTCGACGATCGCCTCGACCGTCTCCTGCGCGTAGCCGAGCTTGCGCAGCGCCACGGGGATCGTCTGGTTGACGATCTGCATCGAGCCGCCGCCGACCAGCTTCTTGAACTTGACCAGCGAGAAGTCCGGCTCGATGCCGGTCGTGTCGCAGTCCATCATGAAGCCGATCGTGCCGGTGGGGGCCAGCACGCTGGCTTGGGCGTTGCGCCAGCCGTTCTTCTCGCCGATCCGCAGGCCTGCCTCCCACTCGCGGGTCGCGACCTTGTGCACGGTCTTGTCGATGGCATTCACCGTGCGGACGGCGTCGTTGGCTGCGGCGTGCTTGCGCATCACCCGGCGGTGCGCCCCGGCGTTGCGGGCGTAGCCGTCGTACGGGCCGACGACGCCTGCGATCTCTGCGGAGCGCCGGTACGCCGTTCCGGTCATGACCGAGGTGATGGACGCCGCCAGGGCGCGCCCGCCGTCGGAGTCGTACCCGAGGCCTGCGGCCATGAGCAGCGCGCCGAGGTTCGCGTAGCCGATGCCGAGCTGGCGGAACCGGCGGGTGGTGTCGCCGATCGCCTCCGTGGGGAAGTCCGCGAAGCAGATCGAGATGTCCATCGCCGTGATGACGATCTCGACGGCCTTGACGAAGGTCTCGGCGTCGAAGGTGCCCTCGTCGGTGAGGAACTTGAGCAGGTTGAGCGAAGCGAGGTTGCACGAGGAGTTGTCGAGGTGCATGTACTCCGAGCAGGGGTTGCTCGCGGTGATGCGGCCCGACTCCGGCGTCGTGTGCCAGTCGTTGATGGTGTCGTCGTACTGGATCCCCGGGTCCGCGCACTCCCAGGCGGCCTTCGCCATCTTGGCGAACAGTTCCTTGGCGTCGACGGTCTCGAGCACCTCGCCGTTGGTGCGGGCGCGCAGGCCGAAGCGCTCACCGTTCTCCACCGCCCGCATGAACTCGTCGCTGACCCGGACCGAGTTGTTCGCGTTCTGGTACTGCACGCTCGTGATGTCGCGGCCGCCGAGGTCCATGTCGAACCCGGCGTCGCGGAGCGCCCGGATCTTGTTCTCCTCGCGCGACTTGGTCTCGATGAACTCCTCGATGTCGGGGTGGTCCACGTCGAGCACGACCATCTTCGCGGCCCGCCGGGTCGCCCCGCCCGACTTGATCGTCCCCGCTGAGGCGTCTGCCCCGCGCATGAAGGACACCGGGCCGGACGCCGTCCCGCCGCTGCTGAGCAGCTCCTTGCTGGAGCGGATGCGCGAGAGGTTGAGACCGGCGCCCGACCCGCCCTTGAAGATGAACCCCTCCTCCTTGTACCAGTTGAGGATCGAGTCCATCGAGTCGTCGACGGCGAGGATGAAGCACGCCGAGACCTGCTGCGGGGCGGCGGTGCCGACGTTGAACCAGACCGGGCTGTTGAAGCTGAAGACCTGATGCAGCAGCATCCACGTCAGCTCGTGCTCGAACACCTCCGCGTCGGCGTCCGTGGCGAAGTAGCCGTGGTCCTTGCCGGCTTTGGTGTACGTGAGCACCACCCGGTCCAGGAGCTGCTTCAGGCTCCACTCGCGAACCTCGGTGCCGAGGGCGCCCCGGAAGTACTTCGTGGTGACGATCGTGGAGGCGTTGGCGCTCCAGAAGTCGGGGAACTCCACGCCCTTCTGCTCGAAGATCGTCTCCCCCGTCTTCCAGTTGGTCTGGACGACGTCGCGCCGCTCCCAGGTCACCTCGTCGTACGGGTGCACGCCCGGGGTCGTGTAAACCCGGTCGACGGTCAGGCCCTTGCGCTGGACCCGGAGCCCGTCGCCGCGGGTCTTGCGGGCCCCGGCACCGGAGGCGGTCTCGGTCATTCTTGGCTTCCCTCGCTTGTCGCTGGACGGTGAAGTGCATGGAGCTTGGCGACACCAGGTACAACACCGTGGGGATCACGGAGCGTCCCTGATGCTTGCGTGCCCCCGCACGCCGTTTGATGGCCACCGGCGACGCCGCCTTCCCCTGCAGCGTCGCCGGCGGCGGCTCAGGTGCGTTCGCCTGACGCCGGCTCGACGCCGGTCGGCTCCCGCTCGGCCCGCAGCAGTGTGATGGCCGACTCGAAGTCCTCCAGGGATTCGAAGCCCTGGTAGACGCTCGCGAATCTGAGGTAGGCGACCTCGTCGAGCTCGCGCAACGGCGCGAGGATCGCCAGCCCGATCTCGTGGGCCTCGATCTCTGCGGCGCCGGTGGAGCGAATCTGCTCCTCGACCCGCTGGGCGAGCAGCGCCAACTGGTCCTCCCCGACGGGCCGGCCCTGGCAGGCCTTCCGGACGCCGGACACGATCTTGCCCCGGCTGAACGGCTCGGTGACGCCCGAGCGTTTCACCACCGTCAGGCTCGAGGTCTCGACCGTGCTGAAGCGACGGCCGCATTCGGGACAGACCCGGCGGCGGCGGATCGCGACCCCGTCGTCGGTGCTGCGCGAGTCCACGACACGGGAGTCGCCTGACCGGCAGAACGGACAGTTCACCCCTGTCGCCTCCTTCGCTGTGGACGACTTCCCCGGTTTCTGTGGACGACACGCCGTCGTCCTGGGGAGGAGCCTGGGGACTAGATGTGGATGGCTTACAGCTGTGTAACTACTAGATGTGGTGTCACGGTAGGCCTGGGAACCCAGGGGCGCAAGCCTCTTCGCCGTGTCGCCCCGGCGCCTTCCGCGAACAGGGCCGCGACCAGCGGCGACGCCGCGACACGCCGAGGATCCCGGCGTCCGGGGCGGAGGGGACGTGTCCGGACACGTCCCCGAACAGCCGTCGCGGTGCGCTCGAGGAGGGGGACGTACCGTGGCGGGCATGGGCCGTTGGTGTGCCTGCTGGAACGCAGAGGCCCCCGACGCCGCGAAGCGGCCGGCCGGGGGCCCCGTGCGCACCCGGACCTCAGCGCTCCGGCAGGCCCGGGGGCAGCGCCAGGCGTTCCCCCGCATGGACGGCGGTGGACGTCAGGGAGTTGAACTCGGCGATCCGGGCGACCGTGTCCCGAGGGTCGTCCCGCGGTGCCACCTGCTGGGCGATGCCCCACAGCGTCTCCCCCGGGAGCACGACGTGAGTCTGCACGACGATCGCCGGAGCGGGCCCGTCCGCGGCGCGCGCCCCGCGTGCGAGGGCCAGGCCCGAAGCGGCCATCAGGACCAACATCAGGACGACGACGAGCGTGCGCAGCACGAGTCGCCCGCGGCCCGTCAGCCGCAGCGGCACCTGCTGTGCGGCGCGCGGGTGCAGGCCGCGGCCGGCGGGGTGCGAGGCGCGGGCCCGCGCTTCGGCCGCCGACCGCGCGCCCCCGGCGGCCGGCACGAGACGCAGGTGAGCACGAGCTGGTGCCCCGACCTGAGCGCCTGTCACGCCCGGTCGGACGGATGCGCGCTGCGGAGCGGTGGTACGGCTCGGGATCGTGGTGCTCATCGTCGCCTCCAGGTTCGAACGGCTGTTCGATTCGAACGCCTGATCGAAGTTCTACCACCCCCCTCCGACACACTCCAGACACGTTCGAACAGATGTTTGAAAGTGTCGGTGGACGGCTCTAGCGTGAACATCAGTTCCGCCAGCGGCACGACCAGCGAGGGAGACAGGCGATGGCCAAGGACGGCGAGGCAGGCCCGGCAGCGGGCGCCGGCACGGGTGCACAGGTGCACACGCTGCCGGACGGCCCTTCGGACGGGGACGGCCTGACGCATCGCCAGCGTCGGGTGCTCGAGGTCATCCGCAACTCGGTCGAGCGCCGGGGGTATCCGCCGAGCATGCGGGAGATCGGTGAGGCGGTCGGCCTGACCAGCCCGAGCAGCGTGGCTCACCAGCTCACGACGCTCGAGCGCAAGGGCTTCCTGCGCCGCGACCCCAACCGCCCGCGGGCGATCGAGGTGATCCTTCCCGGTGAGCCCCGCAGGGAGGCCCCGGTGCCGGTCGGCGCGGACGACACGGACAGCGGCGAGGCGCGGCCCGCGCCGTCCTACGTGCCCGTGGTCGGCCGGATCGCCGCCGGCGGCCCGATCCTCGCCGAGCAGGTCGTGGAGGACGTGTTCCCCCTCCCGCGCCAGCTCGTCGGTGACGGTCAGCTGTTCCTGCTGCGGGTGAGCGGCGACTCGATGATCGAGGCCGCCATCTGTGACGGCGACTGGGTGGTCGTGCGGCAACAGCCCGTGGCCGACAACGGGGACATCGTCGCCGCCATGATCGAGGGTGAGGCGACGGTCAAGACCTTCAAGCGCCGCGACGGGCATGTCTGGCTGATGCCGCACAACCCCGCCTACGAGCCGATCGATGGTGACCAGGCGACCGTGCTCGGGCGAGTGGTGGCCGTGCTCCGGCGGGTGTGAACGCAGCGTGTGAACGAACGGGTACAGTAAGTGCTCTCGTCGCAGGCTGAGGAAACGCGGCGGGCGTGGGCGCACTACCGTGGTGAATGCCCCCGCAGTTCTCGGCCGGACGGGCAGCCGCACGGCAAACCGGACGGGCAACAGGAGTCGATGGTGGAGAGCGTGGACCTCGAGGCCACAGTGCGCGGCGCCGTGACACGTCTGCTCGACGTACCCGAAGACCAGCTGACCGTCCAGACCCCGCTGATCGAGCTCGGGATCGACGACGAGACGGGGCTCGACGTCCTCGTGGTCGTCGAGGACGCGCTCGACGTCCGCTTCCCCGACGACTTCCTCGAGGGCCTGCACACCTACGGTGACCTGACCAGCGCCGTTCGGCGCGCAGTCGGGGGCTGAGAGCCGGCTCGCGACGGCGTTCGTCCCGCGCCGGGCGCTGTGGTCAGCGCGTCGTGACCGCAGCCTCGGTGAGTGCCTCGGCGGCGCGCTCGGCGTCGTCCCGGTCGTTCCACACGTGGAAGCTGAGCCGCACCTTGCCAGAGCGGCCGGCCACCACCAGGCCGCGCTCGAGCAGTCTCGACCGCAGCTCGCCGGCAGGGTCGGGCAGCGCCAGGATCGCGCTGCCGGTCCGCTCCAACCCGAGCCGGTCCCGGACGCCGTCGGCGAGCGCGAAGGCATGACCGTGCAGCGCCTCCCGGTCGGCGTCCGCGAACGCCTCCAGGGCGGGGGCCGTCCCCAGCCAGGCGTGCCAGGCGGGTGAGACGTCGAAGCGGCGGGCGTCGGACGCCAGCGTCATCCCGGGCCCGTACACGGATCCCCAGATGGACTCCCCCGCGTACCAGCCGGCGAACAGCGGGCGCATCCGGGCCGCGACCTCCGGGCGGACCGTGAGCAGCGCGGTGCCCCGCGGGGAGCAGAGCCACTTGTAGGTCCCGCAGACCGTGATGTCGTCGGCGCTCGCGTCCACCGGCAGCCAGCCCGCGGCCTGCGTCAGGTCGGCGAGCGTCAGGGCTCCCACCGCGCTCGCGGCCGCCCGCACGGCGGCGGCGTCGGCGAGCCGGCCGTCCGCCGACTGCACGAGGGAGAACGCGACCAGGGACGTGCGGGAGCCGATCGACTCCGCGAGCCGCTCCAGCGGCACATGACGGACCGAGACGCCACGGTCGGCGTGCACCATGAAGGGGAAGACCACGGAGGCGAAGTCACCCTCGGGCACCACCACCTCCGCGCCGTCCGGCAGCGCGGCCGCGACGAGACCGACGAGGACCGATACCTGCGGCGCCGCGGCGACCCAGGCGGCGGGCACGCCCGCGATCCTCGCGTACGCCTCCCGAGCGCGGACGACCGCAGCGTCCGCACCCGGCATGTCCAGAACGCCGCGCTCCCAGTCGTCGACCGCATGGCGCAGCGCGGCGGTGGTCGCCTGCAGCGGCAGTCCGAGCGTCGCCGCGTTGAGGTAGCCGGGGACGCGAGGGAAGGAGGCGGCCAGGGCCGGGCGGCCCTGCTCGCTGGAACGACCGGACGAGAGCACGCTCAGACGGTAGCTTCCGCCGCTCGCGCCGCCGAGTCCTGCACAGGCAGCGGCGGGGTGGCCGCGGCGTCGATGCGGCGCAGCGCGTCGAGCACGGCCTCCCGGCTCTCGGTCGTCCAGAAGGACGGCAGGGACGCCCGTAGGAACCCGCCGTACCGCGCGGTCGCGAGCCGGGAGTCGAGGACGGCGACCACGCCGCGGTCCCCCGCCGTGCGGACCAGCCGGCCGGCGCCCTGCGCGAGCCGCAGGGCGGCATGCGTCGCGGCCACGCTCATGAAGCCGTTCCCGCCGGCACGGGCGACGGCCTGCTGCCGGGCCGACGCCAGCGGGTCGTCCGGGCGCGGGAACGGGATCCGGTCGATCACGACCAGCTGGCACGCGGATCCCGGAACGTCGACTCCCTGCCAAAGCGAGAGTGTGCCGAACAGGCACGTCCGGGCGTCGCGGGCGAACTCCCGGACGAGGGTGGGCGTCGAATCCTCGCCCTGGCACAGCACCGGGAGGTCGAGCCGCTCGCGCAGCTCCGCCGCCGCGTACTCCGCGGCCCGCCGAGAGGAGAACAGCCCCAGGGTGCGGCCGCCGGCGGCCTCGACGAGCGCGGCGAGTTCATCGAGCGCGGCGGGCGACACGCCGTCACGGCCCGGCGCCGGCAGGTGCCGGGCGACGTACAGGATCCCCTGCCGGGGGTAGTCGAAGGGGCTCCCGACGTCGAGCCCTCGCCACGGGGGTGCCTGCTCCCCCAGCAGCCCTACCGACCCCGCGGCCGCCTCGAACCCGCCGCCGAGCGCCAACGTCGCCGAGGTGAGCACGACAGTCCGCTCGTCGTACAGACGCTGCCGCAGCAGGCCCGCGACCGACAACGGGGCGACGTGCAGCGCCGTCCGGCTGCCTCCGTCCGGGCGGCGGATCCGCGCCACCCAGGCGACGTCCGGCCCCTGGGGCCCGGCCTGCCCGCCCGCCAGGCGCTCCGTGACGTCGTGCAGCTCGTTGAGCGCGGCGCGTGCAGCCTGTCGCCCGCCGTCGGCCGCGTCCTTGGGGTCGTTCTTCAACTCCGTGAGCAGGTCGCGGGCGGCATCCCGCAGGGCACTGCTGACGGAGATCAGGGACTCGGGCAGGCCCAGGGCGAGCCGTCCCTCCGGCATCTCGGTCAGTGAGCCGCCCAGAGCCGTTGCGGCGTCGTCGAGACGAGTTGTGCTCTTCACGCCGGCCTGCCGAACGCGCTTCGAGGCGGCTTCGACGATGCCCTCACTGAGCTCGTCGGAGATCACGGAGGTGACGCGGTCGGCGAACTCGTGCCCCTCGTCGAGCACGAGCAGGTCGTGCCCGGGCAGCATTCGGCGGCCCTCGAAGGTGTCGATGGCGACGAGGGCGTGGTTCGTGACGACGACGTCGACCTCGTGCGCGCGCTCCCGGGCCTGCTCACTGAAGCACTCCGCTGCCATCGGGCAGCGCTGCCCTCCGAGGCACTCCCGTGCGCTCACGGACACCTGGCGCCAGGCGCGTTCGCTGACGCCGGGAACGAGTTCGTCACGGTCGCCCGAGGCCGTCGACTCCGCCCACTCCTGCAGGCGCGCCACCTCGCGGCCGAACCGGCCCACCGGCCCGGCTCCTGCGGTGGCCGCAGCGGCGACGGGTGCGGTGGGCGCGTCGGCACGCAGGTCGAACAGCATCTCGTCGTCGCTGGGGAAGCCGCCGACGAGCTTCTGCCGGCAGACGTAGTTGCGCCGTCCCTTCACCAGTTGCCAGGTCGGCCGGCGGCCGAGGAGCGGGGCGAGGGCGTCGGCGATCCGGGGCAGGTCGCGGTCCACGATCTGGGCCTGCAAGGCCAGCGTCGCCGTAGAGACGACCGTCGGACGCCCGGTGGCCACGGCGTGCGCGATGGCCGGCACGAGGTAGGCGAGGGACTTGCCGGTCCCGGTGCCTGCCTGTACCAGCAGGTGCTCCCCCTCGGCGGCCGCCTGCTCGACCGCGACCGCCATTGCCTGCTGCCCCGGCCGGGGCGTGCCCCCGACGGCACGGACGGCGGCCTCGAGCAGGCCACCGGTCTGCGCGGGTTCGCTCCCCTTTCCGCTCGGCACCGCGCCAGCCTAGACGTGCCGGGCCCGTCGCCGGCCGTCGTCCACACCTCCGCTGCCGGCCCTGTGCCTGTGCCTGTGCCTGTGCCTACGGGTCCAGCACCGATCGATCGGCGGATCGATCAGTGGATCGCTCCGGCGACCGGTGTGAACCGAACGCGACGGTGCTACGTAGTCCAGGTGTGACCTCGTTCGCGGCCGTTCCTCGTCCGGGGGGTTTCCACCACGATGCCGGTGTGACCCGCGCAGGATCCACCCGGCGCGACACCAGGGGTAGGTCCCGCCGGGCCGGTGCCGGGCGCGCCGACGGCGGTGATTACCAGGAGTCGGGGGACGGCGCCGTGGACCGGGCGCCCGCGCCCGGACCCGGACCCGACAAGACGCTGCGCGACGAGGCGCTGGACGAGGAGACGCTGCGGCGGTTGTACGCCGAGCACGCCGGGCCCCTGCTTGCCTTCGTGCTCCGGCTGACCGGCGGTGACCGGCAACGCGCCGAGGACGTGGTCCAGGAGACGCTGCTCCGGGCATGGCGCAACGCCGCGCAGTTCGGCGGACCCCAGGCTCGTTCGGCTCGGCCATGGCTTGTCACGGTTGCCCGCAGGATCGTCATCGACGACCACCGGGGAGCCCAGGCGCGCCCCCGCGAGACCCTGGGCCACGACCTGGACCTCGTGACCGAGGGGGACCACGCCGACCGGGTTCTGCGGACCCTCACCCTGACCCAGGCCATGCGCACACTCACCCCCGCACAGCGGGAGATCCTGGTCGCGACCTACGTCGAAGGGCACACCGTTGCCGAGGCCGCACGCCTGCTGGACGTCCCCCTGGGCACGGCCAAGTCGCGGATCTTCTATGCGCTCGTGGCCCTGCGAACGGCTCTCAGTGAGAGAGGTGTGACACCGTGACGGACCGTCCCGGGGCCGCCGACGCCTCCCACATGGACGTGGCGTCCTACGCTCTCGGCGTCCTCGGCGACGCCGAATCGGTCTGGTTCGAGGAGCACCTCGCTACCTGCGAGGCCTGCGCCCGGCAGCTGGAGACCTTCTTGCCGGTCGTCGGGCTGCTGCCCGAGGTGCCGATCCCGACCGTCGACCTGCCGCCGCGTCCGGTCGTGCTCGACGACATGGGGGCCCGGCATCGGGGCCGCGCCGGGGAACGCGCGGCGCGTCCCGTCGGCCGCAGTCCCGCGTCCCGCGCCCGAGCCGCCCTGCGGCGGCCGGCCGTCGCCGCATCGGCCGCTGCGGTCGCTGCGGTCGCCGTCACCGCGGGCGTGTTCGGCGAGTTCGGCGAGTTCGGCCACGACGAGATCCTGACCTCGGCGGGCGCGGCTCCCAGTGCCGCCGTCTCGCCCTGGAGCGGGCTGCAGGGCCCCGACCTCGAGCACGGTCGCCGCTTGGTGGGCACGGACCCCGGCACCGGCGTGCACGCGGAGGTGGTGCTCGACGCGGCAGCGTGGGGAACGAAGGTGTCGTTCGCCCTGTCCCGGCTGCCCGGGCCGCAGAACTGCCGGCTTGTCGCGGTGCAGCGGGGCGGTGACGAGGAGATGCTCTCCTCGTGGACGGTCCCGCCCGAGGGGTACGGCGAGGCGGGACAGCCTCACCCGCTGGTGCTGCAGGCCGCCACCGCCCTGGACCGGTCCGACATCGTCAGCCTCCGCGTCGACGCGGTGGGGCAGGGCGGCGCGTGGCCGCTGGTGACCGTATCCGGATGAACAGTTCCCCGTTGCAACCGTTGCCCGGCCGCTGAACCATCGCCCGCAGTGCCTCGTCATCCCGGAAAAGGACCGGGAGAATTCCCCGAGGACTGGGAGGAGACCATGAACTCACGCAAACCCACGGCTGTCGCGGCGGTGCGGTCCTGGCAGCCGGCGCAATTCCCGGGCCGGTGGGTTCCCGGGCAGGAAAGCAAGCACACCCGGTGCTGGAAATCTCGGCCCGGACGCCGGCGCGCCGACGGTGAGCGACGGTACGGCAACACCAGCGACTGGTGAGTTCTTTTCAACGGACCACGCGCAGGCGGGGACCGAGCGGCAGCGGGCCACTGATCGGCGGCGGTCCCGCGGGGGCGGGCAGAGCCTTGGGGCCGCCCCCGTCCGTCGCGGTCACGCCGTGCACGGCGCTGGCCGACCGGGCAGCCAGCATGGTGCGGGTGATGGCGGTGAACGCCTGCGGGGCGTTCACCGCGACGAGGCCGACGAGCTCACCGTCCACCCGGTAGGACACCGCCACCCCGGCCCGCGCGGGACGGCGCCGGCCCGGGTGCTGCTCGGTGACGCTCACCTCGGCCGCCGCGGGCAGCACGCCGCACACCTGGATCCGCAGACCGAACTGCTCGGACCAGAAGCGCGGGACGTGGGTGAACGGCCCCGCGTCGACGTCGAGGAGGGCGCGAGCCGCCGCGCGGCCCTGTTCGAGCGCGGTGATCCACTGTCCTCCCCGCATCGGCTCGGTCCCGTACCGCAGGTTCGGCCAGCGCGCCGACGTCCCCGCCGCCACCGCGCCGGGCAGCCCCACGACCCGCAATGCCTCGTCGCACAGGATGCCGTCGCTGAGATCGAGCCCTGGCGTCCCGGCGAGCCAGCGGGTGTCGGGGTGCTCGCCGGTGGTCGTGACGACGAGGTCGGCGTGGACCTCGTCGCCGTCGTCCAGGAGCAGCACCCACCCACGCCGGCCGCGCCCGAGCCCGGTGACGCGGCGTCCGAGCCGCAGCTCGACGCCGTCCTGGGCGATCTCCCGGGTGACGAGCCGGCCGACCTGCTCCCCCAGAGGCCGCACCAGGGCCTGCGGACGCGGGTCGACCAGGACGCACTCGCGCGCAAGGGACCGCACCGCATGGGCGACCTCGCAGCCCGTCAGGCCGGCCCCCACGACTGCCACCCGATGGGCGCCGCGGAGCTCGTGGCGCAACCGCCAGGCATCCGCGAGGCGGTAGAGCACGTGCAGCCCGGGCTCGTGCGTGGGCCAGCGCGGCGGCGGGACCGGCGTGGCTCCGGTGGCGAGTACGAGGCGGTCGTACCCGAAGCGTTCGCCGGTGTCGGTGTGGACGACCCGCTCCTGGGCGTCCAGGGCGACTGCCCGGCGTCCGAGACGCCAGTCGACGGTGCCACCACCGTGCACCCGCAATAGGGCGTCGACCGGCCGCTTGTGCCCTGTGAGCAGGCCTTTGGCACAGGCGGGGCGGTCGTAGGGCGAGGCGGCCTCGTCGTGCAGCACGATCAGATCGCCCTGGTAGCCGAGCCGCCGCAGCTCCTCCACCGCGGCTACGCCGGCGCGGCCGGCACCGACGACCACCACACGTCGTCTCCCTTGCCGACCCCGGCGCCGGGCGCCCGGGTATACGTCGGTCATCGGGCCGGTCCCCTGCGCCCTGCCGTCCCGGTCGCCCGGGTCAGCGGGGTCACAGGAACGGGGGCTCGGCGGTCCGAGCCGCCCCGCGCCGGCGGGAAGATGGGCAGGCCGGCAGTCCGCAGTGCGGCGCCGGCCGCCCGGTCGGTCCCGGTGTCCGCGGTGTCGGAGGCGCTTTCCGCTGTCGGCAGCCCAGTTGCCGTCGCCACTGCGGCGATGGGACCCGAGTCGGGTGTGAGGACGGTCGTCGCCAGGCGCCGCAGAGCGATGGCACGCGCGGGACAGACCTCCGCCGCCCGGATGACGCGTTCCGCCCGGTCCGAGGGGACGTGGGCTCGATAGGCGAGGCGGCCGTTCCCTTGGAGGCGGAAGACGTCCGGGGCCTCGTGTGCACAGAACCCGAACCGTTGGCAGCGCCCTGCGTCCACGTCGACCGCGAGGGTCCGGGCGCGGCCCCGGTCCACAGCGCGGGTCAGCAGACGTGAACCGGCGCGAGTGACGAGCCCGGTGGAGGACACCCAGAGCACGACCACGACGGCGCAGCCCATGAGCACGAGGAGCCAGACCCAGGTCGGCCCGACGTCGGATCCGGAGATCAGCACATGCGCCGTGAGCAGGACGAACGCGCCGTAGGTGAGGCCGTGGACGGCGCGCCAGCGGGAATGCCCCAGGCGTTTGCGCACCGGCACGGACAGCGCGGCCGCAAGGAGCAGTTCCAGTGCGAGGGCTCCGGCGCCGACGCCGACGGGGTCGGCGGGGTTCACGAACGGGACGACCTCGTCGACCAGCCGGACGATGCCGTTCGGCACGGCCAGCTGGGCGCCGCCGTGCACGACCCCGAGCGCCAGCCCGAGCAGGGCAACCGTTCCGTGGGCTGCCTGCAGGCTCGAGTGCCGCACCCTGGTGCCGGCCCACCCGTTGCGAACGGCGAGCCCGAGCACGAGTGCGCACCACAGCAGGAACCACGACGCGAAGCCCACCGTCGCGGCCACCGCGTGAACGGTCTGGGAGAACACGCCCGAACCTCCGAATACGCGGGCGGGCACCGGTTCACCGGGCCGCGGGACAAGAATCCGCTGGACATTGGATATGCGCGGGCGAGGTGTCCACTCCAGCGGTCCCTCGCCCGTACGAATACGTACGTCGGGCGCCACCGGTTCACCCGGACGGCAATAGGAATTGCCGGGACGGGCGGAGCGTCAATGTCGGCTCAAGCGGCCGTCAAGGCTGCGGCCGAGCATATTCGAGGCATTGACCGACGCGTCGAGGAGTGCCACGGTTCCGGGCAGTTCAGCCCGCGGGCCGAACACCACCGAACCGCCGTCGTCGCCGCGTTCTCCCTCGCGTTCGCCGGCATCCGTCAGAAAGCCGAAGTGGTTGCCCGTGTCCCAGCCCGTTCCTGTTCCCGCAGTCCATACAGGCCGTGCAGCTCCCGCCGTCCACCTCCGGCGCCGCCACGCTCCCGGTATGGGCGCAGCCGCGCCCGGCGTCGCCCTTCCGGCTGTCCTCGCCCTGGTTCTCGGGCTGGTTCTCGCCCTCGTTCTCGCCCTCGTTCCATGGACGGCGGCCCACGCCGACGCGGCCCACGACATGCCGCAGGTCCCGGACAGTCCCGTGGGCATCGGGCGGGGCACGCCGCTGACGCCGTCCGACCGCGACTTCGTCGTGCGCGTGCGGCTGGCAGGTCTGTGGGAGATGCCCGCGGGGACGATGGCCATGACCAAGGGCGCCGACCCCCGGGTCCGCCAGATCGGCCGAGACATCGCCACCCAGCACGTCACCCTCGACCGGCTGACCCGCCAGGCCGCCGCTCAGCTCGCCGTCCCTCTGCCCGACAGGCCCACCCCGGAGCAGCAGGGCTGGCTGCTGGAGATGCAGCGGACCAGTGCCACCGACTTCGACCACGTCTTCGTGCTGCGCTTGCGCGCCGCCCACGGGCTGATCTTCCCGGCGATCGCTGCCGTGCGGGCCGGCACGCACAACGATGTCGTGCGGCGTCTTGCCCAGGAGGCCAACCAGTTCGTGATGACCCACCTGACCCTGCTGGAGAGCACCGGGCTGGTGAACTACGCCGCCGACGTGCCGTCCCCGGCGGACCCCGCTCCGCTGCACCTGACGGCACTCGCCTCCGTGCAGGCCCGTGCGGCGGCGGGCGGAGCGCCGTCCCCGCTGCTCTGGGTAGTCCTGTCGCTCGCCCTGCTCACCGCAACCGCCGCGGCCGTGCGCGTGATCCGGCCCGGCTGAACCACCCGAAGGCCTTCGCCGTGCAGCCGAAGCCAACTCGCGGCGGCGGCCACGGCGAACCAGCACCCCCACCTCAACCCCCATCCGCCCCCGCCCAGTGCGCCTCGGAGAACCGGGACGCGACGCCGATCGGAAGGTGTCCCATGTCACCCACTCGCCGCCGGCGGGTCATGATGACCCGGAGCCGCCTCACCGTCGGGACTGCGGTCCTTGCGGTCCTTGCAGGAGGAGGCCTCCTGACGCGCACGGTCGCCTCCGCCGCCCCGTCCCCGGCTCGGCCGGGGGTGGCCTGTGTCCCGCCCCGGAACGCGGACGGCGGTCAGGCGGGCCACGACCACCAGGCCTCGGGGAGCACCCGGCAGCCGTCCCAGCCGCTGTCGCCCGGGGCGCAGTGGCTGCGGCTGCGCGGCGAGCTCGTGGACCGGCACGGCGTCCACACCATCTGGGGTGACGGCCAGGCGCCGGCTGCCGGCGAGGGGTCGTGGGCGCGTGACTGCCGGCCGCTCCCGGCACCGAGCGCGTCTCCGGCGGCCTCCCCCGCAGCCTCTGCGGGCGCGTCTCCGGGAGCCTCACCGGCGGAGTCTCCCGCCCCCTCGCCGGTACCGACCCCGCCCCTGGACATCCTCGGCAACTCCTGCAAGGAGAGCGGCCTCGACCCGCACACGGGTTTCCAGGACGGCAACCGGTGCGTGTCCACGGAGTTCGGTGAGGTCGGTACCGCGGACAAGAACCCGTCGCTGCTCATCACGTCCGCCCCCCGCAGGGTGCGCGTCAACGAGTTCTTCGACCTGAAGGTGAGCACGCGCAACCTCGTCCGGGACCGCTTCCTGAAGGCGGCGCAGGGTGGGTACTACAAGGAGAGCTCGTTCCTGACGGCCGATGGGCTGGTGCGAGGGCACTTCCACACCGCCTGCCGGATGCTCGCCACCACGGCGGCCGCGCCCGACCCCGAGCCGGCGCCGGCGTTCTTCGTCGCGACGGAGGACGGCAAGGGTGGCGCGCAGCCCGACACCGTGACCATCCGGGTGCTGGGGATGCCGCAACGGGGAATGGCCCAGTGCGCCGTGTGGGCCGGTGACGGCTCCCACCGCATCCCGATGATGCAGCGCGCGAACCAGGTGCCGGCGTTCGACGCCGTCCGCATCCGGGTCCGGTGACGGAGAGTCCGCCGACCGGCAAGTGAACGCGAACGGCGCCGGGTCACAAGGACCCGGCGCCGTTCACCGCTGTTGTCGATCCGCCCCGGGGACGATCAGCCCACCGTGGACGGCACGGCGGCCGAACGGAGCTCCGCGGCGAGCGCCTGGCCAACGTGCGCGTGCAGGCGGGTGCCGTCGCCGGTGTGCTCCTCCCCCAGCACCTCGCCGTCCGTGTGCGCGCGGTGGACCAGGTCACCGCGGTGGTAGGGGACGACGACGTCGACCTCCACGCGAGGGCGCGGCAGGCGGTCGGCGAGCAGCTCGACCAGCGGCTCGATGCCCTCACCGGTGCGGGCCGAGACGGCCACCGCGCCCGGCTGCGTTCGCAGCAGGCGGCGGACGACGTCGGGGTCGGCGGTGTCGGTCTTGTTGACCACGACCAGCTCCGGCACGGACTGGGCACCGACCTCGGCCAGCACGTCCCGCACGGCGGCGAGCTGCCCCTCAGGATCCGGATGGCTGCCGTCGACGACGTGGAGCACGAGGTCGGCGTCCCCGACCTCCTCCAGCGTCGAGCGGAACGCCTCGACGAGCTGATGCGGCAGCTGACGGACGAAGCCGACCGTGTCCGTGAGGGTGAACTCGCGGCCGTCCCGGGTGCGCGCCCGGCGGACGGTCGGATCCAGCGTGGCGAACAGGGCGTCCTCGACGAGTACACCGGCGTCCGTTAGGCGGTTGAGCAGGCTCGACTTGCCCGCGTTGGTGTACCCGGCGATGGCGACGCTCGGCACCGAGTTGCGCCGCCGGGCGTCCCGCTTGGTGATCCGGGCCGTCTTCATATGGGCGATGTCACGCCGCAGCTTCGCCATCCGGGTGCGGATCCGGCGGCGGTCCAGCTCGATCTTCGTCTCACCCGGACCGCGCGAGCCGATGCCGGCACCGCCGGCGACGCGGCCGCCGGCCTGGCGGGACATCGACTCACCCCAGCCGCGCAGGCGCGGCAGCAGGTAGTCGAGCTGCGCGAGTTCGACCTGCGCCTTGCCCTCCTTGCTCTTCGCGTGCTGCGCGAAGATGTCGAGGATCAGGGCGGTGCGGTCGATGACCTTGACCTTGACGACGTCCTCGAGGCCGCGCCGCTGCGACGGCGAGAGCTCTCCGTCGCAGATCACGGTGTCTGCGCCGGAGCCGGCTACGAGGGCCCGCAGCTCCTGAGCCTTGCCGCTGCCGAGGAACGTCGCCGGGTCCGGGTGCTCGCGCCGCTGCAGGACGCCGTCGAGCACGATGCTGCCCGCCGTCTCGGCGAGCGCGGCGAGTTCGTGCAGGGAGTTCTCGGCGCCGGCCACGCCGCCGCCGGTCCACAGACCGGCCAGCACGACGCGCTCCAGGCGCAACCGCCGGTACTCGACCTCGCTGACGTCCTCGAGCTCGGTGGAAAGGCCGGCGACCCGGCGCAGCGCCTGGCGGTCTGCCAGGTCCAGCTGCTCGCCGTCGATGCCGTCGAGATCGTCCACGGTGCTGGGCCCGTCGGCCCGCTGGTAGCGGGCGGCGCCGCCGAGGGCGGCGGAATCGCCGTGGTCACCGTTATGCCGAGCGAGGATGCGGCGCACGGCGGGGTGGCCGGTGGGGTCGGGTCGCACCTGCTCGTCGCGGAGCTCCTCGGGTGAGGACTCGGCTGTCGGGGTGCGGTAAGGGATCGCGTTCATCAGCCTCCAGTCTTCTTCGTCAACACCCCCTCCGTCGACCGAGATTCCCGCTGACGGGCGTGGGGGTAGGCGGGTTCTAGGGTGGCGGGGTGCCGGACGAGACCACGAGCAGGAACGCTGGATCACCGGCCGGGCCGCACTACTTCTCGCCCCGGCCGCCGGGTGCGGCCCACCGCCAGAGCGTGCCGGTGGTCCTCGCCGGTCGGGAGCTCGAGGTGGTGACGGCCGGCGGGGTGTTCAGCGCGAACCGGGTCGACCTGGGCACCCGGGTGCTGCTGAGGGAAGCGCCGCCGCCGCCCCTGACCGGCAACCTGCTGGACCTCGGCTGTGGCTGGGGACCGCTCGCGCTCACGCTCGGGCTCCTGTCGCCGGCGGCGACCGTGTGGGCGGTCGACGTCAACCAGCGCGCCTTGGAGCTGACCGCCGAGAACGCCCGTCGCGTCGGGCTGCCACGGCTCCGGGCGGTGTCGCCCGACGCGGTGCCGGCCGGCCTGCGCCTCGACGGGATCTGGTCGAACCCACCGATCCGGATCGGCAAGGAGGCCCTGCACGAGCTGCTGTTGCGCTGGCTGCCCCGGCTGCGTTCAGGGGCGCAGGCACACCTCGTCGTCCAGCGGAACCTCGGGGCGGACTCGCTGCACGCCTGGCTCGCGGGAGCGCTCGAGGGCCGCGCGACGGTCGAGCGAGCGGGCAGCGCCAAGGGTTACCGGGTGCTGCGGGTCACCGCCGTGGGCGGGGCAGACAGTTAGGGCAGGGCGTCGAGGACTCCCGCCGCGCCCAGGACCGCTGGGCCGGCGAGTTCCGCCCACGAGCCGCCGAGGGGGTCGCCCTCGGGAAGGGTCACGCGCAGGCGTCCGCCGGGGACGTCCACGGTCCAGGCGCCCGGGGCGCCGGCCCCGCCCCAGACGCGGGCGGCTATGACGGCCGCCACGACACCGGTGCCGCAGGACCGGGTCTCCCCCACCCCCCGCTCGTGTACCCGCATCGCCAGGTGCCCGACGCGGGCGCTGGCGTCGTGCAACGGCACCACCAGCTCGACGTTGGTCCCCTGCGGCGGCACGGGGGCGACGACGGGTGCGGTGCGCAGGTCCGCCGCCGCGAGCTCGTCGGCGTCAGGCAGGGCGACCACGGTGTGCGGGTTGCCGACGTCCACGGACAGCGCCGGGAGCGGGACACCCGGTGCCTCGCGCGGGGCTGCGGTCAGCGACACCTCACTGTCGGCGCCCCGGCCGGCGGCGTCCGCGCCCCCGGGGACGAACCAGGGTCCCAGGTCGGTGACGAACTCCGCGCCCTCCCGGCGAACCGTCTTGATGCCCGCCCGGGTGCCGATCCGTACGGCCGCGCCCTCCGGGAGGTCGACGAGCCCGGCCGCGGCAAGGTAGGCGGCGAACACGCGGGTGCCGTTGCCGCACATCTGCGCCGGGGAGCCGTCGGCGTTGCGGTAGTCCATGAACCACTCGACGTCCCCACCGTCGATGTCCCCGCCGTCGACGTGCCCGCGATCGAACTCTGCGAGCCCCGCCGCGCGGACCACCCGGATGAGCCCGTCACCGCCGATCCCGGACCGCCTGTCGCACAGGGCGGCGACCGTGGACGGCGACAGCTCGAGCCGTCCCTCGGGGTCGTGCAGGAGAACGAAGTCGTTCTCGGTGCCGTGGCCCTTGACGAAACGGACGCCGGTCCGGGGGCTCTGGGTCACCGGGCCAGGGTAGAGGCGAGATCGACGACGCGGGCGACGAGGTCGGGATCGTCGTGCGGGAGCCAGGCGACCCGGCGGTCGCGGCGGAACCACGACTCCTGCCGTCGGGCGTACCGACGGGTCGCCGCGACCGTCTGCGCCCGCGCCTCGTCGTCGGTGATCTCGCCCGCGAGCAGGCGGAGCACTTGGGCATACCCGAGGGCGCGCGCCGCCGTGCGGCCCCGGGACAGCCCGCCGGCGTCGAGCCGGCGCACCTCGTCGACGAACCCCGCCTCGAACATCCGCTTCACCCGCGCGGCGATCCGCTGGTCGAGGATCTCCCGTGGCACGTTCAGGCCGACCTGGACCGCGGGACGGGCATAGGCGCCCGCCGGGAGGGCCGCCCGGAACGGGCCACCCGTCAGCTCCCCGACCTCGAGCGCGCGCACCACCCGGCGGCCGTTGGTCGGCAGGATGGCGGCAGCGGCGACGGGGTCGCGCTCGGCGAGGCGGGCGTGCAGCGCGGCGGCTCCGACGACGGCCAGCTCGGTCTCGAGGCGCGCCCGCACCGCCCGGTCCGTCGGTGGGATCTCCAATCCGTCGAGGACCGCCCGCACGTACAGGCCCGACCCGCCGACGAGGACGGCGGTCCGGCCTCGAGCCGCGATGTCGTCGAGCACCGCGGTGGCGCTCCGCTGGTAGCCGCCCGCGGTCGCCTCCTGCGTCACGTCGAGGACGTCGAGCAGGTGGTGCGGCACGCCTCGGCGCTCCGCCGGCGTGGGCTTCGCCGTGCCGATGTCCATACCGCGGTAGAGCTGGAAGGCGTCGGCGTTGACGACCTCGCCGGCTAGCGCCAGCCCGACCTCGACCGCTAGAGCACTCTTGCCGCTCGCGGTCGGTCCGACGACCGCGATCACCGCCGGCAGGGTTCCCGCTGCCCGGTCCACAGCTCGCTCAAGCGCGGCGGAGGACGGGCATCCCGAGGGAGACACCGACCGGAGCCCTGGCGCTGCGGCGCTCCCACGCGTCCCCTGCGCGGGTGCGGCGGACAGTGAACGGGCCACCGGCGAGGGCGGCGTCCGCGACCAGGTGATGCGGCGCCCCGTAGGTGACCTGGACCGTGGCGACGTCCCCGGGGCGGGGGGCGCCGTCGGCGGGTAGGCCTTCGGGAAGGGCGAAGTGCACGAGCCGGTTGTCCGGGGCGCGGCCGGAGACGCGCGCGGTGGCGCCGTCCTTGCGGCCCTCGCCCTCGGCGACGAGGACGTCGAGCACGCGGCCCTCCTGCCGGCGGTTCTCCTCCCAGGAGATCCGCTCCTGCAGGGCGACGAGCCGCTCGTAGCGCTCCTGGACGACGGCCTTGGGCAGCTGGTCCGGCAACGCGGCGGCCGGCGTCCCGGGGCGTTGGGAGTACTGGAACGTGAACGCCTGCGCGAAGCGGGAGGCCTCGACCACCTCGAGGGTGGCCTGGAAGTCCTGCTCCGTCTCGCCCGGGAAGCCGACGATGACGTCGGTTGACAGGGCGGCGTCGGGGACGGCGGCGCGGACGCGTTCGACGATCCCGAGGAACCGCTCGGCCCGGTAGCTGCGGCGCATCGCCTTGAGGATCCGGTCCGAGCCCGACTGCAGGGGCATGTGCAGCTGAGGCATCACCGTCGGCGTCTCGGCCATGGCGGCGAGGACGTCGTCGGTGAAGGCGGCCGGGTGCGGGCTGGTGAAGCGGACCCGCTCGAGCCCGTCGACAGCGCCGACCGAGCGCAGGAGCTTCGCGAACGCGCCGCGGTCGCCGAACTCGACGCCGTACGTGTTCACGTTCTGTCCGAGCAGGGTCACCTCGATCGCGCCCTCGCCCACGAGCGCCTCGACCTCGGCGAGGATGTCGCCGGGCCGGCGGTCCTTCTCCTTGCCGCGCAGGCTGGGGACGATGCAGAAGGTGCAGGTGTTGTTGCAGCCCACGCTGATGGACACCCAGGCGGCGTACGCGGACTCGCGCCGGGTGGGCAGGGTCGACGGGAAGACCTCGAGGGACTCGAGGATCTCGACCTGCGCGGCTTCGTTGTGCCGGGCGCGCTCGAGCAGCGCCGGCAGCGAGCCGATGTTATGGGTGCCGAAGACGACGTCCACCCAGGGTGCCTTGCGGACGATGACGTCGCGGTCCTTCTGCGCGAGGCAGCCGCCGACGGCGATCTGCATACCCGGCCGCGCGGCCTTGACGGGCGCGAGGTGGCCGAGGTTGCCGTACAGCTTGTTGTCGGCGTTCTCGCGCACCGCGCACGTGTTGAAGACGACGACGTCCGCCTGCTCGCCGCCGGACGCCCGGACGTAGCCGGCAGCCTCGAGCAGGCCCGAGAGTCGCTCGGAGTCGTGCACGTTCATCTGGCAGCCGAAGGTGCGCACCTCATAGGTGCGGGTGGTCGCCGGCGTGACGTCGAGCGGGCTGTTCACGGCGGTTCTCGTCGCGGTCGTCGCGGTGTCGGTCCTCGTCATGGCCGTCCCAGCGTACGTCGCTGGGGGCGAGGACCTGCCGCACGCCGCGGCGCCCGTCCCTGTCCAGGGGCGGGCGCCGCGACCGGAGCGATTGGCAGACGGGCTGGTCGCAGACCGCGTACCAGCAGGGACTCGCCGTCAGTTCACGGGACGATGGGCGGGTTGGCGTTACGGACGAGCTCGATCGCCATCTGCGGGAACCATGCACCCGCCGGCGGATCCACCATCTTCCGAACGGGGTCCTCCGGGCCCGCGGTCCCGCGCGTGCACTGGCCGTCCGACTGTCCTGGGGTCTTGATCCAGAGGAAGGCATCAGCCAGCCGGTTCCCCGTGCGCGTGCTCGGGCGCAGACCCAGCCCGCGGCCGGGCGGGTTGCACCACACCTCGGGGTCGAGACCGGCCGGGTAGTCCGCCGGACCGGCCCAAGGACCCTGGCCGTTGCGGCTGGTGTCGATGACGAAGTGTGCCTTCGGGACCGCGTTGCCGAGGTTGGCGGCGTACCACTCGTCGGTCTTGTACCAGGTGGACTCGTCGTTGGGGTCCGCCGGGTAGTACTGGCTGCCGCACGCCTTGAAGCGGTCGGTCCGTGCGGCGTCGCCCTGGACGGCGGTGGCGTAGGCCATGCACTCGGAGATCCAGGTGCCGTACTTCAGCTGACGCGAGGTCGTCTGGAAGTTGGAGACGTTGAGGAAGAAGCCCCTCGCCCGCTGCACGCCGGCGCGGACCAGGCGCTGGGAGATGTCTCCGACCGAGAGCCATCCGCTGTGGGTGCCGTCGAGGTAGACCTTGGTGGCGGGGTGCCGGGTGAGGGCGGTCACGGCACCGTTGAGGGCGCGGTACCGCTCCTCGGGCGTCGCCCCGGGCGCCGTGGGCCGGCACCACTCCAGGTTCCCGCCGAGGTCGGTGTTGTTCGGGATGATGCCCAGGCTGTCCGGCTCGAGAATCACGTCGGCAGGACGGTTGCCGATGCCTGCGGCGAAGGCGCGGATCCAGGCCAGGTAGGCCTTGGTGTCGGTGGCGCCGCCCGCCGAGTACTGAGCGCAGTCGCGGAACGGGAGGTTGTAGGCGACGAGCACCGGGACGGCGTGCTGCCGCGCCGCGGCCTTCACCGTGTGGCGCACGGAGCGGCGAACCTCGGCCGGCGTGCCGCTGGTGAACCAGACGGCCTGAGGGGTGGTGACCATTCGAGCGATGCCGACGGCGTCGCGCAGGTCGCCCTGGTGAACCAGGTTCTTGATCTGCTGGACCGAGCCCGGCGGGGGCGGGGGCGTGTAGAAGCGGGTGTCGCGGGAGGCGTGCCTGGCCGTCGGGGCGGCGGCGGCGGAGGGTGCCGCGGTCGCGAGGGCACCGACGACGGCAAGCGCGGTGACGGCGCCAAGGCCGAGGTGACGTGGACGAGGACGTATCCGACGCAGAGACATCAGTGGCTCCGGGAGTGTCGAGGACTCCGCGGGAGCAGCAGTCGCCCCCGCGCCATGCGCCTCCGACTTTGTGCGCTGCCTATGAATGTGTCAAGAGTATGATCTATCGGACAATTCAGCCTTGGTCGATGGCCGCGGCGACCAGGCGAGACGGGTGTGATCAGCCGAGCCCGGGGTGATCAATAGAGCTCCGTCTCGAGGCCGGGCTCGTCGGACGCATCGCGGCCCTCGAGATCACCGACCGGGTCGTCCGCGGGGTTGGCCAGTTCGCGCAGTGCCTCGCGGACCGCGCGGGCCGCCACGCCGCCCCCGTACCCCTTGCGCGCCAGCATCCCGAAGGCGCGCCTCGCCTGCCGTTCACGCTCGATGGGATCGGACAGCCGGGAACGCCCGGGGGCGAGCCGGCGCCGAACGAGCTCGCGAGCGGTCTCGAGCTCGTCGCCGAGCTCGGGATCGTCGAGCGCTTCCTTGACGAGGTCGTCGTCCACGCCCCGTTGGCGCAGCTCGTAGGCCAGGGCGCGCCGGGCCAACCCACGACCCATCTGCCGGGAACGGGCCCATTGCCGGGCGAACTCTGCGTCGTCGACGAGGCCGAGGTCCTCGAAGCGGTCGAGGGTGGCGTCGGCCACGTCGTTGGGCACGCCGCGCTGGGCGAGGGCGTCCGCGAGCTGCACGCGTGTTCGTGGTGCAGCCGTGAGCTTGCGGAGTGCGATCGCGCGGGCAACCGATGCCGGGTCGGCGTCGGGGGTGTCGTCGGCGGGGGTGCCGGGCACCGGCCCGTACCCGCGCCGGGAACGTGCCGACCGGCGGCGGCCCATGGGGGTGGAGCCGCCGCCGGCCGGGTCTTTCGAGGGCATCGGCTCGGTCAGAAGTCGACGCCGGGGCCCTCGCCGGGGCCGGTCGGAGCATCGAGCTTCGGGCCCACGCCGAGCTTCTCCTTGATGCGCTTCTCGATCTCGTCCGCCAGGTCGGGGTTGTCGCGCAGGAAGGACCGGGCGTTCTCCTTGCCCTGGCCGAGCTGGTCCCCCTCGTACGTGTACCAGGCGCCCGATTTGCGGACGATCCCCTGCTCGACGCCCATGTCGATGAGGCCACCCTCGCGGGAGATGCCGATGCCGTACAGGATGTCGAACTCGGCCTGCTTGAACGGCGGGCTCACCTTGTTCTTGACGACCTTGACCCGGGTCCGCGACCCGACGGGCTCTGACCCGTCCTTCAGGGTCTCGATGCGTCGCACGTCGAGACGGATCGAGGCGTAGAACTTCAGCGCACGCCCACCGGTCGTCGTCTCGGGACTGTTGTGCACCATCACGTGATCGACGAAATAGTTGTGCGTGCCCTCGACCTCGATGTCGAAGCGATGCATCGACCGTGTCTGCGGCTTGACCTTGATGTCGAGGACCTCAGCCGGAACAGGGCGACGGCGCGGCTCGACGAACTGGGGAGTGACGGCGAAGCGGTCCCGGAAGATGGGCAGGAGCTTGTACGCCATGCACGGGTGAACGTACGGCGCGATCAGCTCGTGCAGCTTCCGGGTGGACGAGGTGGTGAAGGTAAGGACGGCCATCGCGCGCTTGCCTCGCAGGCTCAGCCGCGTCTCCAGCCCGAACGCGTCGCGTAGGTGCTGGGCCAGGCGCTCACGAGAGCCCTCGCTCATGGCCTCGACGCAGATCTCGGCCCGGCCCGAGCCGCCCGCCGTGCGGGCCTGCAGGCCCTTTGAACGCTCGCTGAACGAACCGTCGTCCATATACCAGACGGCAAGGGCGAGCGGCGTGAGCGCCTTCAGGTAGTCCCACGTGAGGTGCTTCTTGCCGTCGCCCCAGTAGACGACCTCGCGTAGCTCTCCGAGCTCCGGGAGCGGCGTCACGTCGACGTGCACGGAACCGTTCGGCCGCAGGGAACGGGCCTGCTCGATGTTGCCGAGCAGCGAGGCCTTCCAATCGACGTAGTCCGCCTGCTTCGCGCCGTGGCCCATCCGGAAACGGACCCCCGAACGACCGCGCAGATTCGGCGCGAGGTGACCGTCACCCATCAGCCCGCCGAGCACGACCTGCCACTGCTGCTGGCTCAGCCGCTCGGTCTCCTCCGTCATGACCCGGTCGCCGGGGCAGATCTCGCCCGCCTGTCGCCAGCCCCCAGGAGTTCTGATGAGGTGGTTCTCGGTCGCCGCGAACTGCGACCGGCCGTTGCCACCCGACCGCGCCACCGTGAACTGCAGGAAGCGCTGGCCGGGCCGTTGTCGAACCAGTTGGCGATGCGGCGCGGGACGACCTCGTCAGTGACGGCGTCGTACGACAGTACCTCGACGTCCATCCGCTGGTTGACGATCTTGCCGATCTTCTCCTGTGTGCCGTCCGCGAGGGTGACCCGGGTGCCGTAGGAAAAA
>CAWBAJ010000010.1:0-224347 GCA_963786765.1 uncultured Actinomycetota bacterium | reverse complement strand
TCGGGGTCGCGCCGTCCGCCTCGACCACCGGCCGGTGCGCCGAAGGTCAGGGTGTCCGCCCTCGCTGGTGGCGACGACGGTGGGCGGAGGCGCTCGACGTGCAGCGATTCGCCACGCCGCGCCCGACGAGTGGGCCTCCGAGGTCGTCGAGCATCGCGGTCGGCCCGCACCCACGTCTGCCGCTGCGCCAGTCGGCACGAGGTCGTCGAGGTCGGAGACTGCGAGGTTGCCCCGTCGCGGTTGGTGTGCCGCTCGACCAGCCGCCGCCGGCCCTTTCGGCTCAGCAGCGCAGCTCGGCCGCGAAGACGATGTCGTCCGGCGTCGGCGCGGAGTGCACGAGGAACGACGTCGTCGAGCTCGTGGAGTGCGTGCCGGAAGATGCCGATCACGGGGTGATGCCGGAGCCGGCCGTGACGAAGAGGTCTGGGCCGGGGTGGGCGCCGAGGACGAAGTCGCCTGCCTGGTCGAGCTGGAGCAGCGCGCCGGGGCGCAGCCGCCGGACGGTAGCCGCTCCTTTCCGTCCGGCATGGCCTTCGCCTGATTCGTATGAGCCCGTCTCGTTCGTGGGTGGCCGGGGGAGACGTGAGCGAGTAGGCCCGCCAGTGCGGCACGCCGTCGACGTCCACGCCGAGCGCACGTACCGCCCGGCGCGTGTGGCCGGCCGAGTCCGCCCCGGGCGCAGGACGAGGGTGACGGCGTTCGGGGTCTCACGGACGATGTCCAGGACCCGGGCCCAGGTCCGCGCCGCGCGCGCAACGGGGCGACGAGGTCGAGGTAGTCGGCGGAACCAGGGGCGTGACGACGGGCTGGGCGACCCGGCCCGCGGGACCACCGACCAGCCGGCCGAGCGGTCGTCTACGGGCGCGCTCGAGCGCCGCAGGGTCGGTCACACGGCGAGCCTAACTTACGGATGCGTAGGTTACGACTCCGTAGCCTGTGGGGCTTCTCACGGCATGGAGCGGGAACCCTTGTGTCCGGACGACGTCGCGGTCAATCGACGTGTTCGAGCGACTGACGTGCTCGTCGCGGACGCGCAGGATGGCGTCGTTCCCGCGGAAGAGGACCGTCACCGTCCTCTCGGAACGACGTCCACATCGTCGTAGGTCCGCGGACGACCTGCTCGTCGTCGCCGTAGACCATCAGGTACCTGGGCATCGATGCTCCTCGTGGTCGACGCGGGCGCGGCGTCCGAGCACCAGCTCTCCCGCCGCGGCGCAGTGGGACCAGCGCCCGACCCCCGCTGTCGTGGCCGCGCGAGGCGCCGCCGCCGGGCTCACATGTCGTCGGAGCTGCCGAGGTCGTTCGTCCGGGGCCCTGCCGGTGGTCCACGTCCTGGCTGTGGAGCCCGGGGCGCGGCGGGCCGCAGCCGTCCTTGGGGTCGTGGCCGGCCGCGGGCGGCTGGGTGCGACGCACTGGCCCCGGCGTCCAGCTGAGCGCTGAGCTCGTGGCAGCCGTGGAACAGCATCCCCGACCACGCGGCCGACGCCGAGCACGAACACGAGGATCATGGCCGCCATCGCGGCGACCACGAGGCTGAACTCGATGCGCTGGAGCCGAGGTCGCCGTCGATCCGCTGGCGCGTGAGTCTCCTGGACACGGGTCCCCCTCTCGCGCCGGCCTCGTGTCAGCGTCCTGAAGGGAACGGTGTCAGGGGCGAGGGGTCGCGGGCGGGTAGCCGCACGAATCGAGCGATCAGCGAGGCGACTCGAGTCGAACAGATGAAACCGGAGACTAGCGTCTTTGATTCCTGCGTGGTCGACTTCGACGACGCGGCCGGAAGGTCCGCGGACGGTCGGCCTCTAAGAGAGCCGTTCAGGGGGTCCGAGAGGTACGCACCCGCACGCCGTAGGCTGCCGCGGCGGGTGCGGATCCGTTGCGCTCGCCAGGAGAGGAACGGCCAACTGCAGGTCGACTCCTCGCAGGGTCAGCAGTCGTAGTACAGCTCGAACTCGTGCGGGTGCGGGCGCAGCCGGATCGGGTCGACCTCGGTGGCGCGCTTGAAGTCGATCTACGTCTCGATCAGGTCGTCGGTGAAGACGCCGCTGTCCGAGCAGGTAGTCGTGGTCGGCCTCGAGGGCGTCGAGGACGGCGCGGCAGCGAGCCCGGCACCTGCGCGATCTCGGCGTGCTCCTCCGGCGGCAGCTCGTAGAGGTCCTTGTCGACCGGGGCCGGCGGCTCGATCCGGTTCTTGATGCCGTCGATGCCCGGCGAGCAGCTGGGCCGAGAACGCCAGGTACGGGTTGCGCCGACGGGTCCGGCACGCGGAACTCGATGCGCTTCGCCTTCGGGTTCGACCCCGTCACCGGGATGCGGACGCACGCCGAGCGGTTGCGCGCCGAGTAGACGAGGTTGACCGGCGCCTCGAAGCCCGGCACGAGGCGGTGGTAGGAGTTCACCGTCGGGTTGGTGAACGCCAGCAGCGACGGCGCGTGGTGCAGCAGACCGCCGATGTACCAGCGGGCGAGGTCCGACAGGCCGCCGTAGCCGCGCTCGTCGTAGAACAGCGGGTCGCCGTCCTTCCACAGCGACTGGTGGCAGTGCATGCCCGAGCCGTTGTCGCCGAAGAGCGGCTTCGGCATGAACGTCGCCGTCTTGCCGTTCGCCCACGCGACGTTCTTCACGACGTACTTGAAGATCATCACCTTGTCGGCGCTGCTTCAGCAGCGAGTCGAACCGGTAGTTGATCTCGGCCTGGCCGGCCGTGCCGACCTCGTGGTGCGCGCGCTCGACCTGCAGGCCGAGGGCGTCCAGCGCGAGGATGATCTGGTCGCGCAGGTCGGCGTAGTGGTCGACCGGCGGCACGGGGAAGTACCCGCCCTTGTACCGCGTCTTGTAGCCGCGGTTGCCGCCCTCCTCGACCCGGCCCGGTGTTCCAGGCGCCCTCGATGGAGTCGATGTAGTAGTAGCCCGCGTTCTGCTTCGTCTCGAAGCGGACGTCGTCGAAGACGTAGAACTCGGCCTCGGGCGCGAAGAACGCGGTGTCGGCGATGCCGGTCGACTCGCAGGTAGGCCTCGGCCTTGCGGGCGACCTGGCGCGGGTCGCGGCTGTAGGGCTCGTCGGTGTACGGGTCGACGATGCTGAAGTTGACGTTCAGCGTCTTCTCGGCCCGGAACGGGTCGACGTAGGCGGTCGTCAGGTCCGGGATGAGCTTCATGTCGGACTCGTTGATCGCCTGGAAGCCGCGGATCGACGAGCCGTCGAACATCTGACCGTTGACGAAGAAGTCCTCGTCGACCGCGATGCCGGCACGTTGAAGTGCTGCATGGTGCCGGGCAGGTCGCAGAACCGGACGTCGATGAACTTCACGTCCTGGTCGGCGATGAACTTGAGCGACGTCGTCGGCGTTGCTGAACATCCAACCTCCTCAGGGAGCGGGCACGAGGGGCAGGACGCCGGCGCCGTCGGCGCGTCCCGAAACTGCACGGGACGCTATGCGGGGGCAGTTTCCCGAGGGTGTCCCGTCCGTTTCACCGGTGTTACGACGCGCCCGGCAGGTTCCGGCCGTGTTGCGGCGAGCGCTCCCGGGGCCGCGCAGCGCCGCCGCGCCCGAGCGACCGTTAGCCTCGGGACGTGGCCTCCCGACGCGAGCTCGGCTCCTGGCTGGAGCCGCGGCGCCCCCAGACCGGCGCGCCGGCAGCCTACCCGGGGGAGCGCCTCGGCAGGCCCGCGGACGGCCCCCGCTCGCTGGCGAGCTTCGGACGCCGCCTCGTCGCGCTGGTCGTCGACTGGGTCGTCGCCCTGCTGATCGCCGGCGGCCTGCTGCGGAACGTCCACCTGGGGCCGTTCGGCCCGCTGCTCGTGCTGCTCGTCGAGAACGTCGTGCTCGTGGGCACCGCCGGCGCGACGCTCGGGCACCGCCTGCTCGGGATGCGTGTCGAGGCCCTCGACGGCGCCGCGCCCGGGTTCGCCAGGGCCCTGATCCGGTCCGTCCTGCTCTGCCTGGCGATCCCCCCGCTGGTCTGGGACGCCGACCACCGCGGGCTGCACGACCGCTGGGCGGCCACGCTCGTGGCGCGGACCTGACCGCGGCGCTGATCCGGCGCCGGTCCGCTCAGACCGCGACGGTCGAGCTGCCGAGCGGCGCGGGACTCGAGCGCCTGCAGGTCGCTCAGGGTCCGGACCTCCTCGACCCGACGCTGGTGGTGCGCCCGGACGCCCGACTCGGCGTTGCGGACGGCCGACTCGGCCAGCTCGGCGTCGATTCGCCGGACGAAGTCGGCCATGAGTCGCACGACCTCGGACGTGGCGGCGGTGAGCATGGGAACCTCCGGGCGGCGGAACGGATGCCTGCCTTGTCTCGGCACGCCGTCGGCGCGGGTGTAGCGGCGACCTGTTCGTGCCGGTCCAGTCGATCGGTTCGGCATTACGGGCGCATCACCCCGAACGAACGAGTTTGGAAACGCCTCGCAGCGATCAGCGGCCGCGTACTCCCTTGCGGTCCGGGCGCACCCGGGTGGGGTCGATGCCCTTCGGGATGGGCGGGCGGACGGCGCCCAGCGCCCGCAGCCGGCCGATGACCTGGCTGACCTCGGTCTTCGTGAGGGTCGGGCGGCTCTTCATGAGGGTGCTGTTGAGCCGGCGCAACGGCACCTGGCCCTCGCCGTCCCCGACGTGGACGACCATGATCGGCACGTTCGTCCCCAGGACCCGCGTGATGCGCTTGCGCTCGCCGTCGACGAGCCGCTGGACCCGCGGCAGCGGACCCTCGGTGACCAGGGCCACGCCCGGCCTGCCGATCGCGCGGAAGACCAGGTCGCGGGTGCGCGGATCGACGGCGACGGGCTCGTCCTCGACGTACCAGCCGCGCCGGATGTTCTTGAGGACGGCGCCCGCCACGCCGGGCTGGCCCGCCATCCGCTGATAGGCGCTGCGCTCGGCAAGGCGCGACATGATCACCAACGCGACCATGACGGCGAGCGGCACGCCCAGGATCGTGAGATAGACCGCGTGCCCGATCAGCACGCCCGAGACCGAACGCGACGAGCAGTGTGACGACGAAGCCGCCCAGCATCCACAGCGGCAGCTTGGGGTCCGCCTGGCGCGTGACCGTGTAGATCTGACGGAGCTGGGAGAGGCGGCCGGGTTTCTTGCCCCCGCCGGCTTTCGCGCTCGGCCTTGCTGTCGGTGCGCGCCATGCCCGCAGGATACGTGCTCAGGCAGGCGTGCCAGGAGCCCCTCAGGCGCCGAGCAGACCCGCCGCCTCCTGCCGGGCCGTCCCGGCGTCCGCCAGGTGCGCCAGAGCGGGCGGCAGGTCCTCGCCTCGCCGCCGCATCGCCTGCGCCCAGAGCCGTCCGGCCCGGTACGACGAGCGCACCAGCGGCCCGGACATGACTCCGGCGAAGCCGATCGCGTCCGCCTCCTCCCGAAGCTCGACGAACTCCTCCGGCCGCACCCACCGCTCCACCGGGTGGTGCAGCGGCGACGGGCGGAGGTACTGCGTGATGGTCACGAGGTCGCAGCCGGCCTCGTGCAGGTCGAGCAGCGCCTGCGAAACCTCCTCGCGGGTCTCGCCCATCCCGAGGATGAGGTTCGACTTCGTCACCATCCCGGCTCGGCGTCCCTGGGTGAGCACGTCCAGGCTGCGCTCGTACCGGAACGCGGGCCGGATCCGCTTGAAGATCCGCGGGACCGTCTCCAGGTTGTGCGCGAAGACCTGCGGGGCGGCGTCGAACACCTGCTGCAGCAGCTGGGGCTTCCCGCTGAAGTCGGGGACGAGGATCTCGACGCCGGTGCCGGGGTTCAGCGCGTGGATGGCGCGGACGGTCTCGGCGTACAGCCAGGCGCCCTCGTCCTCGAGGTCGTCGCGGGCCACACCCGTGACGGTGGCGTAGCGCAGGCCCATCGCCTGCACGCTCTCGGCGACCCGGCGGGGCTCGTCCCGGTCCAGCGGCTGTGGCTTGCCGCTGTGGATCTGGCAGAAGTCGCACCGGCGGCTGCACTCGTCGCCACCGATGAGGAACGTGGCCTCGCGGTCCTCCCAGCACTCGAAGATGTTCGGGCAGGCCGCCTCCTGGCAGACCGTGTGCAGTCCCTCGCGCTTCACCAGGGCGGTCAGCTCGCGGTACTCCGGGCCCATCCGCGCCGTCGTCCGGATCCACGACGGCTTGCGCTCGATCGGCACCGCTGCGTTGCGGGCCTCGACCCGCAGCAGACGGCGTCCGTCGGGGGCGACTGACACGATGGACCTCCAGGACGTCGCGGGCGCTGCATCCAACGCCCGGTCAGCGTACGACGGCCCCCCGCGCCACGAGGAGGCGAGCCGTGGCCAACCCCCCGTCCGCCCCGACGGGCCGGATCGTGCTGTTCGGCGCGACCGGGTACACGGGCGACCTGACCGCGCGGACTCTGGTCGCTGCCGGTGTCCGGCCGGTGCTGGCGGCGCGCACCGCCGACCGCCTGCGCCCTCTCGCGGCGGAGCTCGGCGGTCCGGGCGGGCCGCTGGAGTTCCAGGTCGCCGAGGCCACCGAGCCGGCCTCGGTGCGAGCTCTGGTGCAGCGCGGTGACGTGCTCGTCACGACGGTCGGACCGTTCGCCCGCTGGGGCCGCGCCGCCGTCGAGGCCGCGGTGTCCGCCGGTGCCCACTACGTCGACTCCACGGGCGAGGGATCCTTCCTCCGCTCCGTCGTGGGGGAGCACGGGCCGCAGGCGGCGGACGCCGGCAGCGTCCTGCTGACCGCTTCCGGCTACGACTACGTCCCGGGCAACCTCGCCGGCGCTCTGGCGCTTAGGGCCGCGGACGCCGTCGGCACCGCCGCGTCCGTGGACGTCGGGTACTTCACGACGGGGCCCGTCGGCGTGGCCGGCGCCAGCGGAGGCACCCGCGCCTCGGCTCTGACGATCATGGACGACGCCGGGCACGCGCTGCGCGACGGCCGGCTCGTGCCGCAGCGTCCCGGCTCCGAACTGTTCCACGTCCACGCCGGCGGACGGCGGCGGTCCGTGTGCACGGTGCCGGCGACCGAGCAGTTCTTCCTCCCGCGGCTCGAGCCGTCCCTCCGCTCGGTGCGGGTCGGCCTGGGCTGGTTCGGGCGGCTGACCCCGGCGATCACCATCGCGGCCCGGGCGGCCGGCGCCCTCGACCATTTCCCGCCGCTGCGGGCGGGGCTCGCACGTGTGGCGCGGCCGGTGGTGAGCCGGGCGGCGCGGGGATCCTCCGGCGGCCCGGACGAGGCAGCCCGCGCGACGACGGGCTCGCTGGTCGCGGCCGACGTCCGCGGCCGCGGTGGCGAGCTGCTGGCGCACATCGAGCTCGCCGGCCCGAACGTCTACACCCTGACCGCCTGCCTGCTCGCCTGGAACGCCCGCGCGCTCGCCGGGCTGGTCCCCGGCGTGCCTGCGCCGCCCGCCGCCGGCGCCCTGGGGCCGGTCGAGGCGTTCGGCCTCGACACCCTGCAGGCCGCCTGCGCAGAAGCGGGCCTGGTGGAGGTAGCGGGGTCGCGATGAGCGGGCGGGCGGGCGCGCGGGCGGGCGGGGGAACCGGTGCGTCCATAGGCTCGTGGTCGTGGACCTGCGCATCTTCACCGAGCCCCAGCAGGGGGCCAGCTACGACCAGATCCTCGCGGTGGCGAAGGCGACCGAGGACGGCGGCTTCGACGCCTTCTTCCGCTCCGACCACTACCTGCACATGGGCGACGTCAGCGGGCTCCCGGGCTCCACGGACGCCTGGGTGACGCTCGCCGGCCTCGCTCGCGAGACGAAGCGGATCCGCCTCGGCACGCTGGTGAGCCCCGCGACGTTCCGGCTGCCCGGCGTGCTCGCCATCGAGGTCGCACAGGTCGACGCGATGTCGGGGGGCAGGGCCGAGCTGGGCCTCGGCGCGGGCTGGTTCGAGGCCGAGCACGCGGCGTACGGGATCCCCTTCCCGGGCACCAAGGAGCGGTTCGACCGGTTCGAGGAGCAGCTCGCGATCGTCACCGGGCTCTGGTCGACCCCGCCCGGGGAGAAGTTCTCGTTCGACGGCACCCACTACCGCCTCAGCGACTGTCCGGCGGTGCCCAAGCCGGTGCAGTCGCCGATGCCGCTCATCGTCGGCGGCGCGGCCAAGCCCCGCGGCGCACGGCTCGCCGCCCGCTACGCCACCGAGTACAACGTCGGCTTCGCTCCGGTCGAGGACGTGGCCGCCGCCTACCAACGGGTGCGGTCCGCGTGCACCGCGGAGGGCCGCGACCCCGCGTCGCTGACCTACTCCGTCGCCCTCACTACCGTCTGCGGCGCGGACGACGCGCAGGTCGCCGCCCGGGCGCGCACGGCCCGCCAGGACGTCGACCGGCTCCGGACCAGCGGCCTCGCCGGGACGCCTGGCGAGCTCGTCGACCGGATCGGGCGCTACGCAGAGGTGGGCGCCGACCCGGGTCTACCTGCAGGTCTACGACTTCGACGACCTCGCGATGATCGAGCTCATCGCGGCGCGGGTGCTGCCGCAGCTGCGCTGACGGCCCCGGCCAGGCCCACCTCGTCGAGCCGCTTCTCCACCAGTGGCAGCGCCTCGTCGACCGTCACGTCGCGCCCCAGCTCCGCGGCGAGCGAGGTCACGTCGGCGTCCGGGATGCCGCACGGAACGATCCGCGAGAACCAGGACAGGTCGGGATCGCAGTTCAGGGCGAACCCGTGCATGGTCACGCCCTGCGCGACCCGGACGCCGATCGCGCCGACCTTGCGCTCCCTGCGACCGCCCGGCTGCTCGTCGGACGGGGCGTCGGCCGCGATCCAGACCCCGCTGCGGCCCTCGACCCGGCCGGCGCGGACCCCGAGGTCGTCGCAGACCCTGATCAGGGCCTCCTCGAGGCGCCGGACGTAGGCGACCACGTCGACGGGCGACGCCAGCTTCACGATGGGGTAGCCGACGATCTGGCCCGGCCCGTGCCAGGTGATCCGGCCGCCGCGGTCGACGTCGACGACCGGGGTCCCGTCGAACGGGCGATCGGCGGGGTGGGTGCGCCGGCCCGCCGTGTACACGGGCGGGTGCTCCAGCAGCAGGACGGTGTCCGGCGCCTCGCCCGCGACCACCCGGGCGTGCAGCTCGCGCTGCAGGGCCCAGGCGTGCTCGTAGTCCACCCGGTTCTCGCCGAACCCGAGGTGCTCGAACACCAACCTGCCCATGCGCCGAGCGTACGTCCGTCTCAGCCCGTCCTCAGGCTGCGGGGGGCGATCCTGCCGCCGGTCTGGAATGCTGGATGATCGTGGTGCCGACGCAGTCCCCCGCAGCCCCGTCCGAGCGCTCCACCCTCCGGCGGCTGCGGTGGATCCTTCCCGCCGTCCTCGTGCTCGTCTGGCTGGCGATCGCCGGCATCGGCGGCCCGTACTCCGGCAAGTTGTCGGAGGTGCAGCGCAACGACACCTCGTCGTTCCTGCCTGCGAACGCCGAGTCGACCAAGGTGCTGAACGAGCAGGCTGCGTTCTCCTCCCGGCAGACGTTCCCGGCCTTCGTGCTGCTCGAGGGCGACCAGCAGCTGACCCCCGCCCAGCTGCAGCAGTTCACGGCGTTCGCGCAGGGGATCCCGAACGTCGAGGTGCCGGTCAAGGGGGCGGCGCCGCGGAAGGTGGGCGACTTCCTCGCTCCCGGGTCCGGTCGTCGTGGTCCCCTCGAAGGACGGCAAGGCGGCCCTGGCGCTCGTCAACTTCGACGCGAACCAGGTCGTTCTCCACGCTGGCCGACGGCACGAGCCCGATCCAGGGATCGGTGGAGGCGATCCGTTCCGCCGACCAGACGTTCGACGCCGGCGGCACCCGGGTGTACGTCGCCGGCCCGGCGGGCACGATCGCGGACTTCGTCAAGGCGTTCGCCGGCATCGACGGCACGCTGCTGATCGTGGCGCTGATCGCCGTCCTGGTGATCCTCCTCATCGTCTACCGCAGCCCAGTGGTGCCGTTCTTCGTGCTCGCGACGTCGCTGTTCGCGCTGTCGCTGGCGAGCGTCGTCGTGTACTTCCTGGCCAAGAACGACGTGATCAAGCTCAACGGGCAGAGCCAGGGCATCCTGTCGATCCTCGTCATCGGCGCGGCCACGGACTACGCCCTGCTCCTGGTGTCGCGTTATCGGGAGGAGCTGCGCCGGCACGACGACCGGTACGAGGCGATGTGGCTGGCGTGGCGGCGGACGATCGAGCCGGTCGCCGCGTCCGCGGGCACCGTCATCCTCGGCCTGCTCTGCCTGTTGCTGAGCGAACTGCAGTCGACCAAGGGCCTCGGCCCCGTCGGCGCGATCGGCATCGCCGCGTCGCTGCTGTCCGCCATGACGTTCCTGCCGGCCCTCCTCGTGCTGCCCGGCCGGAACAGCGCGGGGGAGCACGGCCGCTGGGTGTTCTGGCCGTCGATCCCGCACGTCGGCACGAAGGGCCCGGAGACGCGCGGGATCTGGGCCCGGGTCAGCCGGCTCGTCGGCGAGCACCCGCGCGCCGTCGCGATCGCCAGCGGCGCGGGCCTGCTGATCCTGGCGGCGTTCCTGCCCACCCTCAAGGCCTCGGGGATCCCGCAGCGGGACACGTTCCTCACCACCGTCGAGTCCGTGACCGGCGGCGACGCCCTCGCCCGGCACTTCCCGGCCGGGTCGGGGACGCCGACCATCGTCATCGGACCGGCGGACAAGGCGCAGGAGATCGCGTCGACCATCCAGAAGACGCCGGGCGTCTCCTCCGTGGTCCCGGTGACGGACGCGCCGCAGGGTGCCGGGCAACCCGGCGCGACCCCGCAGCCGAAGGTCGTGGACGGGCGGGTGCAGTTCCAGGCGACGCTCAAGGACGCCGCGGACTCGAACGCCGCGGGGGAGACGGTGCGCTCAGCTGCGGACCGAACCTGGACGCCGTCAGCCCCGACGCCCTCGTCGGCGGCGGCACCGCGCAGAACCTCGACGTCCGCGACATCAGCCAGTCCGACCGGAACCGGGTGATCCCGATCATCCTCGCGGTCATCTTCGTCGTCCTGGCGCTGCTGCTGCGGGCGCTCGTGGCTCCGCTGATCCTCATCGTCGGCAACGTGCTGTCGTTCGCGGCGACCCTCGGGGCGTCGGCGCTCGTGTTCAACCACGTGTTCCACTTCGCCGGGTCGGACCCGGCGGTGACGCTGTTCGGCTTCGTCTTCCTCGTCGCTCTCGGGATCGACTACTCGATCTTCCTGATGACCCGGGTGCGGGAGGAGTCGATCCGCGCGGGCACGAGACCGGGCATCCTCAAGGGGCCTGGCGGTCACCGGCGGGGTCATCACGAGCGCCGGCGTCGTGCTGGCGGCGACGTTCGCGGCGCTCGGCGTCCTGCCGATCCTGTTCCTGGCCCAGATCGCGTTCATCGTCGCGTTCGGCGTGCTGCTCGACACGACCGTCGTCCGGTCGCTGTTCGTGCCGTCGGTCTCCTACCTGCTCGGCGCGAAGATCTGGTCCGCCGAGCAAGCTCGCGACGTCCACGGATCACGATGGGCGCGGACCCGACCGAGCCCGAGCCCGAGCCGGTCGCGGCCTCGCGCTGACCTTCGAGGCCCGCCCGCGTGCACGCCCTCGGCCAGGTTGCACGCGTTGTGCCGCTTCCGGACGGCTCCGGACCGGCAGAAGCCGTGCAACCTGGCTCAGCCCGTGCAAGCCCCGCTGGGCAGGGCGGCGGGCGACTCAGCGCGGGGACAGCCGCCGCGGCTCGATGCGCTCCTCGACGGCGCCGCCCGCTCGTCCCGCCGGACCACGTAGGCCGCCGCGCCGGGCCGCTCGCTGACCGCCTCGACGAGTTCCGTGCCGCGGTACACGAGACCCACGCCGTCGTCCGTGCAGTAGGTCAGCGGCAGCACGCCCTCCGCGACGAGCCGGTGCACGAGCGGGCGCCGCCGCGCCTCGCTGTCGTAGTGCACGCCGTTGCCGTACGGGAGCAGGGCGAGCCCGTCCGTGACGGCGCGCAGTTCGGGGCCGAAGGAGTCGGTGGTGCCGCCGGCGTGCCAGCAGATCGAGCCCGCGCTCACGCCGGAGAGCACGATCCCCGCCTCCCAGACCCGCCGGAAGATCTCGTCGAGCCCGTGGACCCGCCACACCGCGAGCAGGTTGGCCACCGACCCGCCGCCCACCCAGACGGCGTCCTGCGCGAGCAGGTGCCCCTCGACGTCCTCGACGTTGGGCATCGAGAACAGATGCAGGTGTGACAGGTCGAACCCCGCAGCGCGTGCCGCCTCGTCGAGCTCGGCCGCGAACGACCGCTGGTCGCCGCCCGCCGTGCCGAGGTGGCAGATCCGGGGCCGCCGCCCGCTGACTCCCGACAGCTCGACCGCGTGGTGCACGAGCGGCGCCAGGTCGAGCCGCCGGCGCCCCTCGGGGTTGAGCGCGTAGCCGCCGGACGTCGCGAGGATCGTGGGCGCGTCAGCGGGCACGGGCGACCTCCGGGGCCGGCGAGGGTGGCAGCACGCGGACGGCGTCCAGCGGCGGGCGGGGCGGCACGGGGCGGCCGAGGTGCTCCAGGACGGCGTCAGCCGCGCGCCGGCCGGACACCAGCGCGCCCTGGCTGGACGCGGAGTCGCGGTGGTCGCCGGCGACGAAGAGGCCGTTGCCGAGCGCGACGGGCCGGCGCACGTCGAGCGGCGGCGGCATCGCGGTCAGGGCCCGGGGCAGGGCGTGCACGCGCAGCAGCTCCCAACCGCTGGTGTCGGCGCCGTAGACGTACCGCAGCTGGGCGCGGACCTCGGCCTCGGTGCCGGCATCGCCGGCAGTCCCCCAGCACCGTCGTGGCGACGAGCGCCCGGTCGTCGGGGGAGTACCCGGGCGCGCTCGCGCTGAGTACGACCGTGTTGACGACCGGCCCGCGGCCGTCGCCGTCCACGTGCAGCTGCGGGGAGCGCGTCGGCGGCCCGGTGCGACGTGCCAGAAGGTGGTCAGGGCCCGGGTGGCCGGCACTGGCAGGCCGAGCAGGTCGTGCGCGGCGGCGGGGTCGGTGGCGACGACGACGGCCCGCGCGGCGAGTTCGCCGTCCGGGGTGCGCACCCGGCCGGGTTCGACGGAGGTGACCGGGACGCCCGTCCGGACCGCCCCGGCTGCCAGCATCCCGGCGAGCTGGTCGGGCACGGCCTGCATCCCCTCCCACGGCACGCCGGGGCGGCCGAGCGCGAACGAGCGCACGAGGAGGTCGACGTAGCGCCGGGACGTCGACCCGTCCCGCTCGCCGATCACCCCGGCGAGGAACGGCTCGAGGACGGCGTGCCGCAGCTCGCCGCTCGATCCCTCTGGAGTCGAGCGCGTCGCCCCACGGCTCGTCCGGGGCCGCCAGGAGGTCGGCCGGGTGGGCCCGGACGGCGCGCAGCGCCCAGCGGGCGAACGCCGCGACCTCCCGCCGCGAGCGGACGGTCGCGAGGGTCCCGGCGGCGGCGCGGGGAAGCGTCGACGGGCCGGGTCCGGCGGGGGTCGGCCAGCAGGCGGCGGCGGTCCCCGATCGCGACGACGACTCCGGCGGGCAGCGGGCGCAGCCGCAGCGCCCGCAGGTCGAGCACCCGCCGGACCTCCGGATACGCCGGGTTCAGCAGCTGGAAGCCGCGGTCGCAGCGGAACCCGTCGACGACGTCCGTGCGCACCCTGCCGCCGACCCGGTCCGCGGCCTCGAGCACCGTGACCTCGACCCCGGCCGCGCTGAGGCGGCGCGCGCACGCGAGCCCGGCGAGGCCGGCACCGACGACGACGACCTCCGCCGGCTCGACCACGGTCCGACGGTAGTGCCCCTGTGGACGCGCGGCACCTGCTCGGAAGGCCGATGCGGCATGCTGGCGCCCGGGCCCTGCGGGTGGCGGGGCTCTGCGGGTCGGGCGGAGGGACAGGCGTGATCGACGCGGGGGCGACGCCGGTGGTTCCGGGCCTGGTGCTCGACGCCGAGCTGGGCCGGGGCAGGTTCGGCCGGGTGTGGCGGGCGGTCGACCTCGGGACCGGCGCACGCCGTCGCGGTGCGGGTGGGCCGGCCCGCGGGCGGTGCGGAGGCGGTGGCGCGGGAGGGTGCCCTGCTGCGCCGGCTGCGCCACGAGAACGTCGCCGGGCTGCGGTCGGTGGTCGACCTGGCCGGCACCGGCCGGCTGCGCCGGCAGCCGGGCGCTGGTCGTCGATCTGGTGCCGGGCGGGTCGCTCGCCGCCCTGGTGGCGCGTCGCGGTCCGTTGCCGGCGGGCGAGGCGGCGACGGTGGCGGTCGGCGTCGCCCGGGCACTGGCGTACCTGCACGCGCACGGATTCGTCCACGGGCGGCTCACGGCGCGGGACGTGCTCTTCGACGCCCAGGGCCGCCCCGTGCTGGCGGACGTCGGCGTGGCGGCACTGCTCGCACCCGTTCCCGGCGAGCACGCCGGCCCCAGCCTACCCGTCGCCCGCGGACGACGTGCTCGCCCTCGGCCGGCTCCTCCGGGACGCGCTGGTGGCCGGCGGCCCGCTGGACGGCCTCGTCGAGGCCTGCGTCGCCGCCGACCCGGCCCGCCGCCCCACGCCCGACCGGGTCGCTCAGCTCGCCGCACGGGCGGTCCCACCGCAGACCCGTCGATCTGACTGCCGATGCCCCGGCGGCGCCGGCTCCCGCCAAGCCCGGGTGGCGGCCGCTGCCAGGCCGTCCCCCTGCCGCTCCGGCACCGGCTCAGGCACCGGCTCCGGCACCCGCGGCAGCACCCGCTCCGGGACCCGCGGCAGCACCCGCTCCGGGACCCGCGGCGCCTCCGGCACCCGCTCCGGCACGCGCTCCGGGACCCGCCGCGCTCCCGGCACCAGCGGGCGCCGTCCTCCAGCCGCCCCCGGAACCCTCGGGCGTGCGCCGCCTGGTGGTGGCGGGAGGCGTCGTGCTCGCCGGCGCCGGGCTCGTCGCGGCGGCTCTCGCCCTGGCGCTTCGCACCGGCGGCGGGAACGAGGGCCGGCCGGCGGCGTCCGCCGCCGGCTCGGCGCTGTCGTCGGCGTCCGCCGTCCGCGAGCCCGCTCAGCGAGGTCGCGGCCGTGGTGGCCGGGCTCGCGGCGGCACGAGCGGGCGCGTTCTCGTCGGCGTCCGAGGAGGCCCTCGCCGCGGTCGACGCACCCGGCTCGGCCGCGCTCGAGCAGGACGCGGCGTTCGTCCGCCGGCTGCACGCGGGCGGCGTCCGGCTCCAGGGGCTGCGGTTCGCGGTGGGCGACGTCCGGGTGGTGGCGGCGACGGGCGACGGGGTGACGGTGGAGGCGCGGGTGGCCGCGTCCGCGTACAGGCAGGTGCGTCCCGACGGGACGGTGGTGCGATCGATCCCGGCGCAGACGCCCCGCCGGGTGCAGCTGACCCTGGTGCGAGTCGGCGAGGGCTGGCGGGTCTCTGCGGTCGTCTGACGTTTCGGACCCAGAGGCTGCGGGCGCCGCCGGGTCAGCGGGGGCGGAGCAGCCAGTCGGAGGCGCCGGCCAGCTCGGGATGGCGGAAGGTGAAGCCCGCCGCGAGGAGCCGGCGTGGCAGCACGCGCTGGCTGTCGAGGATGTCGTCGGAGAACTCGCCGAGGGCGACGCGCAGCGCGAGCCGGGGCGCGGGCAGGAGCGCGGGCCGGTGGGTCGGCGCGGGCGATGGCGCGCACGACGTCCTTCTGTGGCGCCGGGTGCGGCGCGGACAGGTTGACCGGGCCGGCGACGTCGTGGGTGAGCAGGAACTCGATCGCGCCGATCTCGTCCTCGAGCGTGATCCACGGCCACCACTGCCGGCCGTTGCCGAGCGGCCCGCCGAGCCCGAGCTTGATCAGAGGAAGCAGACGGCCGAAGGCGCCGCCGGATGGCGACATCACGAGCCCTGAGCGGATCATCGCGACCCGGATGCCGGCGGAGGACGCCGGCTCGGTCTCCGCCTCCCACGCCCGGACGACGTCAGCGAGGAACCCGTTGCCTCCGGCGGACTCCTCGGTGAGCTCCTCGTCACCGCGGTCGCCGTAGAAGCCCACGGCGGAGCCGCTGACGAGCACGCTGGGGAGTGGCTCGAGCGCGGTCAGGGCCTTGACGAGCGTCCGGGTGCCGAGCACGCGAGAGTCGCGGATGGTCCGCTTGTACTCCTCGGTCCACCGGTGGTCGCCCACGCCTGCTCCCGCGAGGTGGACGGCGGCCTCGACACCGCTGAGGCCCTCGACGTCGATGGTTCCGCCGTCCGGGATCCCAGGACACCTCGTCCGCGGCGTCGGCGGAGCGGCGGACGAGCTTCACGACGTCGTGGCCCCCTGCGCGCAGCCGGGCGACGAGCGCGGAGCCGATGAGACCGGACGCGCCGGTGACCACGACCTTCACGGGTCCATCCTCCTGGCCGCCTGCCACCCCCGCCCGCCGAATCCCTTCCACCGGCGATCGCGGGCGGGTTCGGGCTGCAACCGCCCGGGGAGAAGGCCGCCTACGTTGGGTGAAGGGCGGCCACGGTGGGTGAAGGCCGCCGCGGGCGATGTGTCTCCGCCGATCGTTTGCACTGCCCCGTAATGCGGGGCAGCGCCATCGTTCGCAGAGCATGTCCCCCCGCGCCCTCCGGAACCCGGTGCGGCAAGCCAACGCCTGGGCTCAGACGCCGAGGTCGGCCTCGAAAGCACCTTCCTCAAGGCGCTGCTTGACGGCGACGAGGAACCTGGCGGCGTCGGCGCCGTCCACGATCCTGTGGTCGTACGTCATCGCCAGGTAGACCATCGAGCGGACCGCGATCGTCTCCTCGCCGTCGGCCCCCGTCACCACGACGGGACGCTTCACCACGGCGCCCGTCCCCAGGATGCCGACCTGCGGCTGGTTGATGATCGGCGTGTCGAAGAGCGCACCACGGCTGCCGGTGTTCGTGAGCGTGAACGTGCCGCCGCCGAGGTCGTCCGGGGTGATCTTGTTGTTGCGGGTGCGGTCCGCCAGGTCGGCGATCTTCCGGGCGATGCCCGCGATGTTGAGGTCCCCGGCGCCCTTGATGACCGGAACCAGCAGGCCGCGATCGGTGTCGACGGCGATCCCGAGGTGCTCCTCCGCGTGGTAGACGATCTGGTCGTCCTCGATGCTGGCGTTGACCACGGGGTACTGCTTCAGCGCCTCCACCGCGGCGACCGCGAAGAACGGCAGGAACGACAGCTTCACGCCTTCGCGTGCCTCGAACTCGCGCTTGGCGCGCTCCCGCAGCCTGGCGATCTTGGTGACGTCGACCTCGACGACCGTCGTCAGCTGGGCCGAGACCTGTAGGGACTCGACCATCCGCTGAGCGATCACCTTGCGCAGCCGCGACATCTTCACGGTCGTGCCGCGCAGGCCGGACGCGTCGGCCGCGGCGCGGGCGGGGGCAGGCAGAGGACGCGGACGCGGCCGATGGCGCGGGCGCGCTCTGCTGCGCCTGCTGGGCGGCCTGCTTGGCCTTCGCGGCGTCGAGCACGTCCTGCTTGCGCACCCGGCCGCCGACGCCCGTCCCGGTGATGCTCGACAGGTCGACGTCGTGCTCGGCGGCGAGCCGGCGCACGAGCGGCGTCACGTACATCGAGGGGTCGAGCTGCCCGCCGTGCGCGTGCTGCCCGGGCGCCTCGGGGGACCGCAGCGCCTGCGCGGACTGCGCCTGCGCGGGGCTCTGCTGGCCGTTGCCGGCCGGTGCCGGGTTCGCTGCGGGGTACTCGGCGTAGGAGCTGCCGTCCTGCATCGGCGCGGAGCCGGCGCTCGCGGAGACGGGCGCGGCGGGGGCGGGAGCAGCCGGGGCGGGAGGAGCGGGCGGTGCCGGTGGCGCCGGAGGAGCGGGTGGCGCCGGAGGAGCGGGCGGCGCCGGCGGGGCCGCGGCGGGGGCAGGGCGGGGGGCCGGTGGCGACTGCTGCTGGAACTGCTGCTGCTGGACTTGCTGGGACGACTGCTCCGGTGCCTGCTCGGCCGCCTGTTGGGCCGGCTGCTGCTCGGCCGGAGCCTGCCCGCCGGCCGGCCCGACCACGACGAGGTCGGCACCCACGGCGACGGTCTCGTCCTCGCCCACCAGGATCTTGTGGACGACCCCCGCGACCGGGGACGGGATCTCCGTGTCGACCTTGTCGGTCGACACCTCGAGCAACGGCTCGTCGACCTCCACGGTGTCGCCCTCGTGCTTGAGCCAGCGGGTCACCGTGCCCTCGGTCACCGACTCGCCCAGGGCGGGCATCTGCACGCGCTGCCCGTCCCCGGCCGCCTGTGCGGTGGGCTGCGGCCGCTCGGCCGGCTCCTCGACCTCCGTGGACGAGGGCCGGACCGGCGGCGCGTCGACGTCCGGGGTGGGAACCGTCGACTCGGCCTGCACCTGGTCGGCGGCGGGCTCGGTGCGGGGCTGCGCCTCCTGGGCCGATGCCTGCTCCGCGCCTCCGCCGCCGGCGCCGCCGCCCGAGCCGTCCCCGATCCGGGCCAGCGCAGTCCCGACGGCGACGGTCTCGTCCTCGGAAACGAGGATCTCCTGGATCACGCCCGCCACCGGCGACGGGATCTCGGTGTCGACCTTGTCCGTCGACACCTCGAGCAGCGGCTCGTCGACGTCGACGTGCTCGCCGACCTGCTTGAGCCAGCGGGTCACGGTGCCCTCGGTGACGGACTCGCCGAGGGCCGGCATCTGCACGGAGTCGGACATCTGTCGTCGGTTCCCCTTCGTCGCTTCCAGGGCCCCGGCGGGTGCCGGGGGACGTGCTCGGGACAGTCTGCCGGGTACTGGGTGCGGATCGGCTCAGTGCACGTGCAGCGGCTTGCCGGCCAGTGCCAGGTGCGCCTCGCCCATCGCCTCGTTCTGCGTCGGGTGCGCGTGCACGAGCTGCGCGACCTCCTCGGGGAAGGCCTCCCAGTTCACGATGAGCTGCGCCTCGCCGACCTGCTCGCTGATGCGCGGACCGATCATGTGCACGCCCACGACAGGGCCGTCCTTCTGCCGGACGAGCTTGACGAAACCCGTTCCGGCGAGGATCTGGCTCTTGCCGTTCCCGCCGAGGTTGTACTCGTAGGTCTCGACGCCGTCGGCGCCGAACTGCTCCCGCGCCTGCGCCTCGGTGACCCCCACCGAGGCGATCTCGGGGTCGCAGTAGGTCACGCGCGGGATGCCGGACTCGACGATCGGGGCCGGCTCGAGCCCGGCGATCTGCTCGGCCACGAAGATCCCCTGGGCGAAGCCGCGGTGCGCGAGCTGCAGGCCGGGCACGATGTCGCCGACGGCGTACACGTTCGGCACGTTGGTCCGCAGCCGCTCGTCGGTGAGCACGAAGCCCCGGTCCATCCGGACGCCGACCTCTTCGTAGCCGAAGCCCGTGGCGTTGGGCCCCCGGCCGACGGCGACGAGCAGGATGTCCGCCTCGATCGTCTCGCCGGACTCGAGGCTCACGGTGACGCCGGCGTCGCTCTGCTGGGCGCCGGCGAAGCGCACGCCCGTCTTGTAGTTGATGCGGCGACGGCGGAAGGCACGCTCGAGCGCCTTGGACAACGCCTCGTCCTCGTTCGCGACCAGCCGCGGCAGGGCCTCGATGATCGTCACCTCGGAGCCGAAGCTGCGGAAGACGGACGCGAACTCGACGCCGATCACGCCGCCACCGAGGACGATGACGCGCCCGGGCACGTAGTCGAGGGTGAGGGCCTGGTCGCTGGTCATGATGCGGCCGCCGATGTCGAGGCCGGGGAGCGTGCGGGCGTAGGACCCGGTGGCCAGCACGACGTTGCGGCCCCGCAGCCGGCGGCCGCCCACCTCGACGGTGTCGGCCGCGACGAGGCGGCCGTCGCCTTCGACCACCTCGATCTTGCGGCTCTTCACGAGCCCGGCGAGGCCTTTGTAGAGGCGCCCGATGACGCCGTCCTTGTACTTGTTGACCCCGGTCATGTCGATGCCCTCGAGCGTGGTGCGCACCCCGAACTGCTCGCTCTCCCGGGTTTGGTCGGCGATCTCCGCGGCGTGCAGGAGGGCCTTCGTCGGGATGCACCCGCGGTGCAGGCAGGTGCCGCCGACCTTGTCCCGCTCGACCATGGCGACGGACAGGTTCAGCTCGGCGGCACGCAGTGCGGCGGCGTACCCGCCGCTGCCGGCGCCGAGGACGACGACGTCGTACACCTGTTCGCCGGAGGAACCGTTCGACGGTGTGCCGGGGGACTCGGACACGGGCGCTCCCTGAAAGCTCTCTGTCTGCTGCGCACTGCCGGAGACATCCTGTCACCCCGGCCGGACCCGCTCCTGCCGGGTGCGCCCGTGATCGGCCCGTCGCGCGGGAACCGATCGCGCCGGCCGCACGTCATCGAGGCGACTGATCGGCCGCATCGTGGTGATCTGACCGGCGATCGCAGCCTGGTGCGCGGGCGAGGTAGGGGAGTGGGATGGGACTGTTCGGCCGGCATCGAGGGGCGGCACCCACGCGCGCGGAGCGCAAGCAGGAGCAGGACGCCGCGCGCCGCCACCTCGAGGACTTCGTGCGCTCGCGGGTCGGCGTCGAGGCGTTCGTGGAGCCCGAGACGACGGTGACCCCGCCGACCGTGCTGCTCGTCGCGTCCTCCGGCGAGTGGACCCGCCGCCGCGTGCCCGACCCGCGGATCGTCCGCGGACCTCGCCGACCGGCTCGCCGTCCCGGTCTACGACGTGCGGCTCGTCGGGTACCCGCGGCGCATGCGCGTCTGGAACGAGCGCAACCGCCCGCCCCGAGAGGTCTGAGAGATCCGTCAGCAGGCGAGCAGAGCCCGCAGACGCGCGTGCGTCCGCAGGGTGCGCTCCCGCCACCAGCGCACCCGGTCCGGATCCCGCTGCGCATACCGCTCGAGCAGGGTGCTGTCCGGCACCGGCGGCGAGCCCGGCACCGCGAGCCTGCCGGGAGTTCGGGGGGTGGTGGTCGCGACGACGTCACCCTCGAACAGGGCGAGCGTGCCGAGGCCGCAGGCGAGCTCCAGCCGCGGGAGCGCGGCTGCGAGGGCGAGCTCCGCGGCCAGGCCGACGCTGGTCTCCAGCGCGGACGACACGACGACCTGGAGGTCGCCCTCGGCGCGCACTGCCGCCCGCCACCGCCAGCGCCCGGCGCACGCCACCGAGCGGGGCCGCCTTGAGGACGGCGACGTCGGCGGCACCGGCGCGGGCGACCGCGAGCGGGTCCTCGGCCCGCCTGATCGACTCGTCGGCCGCGATGCGCACGCCGGTGCGGCGGCGTACCTCGGCCAGCTCCTGGACGGTCCGGCACGGCTGCTCGGCGTACTGCAGACCTCCCGCTGCCGCGTCGAGCACGCCGAGCGCGTGCAGGGCGCTGTCGACGTCCCAGTTGCCGTTGGCGTCGACCCGCACGTGCCCCGCGGGGCCGAGTGCCTCGCGGACGGCCGCGACGCGGTCGGCGTCGGCGGCGAGCGCTCGCTCGTCGCCCGCTGCCCGGGACTGCTCGGCGTCCGCGACCTTGACCTTCGCCGTCCGCGCGCCCGAGGCGCGCACGATCGCCGCGGCGCGCTCCGGGCCCACCGCCGGCACGGTCGCGTTGACCTCCACCGATCCCGCGCACGCTCGCCGGCCACCCCAGCCAGGCGGCCTCCAGGGCAGTGGCGAGCCACGGGACGGCGACCTCGTCGTCGTACTCGGCGAACGGGCAGAACTCCCCCCAGCCCGCGGGGCCCGCGAGGAGGACGCCCTCGCGAACGGTGATCCCGCGGAACCGCTCGACCATCGGCAACGCGTAGACGTGCAGCTCGGCGGGGTTCAGATCGGGGACGGCGGCGAGCTCCGGCGGGTACCCGAGGCCAGGCCCCGATCGGGAACGAGCGTCGGCGGGCACGGCGCCGAGCCTAAGTCGGATCGGGGAGGTGGTGTCGCCACCGGACCGTATGCGCTGCCCCACTCAAGGGGGCAGCGCATACGCCCGCGAAGGCAAGGGCCCCCGCCTGCTGCGACGCCGTCGGTCACGTGGGTTTGGGCCCCGACGCCTCGCCCGCCACCCTGAACCTGTGACCGCCGTACCGACGTCGCAGCCCCTTCGTGCCCGGGGTCCCCTCCGCTACGTGCGCGCGGCCCTCCGCCGGCTGCGTCAGCGGCTCCGTCGCCCCGGCCGGCCCGCGCTGGGCTGGACGCTGCGCCTGACGCTGGCGGCCGTTGCGAGCTACGTCGTCGCCGAGCAGTTGTTCCCCCGGTCGGACCCGCCGTTGCTCGCGCCGCTCACGGCGCTCCTCGTCGTGCAGCTGACACCGGTCAGCATCCTCGAGAGCGGCCTGGACCGGGTCGTGAGCGTGGTTGCCGGCGTCGGTCTGGCCGTGCTTCTTTCGATCGCGGTGGGGCTGAGCTGGTGGAGTCTGGGGCTGCTGATCGGCCTGTCCCTCGTCGTCGGGCAGGTGCTGAGGCTGGGCGACAACCTCCTCGAGGTGCCCATCAGCGCGATGCTGGTGCTCGGGGTCGGCGCCGCCTCGGCGCGCGCGGCCGCGGGGCAGCGGATCGCGGAGACCCTCGTGGGCGCCGCGGTCGGCGTCGTGTCGAGTCTGTTCGTGCCGCCGCCGGTGGTCGTGCCCGGGGCCGCGGGGGCGATCGGCGGCCTGGGCGAGCGGCTGGCGGGCCTGCTCGACGACGCCGCGGACGAGCTGGCGTCGGAGCTGACGGACGGGCCGGCGCTGGCGGAGCGGGCCGCCGAATGGCTCGGCCGCGCCCGGTCGCTCACGTACGACATGCCCGTCGTCGGGCGTGCCCTGATCGACGCGGAGGAGAGCCGGCGGGTCAACGTCCGCGCCCTGGGGACCCCGGACGCCGGTCCCGGACTGCGGCAGGGGCTCGAGGCACTCGAGCACTCGAGCGTGGCGATCCGGAGCATGTTCGGCACGCTGGAGACGGTGGCGGGGCGCGCGGCCGCTGAGGGCCGCGGCGTGCACCCGGACCTGCGAGGCGCGCTGGCCGTTGTTCTGCACGAGCTCGCCGACGCCGTCCGTGGCTTCGGCCGGCTGGTGCGCGAGGAGGCGGACCCGGCCACGGGGGAGGCTGACGTCGAGTCGGTCCGTGCCGCGCTGGACGGGCTGCTCGAGGCCCGTGCCCGGATCACCGATCTGCTGCTCGTCGACCCGCGGGACGACCTGGAGGCCGGCGAGGTCGTCGTGTCGCTGGCGGGGACGGTGGAGCGGCTGCTGCGCGAACTCGACCTCGAGGAGCGGGCGAGGCGGCTGCCGCCCCGGCCGGGGCGGCAGCGGCGCTACCGCCCGCGGATCCCGCCCGGCCTGGCACCGAAACTGGCCCCGAAGCTGCCGCCGTTGCGACCGCCGCCCCGCCCGCCGGAGCCGTGATCGGCCGGCCGGACGCGAGGAGTCCCGGCGCCGCCCGCTCGGGGGTTCGGACGTCGCCGGGACTCGATTGCCCAATCGCCAGGCGTGCGCGACGCGTTACAGCTCGCGATCAATACCATTCGGATGGCCGCGTGACGCTCTCCGGAGTGGCTCGTGGATACGCCTGCTTTCGGGCGCTCGGCCCCGGATGGCCCCACGGACGCCGTTGCAGGTGAGAGGGCGGGCGGGAGCGGGTAGAACTGCAGCGGGCCGCGAAGATCCGCGGACGGTGTCGCAGGGAGGTCGCGGATGGGACTGCCGAGCCCGGAACAGGCGAGCACGTGGGGCGGCAAGATGCTGGTCGACCGCGAGGGCGCGGCGATCGGGACCGTCACACAGATCTACAGCGACAACGCCACCGGGCTGCCGGAGTGGGCGACGATCCGGCTCGGCGAGGCCACTGTGTTCCTGCCGCTGCTCGACGCGGTGGAGGCCGACGGGCAGGTCCGCGTCCAGGTCAAGCGCGACGACGTGGCGAAGGCCCCGATGGTCGGGCCGGGTCGGCGGATCACGGAGCAGGAGGAGGCCCGTCTCTACCAGTACTACGGGATCGACTACACCCCGGAGCGCTCCCCGAGCGGACTGCCGCGAGGGGTCGGTCCGGTCCCGAGCCGCGCCGAGCTGCTCCTGCGCCGTGCCCGCACTCTGGAGCTGGTCCCGCTCGCTCTCGCGGGGGCGATGACCGCGGCTGCGGTGGTCATCGCCGTGCTCGGTCTCCGGGGAGGCTCGCGCCGGTCCCGGGCCGAGAGCGCCGCCGCTGTTCTCCCGTCGGCGGAGGCTGCCAGGGCTGCGAGGGCGGCGCGGTGGGCGGCGGCTCGTGCTGCCAGACAGGCGGCGGACGCCGCGAGTGCCGCGGCCGGCGCGACGGGCCGGGGTTCGGTGACATCGCGGCGGCGGCGCCGTTCATAGCGGCCCGGAACGCCTCAGCGGCGCGTGCCGCGGAACGACCTCTGCACCTCGACGCCGCCCTCGCCGGCGGCGAGTGACCGGTACTCGGGCGACTCCACCGGGCAGAGCGCCACCCGTTCGTGCTCGTCGAACACCAGGCCCCAGCCGTACCGCTGCGGCAGGGGCGACGCGCGCAGGCACGGGCGAGGCCGAGCCAGGTACTCCGCGCGGGCCTGCGCCTTCTCCTCCTCGGACGCCGTCGCGGCCGCGTCCTGGCGGCGCCACCAGCTCTCGAAGAGGACGTCGTCCTCCGTCCACCGGAACGGTTCGGCAGTCAGCAGGTCGTACTGCACCTGCGCCACGGTCGGCCCGGAGCGCCCGGACCGCCCGGACCGTCCGCCGGACGGCGGCGCCGAGGTCCGGGTCGGCGAGTCCTCGGCCACGAGCACGAGGCGGCGCACGGTAGGTCCTGTCATGGCGTCACCACTGCGCGACGACGGGCACGACCTTCTCACCGAGGACGCGCATGCGGTCCGACTGCCGCTCCGGGAGGAGCCGGCCGTGGCCCACCTGGATCCCGAGGTCGGCGGCGGCGCGCAACCGTTCGAGGACGCCGTCGACGTCCTCGCCGTCCGGGCCGGGGTCGATGTTCAGCAGTGCGGTCTTCTCGATGTCGTCGTACGGCCGGCCCTCGCGCTCGCAGTGTTCGCGCAGCACCTGCAGCTTGTGGGCGAGCTCCGGCCCGGCGAACAGGTTGGAGGCCTGCGCGTACTTCGCCACCAGGCGCAGCGTCTTCTGCTCGCCGCCGCCCCCGATGAGGATCGGCGGGTGCGGCCGGGTGAGCGGCTGCGGCACGGTGAGCGTGCGGGCCAGCTGGTAGTGGGTGCCCTGATAGGGACCGTCGCTGCCCGACCACATCTGCAGGCAGATCTGCAGCGCCTCCTCGAGGCGCTCGAAGCGCTCCGCCCGCGGCGGGAAGAACAGCCCGAGGCCGCGGGACTCGTCCTCGTTCCATGCGGCGCCGATGCCGAGCATCGCCCGGCCCCCCGAGAGGACGTCGAGGGTCGTCACGGCCTTGGCCAGCAGACCCGGGGACCGGTAGGTGACGCCGGTGACGAGCGCGAGGAGCTTGACCTTCGAGCTGTGCGCGGCGAGGAACCCCAGCGTCGTGTACGCCTCGAGCATCTCGTGATCGACCGGCCCGACGTTCGGGATCTGCCAGACGTGGTCCATCACGCTCAGCCGGTCGATGCCGGCCGCGTCGGCAGCGGCCGCCGTCCGGGCCAGCTCCTGACCCATGGTGGCGGGTCCTCCGGGGTAGGTCAGGTCGGGCAGATGGACGCCGATCTTCACGAAGGTCTCCTCGTCGCGGGAACACCGCCTGTCTACCCCATCCGGCGCCACCCGGCCGCCCGGGGGCCCGCGGCTCCGGCACGAGCGGGCCGCCCTCGCCGCTGCCCGTTACGGTGATCGCCAGCGGCAGGAAGGGAACCTCGTCATGTCGGGCAACGGCGACGAGCGCACGGGCGGCGCGCTCCCGGGGATCGGGATGAGCGTCGGCCGGCTCGAAGCCTTCAGCGACGGGGTGCTGGCCATCGTCATCACCCTGCTGATCCTCGAGATCAAGGTGCCGGCGGGCCACGAGGGCACACTCGGCAGCGCTCTCGCAGCGCAGTGGCCGCAGTACGCCGCCTTCCTTCTCTCGTTCCTCATCGTGGGGATCATCTGGCTGAACCACCACGCGACGATCAACCTGCTCCAGCGCACCGACCACACCGTCCAGGTGCTCAACCTGCTCCTGCTGCTGCCCGTCACGGTGCTGCCGTGGCCGACCGCGCTGCTGGCCGAGTACACCCACGAGGGCACCTCGGGGGACCAGCGGGTCGCCGTCCTGGTGTACGGCGCGACCAGCACGGCGATGGCGTTGTCGTTCAACGTGCTGTGGCGCTACATCCTGCGCCACCCCGAGCTGCAGAAGCCTCAGGTCACGACCGAACTCCTCGCGGTCCGCAACCGCCGGTACAACCTGGGCCTCGCGGTCTACCCCGTCGCCACCGCCATCGGGCTCGTGAGCGTGCCGGTGTTCCTCGTGCTCATGCTCGCTCTGGCGTTCGTCTATCTGCTGCCGACCCCGGACGTGCGGGCCTAGACGGTATGGAGACCGGCGCCTCGCTCGTGAAGCAGGGTCTGTCAGGAACTTCGTGTGTGAGTCTCGGCGTGACCTCCACGGCTTCGGGTCGTGGGCTGGAGAAGATCACGCATGAGCACACAGACTGACGCGGTGACCGACGCGGGCAGCGCCGGGGAGGCGGCGCTGCCGGAGGGTCTGGCCGAGCGGCTGCTGGCTGCTGCGAAGGCGCAGGGGGTGGCCCTGACCGGGCCGGGTGGGTTGCTGACCGGGCTGACCCGGCAGGTGTTGCAGACCGCGCTCGAGGCGGAGATGACCGAGCACCTGGGCCATGAGCATGGGGGCACGCCGGCGGGTGAGAACGTGCGCAACGGGCACTCGACCAAGACGGTCCGGACCGAGATCGGGCCGGTGCCGGTGAAGGTGCCCGGGATCGGGCGGGCACGTTCGAGCCAGCCCTGATCCCCAAGCATGCTCGCCGGTTGACCGGGTTCGACGAGGCGGTCGTGAGCCTGTACGCCAAGGGCATGACGACCGGGGACATTGCCAACCATCTGCAGGACGTCTACGGCGACCAGGTCAGCCGGGACCTGGTCTCGCGGGTGACCGACGCGGTGGTCGAGGAGATGACGGCGTGGCAGGCCCGGCCGCTGGACCCGGTCTATCCGGTGGTGCTGATCGACGCGATCTACCTGCGGGTCCGGGACGGGCAGGTCGCCAACCGGCCCGTCTACGTGGCGATGGGCATCACCGTCGACGGGGTCCGGGACGTGCTGGGGTTCTGGGTCGGACCCAGCGGTGGGGAGGGCGCCCGGCACTGGCTGACGATGCTGACCGAGTTGAAGAACCGCGGCGTCACGGACGTCCTGATCGCCTGCTGCGACGGCCTGAAGGGACTGCCCGACGCGCTGAGCGCGGTCTGGCCGGCGGTGACCGTGCAGTCGTGTGTGGTGCACCTGGTCCGCAACAGCCTGCGCTACGTGCCCAAGCAGCACTGGGCGAAGGTCAGCGCCGAGCTGAAGGAGGTCTACACCGAGCTCGACCGTGGCGGCCGCTGAGGCCCGGTTCGCCGACTTCGCCGCGACCTGGCGACCGAAGTACCCGGCGATGATCGCGATGTGGGAGCGGGCCTGGCCCGAGTTCGTGCCGTTCCTGGACTACCCGATCGAGATCAGGAAGCTGATCTACACCACGAACGGGATCGAGTCCCTGAATGCCAGGTTCCGGCAGGCCGCCCGCCGACGCGGGCACTTCCCGACCGAGCAGTCAGCCCTGAAGATCCTCTACCTGACCGTCCGTGAACGCCGACCGAACCGGGCCAACCCCACTGGAATGGTCCCGGGTTGGAAGAGGATCCTGAACGTCCTGGCCATGACCTACGGCGACCGACTCAACATCAACTAGCCGAAGGCCCGCACACGAAGTTCCGGACACTCCCGTGAAGCATGACGCGGGTTTCCGGTGGGTGGGCCGCCGGTAGAGCCGCATTCACGGGAGGCGCCGGTGTTCCTCGAGCGTACGAGTGTAGGGCTGGATGTTCACGCCCGGTCGGTGGTGGCGTGCGCGATCGATGGCGTGACGGGCGAGGTCAGGCAGTCTCGGTTGTGCCCGGATCCCCGGGAGGTGATCGCGTGGGTCGCGGCCCTGCCGGGGCCGTGCGGGGTGGTCTATGAGGCGGGCCCGACCGGGTTCGGGCTGGCCCGGGCGTTGACCGGAGCGGGGATCTCGTGTGTGGTGGCGGCGCCGTCGAAGCTGCACCGACCGGCCGGGGACCGGGTCAAGACCGATGCCCGGGACGCGATGCTGCTGGCCCGGCTGCTGCGCCTGGATGAGGTCACGCCGGTGCGGGTGCCGACGATCGAGCAGGAGACGGCGCGGGACCTGGTCCGGGCCCGGGAGGACGCCCGCGGCGATCTGATGCGGGCCCGGCACCGGCTGTCCAAGCTGCTGCTGCGCCACGGCATCGTGTATTCCGGCGGGAAGGCCTGGACGGGCCCGCACGATGCCTGGCTGCGCCGGCAGGGCGTGGCGCTGGGCAGCGGGCCGCTGCGGCTGACGTTCGAGGCCGACTACGAGGCCGTGCTGACGGTGACCGCGCGCCGGGACCGGCTGGACCAGGCGATCGCAGAAACGGCCGGGGACAGCGAGTTCACCCCGGTGATGCGGCGCCTGACCTGTTTGCGAGGGGTGGACACCCTGACCGGGTTCGGGCTGGCCGTGGAGATCGGGGACTGGGACCGGTTCACCGGCGCCACCATCGGCTCTTACCTCGGGCTGGTGCCGACCGAGGCCTCCTCCGGCGCCTCCCGGGTACAGGGATCGATCACCAAGACCGGCAACGGGCACGCCCGGCGGCTGCTGGTCGAGGCGGCCTGGCACCACCGCAAGGCCTACCGGGCCGGAGCGACGCTGCGCGGCCGCTGGCAGGCCGCCCCCGCGGTCGTGGTCGCCCGCGCCGATGCCGGCAACCGCCGCCTGCACGCCCGCTGGCGCCGGTTCGACGCCCGCAGCAAGCGGCCCGCGGTCGCCAACGTCGCGATCGCCCGCGAGCTCGCCGGCTGGTGCTGGTCACTGGCGACGATGCCGGCCTGACCAAGGACCGCGGCAGGTCCACACAAGCCCCCGGTCGTGACGGCCCGGGCAGCAGCGCGAGGGACGATCCGCGGCGCGACTATGAGCAACCCCTCGGGGTCACGCTCGAGCCTAGACACGCGGCCCGTCCCAGCCGAACAGCCCGCCCTGCGGTAACCAACCCGCGCATATCAGTCTGACCGTGCGTCGCCCACGACACGCTCGCCAGAGCCGTCACGACCGGGCCCATCCACCCCCCGAGCAGCCGACACGCTGCGCGCTCACCCATGCCCCTTGACAAGGACGCCGTCCATATCAGTCGTGGGTGGCCTCGGCGAAGGGCACGAGGCGAACGTCCTCCTCGAAGCGCAGCAGCACCGGGATGCCCGGGTCGACGGTCGACGCGAGGTAGAGGAACGCGTCGGCGTCGCGGGGGAGGAGAAGCAGCGCCATCCCGTGCTCCGTGCGGCGGGAGGCGGCCACGCGCCAGACCCCAGGGGTCTCCTGCGCCGTGACGATTGCTCCGCGATCGACCATGCTTCGACGGTACGGCTCCGACACCCTGAACAGAAGCAAGACGCTCCCGGCGTGACCGCGCTCACCTGCGGTTCCTCCGCGTGTGTCCGGATTTCGGTCCCGGTCGTCCCGGACCGCGAGACGCCGATCAGCCGCCGAGCAGCTTGAAGGCGTGACCGCACGCAAGAGGTCGGCGGGTCACGCGCGGCGGCGGCGGTCGCATCGGCCGGCCTGGATGTGGCGTGTTCCCGAGCCGGACCCTCCGAACGGTGGAGGTAGCGTTGGCCGCGCCGTCGCCGGCGGCGTCCGGGGACGACGAAGGGGCAGCGACCATGCCGCAGACGGTGCAGGGAGTCGTGGCGCGGGGCAAGGGCGAGCCGGTGAGCCTCGAGGAGGTCGTCGTCCCCGACCCCGGCCCCGGCGAGGCCGTCGTCCGGGTCCAGGCGTGCGGCGTCTGCCACACGGACCTGCACTACCGCGAGGGCGGGATCAACGACGAGTTCCCGTTCCTGCTCGGGCACGAGGCGGCCGGCATCGTCGAGAGCGTCGGCGACGGCGTCAGCGAGGTGGCGCCCGGGGACTTCGTCATCCTCAACTGGCGGGCGGTGTGCGGGCAGTGCCGCGCCTGCCGCCGCGGTCGCCCCTGGTACTGCTTCAGCACCCACAATGCCTCGCAGCGGATGACGCTGGCAGACGGCACGGAGCTCACTCCCGCGCTCGGCATCGGCGCCTTCGTGGAGAAGACGCTGGTGCACGCGGGGCAGTGCACGAAGGTCGACCCGGCCGCCAGCCCGGCGGCCGCGGGCCTGCTCGGGTGCGGCGTGATGGCCGGCCTCGGCGCCGCGGTCAACACGGGCGGCGTGACCCGCGGCGACAGCGTCGCCGTGATCGGCTGCGGTGGGGTCGGCAACGCCGCCGTGCTCGGCTCACGGCTGGCGGGCGCGGCGCGGATCATCGCGATCGACGTCGACGACCGCAAGCTCGAGTGGGCCCGGGGGCTCGGCGCCACCCACACGGTGAACGCCGGCGAGGGGGATGTCGTCGAGGCGGTCCGCGAGCTGACCGGCGGGTTCGGCGCGGACGTCGTCATCGAGGCCGTCGGCCGTCCGGAGACGTACACGCAGGCCTTCTATGCCCGGGATCTCGCGGGAACGGTGGTGCTCGTCGGCGTGCCCACGCCGCAGATGCGCCTCGACCTGCCGCTGCTCGACGTCTTCGGCCGCGGGGGAGCGCTGAAGTCGTCCTGGTACGGCGACTGCCTGCCGTCGCGTGACTTCCCGATGCTGATCGACCTCTACCTGCAGGGGCGGCTCGACCTCGATGCGTTCGTCTCGGAGACGATCGGCATCGGCGACGTGGAGCCCGCGTTCGAGAAGATGCAGCGCGGCGAGGTGCTGCGGTCGGTGGTCCTGTTCTGAAGGGCCGTTGCCCTCGAGCCTCGACCATCTCGTCGCGCTTCGTGCTCGCCGGTTACTTCTGGTAAGAACACCTGGTCGGGCTTGCGACTGCGCAGAGTGACGGGACGTCGACATCTCGTCCGAACGCCCCATTCGCCAAGGGGCTGCCCGCTCCGCTGCGTGACACGTCCTAGTGTCGTCGGCATTCAAGCGCGGGCTCGTTCCGGGCCGCCGGAGGGCGGCGACGAGGACCCGTCTCGGGGGCGGACCTGGAAGCCGGAAGGAATCCGATGTCGACTTCGCCGGTCGGCGCGAGCATGCCCGCACAGCGGCGCTCACGCCTCCTCCTGCGTTGCCTGACCGCCCTGGCCGTGGCCATCCCTGGCCTTGCCGTGCTCGTCCCCGTCGCCGGCGCGTCGACGGTGCTCAACGCCTCGCTGTCCGGCGGCACGGGGACTGCGATCGTGGGCGGGAAGCTCTACGCCAGGGACGGCGCAGCGCTCAGCCTGCAGGTCCTCACGATGCCCGACACGCAGTGTGTCCAGCTGAGCGGGGTGTTCACGGCGAGCCAGACGCTGGCCGGCGGAGGTCGGGGCTCCTGGGTCTTCGCGCTCAAGGCCGGCCCGGGGGACGGCGTGCAGACCGTGACGGCGAGCGCCTTCGACAGCTTCGGCGCGAACGGCTGCACCGGGACGGCGAGCTCGCGCACGGCGTCGTTCGTCCTCGACAACACCGGGCCCGTCGTCACCGGGGCGCTGACCCCCTCGCCGAACCCCGCCGGCTGGAACAGCTCCGACGTCGCGATCGCATGGTCGGCCACCGACGGCGGCTCAGGCGTGACGAGCGGGCCGACCCCCGCCGCGGAGGTGCAGAGCGCGGACACCGCCGGCGTCACCAGGGCGGCCGTCGCCAAGGACGCCGTCGGCAACACCAGCACCGGCTCCGTGACCGTCAAGCTCGACAAGGGCTCGCCGGTGATCACGGGGTCGCGGTTCCCCGCACCGAACGCGGCCGGCTGGAACGACGGTCCGGTGACGGTGAACTTCACCTGCTCCGACACCGTGTCCGGGATCCGGAGCTGTCCCGGCGCGACGACCGTGTCCGACAGCGGCGCCGGCCAGTCCGTCACCGGCACGGCCGTCGACAACGCCGGCAACACGTCGACCGCGACGGTGAGTGGCATCAACGTCGATACGGAGCCGCCCACCCTCTCCGGCGCTCCCGTCACGGGCCCCGGTCCCGACGGCTGGTACGCCGGGGACGTTCCGATCCACTGGACGGCGGCTGACGCCGTGTCCGGGCTCGCCGGCGAGGCGCCGGCCGACACCACGATCACTGGTGAGGGCACCGCGCAGACGGCGTCCGCGTCGGTGTCGGACCGCGCGGGGAACAGCGCCACCGCCACCAGCGAGCCGGTCAGGATCGACAGGACTCCGCCGACGACGACGCCGTCCGCGCCGACGGACTGGACCGCGCTGGGCGTCACTGTCGCGCTCAAGGCGTCCGACCGCCTGTCCGGTGTCGCCGACACGTACTACGTGCTGGACGACGGGCAGCGGCGAAGCGGGACGTCTGTCGCGATCGCGTCCGAGGGAGTGCACGACCTGCGCTTCTGGAGCGTCGACATTGCGGGCAACGTCGAGCAGGCCACGACGATCCAGGTGAACGTCGACGGGACCGCGCCGGCGATTCACCACACCCAGTCGCCGAGGGCGAACGAGGCCGGCTGGAACGACAGCGCGGTGACCGTGACGTTCACCTGCGCCGACGGGAACGGGTCCGGCGTCGTCTCGTGCACGGGCGACCGGACGGTGAGCGACGAGGGCGCGGGCCAGGAAGTGATCGGCACCGCGACCGACGCCGCCGGCAACACCGCGACGGATCGGGCGACCGTGAGCATCGACACCTCGCCGCCGACGATCGACGCCACGGTGAACGGGGCCGCGAACGAGAACGGCTGGTACCGCTCCGAGGTCACGGTCACGTACTCCTGCGGCGACGCCGTGTCCGGGGTCGCGAGCTGCCCCGCCGCCCAGACCGTCGGCGAGGGCAGGGCGGGGTCTGCCCACGGCACCGCGAAGGACCTGGCGGGCAACGCCGCGGACACAGGTGTCAGCCGCATCGACGTCGACACGACACCACCGAGGCTGTCCGGTGCCGCCGACCTCGACGGCGCCCACCACGGCTGGTACCGGCAGGACGTTCGCGTGCACTGGAGCGCAAGCGACGATCTGTCCGGTCTCGACGGCGCCGATCCGGAGGACTCCGTCGTGACGGGCGAGGGGAACGATCTCTCGGCCGCTGCCTCGGTCACCGACGGGGCGGGCAACACCACCGACGCCACCGTGACCGGGATCAGGATCGACCGGACCGCGCCGACGACGCAGGTGAGCCTGCCGGACGCGCCGACCGGCTGGTACGAGGGGAGCGTGCTCGTCACCCTGACGACGGGGAGCGACCTCTCGGGGATCGAGGCCACCTACTACTCCGTCGACGCCGGTCCCGCCGAGCTGTACACCGGTCCCTTCCGGTACTCGGTTCTGGGCGAGCACACGATCACGTATTGGAGCGTCGACAAGGCGGGCAACGTCGAGGACAGGACCGCGGCGGGCCACAGCATCACGCTGAAGGTCGACGGGGGTGCCCCCACGATCACCGGGGCGAGGTACCCGGCGCCCAACGGGTACGGCTGGAACGACGGCCCGGTCCTCGTCAGCTTCGCCTGCACCGACCAGGGAACCGGCGTGACGGAGTGCCCGGAGCCGACGACGGTCTCGGAGGAGGGCAGCGGGCAGTCCGTGACCGGGCGCGCGGTGGACGGCTTCGGCACCACGAGCGAGGCGACGGTCGGGGACATCGCCATCGACAGGACCCCACCGACCGTCACGGGCGCTCCCACGACCGCCCCGAACGCTGCCGGCTGGTACCGGGGGGACGTCGCGATCCACTGGACCGGCCAGGACGCCCTCTCGGGGATCGACCCCGCCAAGGTCCCCGCCGACAGCGTGATCGACGGCGAGGGCTCCGACCTCGGCGCGGAGTCGCCGAGAATCTCCGATCGTGCCGGGAACACGGCCACCGGTGCGGTCAGCGGTATCAGGATCGACCGCACGGCTCCGACGATCACCAACACCGGCGTCGACGCCACCAAGCCCTACGTGCTCGGCGACCCGGCGATCCCGGCGTCGGGCAAGGCCTGTAACGCATCCGACGGGAGCGGCTCGGGGGTCGTCTCCTGCGTCCTGGCCGTCACCGGGGGTCAGCCGAACGGCGTCGGCAGGTTCACCTTCACCGCCACGGCGACGGACCGGGCCGGCAACACGCGCACGCAGACCGGCTCCTATCGCGTGATCTACCGCTGGGACGGCTTCAAGCAGCCCATCAACGACACCGCCCATCAGATCGACCAGGGGCTGAGCGTCTTCAAGGGCGGCAGCACCGTGCCCGCGAAGTTGCAGCTCGAGCGGGCGGACGGGACCGTCGTGCAGGCGAGCCGGCCACCCCAGTGGCTCCTGCCGGTGAAGGGGAGCCCGACCAGCGCGCTCGAGGGGGAGCTGCTCTTCAGCGACACCGAGACCAGCGGCACGGACTTCCGGTGGGAGGCGGGGAGCCAGCAGTACCAGTACAACTGGTCGACCAAGGGCGTCGCGGCCGGCTACCAGTACCAGGTCAAGGTCGCCCTGGACGACGGGCAGGTCTATTACGTGACGATCGGGCTGCGGTGAGGCCCGGCTGACCGTCAGCGCCGGCGGGCGAGGAACGACTCGAAGGCCGCCAGCGCCGGTCCCGGGTCGCGGCGGCCGATGCCGATGCGGAAGTGGTCCGCGGGCACCTCCCCGACGTCGGAGGCGTAAATAGTGGCCGGCAGCAGCAGCACGCCCTCGGTCTCGACGAGCTCGGTGCAGAACGCCTCGACGCCGTCGGCCCCCAGATAGCGGGGGAACGCCACGCAGCCGCCGTCCGGCGCGGCCCAGTCGAAGAGGCCGGGGTGCCGGGCGAAGAACGCGTCGAACGAGGGCAGGTTCTGCGCGACGATCCCGCGGGTTCGCGCGAGCACCTGATCGCGCGCCCGCAGCGCGACCGTCGCGAGGAACTCGCCCGGGCCCGAGTTGCAGATCGACGTGTAGTGCTTGTGCCGCTCCAGCGTCTCGAGCAGCGCCCGGTCCCGGCAGGTCACCCAGCCGATCCGCAGCCCGGGCAACCCGTACGCCTTCGACATCACGTTCACGGACACCGCGGTCGGCGACAGGTCCGCGGCCTGCGCCAGCGTGCGCGCCGGGTCGAGCTCGATCCCGCGGTACACCTCGTCGGACACGAGCCGGACGCCGGCCTCGTCGCACAGCGCCACGAGCGCCTGCCACGTCGCCTGGTCCGGCAGGGCGCCGGTCGGGTTGTTGGGCACGTTGACGCAGACCGCGGTCGTCGAGGGCCGCAACGCCCGGCGGACCGCGTCGACGTCCAGGCGCCAGCCGCCCTCCGCGTCGAGCAGGACGCCGGTCACGTCGGCCCCGGCCGACAGTGGCAGGGTCTCGACGGCCTGGTAGTTCGGCACCGTGACGACGACGATGGTCGCCGGGCCCCGCCAGCAGCTGCATCAGCCAGTAGAGGGCCTCCTCGGCGCCGGCGAACGCCAGCACGTCGTCGGGCCCGCACGCGTCGTACGTGTCGGCGATCGCCTCGCGCAGTGGCGCCGTCCCCCACGTCTCGAGATAGCCGAGGCGCAGCGCCGCGAACGCCTCGCGGTCGGCGTCCGTACCCAGGGCGAGGAGCTCGGCGACGGTGAGGGTCTCGGCGTCCGAGGCGGTGAGGTGGTGCCGCGCGGTGAACTCCCAGCGGGAGAAGTAGGCCTCGAGCCGGAAGTCGGGCAGCCGGCGCGACGGGCCTACGCGCAGCCGGCCGCTCATCGGGGCACCGTCGCCACGAAGCCCCCGCGGGGCTCGAGGACGTGCCGCAGCACAGGCGCGCTGTCCCGGACGGCGATCTCGTCCCGGTCGCCGCCGTCGCTGAGCAGCCGCCACCGGTCGGCGCCGAGGGGCGCGAGGTCGAGCTCGAGGGCCCGCGGCTCTGGGAGCCCGTTGATGCCCGCCACCCACCAGTCCTCGCCTCGGCGGCGTGCGACGACCACGCACCGCCCCGGTTCTGCGACCAGGAACCGGGTCTCGTCCCAGACGACCGGTACCCGGCGCAGCACGTCGGCGACCGCGGGCGGGACCGAGCGGTACGTCTCGGCGGAGTCCGCGAGGTGCAGCAGGCCCGATTCGAAGACCACCGCGAGCGCCAGCTCGTGCGCGTTCGTCGTCAGGTGCGGGTGCGTGACGTCGGAGAAGGTCACGGGTGTGTAGTCCATCGGGCCGACGGCGTTGCGGGTGAACGGCAGGATGGTGTGGTGGCCGGCGGCGGCCTCGGGGAATCCGGGGTCGAAGAGGTAGGCCTCGGCGCCGCGCACGCCCTCCATCGACATCAGGTGCGGCCAGGTGCGCGACCAGCCCCGCGGGATCGTGCAGCCGTGCACGTTGACCATGATCCGGTGCTCCGCGGCGTCGGCGAGGATCCCGAGGTACCTGCCGATGCCGTCCTGCTTGTCGCTGTGGAAGAAGTCCACCTTGACGCCGGCGACGCCCCAGGAAGCCAGCTTGGCGAACTCCGCCCGTCGCGCCGAGGGCTCGTCCATGCGGTCGCGGGGCCGCTCCGTCACGTCGTTGTGCGGGCCGCCGGAGTTGTACCAGAGCCACAGCCCCACTCCGCGCTCCCGCGCGTACCGGGCGAGCGCGGCCACGTCGTCGTCGGGGTTGACGTCCCAGTTCGCGTCCACCAGGCAGTGCTCCCAGCCGAGGGCGGCGGCCAGGTCGACGCAGTCGCGCTGACGAACCAGGTCGCGCGGGCTGTCGGTCTCGGACCACCAGCTCCACGCCACCCGGCCGGGGCGGACCCAGCTCGCGACCGTCAGCTGCGACGGCTCGGCGAGATGCGTCACGAGGTTGGATGCCGCCATGCGGCCGGCGTCCGCCGCGACCACGACGAGACGCCACGGCAGGGTCCAGGGCAGGGCGCTGGTGGCCGTGATGGCGCCGGTGCCGTTCCCCTCGCCCTCGAGCGGGGGCGCGAAGGTGTACGTCTGCCCGTCGGGGTGGGAGCCGAGGCGCGAGCCGTAGAAGGTGTCCACGCCCGACTCGCTCACCAGCAGCCAGGTGCCGCCGGACTCGAACGCCGCCGGCAGGTCCCACGCCGGGCCACTCGACGCCGACCCGATCGGCACCCCGTCCGCGTAGAGGTTCTCGTAGGCGGGCACGTAGACCGTGGGCTCCTGGGTGGGTTGAGCCCACATCCGGCCCGGGGCGGCCGGCGTGACCCCGGTCAGCTCGTGCGTCACCGTCCGCGCGCGCCCGCTGCCGTCGTCGGGGAAGCGGTACCGGAACGCCACGCCCTCGTCGTACGCGCGCAGGTCGAGGTCGAGCCGGGCGCCGTCGCGGTTCACCAGCTCCAGCGTCCGTGTGTCCGCTGCCACGTCGTGCTCGAGCTGCTTGCCGTGGACGAGCGTGTACCGGTCCCGCAGCACCACTTCGTCCGTGGCGGTGACGAGCACGAGACCGGCGTCGAAGGACGTGTCCGTCCGCAGGACGCCGAGCCGGGACCGCGCGACCACCTCGTGCCCGTTGCGCAGCACCCTGTAGCCGAGGCGGCCCTCGGCGTCCAGGCCGGCCTCGAGGGTCAGCGTGCCGTCGGGGGAGAGGACGGACCAGGTCATCGGGCTCCTCGGGGGCCGCCGGGCAGGTGCTCGGAACGTTACTGGACGGCCCCGACACGACCGTCGACACCGCCGTCCACACCGTCGTCGTCGGCGTCAACGGGCAGCACGATCGGATCATCGTTGCCCGCTGCGTGCCGGTGGGTGCACTGTGGCTCAGGATCTCGTCGGGTTCGAAGGGGGCGTCGTGGACGGCGAACTGCGGCTCCTGCTCGAAGAGGACGGCGCCGACGCCGAGCGCGTCGACGTGCTCACCGGGCACCTGCGGCGCGAGCTCGCGCAGCTCGACGTCGAAGCGGTGCGCCCACTGCCGGCCGGCGAGGCCCCGCCCGGCACCCGCGGGTTCGATGCCGCCACCGTCGGCGGGCTCCTCGTGACGCTGGGCCCGGCCGCCAGCGGACTCGCGGCCGTGGTCACGGCGATCCGGGGCTGGCTGTCCCGGTCACCCGGCCCGGTGCGGACCGTCCGGGTCGAGCTCGACGGGGACGTGCTCGAGCTGTCGCAGGCGTCCGCGGACCAGCAGGACCGGCTCATCGAGATGTTCGTGAGCCGCCACGCGTCGGGGACCTGACGGTGAGCGGGCGGCGCAAGGCCCTCGTCGTCGCCGTCGACGAGTACGACGACCCCGGTCTGCGCCGGTTGCGCTCTCCAGCCGCGGATGCCGAAGCGCTCGCCGCCGTGCTCGGCGATCCCGCCGTGGCCGCCTTCGAGGTCCAGGTGTCCAGGAACGAGGAGGCCCACCAGGTCCAGGCGCGCATCGACGACCTCTTCGCGGAGGCGCGCGCCGACGACGTCGTCCTGCTGCACTTCTCCGGCCACGGGCTCAAGAACGAGGCGGGCGAGCTCTTCCTCGCGGCGCGCGCGACGAAGCCCGCACGGCTGGCGTCGACGGCCGTGGCGGCCGAGTTCGTCCAGCGCTGCATGCGTGACAGCGCGTCCCGGAGCATCGTCCTGCTTCTCGACTGCTGCTACGGCGGCGCGTTCGGCGAGGGCGTCGCGGTGCGTGCCGGCGGCGACGTGCACGTCCTCGACAGCTTCCCGACCGGCCGCCTCGCCGGAGGGCGCGGTCGCGCCGTGATCAGTGCCTCGAACGCGATGGAGTACGCGTTCGAGGGTGGGCGCCTGCGCGACGACGACCTGCCCGAACCGTCGCCGTTCACCGCCGCGCTCGTCCGGGGCCTCGCCACAGGGGAGGCGGACCGGGACGAGGACGGCTGGGTCTCGCTCAACGAGCTCTACGACTACGTGTTCGACCGGGTGCGGGCGGGCAACCCGAACCAGACGCCGACCCGGGACATCGAGATGCAGGGCGAGCTCTACCTCGCCCGCAGCACCCGACGGCGGGTCGAGCCCGCGCCGCTGCCGCGCGACCTGCAGGCCGCTCTGGACGACGCCAACGCCTACACCCGGCTCGGTGCCGTCGCCGAGCTGCGGTCGCGGCTGCTGAGCGCGAACCTGCCCGTCGCGGCCGGCGCGCGCGCGGCGCTGGCGCGCGTCGCCGAGGCGGACACCCGGCTCGTCGCGGAGTCGGCCGCTGACGCCCTGACGCAGCTGCGCCTCTCGGTCACGCCGGCCCAGCTCTCCTTCGGGCCCCTGCCGCCCGGCTCGCCCTCGGCCCCGCAGCGGCTCCAGACGGCGGGCCCACCCTTGGCGCGGGCCGCCACCGCGTCGTCCGCCGAGGACTGGGTCCGCGTCTCGGCGGTGGACGGCGGGTACGAGGTGGTGGTAGTTCCCCCCGGGTCGGGACAGGCCGACGGCACCGTCACCCTGGCGGCCGCCGGCGTCACGGTCGTCGTCCCGGTCACCGTGGTGGGCGCGGCCCCGGTCCACCCCCCGGACGCCGACAGCGACGCGCCGCCCGCACCCGCAGACGCGGCCGCTGCGAGGACCGCGGCGCCGGCGCGGGGAACGGTGGCCCAGGTGCAGGCCGCCGATGAGGTGCAAGTGGCCCGAGAGGAGCCGCTGACCGGCGAGGTGCCCGCTGGTGCGGCGAGGGCGCTCGGCTGGCTGTCCCTCGTCGTCGCCGTGCCGTTGGCGGTGCTCGGGGTGATCGAGGGCGTCGTGGACAAGGACTGGTGGCCGCTTGTGTACGTGCTCCACCCGGCGGCCCTCGCCGCGGCCGGTCTGCTGCTCGTCCTGCGCCGCGCGCCGCTGTTCGGCTTGGGCTGCCTCGCGGCCGCCGGTGTCGCCGGGACGCTGCCGGCCGCCGTGGTGGGCGCCTTCATCGGTTACGACAACGGTGGGGACCGCACGGTGCCGTCGATCGTCCTGGCCGCCATCGTGCTCTGCGTCGCGCTCGGGGTCGCTGCGGCGCTCGTCGCCCGGCGCGTCCCCGGGGTACGGCTGCAGCCGGAAGCGCTGGCGAGGCCTGCCCGGCTGCTCGTGACGGCCCTCGCGCTCACCGGTGCTGCGGCCCTGTTCTTCAACGCGATCCGGCTCACGCTGCACGGCGACGAGGGTTCGGCGTGGTTCCGCGTGCCGTTCTTCTGGTACGCGGTGCCGACGCTGGTCCTCCCGTTGGCGGTGGCGTTCACGGGCCCGGCCGGCGTCCGGAACGGCCTGCGGCTGGGCTGGCTCGCCGCCGCCGTGCCGTTCCATGTGCTGTTCTTCGCGGGCGCCGTCCAGTTCTACGTCAATTACACGTACGCCGGCCTGATCGCCTACGCGATCGTCCTGCCGCTGCTGGCGGCGGCTACCCTCTGGCGCCCACCCCCCTCGTCGGCGTGAGGGATGATCGGAACCGCGCGCAGGTCTCGCAGCCAGCGCCGTGAGGGCGCCGAGCAGCGACAGTCCTGCGGCCACGGCGAGGGCCGGCCGGAAGCCCGCGACGTAACTGGCACCGGAGCCCAGCGAGCCGTGCGCGGCGAACACGGCGGCCGTCACGGCCACCCCGAGCCCGGCGCCGAGGCGCTGCCCGGTGCTCACGGCGCCGGACGCCGTGCCGACGTCCTCCGGCCGCACGGCGCCGAGGGCCGCCGCCGCGGACGCGGGCAGCGCCGCCGAGATCCCGACGCCGGCCAGCAACAGCGGGCCGGCCAGCGCGGCATAGCCGGCGTCCGGTGTCGCGGCGAGCGCGAACCAGCCCAGGCCCAGGCCCTGCGCCAGCATCCCGGCGGCGAGCACGGGCCGGCGGCCCACGCGGTCCGACAACGCGCCTGCGAGCGGCGACACGGCGAGCGGGGTGAGGGTCCACGGCAGCAGCCGCAGCCCCGCGGCGAGCGGCGGCTCCGCTTGGGCCTCCTGGAAGAACTGCGCGACGAAGAACGTCGCGGCGTTGATCGTCGCGGTGAGCAGGACGGCAGTGCCGGCGGCCGCGGCGAACCCGGGCGCGCGCAGCAGCCGGGGCGGCAGGACCGGGGCGGGGGACCGGCGCTGCCGGACGGCGAACCCGGCGGCGAGGACGGTTCCCGCAGCGAGCGCGGCGGTACCGGGGGCGTCGGGGCCTGCGGCGGAGGCCGCCCGTGCCAGCCCCCAGGCGAGCGCGAGCACGCACCCCGCGAGCAGCGCGAGCCCGGTTCCGTCGCGCCGGTGGCGGGTGCCGTACGACTCGGGCAGTCGTCCCGCGGACAGCACCGCGCAGACCAGCCCGACGGGCACGGTCAGCCAGAAGATCGCGTGCCAGCCGGCGACGTGCGTGAGGGCGGCGCCGACGAGCGGTCCCGAGGCGACCGCGAGACCGCCCGCGCCGCCCCAGAGGCCGAGGACGTATCCCCGCCGCGCCACCGGGTACGCCGCCGTGAGGATCGTCAGGCTCAGGGGCATCACCGCCGCCGCTCCCAGCCCCTGCACCGCTCGCCAGGCCAGCAGCGCGGCGGGACCGCTCGCGAGGGCGCAACCGGCCGACGCGGCGGCGAAGACCGCGAGTCCGGCGGTGAAGATCCGGCGGCGGCCGTACCGGTCGCCGAGTGCGGAGGCCGGGACGATCCCGACGGCGTAGGCGAGCAGGTAGGCGGTGACGACGCCCTGCCGGGCGCCGAGGCCGGCCCGCAGGTCGGCCCCGATCGCTGGCAGCGCGGTCGTGACGACGAGCGCGTCCAGCCCCACCATGAACGACGCCAGGCAGGTGAGGGCCAGCGTCCAGCGCGGACGGGTCACGTCGAGCCGTCCCCGGACGGCGGGCAGACCCAGGCGGCCAGTTCGGGGTGCCACCAGCAACGGAGGGTGTGCATGTGCGGGCTGCAGGGTCGGGCGACGAGCCCGGGGCGCTCGAGGGTCTGGGTCATGGCGGTGCCTCTCAGTTCTCGTCGGAAGCAGCGACGGGGTGGTTGGCCCGGAAGAGGCCGGTGGGGTCGACGGCCGCGCGAACCGCGCGCAGCCGGGCCAGGGAGCCGGGGTCGTACCCGGACGCCGCCGGCACCGGGACCTCGGTGAAGTTGAGGTAGCGCCGTCCGGTGCTCCAGGGGGCGAGGGCGTCGACGAGCCGGTCGGCGCTGGCGGAGCCGGCCGCGGCGGCGTCGGCGTCCGGGGCGACCGCGACGCCGAAGAGCAGGAACTGCCCCTCGATGCAGGGCAGGGCACCGGCACCGGGCGCCGGGCGTGAGACGGCCCCGCCCAGCTGGCGCAGTTCCGCGGCGAGCAGGGCCGAGGCAGACCCGGGGCCGGCGGTGGCGAGAACGGCGTCGAGAGCGGCGTCCGGCAACCCGGACAGCAGGGCGGTGCCGGAGACGGCCGGCGTCGGTCCCTCGGGGTCCATGTGCAAGCGGACGAGGGACGCCGTCGGGAACGCGGGCGAACGTGTCGATCTCGGGGCGCAGCGCCCGCAGCGGCGCGAGCACGGCCTCGGCGTGGGCGTCGTCGTCGGCGCGGACGGCACCGTCGATCACGACCAGCTGCCGGCCGCGCAGGAACGGCGGGAGCTCCGGGAACGGGGGTAGCTGCATCAGGCGGAACGACGTCGTGACGTCGTCCGGCGCCTGCGCCGCCCAGGCGGCCCAGCGGGGAAGGACCTGCTCGGCGTGCGACCAGTCCCAGAGCAGCATGCCGCCGTAGGCGGTGGTGAAGTCGTAGCTGGCGAACTCGAGCTCCGTGACGACGCCGAAGTTGCCGCCGCCGCCCCGCAGGGCCCAGAACAGGTCGGGCTCGTGCTCGGCGTCGGCGCGGACGACGGACCCGTCCGCGAGGACGACCTCGGCACCGGTGACGCTGTTCGTCTGCAGGCCGAGCAGCCGGGCGTACCAGCCCATGCCGCCACCGAGGGAGTAGCCCACGACGCCGACGTCGGGCGACGAGCCGTGCAGGACGGTGCGTCCGTGCGCCGCCGCGGCCTCGACGGCGTCGAGCCACAAGGTTCCGCCCCGTACCGTCACCCGGCCGGTCGCGGGGTCGGCGCGCGCACCGGTCATCGCCGACGTCCGCAGCAGGACGGTGTCGGAGAGGTCGCCGAGCGGACCGGCGTTGTGCCCGGTGCCCTGGGGAGCGACCCGCAGCCCGGCCGCGGCGGCGGCGCGCACGACGGCCGCGACCTCGGCGGTGTCGCGGGGGACGGCGACGGCGGCGGGCCGCTGCGGCACGGCGACGTTCCACGGCAGGCGGGCCGCCTCGTAGCCGCCGTCGGCGGGGAGGAGGACGGTCCCGGGCAGCTGGTCGCGGACGGCGTCCGCGGCGGTGGGAACGGTGGGCGTGGCGAGGACGGACGCGAGGTCGATCGCGGTCATGGCGGACTCCTGTTCGGGTGGGTTGCGGGTGGCGACGGGCGTGTCTGATCGCGCGACGGCGGCGGAGCTTCCGGCGACGCGAGGGGGCGTTACGTGGGGGTTTACATGGGGGCGGAACGGGGCCGGTCAGGCGAAGAGCGAGGTCTCCGGCAGGTCGCCGTCCAGGTCGGGATCGGGGGCCGGATGGATCCGGCGCAGGTGGACGTCGGCGAGGAACGCCCGGCGCAGGTCGTCGGGCAGGCCCTCGTAGGGGGAGGTCTGGGAGGCGTGCACGGCCATGGCGCGTTCGCGGGCCGGCAGGTGCTCGGCGGCTGCGAGCACGGTGGTGATGTCGGCGTCCGGGGTGCCGAGGGCGGCGACGTCGGCGTCCAGGTGCTCCATCTCGGGCCGCTCGCGGCGCATGTGCTCGACCCAGCGCCGCATCAGCGAGCGCGGGAGGCAGGCGAGGTAGACGCGCGGGACGCCGGCGTCGCGGGCGGCCTCGATCGCGGCGTCCCGGATCCGCACGTGGTCGCGGTGGCTGTCGCTGGCGTCGAGGGTGACGAGGACGTCGGGGCGGACGGCGTCGACCGCCGCGCGCACGGCGGCGACGACGCGCTCGAACGGGGCGCCCACGAGCGTGCTCTCGCCCGCGTCGCCGCTCATGGCCGAGTCGGTGAAGCCGAGCAGGTCGACCCGGTCGACGCCGAGCAGCCGGGCGGCCTCGCGCAGCTCCCGCTGACGGATGGCGCCGAGGTCCGCGGCATCGCTCCCGCCGGCCTCGCCGCGGGTCGCGCAGACCACGCTCGTCCTCGCGCCGGCGGCGGCAGCGTGCAACAGCAGGGAGCCGCAGCCGAAGGTCTCGTCGTCGGGATGCGCCACGACGACCTGCACCTGGAAGCCGTCCATCGGGACCTCCTTCGGATACTGCGGTGTGCAGCATCGATGAGCAGGAGTAGACACTGCAGAATGCACCATGTCAAGATGCAGCATGCCTGCTGTCGAGACCGCTCGTCGGATGCCCCGGACGACGACCTCCTACGCGGTGCTCGGCCTGCTGTCCGTCCGCAGCTGGACCACCTACGAGCTGGCGAAGCAGGTGCAGCGCAGCCTGAAGTGGTTCTGGCCCCGGGCCGAGCGCAAGCTCTACGACGAGCCGAAGGCGCTCGTCGCGGACGGCCTGGCGACGGCCCGACAGGAGTACACCGGCCAGCGGCCCAAGACCGTCTACGAGATCACCGACCAGGGCCGGGAGGCCCTGCGGGACTGGCTGGGAGAGACCCCTGCGCCCCCGGCCACCGAGTTCGAGGGCATGCTCATGCTCTTCTTCGCGGACTCGGGCTCGCTCGAGCAGCTCGACGGCACGCTCGGGGCGATCGAGGCGACGTCCGCGGAGCGGCTGCGGGAACTCCGCGGCATGGCGGAGCAGGCGCTGCGGGGCGAGACGCCGTATCCGCAGCGCCGGCACATCGCTGCCGTGGCGCTGCGGTTCCAGGTGGAGCAGGAGGCGGCGGTGCTGACCGCCGTCCGGCGCGCCCGCCGCACCGTCGCCGCGTGGCGCAGCACCACGGACCCCGGGACGTGGGACCACCGCTCGGCGCTGACCGACATCGTGACGACGATCGACGCGTTGCTCCCCGCCCACTAGTCGACGATCAAGGAAAAGTTGGGGATCAAGGAAAAGTTGGGGATCAAGGAAAAGTTGGGGATCAAGCCTTCCCCCGTGGCGACTCTTCACTTCCGCCCCACAGGCACCCAAGTTTTCCTTGATCGTGGGTGGGGTGGAGGGCGGATAGGGTGGCCACCGTTCGCAAAGCTAGGTGTCGGGAGGCGTCGGGTGGAGCTCATCCAGGTCGCGCAGCGGGCGGAAGATCTCGATCGCGCTGTGCGCTTCTACGAACGCCTGCTCGGCGAGCCCGCCGTCGCCCGCTTCGAGCCGCCGGGTCTGGTGTTCTTCCAGCTGCCGGGGGTGCGGCTGCTGCTCGACGGCGAGGCCCCCTCGGCGCTGCTGTACCTGCGGGTGGGCGACGTCCGGGCCCGGGTCGAGGCGCTGCGGGGCGAGGGCGTGGAGGTGGTCGGGGAGCCGAATGTGATCTTCGTCCACGCCGACGACACGCTGGGCCCCGCCGGGACGGCCGAGGTGCAGGCGTTCGTGCGTGACAGCGAGGGGAACACTGTGGGGCTGGTCGGCTTCGAGACCCGGGAGCCGCCGCGGGACCCGCAGGACGGCGAGGCGTAGCACTCAGGGCTCGCGCCGCACCTCCCCGGGCGCCTTGTCGGGGCGCAGCCCCCGCCAGGACGGATGCCGCAGCCGCCCGTCGGGCGTCCACTCCGTGAAGACCACCTCGCCGACCAGGCGCGGCTCCACCCACCGGGCGTCGCGCGTCTCCGCCCGCGGCAGCTCGTGCCCGAAGGGGGACGTCGTCCGCGACAGCGGCGCCAGCTCCGACGCGAGGTCGTCGAGCATCCGCTCGGTGAACCCCGTGCCGACGCCGCCCACGTGCTCGAGCCCGGCCGGGCCGTGGACGCCGAGGATCAACGACCCGAGCCCGCCCTCGCGCCGCCCCCGCCCCGGGCGCCAGCCGGCGATCACGACCTCCTGCATCCGGACGTGCTTGACCTTCCGCCAGTCCGGCGAACGCCGCCCCGGCAGGTACCCCGAGGTCAGCCGCTTGGCCACCACGCCCTCGAGCCCGGTCTCCCGGCTGGCCGCGAGGACGTCCGCGCCCGGCCCGCGGAAGCTCGGCGGCACCCGCCAGGCGTCCCCCTCGACCTCCAGCCCGACCAGCGCGGCCCGCCGCTCGCTGTACGGCGTCCGCAGCAGTGACCGGCCGTCCAGGTGCAGGACGTCGAAGACCAGGTAGACCACCGGCACCCGCTCGGCCAGCCGGCGGGCGGCGGCGACGTCCCGGACGTGCATGCGCTCCTGCAGCCGCGCGAAGCTCGGCCGGCCACGGTCGTCGAACGTCACCAGCTCGCCGTCCAGCACCACGCTCTCGCCGGCGAGCCCGGCCGGCGGCGAGGCGACCTCCGGGTAGCTGCGCGTGACGTCGAGGTCGTTGCGCGACATCAGCCGCACCGTGCCGCCCTGCAGGTAGGCGACCGCGCGGACGCCGTCCCACTTCATCTCGTACGCCCAGGCGTCGTCCTGCGCGGGCGGCGGCAGCTCCCCGGGCACCGCGAGCATCGGTCGCACGAGCTCGGGGAGCTCCTGGTTGCCGGCCATCCCCGCATCCTGGTGCGCACATGGCTGCCTTTCACAGGGCCGACCGGGTACCGGACGACGACGGCCGCGGGCGGACGGCGTGGCGCACTCTTGCTGCCGGCGTGAAGTGGCGGGGGAGGGGACCTGTCTCGAGCAACCGTTAGCGCTGCCCCACGATGCGGGGCAGCGCTAACGGTTGAGAAGAGACACCCTCTCCGCCGGTCTCAGCGTCCGTCGCGCACCCGCGTGGAGGAGCGGGCCCCGCCCGTCGGCTCCCGTCACCCGCCCGGGGGCTCCAGCCGGGCGGCCGTCTGCCGACAGGAGAGCCGTCACGGCAGGGCGGCGGGAGGGGGCGCTTCGGATGGCACTGCCCGACCCCACCGCGAACCCCGACGCCGCGGACGTCGTCCGCTGGGCCCGTTTCGGCGCGCCCAGGACCGCCCCGGACGCCGCCGGCGACGCCGAGCACGACGAGCTGCGGCTGCGCCGCGAGGCCGTCGACGGGTCCGCCGAGGCGATGAGCCGGCTCGGGGTCCTGCTCCTTCGGCGGCGACGGCTGACCGAGGGGACGCTGTGGTTCCGGCGGGCCGTCGCGGCGGGGGAGACGACCGCCTGGCGGCGGTGCGCCGACCTCCTGGCCGAAGCGGGCGCCGGGGAGAACCTGCGCGCCTGGTGCCGGGAGTTCGCGGACGCGGGTTCCACCGACGCGATGCTCGCGCTCGCCGACCTGCACGCCGCGGCCGGCGATGCCGAGGGCGAGGTCACCTGGCTGGCACGGTGCCTCGCGGCGGGGCGCGCCGACCGCGCCCTGCGCCTGGGGACGCTGCTCGAGGCCGCCGGCCGGACGGAGGAGGCGCTGCAGGCGTTCGTGACGGCGGCCGAGGCCGGTGAGGTCGCCGCGGACGTGCACGCCGGGCGGCTGCTGCGGGTCCGGGACACCGACGCGGCCGAACGGCACCTGCGCCGCGGCGCGGACGCCGGCGATCTGGCTGCCGCCCACGAGCTCGCGATGCTGCTCGCCGACACGGCGCGTCGCGACGAGGCCCTGGCGCTGCTGCGCCGGACCGCCGACCTCGGATTCGATCCGGCCGCGCTCGCGCTCGGCCGGCTGCTCGCCGCTGGCGGGGAGGCGGCCGAGGCCGAGACCTTCCTGCGCATCGCGGCCGAGGCGGGCGTGCCCGGCGCGGACGACGAACTGGTCGACGTCCTCGAGGCCCGGCTTGCGGCGGCGGACAGCGCGGGAGATGCCGACGCCGTCCGCCGCGAGCGTGCCGCGCTCGACACCTTCGGCGGCGAGCGGGCCTGGCTCGCGCTGGGGCAGCGCGCCTGGCGGCAGCAGCGGTTCGACGAGGCCGTCGCCGTCCTGCGCAAGGCCGCGGACACGGGCAGCGTGGCCGCGATGATGACCATCGCCGAGGTGCACGCCGAGAACGACCGGCTCAACGAGGCGTACGACTGGTACCTGAAGGCCGCGCAGCTCGGGGACGCGGACGCGATGGTGCGGGTCGGTGAGCTGCTGTTCGACTGGGGCCAGTACGACAAGGCCGTCGTGTGGCTGGAGCAGGCGCGCACGAGCGGGCACCCGCAGGCCGCGCACGTGCTGGCCAGCCGGATCGACGACGCGGCGCGACGCGCCGAGCGGCTCGGCGACCCCGAGACGTCCCAGCGGTTCGTGACCCGGTTGGGAGCCCTCGACAGCGTGCCGGCGTTCCGGCTCCTCGCCGCCCGTGCCTACGCCGAGCACGACGACGACCGCTACGAGCGGTGGCTGCGCAAGGCAGCGGACGGCGGCGACCCGGAGAGCATGGCGGACCTGGGCAAGTTCCGGTGGCTGTCCCGCGGTGACGGGGACGGGGCGCGGACGTGGTGCCGCCGGGCCGTCACCGCCGGGCACTGGCAGGCGCTGTACCTGCTCGATCACCTGCTCGGCGAGGACGCGGCCGAACAGGACGAGCGGCGTGGCCTGTGGGCGCTGGCGGCGGAGGCGGGCTGGGTGCCCGGCATCGAGTGGATGGTCACCCGGGGCGCCGAGTCGCCGGCGGAGCGCGAGCACTGGGCGGGACTGGCGGCGGCCGCCGGCAGCTCGCTCGCGTACGTGACCCTCGGCCGGCTCGCCCTCGACCGGGACGACCCCGAGGCGGCCCGCGACTGGTTCAGCCGGGGCGCGCAGGACGACGACCGGGAGGCCATGTACCAGCTCGCGCTGCTGCTGCTGGACGCCGGCGACCAGGACGACGCTCGCCGCTGGCTGCAGGACGCCGCCGCTCTGGAGCACAAGGAGGCCGCGGATCGGTTGGTGGCCCTGCTGGAGGCTGCAGTCGCCGCCGGACCACGAGCTGGCCGACCTCTGGCGATCCCTGTTCGCGGCGATGTCCGACGAGGAGGAGGCCTTCGTGGCCCGCCGGCTCCGCGCCATCCATGCGCGCCGGGGTGACGAACGCCTGGCCCGCCGCCTGGACCAGCTCGCCGCCGGCCTCGGCTGATCCCGGCCAAGCGAAAGGTCCCGGTGCCGCCCGCACGGGGGTTCGGACGGCACCGGGACAGTGGCTCTAACGCCGCGGGAGCCGACCGCGTTACACCGGCCGGCTTCAGACGGACGCGAGGGCTGCCGATCTCGCCGTCGGACGGGACGTGGACCGGCGCGACCAGGCGCAGCGGCACGTCCTCGGCAGGCGTGGAGGCGACGTGGTCAGGGCCGTGCACGAGTTGGGCTGGGTGCGGGCGGTCGAGCAGCTGCGCGACGGCCCGGGACGGGTCAGGATGCTCGCCGTCGGCGGTCAGCTCGTCGCCGCCGGCGTCCTGGTCCTCTTCGCGCTGGCGGCCCTGCCGCACCTGCTCGCCCTCGAGGACCTGCTGCTCGCCGCCGGACTCGCGGTCTCCGCCCGCTCCACCGCCCTGGCCGCGCGCCGGACCGTGTGGTGGGACAGCTATCCCGTGGCTCAGCTCGCCGCCGTCGTCGTCCTGGCTCTGGCGGGCGTCGTCGGCGCCGGCGGCCCCGCCGTGTCCGGGCTGCCGTACGTCCTGCTCGTGCTGTGCTCCGCGCCGTACCTGAGGCCGCTGCAGTCTGCCGTCATCGTCGCCGCATGCGGGGGCGGCCACCTCGCCGCCCTCGTCGTCCACGACCCCGGCCCCGGGCTGCTGCAACGCTGGCTGGCGTTGACCGGGCTGATGGTCCTGGTCCTCCTGCTGTCCTCGACCCAGGGCAGCGACCGGCCCGCCCTGCAGGACCTCGTCGCGCTCGAGGTCACCGATCCGGTCACCGGACTGCCCAACGGCCGTTACCTCGAGCAGGCGTCCCTGCGCGTGGTGGGCCACACGTCGCGCACCGCCCCGGTCGCGGTCGTGGTGGCCCGTATCGAGCGGCTCGACGACCTCGCCCGCGAGCACGGCCACGACCTGGTGGACATGGCGCTGGAGCGGCTCGGCCGCCGGCTGCGCGCCGTCCTGCGCGAGGACGACGTGCTGGCGCGCACCGCCCCCGGCGAGCTCGTCGTGCTGCTGCCGTGCGCCGACGGCGCCGACGCGGCCGAGGTGGCAGGCAGGCTGCGGGCCGCCGCCGGTGCGGACCACCTGCCGGCGCTTGCCCTGACGACCGGCGTCGCCGCCGCGCAGCCCCCGCACACCCGCGGCCGCGTCGCCGACCTCCTCGGCCGTGCCCGCGCGCAGCAGCCCGCCGAGACCGGTGGGTACGACCTCGTCCGGGGGTAGCCGGCGGCCCCGTCGAGAACGCCTGCGACGACGGCCTCAGGATCCTGCGGCCGGGGGCGTCGGCGTGCCCCAAGGCGTGGCCACCTCCTCGGGCATGAGGAACCACAGCACGGGATAGACCAGGATCTGGCTGCCGGGCAGCACGAGAAGGATCACGACGAACAACAGCCGGGTGAGCCCGGCCGAGATGCCGAAGCGGCGTCCCAGGCCGGCGCACACCCCGCCGAGGATGCGCCCCTCACGGGGCCGCACCAGGCCCTGCTGCCGGAACGAGTCGCGAACGCTGTCCATGATGATCTTCTCCTGAGGTCCGAGGGCCGATCGGTGTCGGCGGAGTCGTCTGCCGGCTTCCGTCCGGCGGCTCCAGCCTCGCCCGCCGTGGCCTACACCGGTATGGGGGAAGGTCCTGGCTCGCCCCTGAGACGTGCCTCCGGGACCCTCCGGAGTGCCCCTTCGCCGGTCCACCGGTCCTCCTCGCCCTCCAGAACGGAGAACGGGGCGGCCGCGATCAGGTTGCAGGGCTGGTCGAGAGGACCTGGTCGAGGGCGGAGAGGTCCTCGCTGGTCGGCGTCCACGCCCCGGCGTCGGCGTTGGCGGAGACCTGCTCCGGCCTGGTGGCGCCCGCGATGACGGAGGCGACCGCCGGTCGCGCGGCGAGGCCGCCGATGGCGACCTGCAGCAGGGTGACGCCGCGCTCGTCGGCGAACCGCTGCAGGGCCTCCATCCGGTCGAAGCGCTCCGTGGTGGCGTAGCCGGCGTAGTTCGAACTGTGCAGCCGGGTGCCTTCGGGGCGGGGTGCGTCACGTCGGTACTTGCCGGTGAGCAGGCCGTTCGCCAGCGGGAAGAACGGGAGCAGGCCCAGGCCGAAGCGCTGCAGGGCCGGGACCAGTTCGGCCTCGACGCCCCTCTCGATGAGGCTGTACTCGTTCTGGGCGCTGACGAAGCGCTCGAAGCCACGGGTGCGGGCGATCCAGTCGGCGTCCGCCACCTGCCAGCCCGCGAAGTTCGAGTTGCCGATGTAGCGGACCTTGCCCTCGCGGACGAGTTCGGTGAGGGCCGCCAGGGTCTCCTCGATCGGCGTCTGCGGGTCGGGGCGGTGCAGCTGGTACAGGTCGATGTGGTCGGTGCGGAGCCGCCGCAACGATCGTTCGACCGCGCGGCGGACGTACCACCGGGATCCGCGCGCCCCGTGGTCGTCGCCGAGGGCGCCGCGCAGCGGGTTGCCGAACTTCGTGGCGAGGACGACCTCGTCCCGCCGTCCCGCGAGCACCTCCCCGAGGAACGCCTCGGAATCCCCGTAGGCATCGGCGGTGTCGAAGAAGGTGACGCCGGCGTCGCGGGCGGCGTCGACGACCTTGCGGGTGGCGTCGATGTCGATGCGGCGGCCGAAGTTGTTGCAGCCGAGGCCCACGACCGACACGACGAGCCCCGAGTCGCCGAGCCGCCGGTAACGCATATCGCTCATGGGCGCACCGTAAGCACACCGCTCGGCGTCCCCCCGCTGATCATGCACCTCCGCCCGATCACCGACGCGCCCTTGCTCGGTTGCGTGCAAGGAAGGCCAGGTCAGGGGACGCCGGCCAGGCGCAGGGCCGCAGTCACCGCCGCCGCAGCGAGGACGACGACCACGAACGGCGCCCGCCGCCACGCGAGCAGCCCGCCGACCGCGACGCCGACCGGGCGGGCAACGCCCGCGATGTGCCCCTGCTCGAGCAGCGACGTCGCCACCAGCGCGGCGAAGAGCACCGCGACCCCGCGGTTGACCACCGCGAGGACAGCGGGCGTGGGCTCCACCTGGCTGCGCAGCACCGTCCCCGCCAGCCGGAACGCGAGAGTGCCCGCGGCGAGGACGGCCACGCCGATCGCGAGGCTCACCGCGGTGCCCTCGGCAGGGCGACGAGCACGCCGGCCAGCGCGACGAGCACGGGCAACCCGGCGGGGAGCCACGGGGCCACCGCGACGGCGATGACCGCCCCGGCGAGCGCGGCGCGCAGCGTCGCGCGATCGCCCAGCGAGGGCATGACCAGGGCGAGGATCACGGCCGGGAAGGCGGCGTCGAGGCCGAGGGCGTCGGTGTCGGGGACGAGCCGGCCGCCGACCGCGCCCACGACGACCCCCGCGTTCCAGCAGAGGATCAGAGCGACTCCGCACGTCCAGAAGGCGGTTCGGCGGTGCTGCCGGTCCTGTTGCGTGGTCGTGAAGGCGACCGACTCGTCGGTGACGAGGTGCGTCCCGACCAGCCGGCGCAGCCAGCCCGGGCCGAGGAGGTCCCCGACGGCGAGCCCGAGCGGCAGCAGCCTGCCGTTGACGAGCAGCGCCGCGGCGGCCGCCGCGAACGGGCTGCCGCCGGCACCGACCACGCCGACGAAGAGGAACTGCGCCGCGCCGGCGAACACGGTGACGCTGAGGACGACGGGCAGCCAGACCGGCAAGCCGGCGCCCGTCGTCACGGCCCCGAACGCCAGCCCGACGAAGGCGTCGGCGAGGCACACGAGGCCGATCGACCGGAGCAGGCCGGGCGGGAGATCGGGTCGCCGGAACGTCCGCATGGCTCGTCATCCTTGCCCCCGGCGAGCGAGCGGCCCATATCCGCCTGTCACAGCTTGGCCATGCCTGAACTCGTCCCACTGGGGGCGGCTTCTCCGCCGCGAAACGCGCCCGTTGAACATCACGAGGGACAGAACTGTGCGGTGGTGACACACTCGCGTCCCCTGTGATCTCGAGGCCCCACGCGCCTGGGCTCGGAGCGTCGCCCGGCCGAACTACAAGGTGCCGCCGCCGATCGTCCGGCCTACATTCACCGCAGCGGGCGGCTCGCCCGGGGCGAGGAGACGGAGGGGACCGGCGACGGACGCTCAGGAGGTGTCCGGCGACGCCCCGCCCGCATCCGGCGAGCGCAGCCGCGTCTCGGACGACGCCCCGCCCGCATCCGGCGAGCGCAGCCGCGTCTCGGACGGCGCCAGGCAGCCCGCCGGCGCTCGGCCCGAGGGACGCCGCCTGCGTGCCCGGGTCGAGGTCCTCGACGCCGTCGCCGTCGGGCTCCTCGGTCTCGGAGTGGCGTTCGTGCTGGTCGGTGCGCTGCCCCTGAGCGCCGCGGAGGCGTCGTTGCGCCGGATCGCGGACATCCTCGTATTCCTCGTGGCCGTCGTAGTCCTGTCCGAGCTGCTCGCCGCCGCGCAGCTGTTCGACGTGGTCGCCCGGCCGCTCGTCATCTGGGGGCGTGGGCGTTTCGCGGTGCTCTTCGCCGTCTGCGTGCTGCTGGCATCCGCGACGACCATGGTCCTCAACCTCGACACGACCGCCGTGCTGCTGACTCCGGTGATGGTCGCGCTGGCCCGGCAGGCGTCCGTGCCGCCGCTGCCGTTCGCGATGACCACGGTCTGGTTCGCCAACCTGGCCAGCCTGCTGCTGCCCGTCAGCAACCTGACGAACCTGCTGGCTGCGAACCGGGTCGGGCTCACGCCGTTGGGTTTCGCCGAGCGGATGGCCGTGCCCCAGGCGGTGGCGCTCGCGGTCGGCTCCGCCTGCCTGTGGCTGTTCTACTGGCGCCGGGGGGTGCGGGAGCAGGACCGGTACCGCGTGCCCGAGCCGCTCGTGCCGAGGGACCGCCGCCTCGTCGCGGTCGCGGCCGCGGACGTCGTCGTGTTCGCCGCCGCGGTTCTGCTGGGCGTGCCGCTGTGGCTGGCGGCTGTCGCGTGCGCCGCGGTGATCGTGGCGGCGTTCGGGGTGCTCGACCGGCCCGCTTTGCGGATCGGCCTCGTCCCCTGGCGCCTCGTGGTGATGGTCGTGGGGCTGTTCCTCGTCGTCGGGACGGTCGACCGGTGGGGCCTGGAACGTCTCCTCCGCGCGGTGGTCGGGACGAACGCGGGTGCGGCCGGGATCTGGCGGGCCGGTGGGGCCGGCGCCGTCCTGTCCAATCTCGTCAACAACCTCCCCGCCTACGTCGCCGGCGAGGCCGCGGTCCCGGCCGTTGATCACGACCAGCTGCTGGGGCTCCTCGTCGGGGTGAACCTCGGTCCGCTGGTCGCGCCGTGGGCCGCGCTCGCGACGCTCATCTGGTTCGACACGGTTCGGCGGGAGGGCGTCGGCGTCCCGCTCGGGCGGTTCCTCGGCACGAGCGCGCTGACCGCGGTGGCAACCCTCGCGGCGGCGCTGGAGGCGCTCGTCCTGACCCGCTGACGACACCTTGCGGACACGGAGCGCCGCCACGCCGACCGGGGCGCGTTTCCCCGCGCGTCGCCGCGCTGTCAGGCTGGACGAATGGACACGGATGCGGCCCGGGCCGCGGCGGAGCTGGCGGTCGACCTCGTCCGGATCGACAGCGTCAACCCCGCGCTCGTCCCCGGCGCGGCCGGCGAGGGTGCGATCGTCGCCCACCTCGCACAGCGGCTCGGCGCCCGCGGCTTCGACGTCGACGTGGTCACCGCAGGTCGCCGTCCGAGCCTGCTGGCCCGGAGCACCGGCACCGGGCACGGGCGAAAGATCCTGCTCAACGGTCACCTCGACACAGTCGGCGTCGCCGGGATGAGCGACCCCTTCTCCGGCACCGTGGACGGCGACCGCCTACTGGGCCGCGGTGCCGCCGACATGAAAGGCGGGGTGGCCTCGATGGTCGCCGCCGCCGAGGCGGTCGCGGCGAGCCGGGTGTCCGGCGACGTCCTGCTCGCCCTGGTGGCAGACGAGGAGCACGGCAGCATCGGGACCGAGGCCGTTCTCAAGCACCTCGGCGGCAGGCTCCCCGACGCGTGCGTCGTGGGGGAGCCCACCGGTCTCGACCTCGTCGTGGCGCACCGCGGCTACGCCCTCGTCGAGGTGACCCTCGCCGGCCGTGCCGCCCACAGCTCGCAGCCGGAGCTGGGCGTCAACGCCGTCGCGCACCTCGGCCGGCTGCTGACGGCGATCGAGTCGCGCAACGCCGAGCTCGCCGCCGCCCGGTCCCATCCGCTCGTCGGCGGCGGCAGCCTGCAGGCGGCCACCGTGTCCGGCGGTTCGTCACCGTTCGTGCTGGCGGAACAGGCGCAGGCGGTCGTGGAGCGCCGGACCGTGCCCGGTGAGCGCGCCACCCGGGCGCTGGACGAGGTCGAGCGGATCCTCACCGGGCTGCGGAACGACGACCCGTCCGTACAGGCGGTCGCCGTGCTGGGGCTCGCTCGGGAGGCATGGGAGCACGACCCCTCCTCACCGGCCGGCGGCCGCCTCGTCAGGGAGCTCACCGCAGCGCTGGAGCGGCACGGCCGGACGCCGGCAGAGGTCGGCGCGCCGTACTGGATGGAGTCCGCGCTGTGGGAGGCGGCGGGGGTGCCGACCATCGTGTGCGGCCCGGGCGGCGGCGGGCTGCACGCGGCGGACGAGTGGGTGGACCTCGAACAGGTGCGCCTCTACGCGTCGGTACTCGTCGACACGGTCTCGGCCTTCTGCGCGTGAACGGAACGGACGGTCTCGTCGCGGCGTACGTGACAGAGAGTTGCGTAATCCACCCCTCCGGCAGGGTTGAGGCGCGCAGTGATCGGGTATGACGCGAGTGGACGGAGCCTGCATCCCCTGCAGCCCCCTCACCTCAGGAGGTCCATGTGCTCGGCTTGATCATCGTCATGATCATCGTCGGCGCCATCGCCGGTTTCGTCGCCCGCGCCGTCGTTCCCGGCCCGGACCCGATGGGCATCCTCGCGACGATCGTGCTCGGCATCGTCGGCTCGTTCATCGGTGGGTTCCTCGGCTACCTGCTGTTCCACAAGGACGCGAGCGCGGGCGCGCTGCAGCCGTCCGGCATCATCGGCTCGATCATCGGCGCGATCATCGCGCTGCTGATCTACCGGGCCGTCGGCAGCCGTCGCGGCACCCGCGTCTGACGCCGTCCACGCTCGGCTCGGCCCTCCGTGACACGGTCACGGAGGGCCGACCCATGTCCGGGCACGCCGGCGTCCAGCACGCGGCGGCCTGACCGCCGTCCCGCCCGGGGCCCACGGGGGGATCGGCGGGGGTTGTGGGGCAGGTCGTCGCCCAGAAGGATGGGCGCGGCACGGGAGGGGGCGACATGGGACGTCGGCGGGCGGCGCTGACGCTGCTCGGCGTCCTCGTCCTGCCCGTCCTCGTGGCCTGCTCGGGCGCACCCACGCCGATCTGCCGGCAGGCCGCCGCGCTCGCCGACGGGCACCACCTCACCGCCGCGCTCTCCCGGTACCTGGATGCGCAGCGCGCCTCCGAGGGCGACTGCGCCACTGACGGCCAGCACGACGTCCAGAACGCGCAGGCGAAGGTCGGGCTGCTCCTCGCTCGAGCGGCCTCGGCGGAGCGGCGCGGGAGCCTCGCGGAGGCCGAGGACCTCTACGTGCAGGCCCTCACCCAGGACGTCGACAACGAGCAGGCCCGCACGGCCATCGGCCGCGTGCAGGCGGCGGCGACGGCCACTCCCTCGCCCGGGCGCGCGCCCCGCGGTCCAGGCGCCGGCGGACAGCGGCCCGGATCCGGTGATCGTTCTCCTCGTCACGGTGGTCCTGCTCGTGGTGCTCGCCACCGGCGTGATCGCCGCACTCGCCTGGCAACGCGACCGGCCCCGCGTCATCCGGCCGGGCGGCCTGCCGTGGCTCGGACCGGCGGACGACGACCTGGGCCGGATCGAGCGACTGGAGTCCCGGGTCGCCTTCCTGACGGAGGCGCTGGAGCAGCTGGCAGCCGCGGCGCCGGTGCCCGCGGTACGGGTCGAGTACGTGCCTGCGGGGCGCGGTCCGGACGACGAGGACAGGACGACGACCGTCAGCACCGTGACGGTCGTGTGCCTGCCCCGTCCGGACGCGCTCCTCCTGGTCTGCCGCCGGCTGGTGCACGACGGGCAGCGTCCCGGCGACGAACTGCTCGCCGACATCGACCAGCTCTCCACGCCCGAGGCACCGCACCTGGAGATCTTGCTCGAGGAGGCGGCGATCGCGGCGGCGACGAGAGGCGAGCTGGACCCGGCGTGGCGGGTGGTCGAGAAGGCGTGGGAGGTCGAGGGCAGCGCCGTCACGGACGTCGCCGCCCGGCAGGTCGCGGAGCTGCTCGTCGGACGCCCCGTGGTTCTGCCCGAGGAGGCGGTCGAGCTGCCGGAGCCGATGGAGATGTTGGCGAGCGCCGTCGCGACGCAGGTGCAGACGCCGGGTCACGAGCTCGCCGGGGGCGCGCGCGTGCTGCTGCAGGCGACGAGCGTCGCGGCGCGCCCGCCGGCCGGCGCCTCGGTGCTCGTGACGGCCGTGGTGCGCGCGCTCCGGTTCGACCTGACCTCGCACGAGTTGGTGACCGGGGTGCGAGACGCGTTGAGGACGGCGCAAGAGGCGGCACGGTCCGCAGCCGGGGACGCCACCGGTGAAGCGCCGTCCGCGACGACCTCCTCGAGCCCCCCGGCCCCGCTGTCACTGCGCAGTTCCCCCGCACCGACCGGTCCCGCCTCCGGCTGACGCACCGGGGCCGCCGCCCGCCGGCCGGCCCGCTCGTCCCCATACCGGGGGTCGCGGCGGGTGCACCCCGACCATGACCATCGGTAGGTTGGGCTGGTCGGCGGGGCGTCGGAGAGGATCGGGGCAGACATGTCCGAGCACGAGGGCGAGCGCGACCAGCCGTACCCGCCGCCAGGAGCGGGGGAGGACCAGCCGCCGGTGGACGGGCAGCCGCCGTCCGGGCTACCCGCGTACGGGCAGCCGCCGTCCGGGCAGCCCGCGTACGGGAGCCCTCCCTACGGTCAACCGCCGGCGTACGGGAGCCCTCCCTACGGTCAGCCGCCGGCGTACGGGAGCCCTCCCTACGGTCAGCAGCCCGCCTACGGCAGCCCTCCCTACGGTCAGCAGCCCGCCTACGGCAGCGCGCCGTACCCCGGCGACGTGGCGATGTACCCCGAGCCCAGCCAGGCGGTTCTCGCCCTCGTGGTCGCCATCGTCGGCCTCGTCGCGTTCCAGCTCGTCTGCCCGGTGGCCTGGGTCCTGGCCAACCGTGAGATCCAGGGGATCGATCAGGGCCGGCGCAACCCGGCGAACCGCGGGATGGCCGTGGCTGCCAAGATCATCGGGATCATCGGGTCGGTCTTGCTCGTGCTCGGAGTGCTCTTCGTTCTGCTCGTCATCGGCGGCCTGTTCGCGGCCTCCTCACGGTCCTGACCGCCGTAACCGAGCGGCAAAGGGTAGACCCCGCCTCTTGCCTCCGTGTAACGACTAGGTGACCATGGGGTACGTCCGCGTCGTGTGAATCTGCAGACGCGAGGACTCCCCGTCGCGGCCGTGCGCCATCTCCATGCACGCCTCCAAGGCGCGACGAAGGTGACGGTGAGCGTCATGACGTCCCAAGATGCGACGGCCGCAGTTCCTCCGCAGGTTCGGCGGTCGTTACCGGACGACGACCAGCAGCCCCCCGCCCTTCTCCGCCGTGCACCGTCGCCGCCGAGGCGCGTGCTGCCCCCGCCGCCGGCAGGGCGCGACCTCACTTCGGTGGGGACGCGGGCGGCAACGGGAAGCGGCCCGCTCGCTGCCTGCGGCTCGTGCCTCTTCCTGGCCACGGGGCCGAAGGGCGACATCGTCGTCGTCGACCCGACGCGGCCCGGCGGTCCGCACCGTGTGCTGGGCCGGCACGGCGCTCACGTCAGCGCCCTGCTCGTGTCCGGCGGCGTGCTGCTCTCCGCCGGATCCGACGGTTTCCTCGTCGGCCGGGCGGTCGATGGTGACGACGAGCTCGCGGCCGTCGTCGGGTGTCACCACGCCGGGATCACCTGTGCTCTGGTCGCGCCGGACGGCCGGCTCGTCACCGCCGGACACGACGGGCAGGTCCTCGCCTGGCGCCCCGGGCACCGCGAGGTCCTCGCCATGCATCCGGGGGGGATCGAGGCAGTCGCCGTCCTGGGCTCGGACTCGGTCGTCACCGCGGGGCGCGACGGGCGTCTGCTGCACTGGGGCTCACCCGGCGGCAACGTCGTCGAGCTCCGTCAGCGCCGCGAGATCACCCTGGCGCTCGCATCCATCGGCCGCGGCGCCCTGGTGACGGCCGGCGGCCAGCGCGGCGTCGTCCGGCTCTGGAACGACCTCGGGATCGGCGGCTGGCCCGAGGAGCTCGGGGCCCACGGGAGCTGGGTTCTCGCCCTGGTGGTGCTGGACGCCGACCACGTCGCCGCCGTCGGCGGCGAGCACGTGACGGTGTGGGATCTCGCGACCGGTGACCACAGCCGGATCGCGCTCCGTCCCGGCCTGCACGCAGCGTCCGCCGTCGCCCTCCCGACCGGCGACCTGGCGGTCGCGGGCAGCCAGCCGACCGTGGAGGTGCTGACGGCGCAACAGCTCGCGGCCTGACCGCGGTTCCGCGACTGAGCGCTACGTCGTGGATCCGCCCGGCACCGGGCGGACCTCAGTGACCGACACCGTGAGGGTCTCGGTCACCACCTCGGGCGACAGCGCGTCGAGCTGGCATGCGGGGGAGTACGCCACCGGCATCACGCCCAGCAGTTCCCACCCGGCCACCGGCCGGCCGGCGTGGTCGTGGACGGTGAGCACGAGGTTGCGCGCCGTCCGGTCGCCGCCGCGGCCCATCACGTCGTGCGCCCAGTCATGGAAGAGGTCGTCGCCGCCCACCAGCCTGGTGACCGTCACCGGTGCGACGGTCACGCCGATCCCGCCGCCGGAGAGCTCCAGGGCCGAGACGCGGACGACGCCCGCGATCGGCGTGCCGTCCGCGGTGAGGGTGAACCGTGCTGCCGTCAGGGGCTCCTCCGGGCCCGGCGGAGTCACGAGGCGGCTCTCGCGTGGTGGGCCGTGAACTGCGCCATGGGTCCTCCGTGGGGTGGTCCGGGTCGTCGCATTCTCCCGGCCGGGGGCGCGGTGAGCCAGGTGTTCCCGCACTGACCTGTCCTGGTCTGCTCCGCGATGCGGAGTTGATCCATCCCGAGAACGGACGATCGTGGCGCAGCGACCCGTCGGAGCTCGATCCTCCGGACCAGAATCGGGTTCGGCGGCCGGCCGCCGTTCGCCGCGGGGGGTGGCAGCGGACATCAGCCGGCTCGGGGGCGTGCGGAGCGCGAACTCGAGGGAAGGTGCGGGATGGGGCGCTGGACCGGACAGAGCAGCGAGCAGAGCAACGAGCAAGGCACTGAGCGGGGGACGAGGGCGGAGAAGGACGAGGCGCAGACGCGCCGCCTGCGGCGGGCGGAGCTGCTGCTGCAGCGTCAGCGGGCCGCCGAGCGGCGGCGCCAGCGAGGGTTCGGCCTGCGGCTGCCGTCGTCCAAGCCGCTCGTCTTCCTGGACCCGCCGACCACTCCCTGACGACGACCCGGGGGGCGAGGACGCGGGGAAAGGTATGTGTCCCCGAAAACCGTATGCGCTGCCCCGCTGAGTGGGGCAGCACATACGGTCCGAGGTCAGGGTCCCCCTGGGTGCGGAGGGGAGCGCGGCGCCGGCGGTGGGCGCGGGACCCGACGCCGCGGTTCGGGCCCGGGCGCGGCGTCGGCGGTGGGCGCGGGACCCGACGCCGCGATTCAGGCCCGGGCGCGACGCCGGCGGTAGGCGGCCACGTTCATCCGGTTGCCGCACGTCGCGTCGCAGAACCGTCGCGAGGCGTTCTTCGACAGGTCGACGATCACGTCGATGCACCGATCGGCCTCACAGATGCGCAGCCGGTCGAGCGCCTCGGCACGGATCACGTCGGTGAACGCCATGGCCGCCTCGACGGCCATCCGATCGGCGAGCGGTGCGTGCGGGGACGTCGCGTGGATGTGGTAGCCGTAGTCGTCGTGCCTGACGAGCTGGGGGAGTGCGCCGGCTTCGCGGAGCAGTTCGTTGACCAAGCCCGCCGCCTCGTCCTCGCCGACGCTCCAGAGCTGAGCGAGCCGCGGGCGCAAGGCGCGGACGGCCTCGAGCTCCGCCTCGTCGTGGGTGCGGTCGCCGGTCCACTGCCACTCCTCGACGAACGCGTCGAGCGCGGCGACGTCCGGCAGCTGCTCCTCGTCCTGGCGACCGGTGTTGACCAGGGCCACCGCAGCCGCCAGCGCGCGTTCCGTGTCATGGGCAAACATGCACTTGACCCCTTTCAGCTCTCCTACTAGGGTCGTTCCTGTCAGGAGTGTAGAACGCTAAGACCCTTACGGAGGTTCCCATGTCGAACGGACGCGTCGCCGGCCTCGTGCTGGTGCTCCTCTCGGCCGCGGCGTTCGCCACCTCGGGGTCCTTCGCCGGATCCCTGATCGCCACCGGCTGGACGCCCGGCGCCGCCGTCACCGCGCGCGTGCTCCTGGCGGCGGCCGTGCTGACGATCCCGGCCGCGCTCGCGATGCGGGGCCGCTGGTCGCTCCTGCGCACGAGCGCTCCAGCGATGCTCGTGTACGGCGTGGTCGCCGTCGCGGGCGCCCAGTTCGCGTTCTTCAACGCGATCGCGCACCTGTCCGTCGGCGTCGCGCTCCTGCTGGAGTACCAGGGGACGATCGCCGTCGTCGCCTGGATGTGGTTGCGGCACGGCCGCCGGCCACGTCCTGTCGTGCTCGCGGGCGCGGTGGTCGCGCTGGCCGGCCTCGCGCTGGTTCTCGACGTCTTCGGCGGGTTCCGCCTCGACGGCGTCGGCGTCCTGTGGGGGCTCGTCGCGGCCGTCGGGCTCGCGACCTTCTACGTCCTGGGGAGCGACGACGCCCAGCCGCTGCCGCCGCTCGCACTGTCGTGCGCCGGCCTCTGGATCGGCGGTGCCGCGATGCTGGCCGGCATCGCGGCGGGCCTCGTCCCCTTCCGGACGGCGACCGCGCCCGTTCAGCTTGCCGGGCAGCACATGAGCTGGCTCGTGCCCGTGCTCGGGCTGGCGATCGTCGCGGCGGCGTTCGCCTACGTTCTCGGCATTCTCGGCGCGCGGCTGCTGGGGGCGACGCTGTCGTCGTTCGTCGGCCTCGCCGAGGTGCTCTTCGCGGTCGCGTTCGCGTGGCTGTTCATCGGTCAGGTGCCGACGGTGCTCCAGGCGATCGGCGGTGTCGTCGTCGTGGCCGGCGTCGCGCTCGTCCGGCTCGGCGAGCTCCGCGCGGCGGCCGACGCACAGGTGCTTCCCGTCGAGGAGCCCGTCGCCGCCTGACCCAGGCGGACCCGGTCAGGGGACCAGGGAGACCCGCCGCAGCCGCTGGACGGTGAGGTAGAGCGCCACCGCGAGCAAGGAAACGTACCCGTCGTTCTCCAGCCAGCCGATCGGCGTCTGCAGTTCGGGCACGAACGCCGCCGGGTACACGAGCACGCTGACGGTGAGCAAGACCGGCAACAGCACGGCGAGCGCCAGCCACGCGCCGCGCCGGTCGCGGCGGACGGCGAGCGCCGCAGCGAACCCGATGGCGTAATAGGCCCAGGCGACGGGGGAGGTGGCGGAGAAGCCGTCCGCGGGCAGGCCGGCGAGCGTGACGTAGAGGGTGTACGCCGCCGAGCCGGTGAAAGCCACGAGCAGCACGGCCGAGGTCTGGCCGGCGTAACGGTAGGTGCGGGCGGGGGCGCCGGGTCGCGCAGTCGCTGTCGTCATGCCGTCGAGCCTCCCGGCTGGACGGGTGCCGGCCCCACCCACAGCACCCCCACACCCCGCCCACGCTGCTACCTTGCCGCCGGTGGACGCGGCGAAGGCGGGCCCCGGCACCTTCGCCGAGCTACTGCGTCAGGCCAGGGCGGCCGTCGCACTCAGCCAGGAGGAGCTCGCGGCCCGCGCCGGACTGACCGCCAAGGCGATCGGCGCCCTCGAGCGGGGTGAGCGGCGCCGGCCGTATCCGCACACCGTCCGGGCGCTCGCGGACGCGCTCGCCCTCGACGAGAACGACCGCGCCGCCCTGACCGCCGCCGCGGGTGGTGCGACACCCCCGCCGGCGAGCAGCGGGTCCTCGCCGGCGAGCAGCGCGCCGCCGCGGTCGACCGAAGCCGCGCCGCCGCCCGGGCTCCTGCTCCCGCCGGCACCGCTCGTCGGCAGAGACGAGGACCGCAGCGAGGTGGTCGGGTTGCTGCGGTCCGGCGCGACCCGGCTGCTGACCCTGACGGGCCCGGGCGGGGTGGGCAAGACGGCCCTCGCCGTCGACGTCGCGCGGGTCCTGGACGCCGACTTCGACGGTGCGGTCGCGGTGGTGGAGCTCGCCTCCGTGCGCGAGGCCAGGCTGGTGCTCCCCGCGATCGCCGGGGCACTCGGTGTCCGCCAGCTGGCGGAGCCGGTCGTCGACGGGCTGGCCGCCGTGGTCGGCGTCCGGCGGCAGCTCGTGGTCCTCGACAACGTCGAGCACGTGCTGGCCGGGGCGCCGGACGTCGGCGAGCTGCTCGCGCGCTGCCCGGGCCTCGTGATCATCGCCACGAGCAGGGCTCCGCTGCGGCTCCGCGCCGAGTTCGAGCGTCCCGTGGAGCCGCTGACCCTGCCCTCCCAGGACGACCCGGCAAGCGTCGCCGCTTCCGCGGCGGCCCGGGTGTTCCTCGACAGGGCCCGGGCCGCAGGCGGCGAGGTCCGGCTCACCGAACGGACCGCGCCGGCCGTCGCCGAGATCTGCCGCCGTCTCGACGGGCTCCCGCTGGCGCTGGAGCTGGCCGCCGCGCACGCTCGCTTCCTGGCACCGCGGGAGCTACTGGCCCGGCTCGATTCCGCGGTCAGCTCGCCGCGCTCCCGCGATCTGCCCGAACGGCAGCGGACCATCCGCGCCACCCTCGACTGGAGCCACGACTTGCTCACCGCCGACGAGCAGGTCCTGCTGCGCCGGCTCTCCGTGTTCGCCGGCGGGTTCGACCTGGCGGCGGCCGAGCACGTCTTCGGCGCCGGCGTCCTCGGCGCGCTCGGCGGACTGGTGGAGCAGTCCCTCGCGGTTCTCCAGGCCGGCCCCGGCGGCGGGCCCGACGGGGCCCTGGATCGCGGCCGCTACCGGCTGCTGGAGCCGGTGCGGCAGTACGCCTCCGCGCGCCTGGCGGAGTCGGGTGAGGCCGGGGACGTCGCCGACGCCGCGGCGGCCTTCTACCTGGAGCTGGCCACGGCGGCACGCGCCGGGCTGCGCGGCCCCGAGCAGCGCGAGTGGCTCGACCTGCTGCGGACGGAGCACGGCAACCTCGGCGCGACGCTGACCCGGCTCGTCGACGTCGCCCCTGGCCGTGCGGCCCGCCTGTTGGCGGACACCTGGCTGTACTGGGCCCTGCGCGGGTACGCGGTCGAGGGGCTGGGCCGGCTGCGGCAGATCCAGCCGGAGGTGCTGGACGCCGCCGGGCGCGCGGCCCTGCACCTGGCGGTGGCCGGGCTGCGCTACGCCTCCGGGAACGTCCCCGGAACGGCTGCCCCCGCGGCGGCGGCGGTCGAGGCTGCCCGGGCGTCCGAGGACGCGGCCCTGCTCGTCGAGTCGCTGGTGGTTGCGGGTATCGGCAAGGTGGCGGCCGATGCCGGCGGTGCGGCGGCGGACTTCGCCGAGGGGCGGCGGCTCGCGGCGGCTGCCGGCGACGACTGGGCGACTGCACACGCTCTGGCCGGTGAGGGCCAGCGGTTGCTGCGGGACGGGGACGTCGAGGCGAGCCGAGCGGCTCTGCTCGAGGCGGGCAGCGTGGCACGGGCGCTCGGCAGCCCCTTCACCCTGGCGACGGCGCTGAACGGGCAGGCGAGTCTCGCCGTCGTCACCGGCGACGACGACACCGCGCTGGAGCGGCTGACGGAGGCCGTCGACCTGGCGGCCGACATCGGCACGACCTGGACGCTCGCGTACTCGCTTCCCGCACTCGCCGCGCTCGCCGCTCGACGCGGTCAGGCCGAACTGGCGGCACGGTTGTTCGCGGCCGGCGCGCAGTCGGCGTCCGGAACCGTCGCCTACCCGCCGCACCCGGACGCCGCCCGGACGTGGCTCGCCGCCGTGCGGGCGGAGCTCGGGGAGGAGGCGTTCGCGCAGGCGTGGGAACGCGGCCGGGTCATGCCGCCCGGCGACGTCCCCACGCTTGCCGCCGCGATCAGGCGGCACCCCGGACCTTCGTGACGTACCTGCGGTACCGCGGCAGGAACACCATCCGGGTCAGCACCCGGATGGGCGGCGGCACGCTCGCATAGAGATCCGCGGCCTCGCCCGGGGTCGCCTCTTCGAGGATCATCCCGAACAGCAGCGGCAGCTGGGACTTGCTCATGCCCGCGATCCCGTGCTGGCCGATCTCGTTCCACTCCGCCTGCGTGACGTGCCGCGCCGCGAGCGGAAGGATCTCGCGCTCCTCCTCCCCGAGGTGCTCGGCGAGGGCCTCGTGCAGGGCGTCGAAGATTAACGCGACCTCCTCGGTGACCGCCGGCCGGGCCTCGGCCTCCCAGCGACTCAGCGCGGCGTGCAACCGCTCGGTGTGGTGCTCGACGCGTTCGTGTTGCCGTTCCATCCGGTGCACGAGCGCGGCGTCGGGCGTGCATCGCTCGAGGAGCTTGGGCCACAGCAGCAGGTCCTCGCTGGTGTGGTGCAGGTGCAGTCCCTGCAGGAGGAGGCGGGCGTGCTTCGCGACGACGGCGGCGCGGGCGGTGTCGCCGGCCGGGACGACCCGGACGAGTCGGGGGAGCAGGGTGAACTCGCGACGGAAGGCGCGGTGCACCACGTACATGTCGTGGACGTCGGTCGGGGTCGCGTTCGTGGTGTTCGTCATGCCGTCGAGACTGTCCCCGCGTCCCCGCCCGTCCCACCCACAGCGGTCCCACGCCACCCCCACAGCTGGGCCGCCCGGTCGCGCTGCCGGGCCACGAGCCGCACCATCGCAAGAGTGGACCTCGGGGATGAATGGCCACGCGGCTTCTTCGACCGGGAGGACCCCGCCGGCGACGCCGACTTCTACGCGTTCCCTCGGTTCGTCACGCACATCGACGACGGCGCGATCCGAGCGGTGCGCGAGTTGTACGACGAGCTGGGCGTTCCCGACGGCCGCGTGCTCGATCTCATGGCCTCGTGGGTCTCGCACCTGTCGCGGCCGCCGGACCGGGGGCTCGTCGTCCTCGGCCTGAACGACGCGGAGCTCGCCGCGAACGAGCTCGCCGACGAGCGGGTGTTGCACGACCTCAACGAGAACCCTCGCGTGCCCTTGCCGGACGCCGCCTTCGACGCGGTCACCTGCTGCGTCTCCGTGGACTACCTGGTGCGCCCCGTGGACGTGTTCCGCGAGGTCGCGCGGGTGCTGCGCCCCGGCGGTCTCGTCGTCGTGACCTTCAGCAACCGCTGCTTCCCGACGAAGGCCATCCGGGGCTGGCTGGAGACCGACGACGAGGGCCGCGTCGAGATCGTGCGGCGGTACCTCGAGGACGCCGGCGGCTTCGGGCCGGCCTCGGCCGAACTGAGGGCGGGTGGCGACGCGTTCAGCGATCCCGTCTACGCGGTGTGGGCCCGCAGGATCCTTCCGGTGTGACCTGCTGCCTGGACCGGGTGGCCCGGCGCGCCCATCATCGAGGTATGGCTGACGAGCAGGGCATCCCCCCGGACGACGCCGAGCAGGGCACCGCGGCGGACGACGCCGAGCAACTGCCCGACGGCGCGACGACCGGCGTCGTCGTGCGGCCGCACCCGGCGGGAGGAAGCGTCACCCGGCGCCTGCAGTCCCGCACCGTCGCGTTGCGTGCCGCTCTCGCCCCGATCGCCCGCAACCCCGTCGTCGTCGGAGCGGGGGCGGCGGCTGCGACCGTCGCCGTCCGGGTCGCGGTCGAGGTCGCGCGCCGGGCCCTCGCCGGATCCGGTTCCGGATCCGGCCGCCCGGTCGCGCTCGAGGTCAGCGGCACGATCGCGCACCAGGTCAACGTCGAGCGGCACGTGCACGTCGTCCAGGAGGTCGTGCACCACGTCGTCCACCACCATGTCGTGCACCACGTGCCGGGCCTCCAGCCGTGGCGGCCACCGCTCGGCCCGCCGCCCGGTTCCTGACGCGCTCAGGGGTACACCTCGGCGCCGCGGCCGTCTACGGTCGGGTCGTGATCGATCTCTCCTCCCTGTTCGGCGCCGCCGCGAACGAGGCGGCTCGCTACCGCGCCTCGCTCGCCCACCGGCCGGTGGTCTCCGGCCAGTCGCTGGACGACGTCCGCGCCGCCTTCGACCTGCCGCTGCCGGATCACGGCCTCCCTCCTGAGGCGGTCCTCGCCGACCTGGTCAGAGCCGTCGAACCCGGCCTGGTCGCGACCGCGGGGCCGCGCTTCTTCGGGTTCGTGGTGGGTGGTGCGCTGCCGTCCGCAACGGCCGCTGACATGCTCGCCGCGGGCTGGGATCAGATGGCCTTCAACGCCGCGTCGTCGCCCGCCGCGACGGCGGCCGAGGAGGTGGCCGGCGAGTGGATCAAGGCGTTGACGGGTCTGCCCGCATCGGCATCCGTCGGCTTCGTGACGGGTGCCCAGGCGGCGAACACGGTGGGGTTGTCGGCGGCCCGGCACGAGGTGCTCGCGCAGGTCGGGTGGGACGTCGAGAGCAGGGGCCTGTCGGGCGCTCCCCGGGTGCGAGTGGTGGCCGGTGCGGAGCGGCACGCGACGATCGACCGCTCGCTGCGCTTGCTCGGCCTCGGCGCGGACGTCGTCGAGCCGGTCCGCGCCGATGCGAACGGGGCGATGGACCCCGGCGACCTGCAGCGCGTGATCGCCTCGCGCGAGCCGGGTCCGGCGATCGTGTGCCTGCAGGCCGGCAACGTGAACACGGGAGCCTGCGACCCGCTGCGGGCGGCCTGCGAGATCGCACAGGCGCACGGCGCCTGGGTGCACGTCGACGGCGCGTTCGGCCTGTGGGCGGCAGCGAGCCCGCAGTACCGGCATCTGGTGGACGGCCTGGAGCTCGCCGACTCCTGGGCCTGCGACGGTCACAAGTGGCTGAACCTGCCGTATGACTCCGCGTTCGCGTTCTGCTCGAGGCCGGACGTGCATGCCGCCGCCATGTCGTACACGGCGTCCTACCTCGTGACGGCGGCGTCCGCCGCGGCCGCCCCCCGCTCGGACTTCACGCTCGAGTCGTCCCGCCGCGCCCGCGGCTTCGCCGCATGGGCCGGCCTGCGCGAGCTCGGCCGCGATGGTGTCGCGGAGCTGGTCGAGCGGTGTTGTGCGCTGGCGTGCCGGTTCGCGGACGGCCTGACGGACGCCGGCTTCGAGATCGGGAACGACGTCGTCCTGAACCAGGTGCTGGTGAGCTTCGGCGCCGACGACCGGACCGATCGCGTGATCGAGGCGGTGCAGCAGGACGGGACCTGCTGGATGGGCGGCACCACCTGGCACGGCCGCCGCTACATGCGGATCTCGGTGTCGAACCACACCACGACTGAGGCAGACGTCGACCGCTCGCTCGCAGCGATCACGCGCCTGGCCGCCGCGGCCTGACCCGGCGCCCTCCCACGGCGTCAAGGTCGTCGCGCGCCCGACCGCCGTGAAGCGCATGCTCCCTCGGTGACGTCTCCCGGCCCTGGCCCGCAGCTCCCCGCCGAGGGCGGGCCGGCCGACGAGTTGCTGCTCGAGGACCCCAAGCAGCGCTATGTCGGCACGCGCGACCTGACGCATTGGCCCACCCGCTTCGGGCGGTTCCTGGTGACGCTGGCGCGCCGGCTGCACCGGCATCTGACGCCGCCGCAGGTGCTGGCGGTCAGTCTGATCGCCGGACTGCTCGTCGTCTCCGCGGCGACGGCGCTGGCGGGCTCGGTGTACGACGCGGTGGTCGAGAAGGACGGCGTCGCCGGGCTCGACCGGCCTGCCCTCGACCTCGCCATGTCGATGCGCACACCCTTCGGGAACGACCTCGTCAGAGCCTGGACGACGGTCGGCGGACCCGTCGGCATGCCCATCCTCGCCACCGCCGTCGCCGTCACCCTGGCGTTGCTCTGGCGGCAGTGGACGCCGGTGGTCCTGATCGCCGCCACCGCTGCCGGATCCCTGCTCCTGACGGTCGTGGGCAAGGACCTCGTCGGGCGTACCCGGCCGCCCCTGGTGGACGCCGTCCCGCCGTACGAGCTCAGCGCGTCCTTCCCGAGCGGGCACTCGCTGAACGCCGCCGCGATCGGCGGTGTCGTCGCCTACCTGGTGCTTCGTCGTCAGAGGTCGGCGCGCGCGAGGAGCCTCACCGTCGCCGCCGCGGTCGCCTTCGCGGTCACGATGGGGCTCAGCCGGGTCTACCTCGGCCATCACTGGCTCACCGACGTCCTGGCGGCCTGGGCGCTCGGCGTCGCCTGGCTCGCGGTGGTCATCACCGCCCATCGCCTGCTGCTCACTCTGCGGCCGCCCGAGGCGCACCCAATTTTGGGCGATGGACGCGCGGCTTAGGGATCGACGGACGAGGGCACGAAACCCCTCGTTCTGAGATGGCCAGCGAGCGGGAGTGCACATGTCGAGTCCGGACCAGCCGCGCACTGTCGGAGCCCAGTCCGTGGGCGACGTACGGGACGACGTCTCGAGTGTTCGCGACGACGGGCAGGAGTCGACGCGCAGAGGCGCCGACGGTGCCACGTCGATCGGGGACCGGGCCAGCGAGCTGGGCCTGAACCGTGAGGCGGTGCTCGAACGGCAGCAGGAGCGGTACGGCGGGATCAAATTCGGCTCGGCGTTCTTCGGTTGGCTGACGGCCACCGGAACCGCCGTCCTGCTCACCGCGCTGCTCGCCGCAGCCGGCGCAGCCGTCGGCGTGGCGACGAACACCGACACCGCGCAGGCCGTGGGTCAGGCGAGCCAGAATGCGTCCACGGTGGGGCTGGCCGGCGGCATCGCCCTGGCCGTCATCCTGTTCGTGGCGTACTACGCAGGCGGTTATGTCGCGGGGCGGATGGCGCGGTTCAACGGCGCGAAACAGGGCGTCGCCGTGTGGCTGTGGGCCGTCGTGATCGCCGTCGTGGTCGCCGTGCTCGGCGCGATCGCGGGGAGCAAGTACGACGTCCTCGGCACGCTGAACAGCTTCCCGCGGCTCCCCGTCGCCGAGGGCAGCCTGACGACCGGGGGCCTGATCGCCCTGCTCGTCGCGGCCCTGGTGAGCCTGGCCGGCGCCGTCCTGGGTGGCCTCGCCGGGATGCGCTTCCACCGCAACGTCGACAAGGCCGGCCTGACCGTCTGACTCCGGGGCGGGGCCGTCACGGTTGCCCGAGGCGCTTCTCCCAGACGGCGCTCTCGAGCTCGGTCGTCATCCCGACGCTGCGGTACAGGGCGGTGGCCCCGGTCGGGCTGCTCGCGTCCACGCCGAGCGTGACGCGGCGGAACCCCGCCTCGTAGGAGCGGACGAACGTGTGATGCAGCAGGGCCTTCGCCAGGCCGAGACCCCGCCAGTTCCCCCGGACGCCGAGGGTCGCCACGTAGACGCCGCCGTTGCGCGCCGGCACGTTCCGGATGGTCGCGACGATCTCGTCCCCGGAACGGACCATGAACCACCAGGCGATGTCGAACTCGGGGTCACTCGTGCGCGTCTGCCACCACTCGTCGAAAGGCCGGGAGTGGTGCTCCCAGTGATCCTGGAACGCCTCGTCGATCGCGGCGTGGAACGCCCGCCCGTCGTCGGGAGTGGCGACGTCCAGGGTGAATCCGTCCGGCAGCGATGCGGGCGGCGGTGCGTCGTCGAACTCGATCGCCATCTCGAAGAAGCGCCGGATGTCCGCGTAGCCGAGGTCCGCCAGCAGCTGCGCCGCCGGCGGATCCGGCACGAGCACCACCGTCTGCAGCCGCTGGGCACCCAGCTCCGTCGCCCGGCGCTCCACCAGGTCCATCAGCACGGGCATGAGGTCGGGCCCGGTCGTGATGGGGAAGGTGATCCCGAGCTCCCCGTCCGGCAGGTCCAGCCAGGCCGTCCCGACCGCGGCCTGCGTCTCGGGGGAGAAGAGCAGCCAGGAGTTCGCGGCCAGGTCGACGGTCTGCCACCAGTCCCTGACGTCGCCGTCGACGAGTCTCGACGGCAGCCCCGAGACCCGTTCCTCGTCGGCGCGCGCGAGCGCGAGCACGGTGCCGAGATCGTCGCTCGTGCACGCTCGCACGGTCAGGCTTCCCACGTCGGACATGCCTCGCACCGTAGACACGTCGGCCTCGTGCGCGCTCCTCAATTCCTGCCCGATCTCCCCCCGGTCAGCTCGGCGGGGCCGGTTCGGCGGAGTCGGCGGAGCCGGCCGAGCCGGTGGAGTCGGCGGAGCCGGTGGAGTCGGCGGAATCGAAGTCGACCTGCACCCGCTGCTCGGGGCGGCGCGCCTCCGCCTGGGCCGAGGCGCGCAGGTAGTGCTCGTCCGCCTTCGTCAGCGGGGGCTGCGTCAGCGAGCGGGGCCAGAGATGGCGCGCGCGGACGACGTCCAGCTCCACCACGTACACGGTGACCGTCGCCTGCAGTGCGAACCACCCGAGCAACCCCAGCACGAGCGCGAAGACCCCGGTGACCTCGCGGCTGTGGTACAGGCGCGCGGCCAGGGTGCCGCCGAGGGTCAGCAGCACCTGCCATGCGATCCCGGACAGCAACGCGCCGAGCACCAGGTCCCGGGTCGGGACCTGCCGGCTCACCGCCAGCCGGAAGCCGAGGAGGAACAGCCCGCAGTACACGAGCGTCGTCAGGACGATCGTCAGCAGGTGGACGCCCGTGCCGGACAGGCCGAGCACGTGCCCGGCGCCGGCGAAGGCCGCCATCAGGGCGGTCAGCACGACGCCGACACCGAGCAGCAGGATCAGGGCGATGCTGCGCAGGTAGTTCCACGGGAAGCCGGGCCACTGCCGTTTCGGGACGAGCCACAGCGAGTTCAGGACGGTCTGCATGGTGCCGGCGAGGCCGCTGCCGCCCCAGAACGCGAGGACGAGCCCGATGACGAGCGTCAGCCCCGACCCTGACGGCGTCCGGACCGACTGCTGCAGCGTGGGCCCGGCGATCGGGAACTCGGACAGCGCGGTGTCGAGCAGCTGCTGTCGCCACTCGGGGTGGTTGACGAGCACGATCTCGGTGACGGTTACGAGGACCAGCAACAGCGGGAAGGTTGACACGAAGGCGTAGTACGTCAGCTGGGCGACGTAGTTGCCGGCCTGGTCGTCGCCGAACTTCTTGACGACCGCGAAGATGATCGCCGTGACCCGGTGGCGCTGCTGCCACGCGTCCAGGGCCCGCAGTGGCCGCTCGATCGGGTTGTCCACCTCGAACCCCCGTCCATGGTCGCTACCGGGGTTGTACTCCTGTCGGGCAGCGGGAGCGCGCCGAGCCGGGGCCTGTGGGCCGGAAGTCTCCGCGTAGGGTGACGGCCCGTGAAGCTGCGTGAGGACGAGGTGCGGGTACCGTCGCCGGCCGGCGAGATCCGGTCGGTCGTGATCGGGCCGGTGGGGGGTGGGCCGCACCCCGGGGTCCTGCTGTACACGGACATCTTCCAGCTGACCGAGTCGACCCTGCGGACAGGGCGGCGCCTGGCGTCGTACGGGTTCAGGGTCGTGGTGCCGGAGATCTATCCGCACGGCGAGCTGGCGGGCGTGGCCCTGGAGTTCGACGACGCGGGGAAGGCGGCCGGCCAGGCGGGCGCCGCCGCGACGGCGGTCGCGGACTTCGACGCGGACCGCGTCGCGGTCCTCGACTGGATGGAGCAGCGGGAGGACGTGGACGAGACGTTCGCCACCGGGTTCTGCATCGGCGGTCACCTCGCGTTCCGGGCGGCGTTCGACCGCCGCGTCGCGGCCACCGTCTGCTTCTACCCGACAGGCCTGCACAACGGCGCCCTGGGTGCGGACGACGACGCGGGCTCGCTGGCTCGCGCAGGCGACGTCCACGGCCGGATGATGATCGTCTTCGGGTCGCGGGACCCGCACGTGCCGGCGCCGGCGAGGCTCCAGGTGCTCTCGGCCCTGTACGCGGCCGGCCGCGAGGACGTGGAGCTCCACGTCTACGAGGGCGGGGAGCACGCCTTCATGCGGGACGTCGGAGCCAGGCACGACCCCGTGCTGACCGACCTGGCGCTCACCGAGGCGGTCTCGTTCTTCCAGGGGCGCAGCACCACCTGAGCGGGATTCCGCCGATGAGTCCAGCATCCCCACGGCGTCCCAGAAGCATGACGACCGGAAAGATCGACCCGAGATATGGGGATGCCTCGGCCACCGCGCCACCATGGGCCGCCGTCGAGCGCCTCCTGACGGACGCCCAGCTGTACTGGATCATCACCGTCCGCGCCGACGGACGCCCGCACGCCGTACCGCTCGTGGGCGTCTGGCAGGACGGGAACTTCGCGTTCTGCACCGGGGAGGAGGAGCAGAAGCAGCGCAACCTCGACGGCAACGCCCGCGTCGCCGTGACGACGGGCAGTACCGGCGCTAACGGCTGGGACAGCGGCCAGGACGTGGTGGTCGAGGGCACGGCGGTGCGGGTGACGGATCCGCAGACGCTGCAGCGGCTGGCCGCCGCGTGGTTCGCCAAGTACGGGGACGACTGGACGTACGAGGTCCGCGGCGAGAAGTTCGTCGAGCTCAGTTCGTCCGGCGGCAGCGCGACTGGCGCCGTCGTCTACCAGGTCGCGCCGGCCAAGGCGATCGTCTTCGGTGGGACGCACGGCCAGACGACGTACCGCTTCTGAGCCTCTCTAGAACGCCTCGCCGGTGCGCCAGGGCATCTCCTGCAGCGTCAGAGCGTTCCCGTCGGGGTCTGCGAACCCAGCGTACTTGACGCCACCGCCGACGTCGGTGACCTCACCGACCTCCACGCCGCGGCCGAGCAGCTCTTCGCGGGCCTTCTCGATGTCCGCCACCACGAGGTGCAGGGCGCCTACGGAGCCCGGCGTCCCCTCGTAGACGGGGGCCCCGGTACCGAAGCCGATCGAGCACGCCGATCCAGGAGGCGTCACCTGCACGACCCGCAGGCCCTCGAAGGGCCGCACGTCGACGTCCTCGGCGAAGCCGAGCTTGTCGACGTAGAAGGCCTTCGCGCGGTCGACGTCCGTGACGGGGACGGGGACGAGCTCGAGCTTCATCTCCACGGGGCAGTTCTCCTCTCGCGGGACGGCAAGGCGCCGTCCCTGAACGTGTAGACGACGACGGCCGCCCAACTCATCGGCCGCGGTCAGTTCTCGCCCCATCGTCGCGCATGTGCAGGGGCGGGACGTGGACGGGCAGGCGAACGAAGTCCGGTCCCCGGGGCGCGACACGCCCTCAGCCGGTGGCTTTGTTCGCGCAGCGGTCCGGTTCCTGCCTGCATTCCGCCTACCGGTCGAGGTAGGCGTCGCTGAGCCGGGGCGGCGCGCAGGCGAGCCATCCGTCGAGAACGGCCTCGCGCAGCGCCTGGTCGGTCACCTCGTCGAGCTGGACCAGGACGGCGGCGTAGCCGTCGAAGTGCGGGATCGTGAAGAACGCGCCGGGGTTCGCCGCGAGGACGGCCTCCTTCTCGCCCAGGTCCTCCACCCGGACGGCGAGGATCGGGCCCTTCGGTGGCGTCTCGTCGCCGAACCGCTTGAGATCCGCCTTGCTGAACGGCCGCTCCCACGCGAACGCCTTGCCCGCGACGGACCAGGTCCGGTGGCCGTGGCGCTCGCCCTCCGTGACCTCCGTCAACGCGGTGGCGATCGCCGCGACGTCATCCAAAGTGGCCACGGGCGACACGGTAGCCTCACACGCGTTCCGGCCGGCCGCGGCCGACTACACACACGTTCCGCCCGGCCGCGGCCGACTACACACGCGTTCCGGCTGGCCGCGGCCCACTTCACACGCGTTCCGGCTGGCCGCGGCCCACTTCACACGCGTTCCGGCCGGTTCTGACGGCGTCCAGGGGCCGAATTGCGGCCGGAACGCGTGCAAAGGCGGACGGCGGCCCTCAGTGAACCCGGCGCCCGGCGAAGAACGCGGCGAGGTCGCCGTCCGGGGCCAGCGCGTGGGTGAGCAGGCGGTGGACGTCGGCGTCCTCGAAGATCCCGGCCGTGACGTGCCCGGTGCCACCGAGGTGGGCCGGCTGCCAGCCCCGCTGCGCGATCACGACCAGCGCGAGACGGGCGAGGCGGCACGCCACGGCGGACACCCCCACGTCGTCAGGAGCAGGAGTGCCGGCCGCGAAGAGCAGGGACTGCACCGTGACGGCGAGGTCGTCGTCGCGCAGGACGCCCTCGCCGTGCACGTGGTGGCGGACCGCGCGCGCCATGAGGTCGCCCGCGTGCAGCAAGTCGTCGTCGTCGCCCTCGTAGAGCTCGGCGCCCTCCCGCCACGCCCGGACGTCGTCCTCGACGCTCGCGCCGTCCAGTGGCCACTCCTGGCGGACGCGATCGAGGAGCGTCACCGGCCGTTCGTCCGCGAAAGTCACGAGGCGCACCTCTGAGGCAGGTCCATGGTCGGGGACCGGCGACGCTACCGACTCGCCTACGCACCGGTGGCGACGACGCGCCCGTCCCGCACTAGCGGACCCTCACGCCGGAGTGTTCTCATGCCCGAATGGTCGATGTCGCGGACCTCCGGCCGCTCGGTCTGTTCCGGGGCCTCACCGACGCGCAGGTGGCGGAGCTCGCGGATGCGGCGGACGAGGTCCGCATCGAGCCGGGCGATGTGCTGTTCCACCAGGGGGATCCGGCGGACACCTGGTGGATGCTCCTTGACGGGGCCATCGACCTCCGCCGGCAGATCGGCCAGGAGGAGATGGTCGTCGCGCGGATGCAGGCGCCGGGCCAGTGGGCCGGCGGGTTCCGGGCCTGGGACGAGCACGGCGTCTTCCTCGCGAGCGGCGTCGCGGTGGACGCCGGTCGCGCCCTGCGACTCGCCGCCGTCGGGCTCCGGCGGCTCACGGACAGCTGGTTCCCGTTCGGCGGCCACATCATCACCGGCGTCTTCACGACCGCCCGTTCCGTCGAGGCGACGGCACGGCAGCGCGAGTCCCTCGTCACCTTGGGCAAGATCGCGGCCGGCCTTGCCCACGAGCTCAACAACCCCGCGGCGGCCGCGACCCGCGCCGTGGACGCCCTGCAGGCGGCAGGCTCGGCGCTGGAGTCCTCGCTGGCCAAACTCGTCGCGGCTCGGATCACGGCTCCGCAGCTGGCCGAGCTCGAGGACTTGCGCCGCCGGGCTGCCGCCGCGATGGCTCCCCTCGGCCCGCTCGCCCTGGCCGACCTGGAGGACGACCTGACGTCCTGGCTCGAGGACCACGACGTGCTGCAGGCATGGCTGCTCGCTCCGGCACTTGCAGCGGCGGGGGTGGATCGGGCGTGGTGCGAGCAGGCCGCCGCTGTGCTCGGGCAGGCCGGGCTGGCGCCGGGCCTGGAATGGGTGAGCAACAGCATCTCGATGAACAACCTTCTGACGGAGGTCAAGGAGTCGACCGCGCGGATCTTCGAGCTGGTCGGCGCGATGAAGTCCTACTCGCAGATGGACAGGTCGTCGGTGCAGCGCGTCGACGTCAAGGAAGGCCTGGAGAGCAGCCTCGTCGTCCTCGGGCACAGGATCCCGCAGGGGGTCGAGGTCGTGAGGGACTACGCCGCGCAGACGCCGGTCGTCGAGGCCTACCCGGGGGAGCTCAACCAGGTCTGGACAAACATCATCGACAACGCTCTGGACGCGATGGACGGCAAGGGAACGTTGCGTGTGGCGGTTCGGGCCGAGAACGGCGGCGCCCTCGTGGAGATCGCTGACACCGGCCCCGGCATGCCGCCGGCGATCGCAGCCCGCGCCTTCGAACCGTTCTTCACCACCAAGCCCGTGGGCCAGGGGGCCGGGCTCGGCCTCGACAACGCACGCCGCATCGTCGAGGAGCGCCACGGGGGCACCATCACGATCGACTCGCGACCGGGCGACACCGTGCTGCGGGTCCGGCTGCTGAGCAGGCCGCGCCGGACGTGACGGCTCGGCTGCCGCCTCGCCGTCTTCCCGCACCGGGTGAGCCGTAGTCTGCCGCGGTGAATCCCGTCGACTGGCTGCTCGACTCCGATCCGGCTCTGCGCTGGCAGGTGCTGCGAGATCTCACTGATGCCTCGCCCGACGAGATCGCGGCCGAGCGGGCGCGGGTGGAGCACGAGGGCTGGGGCGCCCGCCTGCTGGCGCTGCAGGGTCCCGACGGGCTGTGGGACGGCGGAGCCCTGTTCCCGTCCGGCTACGCGGGCGACGAGCCGGGGCAGCCCTGGACGACGACCATGCACACCCTGCAGACCCTGCAGATCTTCGGCCTCGACCCGGCGAGCGAGTCCGCGCGCCTCGCGGTGGCGCGCGTCGCCGAGCACGCCAGGTGGGAGCACGACGGGGAGCGGTACTTCGACGGCGAGGTCGAGCCCTGCATCAACGGCAGGACGATCGAGGCCGGCGCCTACTTCGGCGTGGACGTCGCACCGGTCGTCGAGCGCGTTGTGGGGGAGCGGCTCGCCGACGGCGGCTGGAACTGCGAGGCCGAGTTCGGCTCGGTGCGCTCCTCGTTCCACACGACGATCGACGTCCTCGACGGGCTGCTCGAGTTCGAGCAGGCGACGGGCGGTTCGGACGCGGTTCGCGAGGCGCGGCGGAGCGGGGAGGGGTACCTGCTCGAGCGGGGCCTGTTCCGCCGCAAGAGCACCGGCGAGATCGTGGACGCGGCCTATCTCGACGCCGCCTTCCCGTACTACTGGCACTACGACGTGCTCCGCGCGCTCGACTACTTCCGGCGTTCAGGCGCGGAGCCGGATCCCCGGATGGCGGAGGCCGTGGACGCCGTGCGCTCGAAGCGGCAGCCGGACGGCCGCTGGCTGCTCGACCGCATCCACCCCGGTCGCGTTCACTTCCGCTTCGACGGTGACGTGGGGCAACCGAGCCGCTGGAACACGCTCCGAGCGCTCCGCGTGCTCGACTGGTGGGGAGACGGCGCCGCTTAGTCCCGGTCTCGGTCCTGGCGCAGGAGTTCGACGATCACATCGAGGCGGGAGCCGACGGCGGCGAATCCGGTCTCGATCACGTCGAGGCGGGAGCCGACGGCGGCGAATCCGGCCGCCGTGGTGGCTTCGAGGCCCCCCACGCGGGACTGCAGTTGTCCGAGGCCGGTCTCCAGGCGTCCGAGCCGTTCGCCGTGCTCGAGTTGGGTGTCGCGCAAGGTCTGCATCAACCGGACGTCCTGCCGGCGCTGCTGCTGAAGATCCGAGAGGTCGGCGTCGAGCGAGCCGAGCGCACGACGGTCTGCCCGCTGCTGTTGCTCGAGGGCGGAGACGCGGTCCGGGAGGTCGTCGTCGGGGTCGGGGCCGGTCATGGAGCGACCGTACCCGCGCGCCGAGGACTTTCGTCAGGACGATTTTCGAAGCTGTGGACAGCCTCCCTGGGGGACCGAGGCCTCAGGGAACGAGGACGAGCTTGCCTCGCACGTGGCCGCCCTCGCTGATCCGGTACGCCTCGGCAGCACGTTCGAACGGGAAGGTCTGCACCTTGATCACGAGCTTGTTCTGCTGCAGCAACTCGGCCACCTCCGCGAGGGCCTCCATCGGCTTGCTGTCCCCACTTCCGCCGGTGACCTGGGCGCCGGACTCGCCGGCCGAGAAGTTGGCAATCGTCAGCACCCGCGACGGCTCGGAGACGAGGCCGATCAGCTCCTCGATCGGCGTCTTGCCGGCGACGTCGAAGACCTTGTCGACCTGGCCGCCGGCAGCCTCGCGCACCCGGTCGGCCACGCCGTCGCCGTACAGGACAGGGATCGCGCGGATCTCGCGCAGGTAGTCCTGGTTGCCCTCGCCCGGCGGACGCGATCACCCGGATCCCGCGGGCGAGTGCCATCTGGACGGCGACAGCGCCCACGCCTCCCGCGCCGCCGTCGACGAACAGCGTCTCGCCCTCCTTCGCGCCCAGCAGGCGCAGGGCTCGCTCCGAGGTCTCGCCGGCCACGCCGACAGCGGCCGCGACGGCCCAGTCGACGGACGGGTGCTTCTTCGCCCAGGCGTTCAGCACGGCGTATTCCGCCTGGGTGTTCCGGCCGTTCCCGAAGACCTCGTCGCCGACGGAGACGCCGGTGACGCCCTCGCCGACCTCGTCGACGACGCCGGCCGCGTCGTACCCCAGGTACGCCGTCCCCGTCATCGGCTTGCCGCCGGACGTCGCCCCACGGATCGCCTTCCAGTCGATCGGATTCACACTCGCGGCCTTCACGCGGATCCGGACGCTGACCCGCACCTGCATGCGGTTCTGGGGCTTCCGCCCAACGCAGAACCTCGGGCCCGCCGTGCTCGTCGAACTGCAGTGCCCGCATCACCGATCGCCTCCGCCTCGTCGCGGCCGGCATTCCCGCCGTCCGTCCCCGCCACGCTAGCCGTCGCGGCCGTCGCCAGCGCATCGGCGCCGAGCCTTGCCCCTCGAACACATGTTCGAATACGCTCGACCCTGTGCGAGAGGGGCCCACGATCCTCCACGCCGACCTCGATGCCTTCTACGCGTCGGTCGAGCAGCTGCTCGACCCCGCGCTGCGCGGCCGGCCCATCGCCGTCGGCGGCAGCGCCCACGGTGGGGTGGTCCTCGCCGCGTCGTACGAGGCGAAGGCGTACGGCGTGGCCGGAGCCATGCCGGGATGGCGGGCGCGGCAGCTCTGCCCGGATCTCGTCTTCGTCCGGGGGCACTTCGGGCGAGTACCAGCAGCTGGCCGATCGCGTGATGACGATCCTCGGCGACGTGACGCCGCTGGTCGAGCGCATCTCGATCGACGAGGCCTTCCTCGACGTCACCGGCGCGACGCACCTGTTCGGGCCGCCCACCGCCATCGCGGTGGCGGTCCGCCGCCGGGTCCGCGACGAAGTCGGGCTCCCGATCTCGGTCGGGGCCGCGCGGACCAAGCACCTGGCCAAGGTCGCGTCCCAGGTCGCCAAGCCCGACGGGCAGGTCGTCGTCGAGCCCGACCGCGAGCGTGAGTTCCTCGATCCGCTGCCCGTCGACCTCATGTGGGGTGTCGGACCGGTGACGCGGCAGCGCCTCGCCGAGCGAGGCATAAGGACGATCGGCGAGCTCGCCGGCACGCCGTCGGCGGCTCTGGTACATCTGCTGGGTGACGCCGCCGGCACGAGGCTCGGTGCGCTCGCCGTCAACGACGACCCGCGGCGCCTGGTGAGGTCCGGACGGGCGGGCTCGGTGGGGGCACAGTCGGCGCTGGGACGATGCCGCCCGACGCGCCGGCTCGTGCGCGAAGTGCTGGCCCACCTCGCCGACCGTGTCACCGGGCGGCTGCGGGCGAAGCATCGGGCGGCACGGACCGTCGGCGTCCGGGTGCGGTTCGCGGGCCTGCGCTCGGTCACCCGGGCGCACACGCTGGCGGCACCGATCGCGGCGACGCTGACTGTCACCGAGATCGCCGAGGAACTCGTCTGGCACGCGATCGACGAGGCCGGGACCGGGCCGCCCGAGATCAGCCTGCTCGCCATCTCGCTGTCGAACCTGGTGGGGGCACAAGGGCTGCAGTCCGAGCTGGCGCTGGAACCCGACGATCGCCACCGTCCCGGTTCCGTGACCGGCGCCGCCCGGTGGGCGGTCGACGTCTCGGTGGACGCCATCCGGGAGAAGTTCGGCCGAGACTCGGTGGGATACCTCCCGGCGTTCGCGCGCTCCCGGGGGATCCCCGACGAGTTCCGCGAGCTCGCCGAGCGCGAGCTGTGATCGGCCGCCCTCGGCAGCCGGAACGGCGCAGCCGCCGGCGTCGGCAAGGAGCGCCCCAAGGGGCAAGGACATCGCCCGTCGCGGTATTGCCCCGCCCAGAACCGGGTCCATACCGTGGTGCTACGACGCGGGGAGGTGGCGGTGCAGCGCGTCAACCTCGGGCGAGCGCTGCTCCTGGCCGCCGCCCTGGAGGTGCTCCTTGGCGTTACCAACGCCGGCATCACGTGGGTCAGCAAGGACCGGCACGGTCTCACGCTGTGGACCGTGGGCGTCGCGGGCGCCGTGGCGATCGCCCTGATCAAGACGCTGGTCGAGGCGTTCGGCAAGGAGTCTGTGCCGGAGCGGGCTGCGGCTGCGCAGGGATACGGCTACGACCCGCGCCTCGGCCCGGCACCCTACGGCCAGCCGGGGTACATGCCTCCTGCGGCGACCACCCGCAAGAGCGGAATGAGCGCCGTCGCCGCGATCGTGGTGCTGCTGGTCGTGGCCGGCGGCGGGGGCTACGCCCTCACCCTCGGTTTCCGCCAGCTCTTCACCAGCGTGGTCGGGCTGGCCGACCCAGCCTCCATAGCGAACGCCGAGACCGGGACCGACCGGCTCAAGAGGAGCGCTTCGGCGACCATTGGTCCGCTGCGGCTGACGGTCAGCAAGGTGGTGTACACCGAGCACTGGACCAGGGTCCACATCCTGGCCCAGAACAGCGGGCCGGAATCGCTGTCGCTGCCCGTCTTCCTGAACTGCGAGTTGACCGCGGCCGACGGGACGACGCTGGGGGCCGACCCCGATGCCAGTCAATGGGCGGCGGAGGTACCGCCCGACGGTGCAATCTCCGGTGACGTGTTGTTCAAGGGGCATCTACCGGCGGCCGATCGCACGCTGTCGTTCGCGTTCGCCCACGTCTTCTCGCTCGGGGTGGACTCGATCAGGGTGAAGGGGATCGCACTGAAGCCGGCGTCCGGCTGAGCAACACTGCGTTCATGACGAGCGACGCGCAGCCTCAGGTGGACATCGCCCCGCAGACTGCGTCGGGCAAGGTGCTCTTCCACTTCGCGGTATCCCTGGACGGGTTCGTCGCCGGACCGGCGCACTCGATGGAGTTCCTGTCCCGCGCCACCAACCGGCCCGGCCTGGTTCAGGAGTACGTCGAGACGACCGGCGCCGTCCTGGCGGGGCGCGACGGCTTCGACAGCGCCATCGGCGATTCCAGGCCGTACGGCGGCGCGTGGCAGGGGCCGATCTTCGTGCTCACCCACCACCCCGAGGACGCGCCCCCGACCCCCGGCATCACGTTCCTGTCCTGCTCGGTGGAGGAGGCCGTGCGGATCGGCCTCGAAGCTGCCCACGGGATGAACCTCGAGATCTTCTCACCGACGATCGGCAGGCAACTGCTCGATCTCGGGCTCATCGACGAGATCGACCTTCACCTGGTGCCGGTGCTGCTGGGCGACGGCATCCGCATATACGACGCCCCCGGCGGCCGCATCGTCCACCTCCTGCGGGACGGTGCGGACCCAACCCGGACCGTCGCCCTCCGGTATCGGCCCGCGAAGGAAGAACAGCGGTGAACGGGTGCGACCCGCGGGTCGCACCCGTTCACGTGGGGCCGGCCGGCTAACCGGTCCCGTTGCGGTGCTCGGCCTCGGCCAGCCGCTTGATGGCTTGCAGGCGGGCGTCCCAGCGGGCGGCGGCGGCGGCCATCTCCCGGGCCGCCGCTGCCAGCCGGTCCGGTCGCACCGTGTAGCGGACCTCCCGGCCGTCCCGCCGCTGGGACACCACGCCCGCCTCCAGCAGCACGGCGAGGTGCTTGGACACGGCCTGCCGGGTGAACGGCACCTCCCGGGCGAGGGTGGTGGGGGTGGCTTCGCCGAGGGCGACGAGCACGTCGAGCACCCGGCGGCGCCCGGGCTCGGCCACCGCAGCCCACAGCTCCTCGTCGTCCATCGGCATCAGCGTGCCGGGTCGGCCGACCGCGAGGTGAGGAGTTGCTCGAGCCGGCCGAGGTGCGTCGACCAGCCGTCGTTGTGGTCGTCGGCGAACGCGTCCTGCTGGTCCTGCGGCCAGCCCAGACCGTCGTGGCCGGTCTCGACGACGCGCAGCCGGGTGCCGCCGTCCTCGGGAGTGAGGGTGAACTCGACCAGCGTCGAGTTCGCCGGGGAGGCGGTGGTGCCCTCGGGGTGGGTCCAGCGGTACGTGAAGCGCGTCGGCGCCTCGATGCTCTCGACCCTGATCGGGACGTGCACGGTGCCGCCCGACTCGGGCTGGAACGTCATGGATCCCTCGTAACCCGGCGCCGCCTGCAGGTCGACCTCGTGGGCGAACCAGCGGACGACCTGCTCGGGCTCGGTCACGAACCGCCACACGGTCTCGACGGGCGCCTCGATGTGGACCGACCTCTCGATGCTGCGGGACATGGCGGTCTCCTTCCTCGTGTTCAGGCCGTCGTCAGAACGCAGCATGCCGGGTGCCCGTGTCGACGTGGCTGCGGAGGGTGGCCAGCCCGTGGTCCCAGCCGCGGCTGCACGTGTCGTAGCAGTGGAGCACCGGGGAGAGCCCCTCGTGCTCGAACTCCATCCTCGTGCCGCCGTCGTCGCCGGGCTCCAGGCGGACGACGATCCGCGTGCCCGTCCACTCCTCCCAGGCCGGCAGCGGTGGTACGGCGCGCACGCTCCACACGATCGAGCGGTTCCGATCGGCGCGGTCGACGTGCAGGACGACGCGTGGCCCGTCGCTGTTCGGAAAGCCGAGGGTCAGCTCCCCACCCTCTGCGGCCGATCCGGACACCTGCTCGGTCCACCACCCAGCGATGCCGTCGAGCGTCGTGAACGCATCGAACAGGGCGTCCGGCGGCGCGGCGTAGCTGGCCTCCGCCCGGTAGCTCCCTCTGGTCATCGGTCCGGCGGTCCTCGGTATGACGGTCTCGGTCATGACGGCCTCCCTATGTGCAACCGACGGTTGCGCGTTCTCCGACCCTACGTCAGTCGATCCCTAACGTGCAACCCACAGTTGCGCGTCGTGCACGAGCACCACTCGTTCGCGGACGGCGGCAGCACCCCTCACCTCGGCGCCGAGGGGCGACCATGAACGGGACGTGGAACGCTGTCACGGTGTCCCGCTCGGCCTCGCACGACCAGTTACCGGATCAAGGCCTTTACGGCCCCGACTCCGTGACCTGGCGGATCCACGGCGACCCGGCGATGGCCCTCGCCGGCTTCCGCTCGTTGCTTCTGCAGGCAGTGCACCCGCTGGTCATGGCCGGCTTCGACGCGAACACCGTCATGCGGAACGACCCGTGGGGCAGGCTCCGGCGCACCGGGGACTGGGTCGCCACGGTGACGTACGGCACCACCGAGGAGGCCGAGCAGGCCGGCCGGGTGCTGCGCGCGGTGCACGCAAGCCTGCACCCCGGCGTCGAGCCGGAGACGGGCCGGGCGTACCGGGTCGACGACCCGGAGCTCCTGCTCTGGGTGCACTGCACAGAGGTCGAGTCGTTCCTGTCGACGTACCGCCGCTGCGGCGGCCCGCTCGAGCCGGGTGACGGAGACCGCTACGTCGACGAGATGCGGGCCTCCGCCCGCCTCGTCGGTCTCGACCCTAGCCAGGTCCCGCGGACCGAAGCCGAGATCGAGGACTACTACCGACGCGTCCGGCCGCAGCTGCAGGTGACGTCGGTCGCCCGGCGCAACGCGCTGTGGGGATTCGTCCCGCCGATGCCTCGCGCCGTGGCGCTCGGGACCCCGGCGCGTCCGGCGTGGGCCACTCTCGTGGGCATCGCGGGCGCGATGCTGCCTCGCTGGGCCCGGCGCCTCTACGGGCTGCCCGGCCTGCCGACCACCGACCTGACGGCGACCGTCAGCGGCCGCGCCGTGCGAACCGCGCTCGCCGCCCTGCCGGACGAGTGGATCCACAGCCCGGCTCAGCGCGCGGCCCGCGAGCGCGTGATGAATCACCCGCGCTCGGCGTGATCCCGGGCCACTCCCGCAGCTCATAGCTCGGGATCCGGACGTCGACAGCGCCGCCCTCACGCAGTGGCCGTCGGCGACTGCCAGAGGGACTCGGGCATCGCCTCCGCCGGGCCGGGCTGCGCCATGGCCCGGCGGAGGAAGCGGCGCAGGGACGGGCTGATGCTCGCCGCGGCGAACCACAGCGTGATCACGGCCATGGGCAGCAGCGCGTTCGCGAGCATGAGCACGGCGGCCGGAATCCCGGCCACGGCGAGCGGGCGCGGGAGTACCCGGTGCCGCAACGAGGCCACGCCCTGGCGTGCTCACCGAACGCGAGACGGAGGTCCTGCGCCTGCTCGCTGCGGGTCTGTCCAATGCCAAGATCGCGCGGCGGCTCGTCATCGAGCACTCCACCGTCAAGACGCACGCGACCCGGCTGCTCATCAAGCTCGCTCTGCGCGATCGCGAGCGGGCCCTCGTCTACGCCTACGAGACAGGGCTCGTCACGCCGGGTTCGTAGGCGGAGGCACCTGGTGGGCTCCGGGCTGGTCCGGCTGCGGCTGGGCGGGCGCGGCCGGCGCGGCCGGCGCGGCCGGTGCGGCAGGCGCGGGGGGCGCGGGGGGTGCGGGGGGTGCGGCAGGTGCGGCAGGTGCGGCCGGTGCGGGGGGCAAGGTGATCACCACGTTCACGCCGGGACTGCTGTTCCCGGCCTCGTCCCGGACGACGACCGGCGCCGGTGCCTCCACCGGCCGGTCCTTCCACCCGAGGGCTTCGAGCTCGCCGCGCGTGCCGCGGGGGAGTTGGGCCGAGACCACGGTGGACCTCCAGGCGTCCACCGCAACGGGCAACGCCTTGCCGTCGAGCAGGACCTGGTTCGCCGGGCTGACCTTCCCGTCATCGCTGAGGAACCCCGTTCCCACGATCTGCAGCACATCGTCGTGGCCGAGCGCGATGCTCACGGGGGTGACCGCGGTGATCGTGGGGGCGACGCCGGTCTCGGCCGCCTTCTTGAACAGATAGCCCGTGGCGGAGACGCCGGAAAGGGCCAGCAACGTCGCGGGCACTGGCGGCAGACCCTTGTGGGGGTCGGTGGCCGTGACTGTCGCGAGCGAGACGAAGAAGTAGGCCAACGTGAAGAAGTTGAAGGCGAGATACTGGAAGTCCAGGAGGTCCGTCTGGCCGCTGTCGTTGCTGACGAGCTCAGCCAGCCCGGCCGCCACCCCGGTGTTCTGACCGGTCGACTTCGCCAGGTCTCCCTGGATCACCTTGTTCGTCGTCAGCGCCTTGGCGGTCACCGCGGCGGCGACGGGGAAGCCGAGGAGTGCGAAGTACTCCGGCTGGAACGGGGCTCCGATGAACGCGCTGAACGCGCCCGCGAGGCCCGGCAGGTGAAGCCCCTCCGGGTGGCGATCGAGCCACGGAGTCCGGCCCAGGACGAGCATGAAGGCCAGCGCGAAAAGGATCGCGTAGGTCCACGCGGTCGCGCCGACCTTGCTCGTGGAGGCCCGGCCGTCGGTGCCCATCACCAGTGACTTCAACCCGGTTCTGCGGGCTCGCACCGTCGCTGTCGACTGCGCGGCGGCCGTCGCCGCCACTGTCTGCCGCGTCGCCTCGGCGGCGGCGACCGGAGCTACATCAGCCGCCTGTTGCGGCTGGGCGTCGACCAGGGGCTGACCGGTCTTGCGGACGGCGGTCTCCGCCTCGGCAGCAGCCTTGCGTGCGTCCTGGCTGGCCTTCTTGGCAGTGTCCAGGGCGTCGGCGGTTCCGGGGTCACCCTGACTCGAGACGAGAAGGTGCAACAGGAGCGTGAGCAGGACGAGGAACCAGGCGGCGAACGCTGCGGACCACAACGGCGTGAAGGCGAAGCCGTGTATGACGAGGACGATCACCCACAGGATCGCCGCGAGGACCACGACCACGAGGCTCCAGCCGACCGAGCCCAGCCCAGCCTGCCGACGTCTTCCAGCAATCCCGTTGTTCGCCACGGTGCCCCCACATCACGCGCGCTGCCGGTCCCCACCGGCAGCAACCCCGCCAAGCGTAGCGCCGTCGGTCTGGGCGATATCACCCGTCGGAATTCCGGCAATGAGGGCCGCGCTCCTGAAGGGGCGAACGTCCCCTTGCCTCGCCCAGCCGGGCGGGACCTTGGCCTGTGGGCCGGGGATGCGGGAAACAGGAGCATCAAGGGGGATGTCGCGAGGATCTACCCCGGCCGCCATCGGGCGCTTCCGCCGGGGACGGTCAAGAAGACGCGGTACGGCAACGCCCGGAGCTCGGGCACGGTGATGAGAATTCCCGCTTCGCGCAGACGTTGCTCGAAGCGTTGCCACTCGTGCTCTTCGTTCGTCTTCTCGGCATCGTCGGGCAGGACCACGTCGTAGACGTTGCGCACGACATGGGTGAGCGAGATCTCGCCCGGCGGAGCAGTCGTCGTCCAGCCGCGGTCGTCCAGGAGCGTGACCTCACGCCCGTCGGACAGCAGCGCGAACTCCCGGACGTCGCACGACATCCCGCCGGCCGCGTTCTCATCGAGGTCGCCCCAGGCCCCGAGACTCACGACCGTGGCTGGACCGGTGTTCATGACCGGGACGATACCGGGAGTGGCCCGGCACGCCTTTGTCCGCCGGCTGGTACCCGCAGCAGCGGCAGGCTCACCAGTGCGTGCAATTGAGATTCTGGGCGGGGGTGTACGCGGATGCCCCGTTGCCGATACTGACGGCTATCAGACTTCGCCAGCCCGCGAGTGCCACGCCCTCGCACACCTGGCGCGCCGTGGCCCTGTTTCCGCTGCCACCACCCGACCACACGTACGCCGACCCCGACGACTGAAAATGCCAGGTCTGGTCGGAGAAGTACTCGTAGAGGTAGATCCTCACCGTCGTCTTCTCATTCGGGCAGGTGTTCCGGTACCACCAGCCGTGTGCCGAGACATCCGCTGAAGACAGGTGGGCGTGGTCGCCGTCGACGTACGGTGTGCAGGCGTCCGCGAACTTCGGACCCCTCGCGACGAGATTCGGGGAAATCGCCGTGGACATCGTGCCGGCACCCGGATAGGCGGCCGGATGCGGAGAGGACGCCGGGCCGGAGGTGGCAGCGGATGCGGCACCGGCGAAAGCACCTGATGCCACCAGGGCAGCGGCCACGGCGATTGATGCGCGAGATCGCAGACCGAGAGTATTCATGGTCGTGTTCCGATTCCCTCGCGGTGCCGCGGGCTCTGCTCCGGCGGCGCCTGGCAGGGATGGTCCCCGTCGAAATCGAGCCTCCTCGGGAGCCCTGATCCTGTCAACAGCGCGATGGGGACGTCTCCCGCCCCGATACCCGCACAGGCAGTCTCAGGGGCATTCTGCGACTCGTGCTGCAGAAGAAGCGGTCATGATCGAAATGGCGAGACATCTGGGCTAGGGTGACGGCGTGCCGGACCACGGCCCTGATGTCGAGCCCATCACCCTCCAGAGCGACCCCGCCGCCCTCGAGGACCTTCGTATGCGCCTGCGCGCGACCCGATGGCCGGACGCCGCCGGCGCCGACGGGTGGTCGCTCGGGACCGACGTCGCCTACCTCCGTGACTTGGTGGCGTACTGGGCCGACGAGTTCGACTGGCCGGCCCAAGAGGCGGCTCTCAACCGCCTCCCTCACGTCAGGGTCGACCTCGACGGCCTCGGGATCCACGCCGTCCACGCCCGGGCCGTCGACCCGTCCGGGCCCGCGATGCCGCTGATCCTCAGTCACGGCTGGCCGGACTCCTTCTGGCGCTACACCAAGGTTCTCCCGCTGCTCACCGACCCCGGCGCGCACGGTGGCGACCCGAAGGACGCCTTCGACGTCGTCGTCCCCGACGTGCCGGGCTTCGGGTACTCCGACCGGCCCGCGGGGCCGCCCCTGAACTCCATCGCGGTGGCCGGCCTGTGGGCGCAGCTGATGACGGCCCTCGGCTACCAGCGGTTCGGCGCTGCGGGCGGGGACATCGGCAGCCACGTCAGCCGGTACCTGGCGCTGGACCACCCGGACCGGGTCGTCGCCGTCCACCGCACGGACGCCGGCGTGCCCGTCCTCACCGGCGACCCGGCCGAGCTCACCGCGGAGGAACGCGACTGGCTGCAGAGCGTCGCCGCCTGGGGTGCCACCGAGGGCGCTTATGGCGCGATCCATCGCACCAAGCCTCAGACCGTCGCCGTCGGTCTCACCGACTCGCCGGCGGGGCTCGCCTCCTGGATCGTCGAGAAGCTGCGCGCCTGGAGTGACTGCGGCGGTGACATCGAGCGCTCTTTCTCCAAGGACGAGATCCTCACGAACGTCACCATCTACTGGCTCACGGGCACAATCGCCGCGTCGATGCGGATGTACCGCGCGAACGCAGCCATCCCGCCGGAGCAGCTGGCCCGGCGGGTGGAGGTCCCGTCCGGGTTCTCGATCTTCGCCGGGGACGTGGTCCGGCCGCCGCGCGCATGGCTCGACCGGACGGCGAACACCGTCCGGACGACCGAGCCCGCGCGCGGCGGGCACTTCGCGCCGTTCGAGGAGCCCGAGCTGTACGCCCAGGAGCTCCGCGAGTTCTTCCGCCCCTACCGCTCGGCGGTGAACGGCTGAGGGATGAGCCGGATGCGGACGACCCCCGGCATCGGCACGGTGACGTCGATCTCGGCGCTGGGCAGGCCGGCCGGGACGGGGTCGGCGTCCTCCTCGTGCAGCCTGTCCCGGGCACGCAGCTCCCGCCAGAGGGTGGCGTCGGGCCAGGGGGTGTCCCGGGGGTGGCCGTCGAGGATGTTGGAGTGGTGCTGGTCGATCCGGGCGATGCGCACCGCGTACCCGGTGGCGTCGAGGCCGGACACCGACACCCGCACCGTCCGCTCGAGATGCGGTGCCCCGTACATGAGCTCCGCGTCGCGGGTGCCGTTCCAGACCAGGACGTCGACCGTGCCGTCGCGGTGCCGGGTGGGCCAGGCCCGCACGAGGACCTCCGCGCCGTCGCCGCTGAGCTCGCCGGCGAGCACGTCGTCGCCCTGGTGGGCGGCCAGGTGCGCCGCCCAGTACCGCGGCTTGCGCAGGTTCCCGATCGTCAGGAGCCCGAAGCCGTTGGAGAAGAGCGCCTCGGGGCGCCCCAGCTCCTCGAAGTGGTCGCTGATCACCCAGTAGGACAGCGCCTCCATCCGGCCCTGCACGTCCCGGTATCCGGACAGCATGAACGGGGCGCCCACGACCAGGTCATGGATGGGGCCCTGGTCGGTCGAGCCGACGCCCCACTCGGTCCACCAGGTGGCGGCCGAGCTGAATCCGTGCCGGCGCAGCGAGGGCCGGGTGTCGACCGGCAGGTTGCCGTAGGTATGGCTGGTCACCACGTCGAGCGGGGTGCCGGTGCGCTCCGCGTGCTCGGCGAGCGCCTCGACCCATTCACCGGCCGCGGTGGCCGGTCCCGCGACGAGCAGCTCGCGGTCCACCTCCTTGATCGCGGCGGCGGCCTCGTCGTAGAGCCGCAGGTACTCCTCCCGCGAGCCGGTCCAGAACACCTCCAGGTTCGGCTCGTTCCACACCTCGAAGGGCCAGCGGCGTACCTCGTCGACGCCGTACCGCCCGACGAGGTGTCCGGCGAGCGCGGAGACGACCGCGCGCCAGTGCGACCAGTCCGCCGGCGGCGAGACGATGGCGCGGTAGGCGAAGACGGTCTGGTCGGCGTCCCGGGCTATCGCGGTGGGCATGAACGACACCTCGACGACCGGCCGCAGCCCCATCCCGAGGAGCTGATCGTAGATCGCGTCGACCTCGCTGAAGTCGAAGGAGAGCGATCCGTCGGCCGCGCGGCTGACGACGTGGTTGTCGTCGTGCAGGATCGCGTGCGCCCGCACGTGGGTGACGCCCAGATCCTCGTGGGCGATGCGGAGGGCCTGCGCGAACTCGGAACCGATGTCGTTGCCGTGCCCGTCGTCCCCGAAGCGCAGCTGGGTGAGGCGTTCCGAACCGACCATCCACCAGACCCGTTCGAGGGTGCCGACAGTCGTGGCAGCGTCCACGCGGAGCTGGAGGGGCTCCGGCCGCGCGTCGCTCGGTCCGGCCGTCTCCCACTCCGACCAGTTCCACGCCGGGTGCTCCGCACCGAGAACGGCCGCGACGCGGTACGCGTAGGAGGCACCGGCCTGGACAGCGGTGTCGGCGATCGGGCCGTGCGGCACGGCGGGCACGTCGATCCCCGCGTGCTGCACCAGGCGGGTCGTGCCGTCGGGGTCGCGCCGCTCGATCAGGTACCCGGCTGCGCCGTCGACCGGCTCCCAGTCGAGGCGGACGTGCCCGCACGCCGGGGTGGCGGTCGCCCGGCCGGGTGCGGGGAGGGCGAGCACGGGGTCCGCCGCACTGGTGTCGGTGCTGCGGCGATAGATGCGCTCCTCGAAGTCCGCCCGCGCTCGTCGCGCCTGCTCCTCTTCGTCCCTGTCGGCCATGTCGGCGCCTCCTGTCCGTGCGACAACCCGCCCTTGCCCGCTCGCATGACGTCCCGCGGCCGCCACAGGGAGTCGGGCGGATCGGCGTCGGACCCCAGCCCGATGCCCGGACGGGGGCACAAATACGGCCATGCGGCGCCGACACGCCGGGAGCGTCGGCGTGTCGGTCGACCTTGGCCGGCGTTACGACCGGCTCTCGCTGTGCCATCCGACGGGCAGATCGAACCGGCCCCGCGTCAGGTCTGGGGGGTGGTCGGCTTGCTCGCGCCCCTGATGCTGTCGAGCACCACCTGTCCCTGCCGGTCGACCAATCGCGTGAACAGCTGCTGTGCGTACCCGAACACGAGCGCCCAGGCGAGGATCTGCGCCGAGGTGTCCAGAGCGCTCAGTCCGGGAACGAACTGGCCACGCATGAGCAGTAGTCCGAGGAACGCGGTGATCGCGCCGGTGGGCAGCTTGAGCGCGGCCAACGCGACCGGCAGGGCGTAGCTCTCCGAGGACCCCCTTATGCTGCGGATGGCCGCGGCGGCCGCCACGGCGGCAGCAGTGAGGCCGACGAGCTCGACGACCATGAGATCTCTAGGGGAGACGGTCTCCGCTGTCACGTCGTCGATGTCTCGCGTCGTGGTCGCTGCATCGGGAACACCGGGTTGGGTGATCCGGAACGGCGCCGACTGTTGAGTGGGGCAGACCACGACGGCGTAACCGGATTCCTCGGGCGCGAAGCACAGGGGGATCAGAGTGGGGGCCACCCAGCCTGCGATGGCCACGCCGAGCCCGAGCAGGCTCATCACAATGGTGGTGGCGACAAGCACGTTGCCGAAGCTGCGCAACCGGACCTGTTCTCGAAGTGCTTCGGAGCTGGCAGCGCGGAACGCCGTGACGATCTGTCCACGCTCTTGATCCGCGATGCATTTTCGGTGGTCGACCCCCAACGTCTGCGTAGCAGGCTGAGCGGGCTGGTCCGGGTCGTTCACCCCGAGCTGGCGGGCTATCCGCTCCAGCGACTGCCGCCTCGGGTCGGTCACGAGCAGGTGACGGCGAACGTGCTGCAGGATGCTCGGCATCTGCCCCAGGACGTAGTTCGACGGCGCGATGTTCAGCAACCCCGCCTCCGCCGCGTCGAGATTGCTCAACGCCCGCTGCCGCAGAGAGCCGTAGCGGAGCAGGTGCATCCGGCGGTGGGGAACCAGGGGCGCCACTCGCGCGGCTTGTTTGGCTGCCTCCAGGTGACATTTGACCCCCTCACCCAGGATCACGATCCACGGCGATGGGTGTTGCGCCATCATCCAGTCGCAGAGCGACCGCAGCTCCTTGGCGCGGGTCAAGGTCCCTTCCCGCCACGGGGCAGTGACCGGGCCGCCGACCGCAGGGCCGGGGGCGGGTCCCGGGGAGGTGGCCGGACCGCCGGACGCGGGGCCGGGGGCGGTCCCCGGGGAGGTGGCCGGACCGCCGGACGCCGGGCCGGGGGCGGTCCCGGGGAGGTGGCCGGACCCCCGGACGTCGGGTCGGGGGCGGGCCCCGGGGAGGTTGCCGGACCGCCGGACGCGGGGCCGGGGGCCGGTCCCGGGGAGGTTGCCGGACCCCCGGACGCCGGGTCGGGGGCGGGCCCCGGGGCTGATGCCGGGGGCGGAGAGCCGGTTGACATGTGTCCCCCCTCTGCGCGCAGGCGCCGTTCCATTGTCGTCCGACTGGCTCGGTTGATCTAGATGCTGATCGACGACGGCCTGGCCCCGGCAGGGCGAACCCCGACAACCCGCGGCGTACGGCGAGCGGAGGCCGAGTGCGGGGCGTCGACAGCACCGCGGCGGGGCGGTGGGTGAGGATGGCCCGGTGCCTCTGACGATGCTCCGGCCGGACGACCCGCGCACCATCGGGCCCTTCCAGCTGCAGGGGCGGCTCGGGTCGGGCGGCATGGGGGACGTCTTCCTCGCCTTCGACGCGGCCGGTCGCGCGGTCGCCCTCAAGACGCTTCCGCGTGGCGCAGGGGAGGAGGCGCGCACCCGGCTGCGGCGGGAGGCCGACCTCCTTGTCGGCGTCCGGTCGCCGCACGTCGCTCGCTGCCTCGGCGCCGACACCGGGTCGGCCGTGCCGTGGATCGCGATGGACTACGTGCAGGGCCCGACGCTGCACGAAGCGGCCAAGCCGCTGCCCGACGCGGCACTCCGGTTGCTCGCGGCAGGCCTGGCGGAGGCGCTCGCCGCACTCCACGCGCAGGGGATCGTCCACCGTGACGTGAAGCCGGCGAACGTCATCCTCACCCACCAGGGCCCGGTGCTCGTGGACCTCGGCATCGCGCGCACGCAGGACCTGACCGCGCTGACCCAGGCGGGCTTCGTCGTCGGGTCGCCCGGGTGGATGGCGCCGGAGCAGATGAACGGCGGCCCGGTCACCGCAGCCGTCGACGTGTGGGGATGGGGGTCGGCGTTGCTGTGCGCCGCGACGGGGCGGCTGCCCTTCGGGGACGGTCCGATCGGGGTGCTCGTGCACCGGCTGCGGACGGAGGAGCCGGACATCGCGGGTGTGCCCGCCTGGCTCGAGCCGCCCTTGCGGCGTGCCCTGGTGAAGCAGCCGGCCGCCCGGGCGACGGCCGCCGAGATCCTCGCCGCCGTGGGCGGCCCGGCACCGACCGTCCTGCTCACGGCCGTGCCGCGGCCGACCGTGGCGGCCCCGGTCCCCCCTCCCGGAGTGCACCCTGCCCCGCGGGCGGGAGCTGCTGCTCCCCGCGGCGGATCCCCGTCCTGGCTCGCGCCGGTAGCCGTGCTGGCCGCTGTCGTCGTCGCGGCTGCGGCATGGCTGTTCGTCCACCGTTCCTCGGCGGACGCGAGCTCGGCGCAGGCCGGCTCGAGCGGCCCGCCGACGCCGGCGAGCACGCCGTCGAGCACGCCGTCGACAGCCGCCGAGCACGCCGTCGAGCACGCCGTCCGGCTCTTCGACCGCGCAGCTCCCGAGCCCATCAGCGTCGCCGGACGTGAGCACGCCCCCGGCGGGGTCCGACACCTCGGCCCAGGGATCGGCCTGGGGAGACGGGGACGTCGTCCTGCGTGCCGTGCGCTCACAGGACCAGGAACGGCCTGCCTTCCCAGCGGAGGTGTCCGGCTACTCCTTGGGCGACGAGAACAACGAGACCGTCCGCATCTTCAGGGGCGACAAGGGCTGGCAGACGCTCTATCGGTTCCCCGCGACCATGAACGGCTGCGGCCAGCAGCGGTTCTACGTGCGCTGGCGCTCGCTCGACCCCAGCGCCGAGGTCGAGGCGACGTGGCTGAGCAGCGACGGCTCGGTTCTCCTGACCAAGGCGGTGCGAGGGTCGGCGGGCTGGCAGTCGAACGACGGCTGCAGCCAGCCCGCGTTCCGGCTGCGCTCGAGCGGCAGCGGATCAACCCTGGACGACGTCGTCGTCGACGTCCAGCGCTGGACCGCGTCCAGCTGAGGATCAGGCGTCGTCGCCCAGCAGACTGATCGTCATCCGATCCGGGGAGCCTTCGAAGTACCTGTCCAGCACCTCTTGGAAGGCGGCAATCTCCGGCGCTGCCCTGAGGAAGAGAGTCATGCAGGATCGCAGCTTCACGGCGTCGATCGATCCGAAGATCTCGTCCGCGTCCGGCCCGTCGCTACTCAGCAGGAGCTGCGCGCACTCGAGCAGGCGCGGGCGCAGCACGGGGTGTTCGAGGTAGGCCCGGGCCTCGGCCAGTGAACTGATCCCGTACTCGTGTGACGTCGCGCTCCGGCCGAGGCCTCTCAGCTGAGGGAAGACGTACCACATCCAGTGACCCGACTTGCGCCCGCTTCGCAGCTCGGAGAGCGCTCTGCGATACACCTCGTTCTCGTTCTGCGCGTCCACGAATCGCTGGAGCCGGTAATGATCGGTCATCAGTTCAGGCCTCCGGCAGGGGGCGGATGTGCCCGACGGCGTCCTGAAGAAGGGTACGCGCGGTCAGGAGGGCCACCCAGATGCCTGACCCCGCACTCAGGTCTTCACGAGCTGGCGTCTCGGGTGCGCGAGGGAGATCAGGTCGCGCACGCCTGCTTCGGGCAGGTAGGCCCGGCTGAGGGCGAGGCCGATCCGGGGGAGTGCCGCCTCGTCGGGGAAGACGAGGTACGGCGGCGTGTGGCTCGGCTGGAACTTGGACTTGAAGGCCTGCAGGGAGCGGAAGCCGTAGTAGGGCTCGAGGCGAGCTCCGAGCGTGTTCAGGAAGGCGTCGAGGACGCCTCGGTCGGGGTCCGTCGTGCCCGCTCCCGCACGGGCCAGCGGCACCCCGGACAGAGAGACGAACTCGGCGTCCTCGTCCTTGAAGGCCAGGCAGGCGGAGGCGATGAGGAACTCCATCGTGTAGCGGAAGCCGTCGGGGAGCCGCCGCATGTCGTCGAGCGTCCAGCCCTGCGGCGTGCCGTCCGGGCCGTAGGCGGGCATCCACGAGGTGACGCCGTGCGCGGTACCGTCCGCGTCGATCGCGAGACCGACCCGCACCTCCGGGTCCATCGCTTCGTCGAGGCCGCCGAGCGTGAAGCCCATCTCCGGCAGCCCCTTGTCGCCGACCCACTGCTCGGAGATGGCCCTTACCTGCACTTGAACGCCGCGTGGCTGCTGGGCCAGCGGGACGAGTCTGTGCGTCAGGCCCTGCTTGGCCGCTTGGTTCAGGGCGGTGCGGACGTCCTGCCACGCCTTTCCGGTGAACCGCAGGCTCCTCAGGTCGATGGCCGCCTCCTCCGCGACCTGCACCGTGCGCCACCGGCGTCCCGCGGCGTGGTCGGCGGTCTCCTGGGTGACCGAGAACAGGCACGGGAGCAGGCCCGCAGACTGTGTCCGGTAGGCGAAGGTGGCCAGCAGCTCCGACCGCTCCGCGGCTGTGGCGGCCACGGGATCGCACAGGCCGATGGCCACGCCGGCGTGGATCCGGTAGGCGACGAACCCTGCTGACCCGTCCTCGGGAAAGAACCACGTGTTCTCCGGCCACGTCGTCATCCACGCCATGTGGTTGACGCTCCCGCTCCGCCGGAGCAGCGCGGTCGCCTGCGAGCGTTCGTCCTCGCCGTGGGAGAAGTGCAGGGAGCCCGCAGTCCGTCGGGCACGCCGCCGGGAGGGATTGCGGAAGGCGCGCCGGCCCGTGACGAGCACGGTGAGCTGCGCGACCGTGATCAGGGCGGTGTAGGTGACCACGGGCCACCCGGACTGGTGGTCGTGGGCCAGGGCGACCCCGATGCCGATGAGGGCGACCAGGCTCACCACCGTGAGGCCGACGGCGAACCGCCACGCCCGCCGGCGCCCCTTGCGGAGCCCGTTGGCCACCAGCAGCCAGATGACGAAGAACACGAAGCCCGAGGTGAGGGAGGTCTCCGTGTCATCCAGGCCCACGGTCAACGGGCCGCCGTACGTCGACAGCGAACTGGCCAGCGCGGCGAGCGCCGAGACGACGAACGTGCCCGAGACCAGCAGCCGGTACTCGTGCCGGCTGAGCGATCTGGCTCTCAGGTCGATCCGGCGCCCGACCAGCCGGGGGCCGATGGCGAGTCCGAGGACGATGGCGAGCAGGTGCTCGAGGTCCCAGAGCAGCCCGACGTAGACGAAGAACACGACGCCGTAGACCAGGAGGCCGGCGCGCAGGCGTCCCCGCCAGGGGGTTCGGAGGGCCGCCGTCGCGGCCGCGGCCGCACCGAGCGCGCCGGCCGAGAAGCCGACGTCCAGCTCCACCGAGGTCCGGTCGGCCCACGGCCAGCCGTGCCCCCGGGTGATCCAGAGTATGGCCGCTGTCCCCAGCACACCCGCGAGCTGCGTGGCGGTCACGACGAGCACCGTCCGGCGGGTGCGCAGGAGCAGCTCCGCGAACCCGACGAGCACGAGGAACCCACCGGCGACCGGGACGTACTGGACGGGGATGGAGGCGAAGAACGAGCCGGTGGGCGGCGTCCACCAACGGCCGGTCTCGAGCGCGGGTAGGCCGTAGGCGATCCGGCCCCACCAGGCCGATCCGGACAACGGCGACCAGAGGGCTCCGGTGACCACCGCGGCGATCAGCATCACCGCGATGACGGCGAGGGTGAACGGTATCCGCCGAGGTGCGGACGCGATCAGCTTCCCGACGGGGGTGGCGCCGTCCAGCTTCCTGAGCTCCTGGAAGGAGATGGCCATGACGATTCCTTGGCGGCGCGCGCGGAGCACGCCGGGGTGCCCTCAGCCTGATCGCTGCGGACCGGCTGCGCCAGGGTCCACTGGTGCAGACCACGCGGACATGTCCATCAGGACGCCACCTTTCTGGTGTCCGACGGGCGGCGGGCCAAGGTCAGCAGGTCGCGCAGGCCGGCGTCCGGCAGGTATGCCCGGCCGAGCGCGACACCGATCCTGGGCAGCGCCGCCTCGTCGGGGAAGACGAGGTACATCGGCTCGTGGCGGGGCTGGAACTTCGACTTGAACGCCTGCAGAGACCGGAAGCCGTAGTACGGCTCGAGGCTCGCGCCGAGCCGATCGAGGAACGCGTCGAGCGGTGCACGGTCGACCCCGGAGTCGCTCGGACCGGCCTTGGCGAGCGGCACCCCGGACAGCGAGACGAAGGCTGCTCCCTCGTCCCGGAAGGCGAGGCAGGCCGAGGCGATGAGGAACTCCATCGAGGAGCGGAACCCGTCCGGGGACCGGCGCATCACGTCGAGCGTCCAGCCCGCCGGGCTCCCGCCGTCCGTGGTGTAAGCAGGCATCCAGGACGTGACGCCGTGGACCGTGCCGTCGGCGTCGACCGCCAGCCCGACGCGCACGTTCGGATCGAGCGCCTCGTCGACGCCGCCGAGGGTGAACCCCATCTCGGGCAGGCCCTTGTCGCCCGTCCACTGCTCGGAGATCGCCCGCACCTGTACCTGGATCCCCCGTGGCTCGCTCCCGAGGTGGACCAGGCGGTGGGTGATGCCCTGGGCTGCAGCCCGGTTGAGCGCCGTCCGGACGTCCTGCCAGGCCTTGCCCTTGAAAGCCAGCGCGGGGAGCTCGATCACCGCCTCCTCGGCCACCTGGAGCACCTGCCAGGAGAGGTCCTGGGCGACCCCGGCCGCCTCGGAGGTGACGGAGAACAGGCACGGCACGAGCCCGGCCGCCTCCATCCGGTCGGCGAAGCCGCGCAGGAGACGGCCCCGATGCTCCGGCGACGCCGCCACAGGGTCGCAGAGCCCGATCGCCACCCCGGCGTGCGCGCGATACGCCACACAGCCGGGCTCGTCCGAGTCCTCGACCGGCAGGTACCACCGGTTCTCGGGCCAGGTGGTCATCCACGCCAGCCGGTTGGGGCTGCCCTGCGTCTCCAGGAGGGCTCGCGCCCGTTGGCGCTCGTCCTCGGTCGGGACGGCGAGCGGGGAGCCCGCGACGCGCCGAGCCCGACGGCGCGAGGGGTTGGCGAAGGCCGCGCGCCCGGCGACGAGGATCGCGAGTTGCGTCAGCGCGAACGCGAGCATGTACGTGAGCACCGGCCAGCCGGGCTCGGACCGCACGGCCAGGACGACCGCGAGAACGAGGAGAGCGATCAGGGACCACGCGGTCACGAACACGGCGACCCGCCAGGCACGCCGGCGCCCCCTGCGCAGCCCCGCCGCCACGAGCAGCCACAGTACGGCGAAGACAGGGCCGGAGGCGAACACGGCCTCCGTGTCCGGCATCCCGGTGGCCAACGGGCCGCCCGCCTGGGCGAGGGGCGCGATCAGCGCAGCGAGCCCCGACACGACGAAGCTGCCGGCCGCGAGCAGCCGGTACTCCCGTCTGGTCAGCCTCGGGCGGGCCAGGCCGGCGCGGCGGCCCACCCGGGACCCGACGAGGCGCGGCCCCAGGGCGAGACCGGCGGCCACCGCGAGGAGGTGCTCGAGGTCCCAGAGGACGCCCACGTACACGAAGGACATGACGACGTACGTCACCAGCACGATCCGCGCCCGTCCGCGCCAGGGCGCGGACAGGGTGGCGGTCGCGGCGCTCGCCGCGCCCAGCGCCCCGGCCGAGAACCCGACGTCACGCGCGAGGGCGGTCTGGTCGGCCCAGAGCCATCCGTGTCCGGAGACGATCGCCAGGAACGCTGCCGCGCCCAGCACCCCGGCGAGCTGGGTGACGACCGCCGTGCCCGCTGCCCGCCGCGTCCCCAGCCGGTACTCCGCGAAACCACAGAGCAGCACGAAGCTGCCCAGGGTGGGCACGTACTGCTGCGGTGTCTGGGCGAACAGGACGCCGGACGCGGGCGTCCACCAGCGGCCCTCGGAGAACGCGGGCAGCCCGTAGGCGACGGCGTCCAGCTGCGACTGACCCTGCAGCGGCCGCCACAGGGACGTGGTGGCCACGCCCGCCAGCAGCGTCAGGACGGCGACGGACAGCGTGAAGGGGATCCTCTCGCGAAGGTTCCGGGCGACCTGCGCGACGCCGAGCACGAGCGAGCCCGTGCGGCCCGTCGCGATCCTGGTCGGGCCCTGACCTGACGAAGGTCCGACGGGAGCGGGCGCGCTGCCGGGACGGCCGGGTGGGGAGGACGGATCGCCCTGGATCACCCGGGTCTTCATGATCTCCTCCACCGGCCGCGTCCCGGCACCGTCTCATCAGCGCGATCCACAAGGAAGGCGGCTGACCGGTGCTTGCCCAGGGCGGGTTTCTGGTGTGTTCCCGAAGGGATCTCCCCGAGGAGTGTCGATGGCAGGCGACCTCGGAGAAGGTCCGCCCTGGCGCCTTCCAGCTGGTCGACCCACCAGAAAACCGCCCCCTGAACGGCCAGCCGCCCGGCTTACCGTGCGCACCGCCGACCTGCCAGCGTGGACGCGTCCGATCGACAAACCGGGGGAACCGGCGGCAACAGCAGGCAATCCCAGGACGACGTTCGCGTGTCCCTCGCGGCGGCGTGTGGTTCGCGCTGTCCGGCCCGCGGCGTTCTCGCGGCGCCCTCATCGGGAGGAGACAGTCATGCGACGTCAACTCGTCACGGTCATCGTTGCGGCGGCGGCAGTGCTCGCTTCGGCGACGACAAGCGCCGCCGGGTCGGCGAGCGGTGAGGCCACGCGCCAGCCTTCCAGCCCGCCGCTTGCGTGGGGCGCCTGCCCGCCGCCCTCCCCGGGGGCCGTTCGAGACCCGCGCCAGCAGTGCGCGTCCCTGCGCGTACCACTGGACTACCGGAATCCGCGCGGACGCACGATCGACATCGCGATCTCCCGGATCGCGACCGCCAAGCCGTCGGTGCGACGTGGCGTCCTGCTGTCCAACCCCGGCGGTCCGGGTGAGCCCGGGCTCGACCTTCCCGGCTGGCTGGCCCAGGCAATGCCCGCCGAGGTCCTCGACCGCTTCGACCTCATCGGCCTCGATCCGCGCGGTCTCGGCCATAGCACCCCCGTCACGTGCGCCATGCGAATCGACCAGCCCGACCTGCTGTTCCCCTGGCCCGGTCCCGGCGGCAACATCGACCGCAATGTGGCGTATGCCAAGTCGGTGGCACGGTCGTGCGCCGAGAACTCCGGCGGCCTGTTGCGGTTCATCACCACGGCGAACACGGCTCGCGACATGGATCGGGTACGCGCCGCGCTCGGCGAATCCAAGGTCTCCTTCTACGGCAGGTCGTACGGCACCTACCTCGGCGCGGTCTACGCCTCGCTGTTCCCCGGGCGCAGCGACCGGATGGTGCTCGACAGCGGTGTCGACCCGCGGCTGGTCTGGTATCGCCAGTGGCGGCGCCTCGCTCCCGCAGTCGCGCTGAGGTTCCCCGACTTCACGCGCTGGGCCGCCGCTCGGGACGACACCTATCACCTGGGCGCCACGCCGGACGCCGTCCGACGCCGCTACTTCGCACTGGCCGCCGGGCTCGACGCCCGGCCATTGCCCTCTCCCGTGCCCGACGTCCCGCTGCTGACCGGCGCCGTCTTCCGGGAATACACCCGCCAACTGCTGTACTTCGACGAGCAGTTCCCGTCGATGGCCGAGCTGTGGCAGTACGCCGGCTCCGCAACGACGGCGTCGACGCAGGCGCTGCAGCGGGCCGTGCGGGCGCCGAACGCGGCCACGGACGTGCCTGCTGACAACTCCATCGCCGGCCTGACCGCCGTCATTTGTGATGACGTGGCCTGGCCGAGGAATGTGAGTCTCTACCGGCGCAACGTCGTGGCCGACCGCCGGGCGTTCCCCGTCACCGACGGCATGCCGGCGAACCTCTGGCCGTGTGCGTTCTGGCGTTACCGCCCGGTCGAGCCGCCGGTCCGAGTGAGCGACCGCGGTCCCCGGAACATCCTGATCCTGCAGAACCTGCGTGACCCCGCCACACCCTGGATCACCGGATTCGGGCTGCGTACGGTGCTGGGCCAGCGCGCCGTGATGGTCACCGTCGACGCCGGCGGCCACACCGCCTACGCCCGCAGCGCTTGCGCGAGTTCGGCGGCCGACACGTTCCTCGCCACCGGGCGCCTACCTCGCGGCGACCAGTTCTGCCGCGCGGGCACGGGCGGGTGAGCGCGGGGATCGCCGTCCACGCCGATCTTCCCCCCGGACGGGTGTGAGGAGTCACCCCGCCGTGGTGACGGCCTCCTGGAGTCGGGCCCGGACGTGGGCCAGAAAGGCGTCCACGGCGGGTGCCGGGAGGGCGTTGCCGGCGTGCCGTCCCTGCTCGTGGGTCGCCAGCGCAGCGCGGATGAGCGCGGTGACGGGTCCTGGTGTTGCCGCCGTTCGCCGGCCCGCCTCCGCTTTCGAGTACCAGCGCCCGTCCTGGGCGAAGCGGAAGGCACGACAGGCGTTGAGGACGACGTTGTCGAGAAGGTCGCTGCGGTCCTGTTGCTGGGCCTCGACCGCGGCGAGCACCACGGGCAGCAGCTCGTACGCCGGCGGTACCCGGAACAGCACGGCTGCGGGCGGCCCGATGACGGCCTCCCCGCTCTGCGCGCTGATGGCAGGGTCGAGGACGAACCAGAACGCCGGAGCGGACGTCGAGTCCAGATCGGCGAGCGGGGCGAGCTTGGGCCCCGTGTTCAGGTTCAGCAGGTACCCGGCATCGGTGCTGGGGGTCGTCACGATCGCGCTGGGGTAGAGCACGAACTCCAGCCCGCTGGCCGGGCAGGGCATCCGCTGGTGGTCGAGCCTGACGGCCAGGTCGAGGCACGTGTCCGGTGCCTGATGGCCGTCGACCACGGCCATCAGGTCGATGTCGCTGCGCCCGGGGGTGAACCCGCCGAGCGCGAGGGATCCGGTCGTGTACACCCCGACGAGTGCGTTCCCGAAGACCGTGGCGACCTCCCGCACCACCGCGCGGACGTACCTCTGTACGTCCTGCGGGGCGCGTGCGAGCTGGCTGTCAGGGGTCATCGTCCTATGAGGCCATCGGGTGGACCCCGATGCGTTCCTCCGCTGCCGGCGCCGGCCGAGTCGCCTCGCTTCGTGGCTGGGGCGCGCGCAGGAACACCCCGGCGGCGGCGACGACCAGGACGGCCGCGGCCACGAGGACGGCCCCGCTGACCCCGTCGACGAACGCGTGCCGGGCCGCGGTCGCGAGCCGCTCGCCCGCCTCGCCCGCCTGCGCCAGCGCCGGGGACTGGGTGAAGGCCACCGAGTGCTGCACGCCTGCGGCGATCTGGGCCGGCAACCCGAGAACGGCGTCCGCGACGTTCGCCCGGTACTGCTGGTTGAGGACGCTCCCGAGCAGGGCGATGCCGAGCGCGCTGCCCAGCTCGCGGGCGGTGTCGTTCACCGCGGACGCCACGCCCTGCTTGGCCGGTGGAAGGGACTCGGTGATCGCGGTGGTGGCCGGGGTGCCGGCGAGGCCCATCCCCGCGGCGAACAGCACGATCCCGGTCAGGAACAGCCAGTAGTTCAAGCCGACGCCGACCCGCGAGATGACCAGGAAGCCGCAGGCCATGAGCACCAGCCCGACCGGCGCGACCCGGCGGAAGCCGATCCGCTGGGCGAGAACCGGTGCGCGGCGCGCCACCGGCAGGAGGACGAACGGCAGGGGCAGCAGCGCGGCTGCGGCCCGCAGGGGTGAGTAGCCGACGACGAACTGCAGGTACTGCAGCACGATGAAGAAGAAGCCGAAGGCCGCGAAGAACTGCGCGGCGACGGTGAGCGAACCCGCACTGAACCCGCGGAGCCGGAACAACCGGGGGTCGAGCATCGGTCGTGCCGTCCGCAGCTCCCACCACACGAAGGCGACGCCCGCGGCGGTGCCGGTGACGAGTGCCGCGAGGGTCAACGGGTCGGTCCAGCCGCGATCGGGGCCCTCGATGATGCCGGTCACGCCCGCCGAGACGGCGACGAGCGACAGAACCGCGCCGACGACGTCGAGCCTGGGGCGATCCGGGTCGACCGAACTCGGCACGAAGAGGACGGTCCCCACCAGGGCCAGGACGGCGAGGGTGACGTTGAGGCCGAAGAACGACCCCCAGTCGAAGAACGTGAGCAGGATGCCGGTGCCGAACAGGCCCAGGACTGCGCCGCCGCCGGCAACGCCTACCCAGACGCCGATCGCCCGCGGGCGCTCGCTCTCCGGGAACGACGTGGTGATGACCGAGAGCGTGGTCGGCATGATCGCGGCGGCGCCCACCCCCATCAGCGCCCGCGCGCCGATGAGCTGGACCGGGTCGTTCGTGAGCATCGCGAGGCTCGCGGCGATGCCGAAGACCCCCAGCCCCACCATCAGCAGGCCCTTGCGGCCGTAGCGGTCGCCGAGCGCGCCGGCGAACAGGAGCAGGCCCGCGAACACGACGGTGTAGGCGTCGACGATCCAGGTGAGCTGCGTTTGGCTGGCGCCGGTCTCCCGGGCCAGGCTCGGCAACGCCACGTTCAGGCCGCTCACGGCGGAGACGACCGTCATCAGGGAGACGGCGACCACCGCCAGCACTGCTCGCGTCCGCCGGACGTCCAGGACGGGGGTCGAAGCTTGTTGCATCCGTGTCTCCCCTCGAAGTTAATTCCACGTATGTGGAAGAGTTATTCTCCGTCTGTGGAAATGTCAAGGGTGTGCACCCCCCGATGAGTGGTACGGGTTCTCCCCGCGGCGGCGGTGGACGTCGGGCAGGGGGAGGTCGTGGGCGACGGCCGGCCGGCGGCGACAGTCGCGAGGAGATCGTCACGGCGGCTCGCCGTCAGTTCGGCGAGCTCGGCTACCGACGCGCTTCCATGCGCGGCATCGCCGCCGAGGCGGGCGTCGACCCGCGGCTGATCCTGCACTTCTTCGGCTCCAAGCAGGAGCTCTTCGTCGCCGTGGTCGACCTGCCGTTCGACCCGGCGACCACCTTCGAGCAGGTGCTCGCGGGGGGAGCGGCGGGCCTGGGGCAGCGCCTGGCCGATGTCGTCCTCGGTGTGCTCGAGAGTCCCGAGGGGCGCCGGACCCTCACCGGCCTGATCCGAGCGGCGGCCTCGGAGGAGGCCGCGGCGTCGATGGTCAGGGACCTCGTGGCGCGCCGGATGCTGCTGCCCCTGGCCTCACGGGTGGGTGGCGACCGGCCGGAGTTCCGCGCGGCGCTGGTGGCCTCCCAGGTGGTCGGGCTCACGATGGCCCGGTACGTCGTCGCCGTGCCGTCGCTCACCGAGGCGACCCGCGACGAACTCGTCGCGGCGCTCGCGCCCGTTTTCGATCACTACCTGACGGGCGCGCTCGACCCCGCACCCGGCGGCGTGTAGGCGATCGTCCGCACCCTCTGCCAGCGCTGCCTCCAGGCGCGCTTCCGGTCTGTTCCCGAGCGCGATCTTCCCGAGTAGTGTCGATGGCACGCGACCTCGGAGAGGGGGTCCGCCGTGGCGACTTCCACCCGGTCGACCTCGGCCGCGGTGCCTTCGGCGCCCGGGCTGCCGAGTCGAAGGGCGCGGTCGCTGCTCCCTCCGCCGATCGCCGTCGTCGCCGTGGTCCTGGCGGGCCTGCTGGCCGCGGTCGGGGCGGTCTTGTTCGCCGTTTCCACCGGTGACCTCGACCGAGCCGGCCTGCGGGCCGGCATGATCGATTGGATCATCGTCGCCTATGTGCTGGCCGGCCTGATCGCGTGGCGGAGGCGGCCGGAGAGCCGCTTCGGGCTGTTGCTGATCGCCGCGGGATTCGCGATGGCCGCGACCACCTTGCAGTGGAGCCCCAGCCGGCCCGTCTACACGGTCGGACAGCTCTTCGACCTGCTGCCGGCGGTGGTGTTCGCGCACGTCTTCCTCGCCTTCCCCACCGGCCGTCTCGTGCGCGGTCGGGAGCGGCTGCTCGTCGGCGTCGGGTACGTCACGGCAGTCGGGGCATCGCTACTGGTACTCGCCCTCGGCGGGTTCGATCCCCGCAACCTGCTCGCGCTGACCTCGCGCCCGGGGCTGGCAGAAGCGGTCCAGAACGTGCAACTGCTGGTTCTCGCCGCCGTGAACCTCCTCGGGGTCCTGCTCCTCAGCCGGGGTCGCAGGGGGGCCGGGCACGCCCCACGACGCTTCCTCGCCCTGCTCGTGGACTCGTTCTCGCTCGGCCTGATCACTTTCGCGGCGCTGCTCGTCGCGGGCGTCTTCGCCCTCCCCGGCTTCGAGCAGCTGCGCCTGGCCACGTTCGCCGTCCTGGGGCTGGCGCCGGTCGCGTTCCTCGCGGGGGTGCTCGACGCTCGGCTGGCGAGGTCTGGGGTCGCCGGCCTGCTGGTCGAGCTCCGGCAGGACCCGGCGGCGAACCTGCGCGACCCGCTCGCGCGAGCCCTGCGCGACCCCACCCTGAGATTGGCCTACTGGCTGCCTCAGTACGGAGCCTGGGCGGACGAGGCGGGTGACCCTGTCCCCGTGCCGGACCCGGATCCACGACGCACCGCCAAGGTCATCGACCGCGACGGAGAACACGTGGCGGCGCTGCTGTACGACCGTTCCCTGCAGGACGAGGACGAGCTCGTCACCGCGGTCAGCGCGGCCGCGGATATCGCCCTCGAGAACGGCCGGCTCCAGGCCGAACTGCACGCCCGGCTGCAGGAGCTGCACAGCTCGCGGACGAGGGTCATCGAGGCCGGGCAACGGGAGCGCCAGCGGTTGGAGCGCAACCTGCACGACGGCGCCCAGCAGCGACTCGTCGCCGTCAGCCTCGAACTCGCCGTGCTGCGCGAGCGCCTCGGCGGGGACGCCGACGCGAGCGGCCGGGTGGACCAGCTGAAGCGGGAGGTCGCCGCGTCGCTCGACGAGCTGCGGGACTTGGCCCGCGGGCTGCATCCCGCCGTGCTCAGCGGTCACGGTCTGGCCGTCGCCCTGGAGTCCCTCGCCGCGCGGGCGTCGGTGCCGGTCCTGCTCTCGATGGATCTGCAGGGGCGGTTGCCGGACGCCGTGGAGGTGGCCGCGTACTACGTCGTCTCGGAGAGCATCGCCAACGTCGGCAAGCATGCGGTCGCCGAATCGGCCACGGTGGACGTCACCCAGGTCGGACCGCACCTGGTCGTGGAGGTCACCGACCACGGTGGCGGCGGTGCCGACACGGAGGCCGGCTCGGGCCTGCGGGGCCTCGCCGACAGGGTCGAGGCGCTCGACGGCCGGCTGCGTATCTGGAGCCCCGTCGGCGGTGGGACGCGCGTCAGGGCCGAGATCCCGTGCGGGTAGCCATCGCCGAGGACAGCGTCCTGCTGCGCGAGGGCTTGACCCGGCTGCTCGGGGACGCGGGCTTCGACGTCGTGGGGCGGTTCGGCAACGCCGACGACCTGCTGGCGAGGGTGCGGACCGACCCGCCCGACGTCGTCATCGTCGACATCCGGTTGCCACCGACCCACAGTGACGAGGGCTTGCGAGCGGCGCTGCACATACGCGAGCGGCACCCCTCGGTCGGGGTCCTCGTCCTCTCGCAGTACGTCGAGGTCGGGTTGGCGATGACGTTGCTGTCGGACTCCGCGGAGGGAGTCGGCTACCTGCTGAAGGACCGGATCAGCGACGTCAAGGACTTCCTCGGCGCCGTGCGCCGGGTGGGGAGCGGCGGGTCGGCGCTGGACCCGACGATCGTCTCGACGTTGCTGCGCCGGCGGCGCAGCGCCGACCCCCTCGGCGAGCTGACACCCCGCGAGCGCGAGGTTCTCGAGCTCATGGCCACGGGCAGCTCGAACCAGGGCATCGCGGATGCGCTGGTCATCACGGTCCGCGCTGTCGAGAAGTACGTGTCGGCGATCTTCGGGAAGCTCGGCATCCCCACCACGGGCAGCGAGTCGCGCCGCGTGCTCGCCGTCCTGTTGTTCCTGCGGTCGTGACCGCTCGGTCCTGACCGCAGGAACAACAGGCACACCAGAAACCCGCCCCCCGGAACGACCGGGCTGCCCCGTGTCCGTCGGCCTCCCCCGCTGGGAGGTTGGCTGGACGTGACCCTGACGCGATCACCCGGCCCGCCGCGCAAGCGCGTCCTGACACCTACGGAGCCCCCTATGTCCAGACGAACGCCATGGATCGTCACCGGGATCATCGTTCTGGTCGTGGCAGCGCCCGTCGTCATCGCGGGGACAGTGCTCCTGGCGCTGTTCGGTTCCCGGGGCGATCTGCGCTCAGGCCCCCATCAGGTGACCTCGCCCGGCCGGGCGCTCGTCTCCTCGGTGGCCAAGATCGAGAACTCCGGCGACGCCCGGGACTTCCTCGGGAGCACACGGCTGCAGATCGAGGCCGCGGCGCGCAGTGCTGGCCACGGAGTCTTCGTCGGGGTCGCTCCCGCGGCAGCCGTGGACCGCTATCTCGCCGGCGCCGACGTGGACGTCGTCCAGGACTTCGACCTCGCGCCCTTCACCCTCAGCACGGATCGCCGGGCAGGGACGGCGACTCCAGCCGCTCCTGCGGCGCAGGACTTCTGGGTGGCCCGTGCCGAGGCCACGACCGGCGCCGCCGCACTGACCTGGACCGTGCAGGACGGGGACTACCGCGTCGTCGTCATGAACGCTGACGCGACCCCCGGAATCGACGTCGACGGCACCTTCGGCGTCGTGATCCCGCGGGCGTTCGCGCTGAGCATGGTCGTCCTGGTGATCGGCCTGGTGCTCGGGGCGCTGGGCGTCGTCCTGCTTCTCGTCGGGCTGCTGCAGCGCCCCCGCCCCGCCCCGCCCGTGCAGGCACCACAGCGGCCGGCCGTCCCGGGACCGATCCCCACGCAGAGCGCACCCGCAACTGCCCAGGCCGCCGCCCCCGCCGCCCCCGCCGTCCCCGCCGTGCCCGCCGGACCCCCGGCCACCGGGCGGGAGCAGGAGCCGGACGCCGCTTCGCCCCGGACCTGACCCGTACCGACGCCATCAGCCGGCCTCGACAGCCCGCCGCCTCGAAAGGGGAGCACCATGAGCATCCTGCCCGTTCCGAGGTCCCCGGAAGCTGCGTCGGGCACGCCTCCCGCCGCCAGGGCCGCGTCGCTCACCAAGGTCTACGGCGAGGGCGAGACGAGCGTGATGGCGCTCGACGCGGTCGACATCAGCATCGAGCGGGAGCGGTTCACGGCCGTGATGGGGCCCTCGGGCTCCGGCAAGTCGACGTTCATGCACTGCCTCGCCGGTCTGGACTCCGCGACCTCGGGCGAGGTGTGGATCGGGGACGTCGACCTCACACGCCTCAAGGACGACGACCTGACGCGGCTCCGGCGGGACGCCGTCGGGTTCATCTTCCAGGCGTACAACCTGGTGCCCACCCTCACCGCGCTCGAGAACATCACCCTGCCGCTCGACATCGCCGGCAAGAAGCCCGAGCGGTCCTGGCTCGACACGGTGGTCTCCACTCTCGGGCTGACCGACCGCCTGAGGCACAAGCCGAGCGAGCTGTCCGGAGGGCAGCAACAGCGGGTGGCCTGTGCCCGGGCGCTCGTCAGCAAGCCGCAGCTGGTCTTCGGGGACGAGCCGACGGGCAACCTCGACAGCCGCGCCGGGGCGGAGGTCCTCGGCTTCCTGCGCCACAGCGTCGACTCCTTCGGGCAGACGATCGTCATGGTCACGCACGACCCGAAGGCGGCCTCGTACGCCGATCGCGTGATCTTCCTGGCGGACGGCCACGTCGTGGACGACATGCCCGACCCCACAGCGGACCGGGTGCTGGAGCGGATGGGGCGTTTCGAGTCGGCTGGACGAAGGACCTGACATGTTCCGGCTCAGCATCCGATCGTTGCTGGCGCACAAGCTGCGCATGGCGATGTCCGTGGCCGCGGTCGTGCTCGGTGTCGCCTTCGTCGCGGGGACCCTCGTCTTCACCAACTCGCTGTCCACGTCGCTGGACGACGTGGTCTCCGGCGGAGCGACCGATGTCTCCGTGACGCCCAGGTCGGCGGTGGACGGCAGCGCGCCCGCCGCGGATGCCGTCCTCACCGTCCCGGACGCGACCCTGACGAAGATCGGTGCAGTGGACGGCGTGGGCGGGGCCGTCGGATCGGTGACCGTGCCGGGCGTCTTCGTGGTGGGTGCCGACGGCAAGGTGGTCGGGAAGGCGTCCACCGCCGGCGTCGGCATCGCCTGGACCGGCGTGGGCTTCACCCGCAAGCTCGACACCGGGACCGCCCCGGCGGGGGAGAACCAGGTCGTGATCGACGACACCACTGCCGCCGCCGCATCGTTGTCGGTGGGACAGCCGGTGAAGCTGCTGCTGCCGACTGGCCCCCGGAGCGCCGTCGTCTCCGGGGTCTTCACCCCGGCCGGCGCCTCCCTCGGCGGCAAGGCGTACGTGGCGTTCGCGCCCCCGCAGGCCCAGCGCCTGCTGCTCCGCACCGGGCAGTGGACGACCGTCGACGTGACGCTGGCCGCCGGAGCCTCCGACACCGGGGTGCGCGACCGCGTCCAGGCGGCTGTCGGCTCGACCTTCGTCGTCCGTACCCGCGCCCAACAGATCGCCGCGGCGAAGGACTCCGTGTCGAGCAGCCTGTCGTTCTTCACCTACTTCCTGCTGGGCTTCGCCGTCGTGGCCCTGCTTGTCGGCGGCTTCCTCATCGCGAACACGTTCGCCATGGTCGTCGCCCAGCGCTCCCGGGAGACAGCGCTTCTGCGGGCCCTCGGCGCCACCAAGCGGCAGGTGACTCGAGCGCTGATGGTGGAGGCACTCGTCGTCGGTCTCGTCGGCTCTCTGATCGGCGTCGGTCTGGGGCTGCTCGTCGCCCTCGGCCTCGGAGCGGCTTTCGGCGCGCTGGGCCTCGACATCTCGATCACGCCGACCCTGCCCCCTTCCGCCGTCGCGATCTCGCTCCTGCTGGGTGTGGGCATCACCGCGGCCGCCGCCTACCTCCCCCTGCGCCGGGCCGGGAAGATCGCCCCCCTGCAGGCGCTGCGCGAGAGCGCCGGCATCGCCGAGGGCCCGCAACGCCGGCGCATGCTCGTCGGGCTCGGCGTCCTGGTGATCGCCGCCGGCCTGTTCGCGGTCGCGGCGTTCCAGGCCAACAGTGCGCCGCGGGCGTCCCTCACCGGGCTCGCCGCGCTGGCGCTGCTGGTGGCCACCGTGGCCCTGGCTCCCGCCGCGGCCACGGCGCTCTCCGGTCTGATCGGCCGGTTCCTGCCACGCGCCGGAGGAATGCCGGCGGTGCTCGCGCGGGCCAACACCGTCCGCAACCCGCGCCGGACCGCCGCCACCGCCTCCGCGCTGACGATCGGCCTGGCTCTGGTCACTGCGATCACCGTCGTGGCGGGGTCCGCGGCGGCCTCGGTCGACTCCCTCGTCGACGGCGGCGTGTCCGCCGACGTCATCCTCAGCTCGCAGAAGGACGGCGGGTTCGAGCAGGCCGACGCCGACCGGGCCGCTCGCGTCGACGGTGTCGCCGGCGTCGTCTCCGAGCAGACGGTCGACATGCTCGCGGACGGGAAGCGGATCCGCGGTGTGGCGGTGGGTGGGGCGGCACTGTCCACGGCGCTGCGAGCCGAACCGGTGGCGGGCACGGTGGACGCCGTCCCCTCCGGGGCCGCCCTCACCGACGAGCCCACGGCGACCGCCAACGGCTGGAAGGTCGGCCGCGCGATCGCCCTCACCTTCTCCAACGGCGCGACGAAGACCGTTCGGCTGCAGGGGATCTACCGGACCAACCAGCTCGTCGGCGCCGGCCTCCAGCTGAACCTCCCGGACTACGTCGCAGCGACGAAGGACTCCAAGCTCATGGTCGCCTTCGTCATGGCGAAGGACGGCGCGGACGTCGGCGCGGTCACTCGCGCGGTGACCGCAGCCGTCGCAGCGAACACCCTGCTGCAGGCGGAGGATCGCGGCGCACTCAAGACACGCAGCGCAGGACAGCTCGATCAGCTGCTCGGCCTCGTCTACGGCCTGCTGGCACTGTCGATCCTCATCGCGATCCTCGGCGTCGTGAACACGATGGCCATGTCGGTGCTCGAGCGCACCCGGGAGATCGGCCTCCTGCGGGCCGTAGGGCTGACTCGCGCGCAGTCGCGCCGCATGATCCGTGCCGAGTCCGTGATGATCGCTGTGCTCGGGGGGATCCTCGGTGTCGCCAGCGGCCTGGTCATCGGCATCGCCCTGCAGCGGGCCCTGGCCGAGGTCGGCATCGGCGTGCTGTCGATCCCGCTCTGGCAGATCGCGCTGTTCCTCGTCGGCGCGGCGATGGTCGGAATCCTCGCCGCCCTCGCTCCTGCCCGGCGTGCGGCCCGGATGGACGTGCTGGGCGCCATCGCGGCGACCTGACCCGCCGCCCGCGGGCGTGCCGCATCCTCGCAGACCGCACTCCGCTACCACCCGGAACAGGACGTGATCTCGTGAAGGATGTCCTCAGGCAGCTCGTGCAGGCACAGTCGGAAGAGACCGAGGTCGTGATCGTCGGGGCGGGGCCGACGGGTTTGACGGCGGCAGTGCGACTCGCGCAGCTCGGGATTCCGCACGTCGTCGTGGACTCCCGCGCGACCCCGACCCTGACGTCGAACGCCGCGCTCGTCCACGCCTCCAGCCTGGAGCTGCTCGGGGAGCTGGGAGTGGGGAACGACCTCGTCGCGGCCGGGCGGGTGATCCGGCGCATCGTGATGGTCGACCGCGGCCGGCCGCTGGTGCGCGTCGAGCTCACGGACCTCCCGAGCAGGTACCCGTTCGCTCTCGGCGTCCCGCAGAGCACCACGGAGGAGCTGCTGCTGCGGCGGCTGGGCGAGCTGGGTGGGTCGGTGCGGCGCCTGCATCGAGTGCAGACGGTCCAGGCCCAGGTCGGCGATCAGATCGTGGCAGGTGTCGACGAGTCGTCCGGCAACCCCGTGCCCTTCGAGATCCGAGCCCGCTACGTTGTCGGGGCGGACGGCTCGCACAGCATGGTCCGGTCCGCGATCGGTCTGGCGTTCCCCGGCGAGACGTACGACTCTCAGTTCGTCCTGGCGGACGTCGAGCTCGAGTACCCCGGCAGCGTCGACGACGAGGCCACGATCAGCATGTCCTCGCACGGGGTGACGGTGATCGCCCGCTTGCCCAGCGGGAACCACCGGATGATTGCCACGGTGGACGCGGGTGCGACGGTGCCCGACGCCCCGGACCGCGCGTTCGTCGATGCGCTCCTGCATGATCGTGGGGTGGGCGCGCAGTCGGCGTCCGAACCGGTGTGGGCGTCCCGGTTCCGGGTCCACCACCGGGTCGCCGACCGGTTCCGTGTCGAGGGGGTGTTCCTCGCGGGTGACGCCGCCCATGTGCACAGCCCGGCGGCGGGGCAGGGCATGAACACGGGCATCGCCGACGCCTACGACGTCAGCACCCGGCTCGCGGCCGTGCTCAACGGGGAGGCCGGGGAACCCACGCTGGACCGCTACGAGCAGGCACGCCGGGCCGCCGCGCTCGAGGTGCTGCGCTTCACCGACCGGATGACGCGCGTCGCCATGCTCGACAAGCCGGTGCCGCGTTCGGTCCGACGCCTGATGGCGGGCTCCGTGGGCCGGCTCCGCCCGGTCCGCCGACGGCTGGCCATGTGGGTCACCGGCCTCGAACGCAGCCCGTTGCGTGGCGACCTCCCCCCCGTGACAGCCCGCGCCTCCGACGCGGCGACCCCGTGATCCCAGCCGACCTCGAGCACTGAGCAACCAGCGACGGACGGCACTCTCGGTGCCGTCCGTCGCCGGCTGTCGGATCAGGGGGTTCCCTCGGGCGTCAGCCGACGCAGACGCGGTCGGGCGGGGCCTGCGGGCGGACCAGGTAGCTGTCGATGGCTGCTCGTGCGCACGGCGAGGTGTAGTACGACGTGTGACCGTCGCCCGTGCGGGTCAGGAGGGCGCTACCGCGGATCTGAGCGGCCAGGCTGTGGGCCCAGGAGTACGGGTCCGAGGAGTCGTGGACGGCGTGCACGATCAGGGCCGGCACCCCGCGGACGTCGAGGGCGCGCGGTGGGTTGGCGACCGGAAGCGGCCACCCGATGCAATAGTTCACCCGCCAGGTCTCGGACGCGCCCTGCAGGTGCGGCGCCAGCTGGCGGCCCATCTGGATGCGCTGGCGCATCTGCCCGTAGGTGCGCACCTGCGGCACGTACTCGTTGCAGCCGATCGCGAGCTGTGCGGACAGATCCGGCTGTGCGAGCTCCGCCGGCGGCAGCGCGAAGCCCGAGGCGTCCCCGGCGACGGCGCTCGCGATGGCCCTGGACAGGCCGGCCCAGGACAGCTCCGGCCCGTAGATGGACGGCTCCTTCAACCGCAGCCGCCCGACCGCAATCATCCTGACGTCCTCTCCCGTCACGGGGCGCAGCGCGCCCGGAACGGGGATCGGGTGGCGGTCGGCCTCCGCGACGAGGCGATCGAAGACGGCGCCGACGTCCTGGCCCCGCAGGACGCAGGTCGGGGCCGTGTCGCACCACCGGGTGAACCGGTTGAAGGAGTCCTCTGACGCCATAACCTCGCCGGCGACCTGGACGACCTCGGGGAGGCTGTGTTCGAGGGCGGAGTCCAGGACCATCGCGCGGGTCCGCTGCGGGTACAGCTCCGCATAGTTCGCGGCGAGCTGGGTCCCGTAGGACAGGCCCAGCCAGGTGATCGTCTTCTCACCGAGGGCCTTGCGCAGGGCCTCGTGGTCACGGGCCAGGGTCACCGTGTCCACGTGACCGAGGAGGGGACCCGTCTCGCGGAGGCAGCTGGCCCCGACCTCGCGGTTGTGGCGGAGCAGAGCCTCGAACTGGGCCCGGGTGCGGGGGAACAGTGTCCCCGTCGGGGTCAGGATCGGGACGGCACAATGCACCTTGGCGCTCCCGCCGACGGCTCGCGGATCCATCCCGACGAGGTCGAACCGGGCCCGCAGCTCGGCCGAGAGAAAGTTCTCGGCCGCTTTCACGTAACCGGTGGCGCCGTCGCCCGGGCCGCCCGGATTGAAGAAGAGCGCGCCGACCCGGTGTGCGCTGTCGTCGGCGGGCCGGCGGGCGACGGCGACGGAGACGTGCTGGCCCCCGGGCCTCGACCAGTCGAGGGGGACCGACAGCGTGCCGCACTGCACGTGCGGGGCGCCCGCGCAGGCGGCCCACGCGACGGCATATGTGGCGTCCCTGCTGGGGTGTGGCGTGATTGCGGCGCTCGCCGGGAGCACCGCAGCCGTCAAGGCTCCGGCCGCCACGGCAAGGGTGAGTGTTCGTCGCCTCATGATGCTTCCCCCCGGCACGTCGGCGCGGGCGAGGGGGCTCTACTGCAGCAGAGATCGATTCTGGCGTGCAGTGACATGGCTGTTCTCCGTTTCGCCGGGTATGGCTCCGACTGCCAACGTTCCAGCCGGGCGATCTCGCCGATAGCGGGCCGCCCCGTCACTTCGAGGGCGGGTTTCTGGTGAGAAGAAGGCGGACGACGGTCTCCACAACGCCTGCCGCCATGTCACATCGGCGGCCACGGGGTCGTCAGGTCGGCATGACCACTCTCGCGTTCACCCGGACCGGCGGCGGGGAGCCGCTCGTGCTGCTGCACGGCCTCGGATCCTTCCGGCAGGCCTGGGATCGCCCTCGCCGTCGCAGGTGTCGTGCAGGATGAACGCTGCTCGCTGAGCGGGTGACAGGGACTCCAGCACGACCAGGAGCGCGAAGCTCAGTTCGTCGGCCAGCGCGGCGGCATGCTGGGGGTCACCCGGCCGCTCGTGTGCCGGCGCCACCCGCGGCTCGGGCAGCCACGGCCCGACGTAGGTCTCCTTCCGCCGGCCGGCGGCGCGCTGCTGGTCGAGCGCGAGCCGGGCGGCGGTCGTGGTCAGCCAGGCGGGTAGGTCCCGCGGCGCCGTCGCCGGGTCGGCGGTGGCCCGCTGCAGCCGGATCCAGGTCTCCTGGGCCACCCGATGTCACGGCTGAACGATCGGCGGCAGAGGGGGGTGGCGCTGACGCCCCTTCCGGTGCTGCGATGGGGATCGAAGGATCCGGCGCAGGGGCGCCGCTGGCCAGCCGGCGGTGCCCCGAGGAATCGGCTCCAGAGGAGGTCGGCATGAAGGCAAAGGTCGGGGACCGTGTCGTGACCGAGGGGGCGCACGTGGACGAGCCGCGCCGCACCGGCGAGGTGATCGAGGTGCCGCACGCCGACGGGGAGCCGCCCTTCCGGGTGCGCTGGGAGGACGGCCACGAGTCGCTGTGGTACCCGGGAACCGACTCACACGTGGTGAGTCAGCAGGGGTGAGCTACGAGTCCCGGTGCCTGCCGGCGTCGTCGGTGAAGGCGGCAGCATGATCGGTGACCCACTGCCGGAACGAGTGCGCCGAGCCGAGGATGTCGGCGACCGTCGAGGTGACGTAGGCAGGCGTTCCCATCGTTGCCCCCCACGCGTCGAGCAGCATGTCGACGGCGGGACGCGGCCAGGTGCCATCGGTCTCGCTCCGGAACTCGTCCGGCGACAGTTGCTCGAAGGGAATCCGGCGCCCTAGAACGTCCCCGATGATGCTCACCTGCTCGGCCTGGCTCAGTGCCTCGGGGCCCGTGAGCACGTAGTCGCCGCCGGCATGCCCGTCCTCGTACAGGGTGCGCGCCGCGACGGCCGCGACGTCGCGGTCGTCGACGGGGGCGGTCTCGGCGTCGCCGTAGGGCCATCGCACGACGCCGTCCGCGCGGATCGCCGGCGCCCACCAGAACAGCGCGTTCGACGCGAACATCCCCGGCCGGACGATGGTCGTCTCGAGCCCGGTGGCGGCGAGCAATCGCTCGATCTCGGCGTAGAGCACGGCCATCGGATTCGGCTGCTGGAAGAACGGGTGCGGGGTCCGGTGCGGCGCCGAGAGAAAGACGACGCGCCGCGTGGAGGCGGCGAGACGCTCGACCACTGCCTCGGCTGTCGTCGGCGGCGCCGTCCACACCAGGAAGACGGTGCTGACGCCTCGCAGTGCGGGCTCCAGCGACTCGGGCACCGTGAGATCGCCCGCAACGACGTCGACGTCCGCCGGCAGCGTCTCCACCCTCTCGGAGCGGTGCGTGAGAGCGCGGACCGGCACATCCGCGTCGACGAGCAGGTCGACCACGGCGCTCCCGACCCTGCCCGTCGCGCCGATGACGAGCACCGGAGCCCTGTCTGTCATGACGACGACCCTCCCAGATCTCCCGCCCGGTCACGGCAGAGACTCACGCGGACGGGCGCTTCGGCCGTGTGGATCTGGGGGAGGGGCCCGCGTCGGGATCGATGGCGGCGGCGAGGTTCGCGGTGAGCCGGCCGAGGACCATGCCCCACGCGGCCTCCATGAAGGCGGCCTGTTCGGCGTTCTCGGTCAGTTGGTGCACCTCGACCCGGCTTCCGGCCTCCTGGGCGTGGATGCGCAGGTAACCGGTGAGCGAGTGACCGGGGACGGGCACGTTGTCGTCCTCGAAGTCCCAGCTCATGACGATGAGGTGTGGTGGCACGACGAACTCGTAGCGGCCCCGGACCTCGGTGCCCCACTCGAGGGTTGCCGAGAAGTTGCCGTCCTCGATGGTGACAGGCACCTGCAGCCAGCGGCTGTACACGGCTGGGTCGGTGAAGGCCGTGAAGGCCGTCTCGGGGGGCGTCGGGAGGTCTACGCGGGCGATGACGACGGGCCCGGTCGTCGTCCTGGCCAGCGCGCGTTCGGGGATGTCCGTCGCCGTCTGCCACTTGGTGGTCCCTTCCAGGGCGCCGTGCAGGCCGGTCAGCGCCTCGGGCCGGGCTCGGTAGCGGCGGGAAGTGCCGACACGGTTCATCCGGACGAGGCCTGCCGTGCGCAGGACCGCAAGGTGTTCGGAGATGGTGGCGTGCCGCAGGGCGAACGCGGCGGCGATGTCTCCCGCCGGGAGTTCGCGGTCCCAGACCAGGGCGAGGATCTCGCGGCGTGTTCGGGAGCGCAGCGCCCGCAGCCTGACGTCGAGGTCCGGGACGGACCAGTCGTCGGTCTTGTCTGCGGCCACCACGTCAGCCTAGTGTTGCGGCATCAGCCTAAATAGGCAAAAGCCGAACAAGGATGGACTCCAGGCGAGAGGATCGACGACGATGGCCAAGTTCCTCGTGCTCTACCGTTCGGCGACGACGGCGACCGAACAGATGGCCGCGGGCACGCCCGAGCAGGCCCAGGCAGGTATGGACGCATGGATGGCGTGGGCCGGGCGAGCGGGCGACGCGGTCGTCGATCTCGGCTCCCCGCTCAACGTCGTCGAGTCCGGTGGCGACGTCGGCGACCCCATCGGGGGCTTCTCCGTCCTGCAGGCGGACGACGCCGACGCCCTCGGAAAGGTGCTCGACGGGCACCCCCATGCCGCCATGGGCGGAACCATCGAGGTCCTCGAGTTCCTGGCCATGCCCGGCATGTAGCCGGGGAACAGTCTCCAGCTGCTGGACTGCGACTCCCGGCACGTCCACCCTGGGTCGATGCCCGTTGATGCCAGGACGCTCGAGCGTGTCCGAAGGCTCCTCGCGGAGCGGGACGACGTCGAGGAGAAGCGGATGGTCGGCGGCCGGTCCTTCGTGGTCCGGGGGCAGCTGTGCTGCGGAGTCACCGGGCAGGGACTGGTCGTGCGGCTCGGTGCCGACGGCGTCGCCCGGGCACGCCAGGAGGCGCACGTCCGCCCGCTGACGCTGGGCGGCAAGGAGGTCGGCGCGTTCGCCGTCGTCGAGCCCGAGGGATACGCGGACGACGAGGCGCTCGCGCGCTGGGTCTCGCGCGCAGTGGCTGTCGTGGAGGCACTCGGCCCGCAGAAGCGTGAACGTGGCGCCTGAAGCGGGAACCCGGTACGACTTGCCCATGCTTAACGGGCGCCTCGTCACCCTGCGCGAGATCCGCCGGTCCGACCTGGCGGTCATTCACCGCGAGCTCCGTTCCGACGTCGTCACCGCGTCGCTGGCGAACGTCGACCCCTGGCGACCGACATCGCTGGCCCGCATGGAGGCCGAGTTCGACCGAGCGCTGACCGAGCCGGAGACCCCGGAGCACGTGTGGCTCGCGGTCCAGGAGCGTGGCGACGAGCGGGGTGAGCCGATCGGCACGTGCGGACTGTGGCACGTCGACCTGCACAACGGCACCGGGCACCTCGGCATCCAGCTGGCCCCGTCGGTGCGCGGTCGCGGCCTGGGCACTGACGTCGTCCGGGTGTTGTGCCACTACGCCTTCGTCGTGCGCGGCCTGCACCGGCTGGGCCTCGAGACGCTAGGGACCAACCTGGCGATGCGGACCGTGGCGACGAGGGCCGGGTTCGTCGAGGAGGGCCGGATCCGCGAGGCCGCGTACCTGCTGGGTGAGCGTGTCGATGAGGTGACGTACGGGCTGTTGCGCAGTGAATGGCGACCGGACGACATTCCCGACTGAAGGCAGGCGGACTGCCGGTGGCAGGGGAGCGCAGACGTGCCCGCGAACGTGCCCGGCGGTCATGGCGCGATGGCTGAAGGGGGAGAGCCGGGAGCGAGGGCTATCTAAGCCTTCGGGGATGAGGCGAGAATGATCGCCCGGACTGCTTCGGGGTGAGGGGCCGACATGGCGGTGGGGAAGAGCTGGGAACAGCCGTGCGAGCACGGGTCATGACGGCCCCGGCCGGAACCCCGCCGTCCCAGCCCGTCCCCCCGGCGGAGCAGACCACCGCCGCACCTCCGCAGCCGGCCGGTCCGGGGTTCGACGCCAAGCGGGAAGAACTCGTCCAGGAGCTGACGGGCCCGCCTGACGACCCGAGGCCGCGCAGCCTGTCGACCCAAGAGGTGCGATTCGCGCTGGCATTCACCGGTGGGGTCAGCCTTGCGATCTGGATGGGCGGCGTCGCCCGGGAACTGAACCTGCTGGTGCAGGCCAGTGAACGCCGCCGGATCGTCGGCCAGGACGAGGACGCGACCACGCCCGACCAGGACAAGGTCCGGCGGCTCTACCGGCGCTTACTGGATCTGGTGGACGCCGAGGTCGCGGTCGACGTCCTTGCGGGGACCAGCGCCGGAGGCATCAACAGCGTCCTGCTCGGGCTCGCCAACGCGCGCGGTCTCGATCTCGCTCCATTGCGCGAGATCTGGCTCGAGGCGGGCGACTTCGGCAAGCTCATGCGGGATCCCGCGGAACAGTCTCCGCCCTCCCTGCTCAAGGGAGACGGCCAGATGCTGGCCGCACTGAACTCCGGCATCGCCAGATTGCTCGAACAGGCGCCATCCCCGGCAGGCACGCCGGGCACGGTCTCGTCCGCCACCCCGGAGACCGACGTCTTCATCACGACGACTCTGCTCTCGCCGGAGACCGGGCGGTTCACGGACGACTACGGGACCGAGATCGAGGACACCGACCACCACGGATTGTTCCATTTCACGACGTCGGATCTCACCAGCGGAGGTATCGGTCCATCGCTCGCGCTGGCCGCTCGGAGCAGCGCCTCCTTCCCCGCTGCTTTCGAACCCTCCTTCCTCCCGTTCGGGCAGCCGGCAGGCCCGGATCCGCAGCACCCGGACATGTCGCCGTTCTCGAACGCGACCCGGGCGCACTGGGCGGCCGACGGGGGCCTCCTCGCCAACCGGCCGATAGCCCCCCTCCTGCAGCGGATGTTCAACCGCTCGGCCGACCGCGAAGTGCGGCGCGCGCTGCTCTACGTCGTGCCGTCGACGGGCCCTTCCAAGACTTCGGAGGAGGACCGGCGGGCCAACCCTCTCGGCCTTGCCGAGGCACTGAGGCAGGACCTCGGCGCCACATTGAACCAGTCGATCGCTGCGGACCTCGCTGCGATCAAGGAGCACAACGACCGGGTCGGGTCCGCCGCCGACACCGGTCGCCGGATGGCCGCCCTCGGCAGCCGGCTCGGGCAGGACCAGTGGCTCAGCGACCGGGCCGCGTGGCGTGACTACAGGTTGCGTCAAGGGACCTGGATCGTCGCTCCACTGGTCGCCGAGCTCTCCCGTCAGATGAGCACCCTGGCGGGCACGGTCCGGCTTCCGCCGGAGTGGCAAGCGGCGCCGGCCCTGGACCGAGACATCGCCTTGCGCTCGCGCGCCCGAGAAGTCGTCATGAAGAACTGGCCGGAGGCTTCGCCAGGCCCCCGAGACGTGGTCGGCAGCGCCGTGGCGCTGGGACGGCCGGCGTTCGAGAGCGCGAAGGCCACACTGCTGCGGATGCTTCGCCTGGGCCGAGTGGTGGCGACGACGCTGCAGCAGCGCAACTTCCTCGCCGAGCAGGGCAAGTCCGCCAGCCGTCCGCTCAGCGACGCAGCGCCAGGCTCGATCCGGGACCTAGTCCAGCGGGAGTTGCAGGAAGCGGTCGGGACACACGACGCGTCGGGGACGTGGCCGTCGTTGGAGAGCGACGTCATCACCTCCCTGGCCGCCACCTACTGGAACGCCTTGAGCGCCGACCTGCCGCTCGAGGAGGCATGGAAAGTCCTGGAGAACACCTACCGGAGCGCCCGCGGGTGTCTGGAGCAGCTGGTCAAGGATGCCCCGGTGCCCGAGCTCGTGACGGATCTGTCGGCCGAGCGGGTGCCACTGATACAGCGGCGCGCCCTTGCCGGCGCGGCGCTCGGCGACTACCTCGGGTTCTTCAACCGGAACGACGACGTCGTCGGCAGTTTCCTCGATCTGCACGTCGCGACCCGCTCGGTGCTCCCGATCCTCATCGAGGTGGCGCAGCCCGTCGAGCTGATCCAGGTCAGCGCCGACACCCGGACGCTGCTCGCCCCGAGCCACGCCACTGCCGAGAGCAAGCTCACCGGGATGCAGCTGCACCACTTCGGCGCCTTCTACAAGCCGTCCTGGCGGTCCAACGACTGGATGTGGGGGCGCCTGGACGGGTGCGGCTGGCTGGTGCACGTCTTGCTCGACCCGCGACGCATCCTCGCGGTGCTGGAGAACGACGGAGTGGGGCCGAACAGGGCCGACACGTTTCTGGCCCGACTGGCGACGGCAGTGGGCGAGGAGATCCCCCGGGATCAGGTCGAGGACCTGAGCTTCCTCGACGACGAGTCGAAGCCACTCCCGCCGAGTCTCCCCCAGCTGGCGCTGCGGGTAGCAGCCGTGCTCCAGAAGTCCATCGCAGCCGAGGAGCTGCCCATTCTGGCGTCCCAGATGGCAGTCAGGCCGGGGGACGGGACACCGTCGACCGCCGGGGCCGCGTGGTTGACGGAACTGAAGACGGCCGACTGGTCCTCGACCGATCAGGTGCGCAAGCTTCTCGACGGCAGTCCCGTGGCCAGGGAGACGATCGTCGCAGAAGCCGAGGCCCGCACTCCGCTGTTCGTTCGCACCGCGACGCAGGCCGCCGCAGTCGCAACGGCAGCTGGAACAGGTGTGGGAACGCCACCCGCGTCGCTGAAGCCCACGTTCGTCACCGCCCGTACCATCACACGCACCGCCTACACGGTGGCGGACCGGACCCGAGGTGGTCATCGAGCGATGACGCTCGTGGGCCTCGCCATGCTCGTCGGTGGAACCCTCGCGTTGCTCACGAACATCACCGTGCTGGGCCTCACGGGTCTGGTGATCTTCGCGACAGGGGCGGTCGTGCTGGGATTCGGAGTCGGCCCCAAGACCTTCGACGCCGTGCGCATCATCCTCGCCCTGGCCCTGCTGCTCCTGCTGTTGGCGCCGTGGTTGCCATGGTTGTGGCAAAAGGTCTATTCGTGGTTGAGCGCAACGGCCGTGCCGGCCCTCGACAAGTACCACTGGCTGTGGCCCGTCGTGATCCTTCTCGTTCTCCTGCCGCCGATCTCGACCATCGGCGACCTGATCGCACGCCGGCGGTCGCCTGCACGGCGTTGACCGGAGAATCCGACCTACCAGGCCGCCGTCGCGCAGACCCCGACGTCGTCGGCGGCGTTCCTGCCTACCGGGGATCGCTCACTCGTCCAGGCCCTCAGTTGCTTGCTTGATGAGGCGCGGGGGATTGGCGGTGACGACCATGGGTCGGGCGGCGGGGATCAGGCGACGGCGAGCTCGGCCAGCTCGTCGGCGTCCGGCACCAGCGAACGTGACCACAGCGCCAGGCCCACGTTCACCGCGGCGAGGATCGCCGCGATCTCCAGACCGCGCTGGAAGCCGGCGGTCAGCGCCTCGACCTGGGACGTGCCGGTCGCGAGCAGCTCCGTCACCAGGGACGTCGACAGCGTGCTGATCACGGCCAGGCCCAGTGCGCCGCCGACCTGGTAGCCGGTGTTGACGACGCCCGAGACGGCGCCGGCGTCCTCCTGGCCGGCCTCGGCGACGGCGACCACCTGGGCGGGCACGCCGATCCCGGTGATCCCCGCGCCGAAGAGCACCAGGCCCGGCAGGAGCTCGGTGACGTAGCTGCCGGAGGCGCCGGCCCGCGACAGGAGCAGCAGCCCGACGACGCTGACGACGGCTGACGCCGCTTGCACGGGCCGGGTGCCGACCCGGGCGATCAGCTGCGAGGTGACCAGCGCGCCGGCGATGGCGGCGAAGCCCATCGGGAGGAACTGCAGTCCGGTCGCGAGCGCGGACAGCCCGCGGACCTGCTGCAGGTAGATCGCTGTCAGGAAGAACATGGCGAGGAAGGACGCGCCGTTGAGGGCCAGCGCGCCGGTGGCTTTGCTCAAGCCGGGCGAGCGGAACAGCCGCAGCGGCACGAGCGGGTCGGGCGAGCGCGACTCCACGGCGACGAACCCGGCCAGGAGCGCCACGCCTGCGGCGAGCGCGACGATCACCTCGGAGGAGGCCCAGCCGAGCGGCTCGGCCCGGATCACGCCGAAGATGACGGCCAGGACGCCGGTCGTGCCCAGCACCGATCCGGCGATGTCGAACGTCCTCGGGCCGGTCCTGGTCGCGCGGCTCGAGGGCACGTACACCGGCGTCAGCGCGAGCAGGAGCACCCCGATAGGGACGTTGACGAAGAACACCCACTCCCACCCGAGCGCGTCGACGAGGATGCCGCCGGCGACGACCCCGAGGGTGCCGCCGAGCCCGGCGAGCCCGCCCCAGATGCCCAGGGCGATGTTGCGCCGCCGGCCGTTCGCGAAGGTCACGGTGAGGATCGAGAGTGCGGCGGCGGACATGAGCGCTCCGCCGAATCCCTGGACGGCGCGGACGCCGATGAGAACGCCCTGCGACGACGCCAGGCCGCCGGCGAGGGACGCGACGGTGAACAGCCCGAGGCCCGCGGAGAAGATCCGTCGCCGGCCCAGCAGGTCGGAAAGCCGGCCGCCGAGCAGCAGGAACCCGCCGAAGGCCAGCGTGTAGGCGCTGATCACCCACTGCAGGTCGTCGGCGGAGAAGTGCAGGGAGGCCTGCAGGCTGGGCAGGGCGACGTTCACGATCGTGACGTCGAGCACCACCATGAACTGTGCGAGCGCCAGGACCGTGAGCGTGGCCCAGGGGTTGCGGCTCCGACTCTTGGTTGGGGTGTGGGTCCCTCTGTCGGCGAGTGCCATCATGTCTCCATCTACGCTGTACCTATACGCTGTATGTGTACCTGGCACAGGCAAGCATGTACGGCGTATAGTTGTCAACATGGCGACGAGGACGGCGAAGGAGCGGCTCAGCCGCGAGACCGTGACCGAGCGGGCCCTGGCGATGGCGGACGCCGACGGCATCGAGGCCCTCACGATCCGGCGGCTGGCGACCGACCTCGGCGTCACGCCGATGGCTCTGTACTGGCACTTCGAGGACAAGGAGCGGCTGCTCGACGGCGTCGCCGAGCTCGTGCTCTCCCAGGTGGCGCTGCCGGCGGACGACGGGTCCCGGCCGTGGGACGAGCGCCTGCACGACGTCCTGGAGCAGCTGGTCGCCGTCCTGGCGGCGCATCCGTCGGTGACGGACGTCGTGAAGACCCGCATCCTGCAGTCCGAGCCGGGTCTCGAGCTGACCGAACGCGTGCTCGGCCTGCTCAGGGAGGCTGGCTTCTCTGCGGAGCAGGCCGCCCAGCAGGCGATCTACGCTCTGCTCTTCATCGTCGGTCTCGTCACCGGCGAGCCGGGGGCGATGTACGGCCAGGAGGACGACGAGGCCCGGGACGCGCGGCTGCGCGGCAAGTGGGCCTCCCTGCAGGCCCTCTCGCCGAAGCGGTACCCGCACGTCCTCGAGGCGGCGCTGCCGCTGACCAGCTGTGACAACTCCCTTCGGTGGCGCGCGGGCGGTCTGGACCTGCTCCTGCGCGGCCTGCGCGAGCTGCAGCCCTCCGGCTGAGACGCAGCCGCCAGCAGCGAGCGCCCGCCGGTCCAGGCGTAAGCGCGACGGCGAGCGCGCACACGGCCAACGTCCGCGGCGCCCTTCTCGGGAGAGGAGAGGTGGGGAGGGGAGGTGCCCTTTGGGACCGTATGTGCTGCCCCACCGGGTGGGGCAGCACATACGGTCGGCAGGAGCACTTCCTTCTCCCCGACTCCTGAACGTGAGCCGCCCTGCACTGCGAGTGCGCAGGCGCGAGCGAGTGGTCCGGCTCCCGGTCAGGTCGTCCTGGTCAAGCTGCGGACGGCGTCGAGCGACTCGCGAATGTGGTCGGCGAAGGCCCGGTCGTCCTCCGCGCCCAGCCAGCGGTCGAACGCCATCCGGAAGACGGCGACGGCGGTCTCGGCAGTCAGGCTCGCCCCGGGCTCGCGGACTCGGGCGCATCCGCGAGGCCGGCGACGAACAGCGACGCGAACTCGTCCCCGGCGGGGAAGAGCACCTCGCGCTTGTCGGAGAAGTAGCGCCTGTTCCGCCTCGCGCTGGAGTCCGCGGAGCCCGGGAGCGTGCTGCCTGCCTCCGCCGAGGAGGGTGTGCCGATGTGCGAGATCGCCACCGCTCTGACCCGCGGGCTGCTGGGCTGGGAGCCGACCAGTCCCCGTCTCCTCGACGACCTCCGGCAGGGCCACTATTTCCGCAGCGCGACTCCCTGATCACGGGCGGATTCGATGGCAGACCGGCTCAAGGGCGCGTCCAGGACGACCACCTGCTTGCCGAGCGGGAAGAGCCCCACGAGAGCGAGCTTGAACAGTGCGATGCCGAACGGGATGCCGATGATCGTCAGGCAGTAGGCGACTCCCGCCACCACGTGGAGCAACGAAAGCCACCAGCCGACGACCACGAACCACACCACGTTGCCGACGGTCGATGCCGCCCCCGCGCCGGGCGCGGGCACCGTCGTGCGGCCGAAGGGCCAGGCGGCGTAGCCGGCCAGCCGGAACGAGGCGATGCCGAACGGGATGGTGACGACGAGCAGGCAGGCCACCAGGCCTGCGAGCAGGTACGCCAGCGCGAGGACCCAGCCGTGCAGCACGAGCCACACGACGTTGAGGACCAGCCGGATCCCGTTCACGAAGGTGCTGACGAGCCGGCGCCGCCGGCAGTTCCCCACGCGCGTCGCCGGCACGGCTCGGGCGCGTCCGTAACGCCCGGCTTCGTCCCAGCGTTGTTCCCCTCGCGAGGCAGTCACGCGTTCAGGGGAGGCGACATGGACCAAAAGGACCGCTTGGCCTACGAGGTTGCGATGGCCACGCTGCGGGACACGAGGGAGGACTGCCTGCGGTGGCTCGAGGACCAGGAACCTCCAGCCGCCCGCCGACGGCCGGCCCGCTGGTTGAGCCCGGATCCACGTCAGACCCCGACGAGGCGGCGGCTGGCGTCCTGACCGGGCGCCGGACTCGAGAGATCAACTGACGCTGGGCCACCCTCTGAGATGAACAGCCGTCACATCCGTCGAGGAGAAGCCCATACCCGCTACAGCGCGAGCGGGGTCGGTCGACCGTCCGGAGACGCCGTCGGCTGCGTGACCCGGAACCGGCCCCGAATGAAATAGGCCGGGCTCTCCTTCGCGATGACTGGCCTCCCACCAGATCCAATAACTCGGCGAGCACATTCGATTGTCGGACCGCTCGGTACCTCCTGAAGCGGGACAGCGTAGTCCGTCGCGCCGCTCGCTCACTGCATGCAGGTCATGCGGGCGATTTCGTGCCGGTAGGACTTTCGCTTCCAAGAGCATTTCCTCGGCACCCGGTGCCGCCTGTGAGGCCGGCGCCCTCGGTGCTCGGCGCGAGCGCTCCCCTGCGGACTCGAGGGGTCGGGCCCCGTCAATCGCCGAGGGCTGAGCACCTAACTGTCCCGACAGCACACCCGGTCCGAGCAACAGCGTGGTGCGAGGCATGATCCCGCCGCCACGCGCTGGTCCTGTTCCGTCCGCCGCCCCCACGAGGTGTCCCGTCTGGCAGGATCGAGCGCGGCGAGCCTGCGTCCGGCGAGCGCAGAGGGGGCGCGACGCTGGACGCAAACCGATCTCACGCCCGGACAGCCGATGAGAGGAAAGTGATGGAGTCTCTTACTCTGAGATACTTCTTCGAGGGGGACGAGACGCTGCCGTTCCCTTTGGCCGAGGTCGACGCGTCGCCTCTGGCCCTTGCTGGTGACCGGCTCCAGCGACTGAATGAATGGCTGGGGGACGACAGCGAACTTACTGGGCTCGATGGACCAGGGGGTGACGATCCAGGGTCCCGTGTACGTGGGGAAGGGGAGCCACATCCAGTCGGGCGTGGACATCGTCGGCCCAGTGTTCATCGGGGCGGACTGTTCGATTCATCACGGCGCCCAGCTCCGTGCCGGCACCATTCTCGGCGATGGTTGCGTCGTAGGGCACACGGCGGAGATCAAGAACTCTGTGTGCATGTCCGGAGCCAAGCTCCAGAGCGGGTCCTTCGTCGGGGACTCGGTCGTGGGCAAGGGAGGACGCATCGGATCGGGCGTCATCCTCACCAACCGGCGCTTCGCTCAGGACGCGGTCACGCTCGGCGGCGGCCAGTTCAAGTTCCCCACCGATGTGGAGTTCTTCGGTGCGGTCATCGGTGACTACGCCCGGCTGGGCGCCAACGCCACCACGGCCCCCGGTACATTGATCGGTCCCTACTCCTGGATTCTGCCGCTGGTCAGCGCCTACGGATTCATCCCGCGGGAGTCACAGGTCCGGATGAAGCAGGAGCTGCTCGTCGTTCCGAACCCTCCCCGCCAGCTACGATCCGGCCGCGGCGAGTACGGGCAGTAGTGGCCGTCCGCTCTTCAGTAGAACTCACAGCCCGTGCCGCCGCTCCTGGACCTCGGCGCGCAACAGGCCGCACACGCTCACCGACTCGGTGATCTGCGAGGTCTGCGCCTGGTCGACGGCCTGCTGCCACGGCACCCAGACCAGGCGCACAGGCTCATCGGGGTCGGCACGCCAGTCGTCGTCCGGAGTGAGGTCCTTCGCCAGGAAGATGTGCGCGACGTCATTGGTGACGCCGTTGGAGTTGTCGACCGTGCCCAGGGGGTGCCAGACAGCGGCTCTCAGACCCGTTTCCTCCCACAGTTCACGCCGCGCCGCAGCGAGGACGTCCTGGGAATCGGCCTCCTGTTCACTCAGGCCACCGGTGGGGATCTCCAGGGAGAGGCGCCCCAGCGTGTATCTCCACTGCTCGACCAGGGCAACGCGCCCCTCAGCGTCGACTGCGACCACGCCGACCGACGGCGGCAGGACGACGACGGAGTAGAGACCGGGCAGTCCGCTCGGCCGAATCACGCTGTCCTCGCGAACCCGAATCCAAGGGTTCGTGTACACCCACCGCTGATCAAGGGTCCGCCACGGGTTCCGGGGGTCGACAGCGTCGTGCAAGAGTTCTTCCTCCTTCAGCCGTGCCGAGTCCGTCCATCAGCAGGTCGAGCACCCTGGTGGTCTCCCGCACGGAGCGGACCCAGATGCTGGGTACCCCCCAGCAGCGCGACGGGGACGTCACTGCCATCGTCATGGAACCCGTCGGCGACATACACGGTCCTGGTGACGTGTGTCTCGACGATGCCAAGAAGTATTTCGACCGCGTAGCCCTTGTCCATCCCCTGCGGGCTCACTTCCACGGGAGTGTACCCGGCCGCGTGGACGTCGAATCCGGGCAGCGGGGCCGGCAGGTCGTGCGAATACATCAGGGCCCACCGGCCTCGTCATCGTCGCAGCGGTAGCGGGGCGCTCGGATTCCGTCAGGGTGCGTCGAGGTGGAAGACGAGCAGATCGACGTCGCCGGGGGGCGCCCTGCATCCAGCGGCGCCCGCCGCGTCCTGCTGGACGCGACGGGCGCCGGGCCCGATCAGGAGTCGTTCATTCCAGGCAGACACCCCGGTCGATCGGGGTGTCGTGCCCGAGCCTCACGCTGTCGACGATGGCCAGGTCGGTGATCGTCAGCCGCACCACGTAGCCGCACGGCTGGAGCTTGGACAGGTCGATCGTGAACGGCGTCCCCGACAGTGGCGTCTGCGTCGTCGTCGAGATGCCCACGGTGAGCGGTGTGGGCGGGATCGTGCCACCGGGACCGCCGAGGACGCTGAACGACCACGACTCGAAGTGCCGGTCGAGTGCCACGAAGGTGCCGGTCAGCGGCCCGCGCTTCACCCGGCAGGCGCCGGCGGTGTTCAACCTGAGGTCGCCCGCGTTGACGATGTCCGTCGGGACCACGGTGTTGCGCACGGTGTTGTCCATCTGGACCATGGCGGTGTCGACGACGGCACCGGGGGTGTCGAGCTCGAGGGTGTAGTCCCAGCGGTCGTCCCCGCCGGGCCTGTGCACGCCGAGGGTCCCCTCGGTGCTGTTGAGCTGGCTGGGCCATGGCACCCAGCCCTCGACGGGGTCGGGTGTCACGGTGACCTGGCCGCCGGACCCGACTTCGCCGAACGGCGTCGTCAGCAGGACGCTGCCGCCGGCGTCGACGTTCGTGGCGCGGATCCGGTACTGGTGCCCGATCAGCGCCGGGTCGAGCGGTCCCTGCAGGACGACGAGCCCGGCGAACGGCCGGCCGGCCGGGTCGATCGGAACCCCGGACGTGCCGAGCGTGGCTCCGGACGTGGTCAGCCCCGTTCCGAGGTCGAGCTTGTCGGTGGAGATCCCGCCGACCTTCCGGAACCTTGCCGTGCCGTCGTAGGGGCGTCCGGGTGCGACCTGCACGTGCCGGTCCAGCCGGTTGCCCCAGTAGGGCACGGCCTCGGGGTCGACCGTGGAGGGCGGCGTCGCCCACGAGAGCACGGCCCGCACCCGCGGGAGGAGGGGCTTCTCGCACGAGCGGCGGTACTTGTCGAGGTCGACCCGCAGGATCGCCGCGTAGCACAGGCCGCCGTCCGGCAGCTGGTAGTCATGGACGGTGACCGGCACGGTCCCGAGGTAGTCGTACCGGCAGTCGTCGTCCCAGTCGGCCCAGAACGCGACGTACTCGGTGCTGCCGGCGCTGCAGGACGGTCCGGAGTACCCGCTCGGCCGCTTGATGCTGGAACGTCGCAACGAGGGACTGCAGCCCCTCGTCGAGGCCGAGGCACTCCAGTTCCTCGAAGTCGGTGTTGCCCGAGCCGTCCTCGAGGAACTTCAGGACCTCGGTCAGGTCGACCTCGGCCTCCTTGGCCAGGAGGGCGGACGCCGTCAGCGTCTTCACATCCGCCGCCGAGCCCTCGGACACGGCGGTGAGCGCCGGGAACGCGAACCGGTGCGGCGGGATCTGCGCCTTGCGGTACGTGCGGGCGAGCTGAGGGAGGGGGACAGCCTGGAACGGGCCCGGGTCGGGTTCGGGGTGCGGCGGCTCGTCGACCACGTACGGCGGCAGTTGCGCGAGCAGCTCCTTCGGGATCTGGTCGATCACGTCGCGGAACACGAAGCGGCGCGGTGCGACCTGCACGTTGCACTCCTGGACGTCGCCCCAGACCGGCGTCCAGTCCGGCTGGTTCGGCGGCGGCGGGAGCTCCCAGGAGAGGATGGCGCGCACCCGGGGCAGAACCGGGCGGAAGCACCAGTTCCGCCGCGGCGTGTAGTCCACGCCCGCCACGTAGCTGAGCGGCAGCGTGACGGCGTCTGCGCAGTCCTTGGTGACCGGAATGTCGTGCACGTTGATCGCGGCCGGCCCCGCGTCCTCCCAGCCCGATCCGTAGTCGACGTAGAACCGCAGGTGTTCGAAGGAGCCGTTGCCGCAGAGGCCGCCGGAGTAGCCGAAGGGCAGCTTGACCTGGACGGTCGCCTCGATCCGGTCACGAGTGGGGGAGTAGGAGACGCAGTCGATCTGCTCGAAGGTCGTGTCGCCGGTCTTGGGCTCGACCGGGTCGAAGCCGAGGTCCGGCAGGTTGCCGAAGTAATTGGGGTTGGTGGCGAGGAGCCGCCGGAACCGCAGCCTGCTGGCCGGGAGCTCGATCTGCACCTGCTCGGGGGCCTGCTGCCCCTGCTGCTCGGTGCCTGACGGGAGGTGTTCGGTCATGATGGTTTTCCCCTTGGTGGCGCGCACCGAGCTGAGGTCGGTGCGTCTGGGGACGGGGAGCATCGGCGGGGCGCAGGGATACGAGGGCGGACGTGCGCGATCGGGAGACCGTTCGGGCACGACGAGGACCCCGAGGCCTGCGTCGCGGCTCGGCTGAAACGTGGATGCCGTCGCAGACACTTGCATGATCGCGACACGCGCCGTTCGGCGCGTCCGTCGAGGGCGTCGCCGTGACCAGACTGGATCATGCCCGCCGGAACGCGTCCGGCCATCTGAAAGGGATGATCACCTCTTGTCGCACGCACGAAGACTGCGTCGCCTGCTCGCCGGCATGCTGCTCGCCTCCGCCGTTGCCGCGCCACTCGTCGTCGGCAGTGCGGCGTCCGCTCATTCCCATGGCCCGGACGTGGCACGCGTACCCCGGTCGAATGTGGGCGGAGTCCACACACTCCACGCGTTCTCGCGTACCTGGACCTGATTCAGGGCGTCGCCCTTCCGCGTCGAGACAGGCGCCCGTCGTGTCCTCGAGGACCCGGCGGGCGCCGGCGCACCTGCGAATACCCGCGAAGACCCGCGAGCAGGACGTCGGCCGCACCTTCGAGCAGGGCTGACCGGGACGGCGGCGCGACACCGGCTGCGGGCAGGTGCCGCCGGGGTGAGGCTTGGAACATGGACGGCCTGCCGAACGTCGAGGCGCAGATCCGGGCCGCGCAGGAGCGCGGCGACTTCGACGACCTGCCCGGTGCCGGCAAGCCACTGGACCTGCCCGAGGTGCACGACCCGGACTGGTGGGTGAAGAGCTACGTACGGCGCGAGGGCATCGACACCTCGGCGTTGGTGCACCCGACCATCGCACTGCGCCGCGAGGCCGGCTCCTTCCCCGAATCCCTCGCGAGCCTGACGCGGGAGGATCAGGTGCGTGCGGTGCTCGAGGACTTCAACCGGCGCGTCACGGCGGAGTGGCGCCGGCCCGTGGCCGGCCCGAGCCTGCCGGTGGTCGCCCGTCAGGTGGCGGTGGAGCCGCTCGTCGAGCGCTGGCGCGCGCTGCGGGCCGACATCGAGCACGCCGAGCGGGAGGCGGGCCCCGTCCCGGCCGAGCCGGGCTCCGTCGTGCGGTCCGATGGCCTGTGGCGCCGGCTGATCGCGCGCCTCGCACGGTCGCCCGAGCAATCCGGCTGAGCCCCGTCGCTCGGCCTGCACGTCGGCCGGCCACCCCTCCACCAGGCGCTGCACCTTGCCGGGAAGTGCTCTTGGTCGACACGATGGTCGCTGCCCCGGTTCCGGACGGCACGAGGGAGACCGCACATGTCGCAGCCTGACGTCCCGCCCGCGGAGACGACCGACGAAACGCGAGCGGAGCCGGGCACGCAGCCGGCGGACGAGTCCGGCGACCAGCTGCGCAGCGCCGGGGAGCAGGCCTCGGCGGCCGTGATCCAAGCGGCGCAGGTGCTCGAGTCGGAGCTCGCGGGCGGGATCGAGGAAGGCCGGAGTCTGCAGGCGAAGTTCACGGAGCGACGTCGCCTGGAGCCCGGTGATCTGGACGAGCTGGCGAAGCGAGCGCGCCGGTCGGGTCACGACCTGATCGACGTCCTGACCGAGCGGGTCCACGACATGGGCGCCTCGGACGTGCAGGACCTCGCGGGCCGCTTCGGCAGGGATGCGCACTCGGTCCTGGACGGCGTCATCGACCTCGTCAGCGTGGTGCCGGACGTCGTGAACCGGCTCATGGAGCGGGTCGACCGGACGCCACCCGACGGGGCTCCCGTCGCGGACACCACGGGCGCCGCCGCCACGGGTGCGCCCGCCCCCGAGGACGGCGGCACAGCGGCGGCTCGGCCCTGACCACGACGTCGGAGGCGGTCGAACCGCTGCTGGAGGCCTACCGCAGCGTCGTGATGGGTGCGCTGCTCGCCGGCATGCCGGACGCGAGCCCTGCGCACCTGTACGAGTTGCTGCCGGAGTACCCGTCCCGGCGCGGCAAGGGACTGCGGGCCGCCCTGTGCCTGGCCGCATGCTCGGTGTTCGGCGGCGATGTCGGGCGGGCGGTGAACTCCGCGGTCGCCGTCGAGCTGTTCCACAACGCCTTCCTCATCCACGACGACATCCAGGACGAGAGCGAGCAGCGGCGAGGCGAACCGACCCTGTCCGCGCGGTACGGGCCGGCAATAGCACTCAACGTCGGGAACGCCACCAACCTGCTCGGGCTCCAGCGGATCCGCGCGAACCGGGAGATCCTCGGCGGCGCGCTGGCCTGGCAGATCTTCGAGGAGACCGAGACGATGCTGCGCCGGTCCCTGGAGGGACAGGCGATCGAGCTCGGGTGGATCCGGGACAACGTCGACGGGCTCGCGCAGGACGACTACCTCCGGATGTGCTTGAAGAAGACCTCCTGGTACACGTGCGTCTACCCGTGCCGGCTGGGGGCGTCGATAGCGCGGGACGGGCGGGGGAATGCCGGGGTGCTCGACCGCTTCGGGTGGTTCCTCGGCGCGGCGTTCCAGATCCAGGACGACGTGCTCAACCTCGTCGGGAGCCGCGAGGAGTACGGCAAGGAGATCCTCGGGGACCTGTACGAGGGGAAGCGCACGTTGATGGTCATCCACCTGCAGGGCGTCCTGCGCGGCGGGGACCGGGAGCGGCTGCGGGCGTTCCTGGGCACCGCCCGCAGGGACCGGACGCAGCAGGACGTGCGGTGGATCCGGGAGCAGCTCGAGCGGTGCGGCAGCATCGACGCGGCGGTGCGGACGGCGGCCGAGCTCGCGGACGCCGCCGAGCGGGAGGCCGACGCCGTCCTGGCGGACGCCCTCGCCGGCCCCGACCGCGATTTCCTGCTCGCGCTGCCCCAGTACGTCATCACCCGGCGACGGTGACGGCGGCCGCTGCCTCGCACCGGCGGTGCGGTCGGCGTCTCAGTGCAGAGCGACCACCTGCACCAGGGCTGCCCACGCGCGCAGCTCCTGCGTCGCCCTACCGGTCGTGGACGCGCCGGCCGACACGAGTGCCTGGTCGCCCGTCCGCAGACCCCGCGACAACTGCTCGAAGGCCGAGAGTTCCAGGCGCACGGACGCCACGAAGTGGCGGTGCGCCGCGGTGACGTCGGCGTCCGCGCTGGTCATGTGCTCCGCCATGGTCAGCAGCCGCCGGATCGCCGGCAGAACCTGTGCGTCGATCGCCGCGGACCGTTCAGGGCCTCCGCCCGCTTGCAGCGCCGTCGTGGCCAGCTGCTGCACCTGCCCGAAGGCCGACGTCAACGCGGGCGCCACCGTGCCGACGTACTCCGCCGCGGTCACGGGGCGTATCGACGCAGAGGGTGCGGGGGAGGGGAACGGCGTCGAGGGCGCCGGGGAGGGGAACGGCGTCGAGGGCCTGGCAGCGGTGGTGGCGCCCGAGGAGAACCCCGGCAGCAGCTGCCCGCGCCCCGCCAGGACGCCGACCGACGTCGCCAACGACGCGACCGTCACCGCGACGACCGTCACTGCGGTCGGGAAGCGCCGGTTCCGCAGGAGAACGGTGACGGCGCCCCCGAGAAGAGCCACCCCGACGAGCACGACGAGCGTGAGCGCCACCGCGGGATGCATGATGGACCACGCATAGTCCGCCGTGAGCTCACCGCCCAGGGCGGTGTTCAGCGCCAGGAACCCGGCCGACGTGACCATTGCGGACAGGACGGCGCACGCGAGCGCCTCGCCGCCACCCGACGGCCCCCCGAGCGCCTGCACCACCCCGCCGGCGACGGCGGCGGTCAGCGCCGTCAGGGCCAGGTACGCATAGAACCGGGCCTCCAGCGCCGCGTCGGTCGGGGCCGGCCCTTGCGTGAGGCGGTACGTGACGATCACCGACGCGGCCGCGGCACCCGAGAGGACGCCGGCCGCCACGGCCCGCCGCAACCCCTGCGAGCCGCGGGCGAGCGCCGCGAACACGGCCCCCGCGAGCGACAGTGCCAGCAGGGCGAGCGGCACCGAGGGCACCAGGATCACCACGGCCATCGAGGTGACCGCCCAGGGCAACTCGTCGATCAGGAGCTGCACGACAGCGCACACCCAGAGGACGCCCGTGAACAGCAGCGCGGACAGCGCCGCAACGGCCACAGGCGCGAGCCGGCGCGGGAGCCGCGCCCCGACCAGGACCTCGGCGAGCCCGGCCGACAGCAACGTCGCGCCCGCCAGGCCGCCGGCCGTCACGAGCCCGCTCACCGGGTGGTTCAACCCGCCGAACCCTCCCAGCCCACTGGCGGCGGGCGTCGTTCCCTGCCCCAGGAAGCTCCCCACCAGCACGCCGAGCGCCACGACGGGTCCCACCGGCCGCTCTCCTGAGAGCGGCCGGTACAGGGCATGCCTGAAGAGGCCCAGCCCGAGCGTCACCCCCGCAAGCGGTCCTGCCACCCACGACACGACGGCGGGCAGCAGGTCCGAATGCCCCTGCGCCGACAGCAGCGGCCCGGCGAAGCTCTCGATGAGAGGACGGCTCAGGGCGACGGCGAACCCGATGGTCAGCCCGTCGACCAGACCGGTGGTCGGCAGGAGTTCCGGCCGCCGGAGCGCGGCGATGCGCGAGGACGCCGTCGGATGGTTCGCGCGTGCACCGGCAAGCCAGGACCTGACCCTGCCCGCGGGCCGCGCCTGCTGCAGACCGAAGGTCGACAGGGTGGTGACCAGCTGGTCGGCGTCTCCGGCCACGCCCGCGGCACGGGCGTCTGCGTCGAACTCGCGGGCCCGCAGCCAGGCGTTCAGGGCGAGCAGGACGACGACCGCGAGCACCACCGCCCGCCACAGGATGTCGATCACGAACCCCGGGTCGTGCCACAGCGGCACGAGGGTCACGGGAACCACGAGGGCGCCGAGCACGATGGCCGTTCCGCGCAGCGACCACGCGAGGGCGACGTCCCGATGGGCGATGTGCTGCAGCTCGTGGCGCAGGGTGGCGTCGAAGACCGGCGTCCCGGGCCGGACGGCGATCCCGCGGGGGAGCGCGATGCGGTACCGCCCCGGGACGCCGTAGGTGAACGCGTCGGACTGGTTGCCGAAGCGGAGCATGAGCCCGGGCGGCTCGACGCCCGCCTCGCGGGCGAGCTCGCGGGCGCGCAGCGCGCTCGCGGGAAGGATCGGCTCGAGCGGCGTCAGCCGTCGACCGCGCTCGACACGGCGGGCCTCGACGATCGCTGCGACGATCACCAGGACGACGGCGATCCCCATGGCCGCCAGCCCGAACAGCCCACGCAGCCGCTCGGCCGACGCCTCGCACGTCTGCGCGGCGGCCTGCGCCCTGAAGGGGTCGGAGGAGGTGGCACCCGAGTTGTGCTGCTCGAGGCAGTCGCGGACGGCGACCAGCCATTCGCGGCCACGGACGGCGTTGTGCAGCAGCAGGCCCGCGAAGCCGGCCGACGCGAGCAGGGTGAGCACGAGGATGGCGAGGCGCGTGGTGCTGGCGCTCGGGCCGGCCGCGTCGGGAACCTCCCCGCGCCCCGTGGTAGGAGCACCCTCGGGAGCGGCGGTGGGGGCCGGCACGTCGGCGTCCACGGGCGGCCCGGCGGGCTGCAGCGCGGGACCGTGCGGGGAGGGCTCGACGGTGGCGCTCATCGTGACACCGTCAGAGCTCCGACGATGCTGTCCGCGAGGACGGTCGCCTGGGGCGGCGCCATGCCCAGGGCTGCGGCACGCTCCAGAGTGACCGCGTGCAGGCGGTCGGCGAGTTCGGGGTCGATCGCGGGGGCCGGTTCGGGCTCGGCCCGCAGCAGCCGGCGCACGAGCGACTGGATCCGCGGCCCGAGTGCCTCGCCCGCCGCCGACGACGCCGTCGAGAGGAGGAACTGCGCGGCTGCGGCCGCCAGCGCCAGCACCTGCGGGGTGACGACCGAGACGTCCAGGCCGAAGCCCAGCGGCTCGTCGCGGCCGCCGGGTTGCAGGACGGCCCGCGGGTCCTCGAAGTACTCGGATGCCGTCAGCTCCAGCAGGGGCAGTTCCTGCGGTGCGGTTCGTTCGAGGGTGCAGCGGGCGATCGCGACGACGAGGTCGCGCTGCTCCGCGGGCACGTCGAGTGGAACGGACGACGCCATGGGTACCTCCTCGGAGGGTTCACTCCACAGAGCCGGGACGCCCGCGCGTGATACAGGCAGACGATCAGAAGGCCTTGTTGTGCACGACGACCCCCTCGACGAGAAACGTGTGCGTGCCGCTGACGGTGAGGTCGTAGACCGGTTCAGGAGCCTGTGTGGTGACGGCGACGACGCCGACGGTCCGCAGCGGGTCCGTCCGGAGGCCGGCCGCCTCGTCCAGGCACAGAACCCGATCACCCGGGCGCAGCGTGCCGGCCTGAGCCCAGCCTGCGCCGTCGAACACCGGGTGCCCGCTCGTCGTCCGCAGCAGGGTGCCGTCGGCGAGCAGGAGCGTGAGGACGACGGTCGCCGGGTGCGCCACGGTGTCCTCGACCACCTGCGGGACGAGCGTGCGGGTCGTCGCGTCGACGGAGAGCACCGCGTCCCCAGGGCGCAGCCGCTCGACCGGGCGATCGCCGCCGCCGGCCATCCGGACCCGGACGCCCGCCGGGAAGCAGAAACGCGGGGTGTCGAGCTCGGGCACGACTACGGGCCGCGGCCGGGGGCAGCCGCCCTCGCCGAGGGCGAGGCGCACGCCGTGCTCGATGTCGTCACCGATCCACCAGTCCACGAGCTTGTACCCCCCGAAGCCGACGACGAAGCCGACGGCCGTCCCGAGCAGCGGCACCTCGCTGCCCATCAGGGCCCCGGCCCCGCCGGCGGCCAGGGCACCGCCGGCCGTGCCGATCGCCGCTCCGCCCGCGCCGGCGAAGGCCGACCGCGTACCCGCGGCGGCGTAGTCGATCCGGGTGTAGTAGGCATCCGTGAACAGCTCGTCCAGCGCCATCGAGCCCATCGTGACCGCGGGCGCGATGACGAAAGCGGGTCCGGCGCCACCCGCCAACCGGGAGCCACCGCGCAGGAGGGACGCCGCCGCCCCGGTCTGGCCGAGGAGCGCCTCGGCGGTGGGGGCGATGATCGCGGTCTCCGCGGCCTGGGAGGCGAACCCCCCGGCGGCCTGAAGGCCTCCGCGGGCCACGATCTCCGGCGCCCAGTAGGGGTGGGCGTACGGGTCGGTGGCCATCCGCCAGACGTCCGTCCCGGTGCCGATCACGCCCTGCACGGCGGCGCCCTGGAGTCCGGCGCGGAACGCGGCCGCCGGCGTCCCGCCGGCCCGGATCGAGGCCTCCAGCTCGGGGGGCACCTGGGCGCGGAACTGCTCCTCCGTCGTGACGCCGATCCCGGTCACGTACTCGCGGAAGTAGACCTCCCGCGCGAGCTCGATCGTCGCGATCCGGTTGGAGATGACCCGCGCGGCGACCAGATCGGCCGCGGCCGCCAGACGTGCGTCGTAGTCCGCGGGGGCCAGCTGCGGTCGCGCCGCCTGGAGGGCGTTCCACGAGCCGATGGTCAGCTCGATCCCGGTCGTCGTCCGCACCTGCAGCGGCCGCTCGGCGAGCACGGCGTCGATGGCGCGGGCGTAGTCGTTCGGGTTGACCGGCAGATCGGCGCGCACCCGGTCCCGGAAGCGCTCCACGTGGTCGGCGTTGATGGCGAGGTAGGCACGGGTCGCGGCGTCCTGGGTCGTGAGAGCCGTGCCGAACGCGGTGTTGAGCCGGGTCGTCGCGGCAAGGAGCTTGGAAGGCTTCTCCTGGCCGAACGCGATGGCGAGCTTCTCGTCGTACCAGCCGACGTCGGGGTCCGTGGCCAGCGGGCCGGATGGACGAGGCCCGGTCGGGACGGCGGTGGTCGGCACGCTGGAGGTGACCGACACGAGGTCGCCGGTGAACCGGTTCCGCCAGTCGAACACCTCGAAGTTCGGGCGGATGTCGTTGAGGTCGCCTTGCGTCACGATCTGCAGCAGGGATCCCCGGCCGAAGCTGAACTCCGCACGTCCACCGCGGTACCGGGTCATGGCTCCGACGCGGCTGCGGGCGTTCGCCGGGTTGAAGTTGACCCCGGCGGCGGAGGTGTCCGCCGCGCTCCACGTGTACGGCGGCAGGTAGACCCGCCCGCCGCTGAGGGCGGCCGTGAGCGGGCTGCCCGCGGGCCACGGCTCGGCCGCCGCCGCCCACGGCTGCATCAGGGCGCCCTGGCCGCCGAGCAGGATGACCTGCCCGGGCTGCGGCCCCACCCCGAGCGAGGGCAGCAGGCCCAACGGCCCCGGCCGGGGGACGCCGAAGGGGTCGAGCCCGCCGCCCGAGGGCAGGACGAACGGCAGCAGCGGCGGCGGCGCAGGCCTCGGTGGCATCAGCAGGTGCACGAGCGGCGCGTTCGGGTCGGTCTGCTCGGACAGGTAGTCCTGCAGGCTCACCTGCGGGATGCCGAAGTCGTCCAGCGTCTGCCTGAACTGGTTCTCCGTGAGCACCCAGCCGTCGAGCTGGGCCGGCATGCCGTGCAGCGGGCCGCCGTCCTGCCGGTAGACGTCCAGGTCCTCCCCGCGCTGCTGGAGCCGGAACACCTCGGTGGGGAACGTCGTCGTCGACGCGGCGAGGTACAGGTGACCCATCCGCATCCGCCCGCGGCGTTCCTCGTCGAGGCGCCGGCCCAGATTGGCGTACGCGTAGTAGTCGTCCTCCCCGCGCCGCCTCGGCCGCAGGTACGTGGTGACCCGGGCGCTCTGCGCGATCAGGGCCTCGTTGGTGAGGGCCTGGACGTCGACCAGGCACACGTCGACGTCCAGCTGCGCCACCGGCGTGGGGACCGCGGCGACGGGAGCCGCACCGGGGACGCCCTGGCGGCGGGCCGGTTGCGGCACCGACGGTGCGCCGGACTGCTGGACGACGTGCGCCAGCTCGTGCGCGAGCAGTCGCCGTCCGTCGGGGGTCGCCGGGGACCAGCGGCCGGGCGCGAACGCGATGTCGGCGCCGAGGGTGTACGCCTGGGCGCCGATCCGGTTCGCGGACTCGCCGGCGGCGGCGCCGTCGTGCAGCCGCACCCGGGAGAAGTCCGCGCCGAACGCGCCCTCCATCCGCTCGCGCAGCGCCGGATCCAGCTCCCTGCCCGCCGAGCCCAGGGCCCCCCTCAGGCCACCCGACGTCCCCGTGATCCCCTCGCCGCCGGCGGGCCGGGACCTGCGGCCGCCGTTACGAGGGCCGTTCCGCAGCGCCCGCTCGGCCATCCCGTCGGCCCGCCGCTCGGCCGGGTCGTCCAGCGCACCGACCGGTCCTGCGAACGCCTGCGCCGAGGCGGCGAGCCGCAGCAGCTGCTGGTTCCCCGCCCCGGCGGCCGGCGCCGGCTGCTCGCTGGCGGGGCAGGGCCGGGGAGGCCGGGACGGGTCCGCGTCCTGGCGGGTGCACTCGGCGCAGCACGTCCGTCCCATCTCACGCCTCCCGGACCAGGTGCAGGTGCTCGCCGAACTCGGCGGCCGTCGGCAGCCGGCCCTGCCGGGTCCGTTGCCGGCCGAGGGCGCGCACGAGGTGGGACATCCCGATCGGCGTCTCCTCGTGAGCAGCGAGCAGCGCCGCGCCGAGCGCGACGTTGCGGATCTCTCCGCCGGTCAGGGCGAACCGCTGCGCCAGCCAGGCGTGGTCGACGTCCCCGGCGCTCGGGGCGGCGGCGGGGATCGCCTTGCGCCACAGCGACAGCCGGGCGTCGTCGTCCGGGAGGGGGAACTCCACCTCCAGGTGCAGGCGCCGGCTGAACGCCTCGTCCAGGTTCGACGCGAGGTTCGTGGCCAGGACGAGGACGCCCGCGAAGCGTTCGACCCGCTGCAGCAGGTAGGAGGTCTCGACGTTGGCGTACCTGTCGTGCGCGTCCGAGACCTCGGACCGCTTGCCGAACAGCGCGTCCGCCTCGTCGAAGAACAGGATCGACCCCGTCAGCTCCGCGGCGCGGAACACCTGCTCCAGGTGCTTCTCGGTCTCCCCGATGTACTTGCTCACCACCGCGGAGACGTCCACCTGGTACAGGTCCATGCCGGTGGCGCGCGCGACGACCGCGGCCGACATCGTCTTCCCGGTGCCCGAGCCCCCGGTGAACAGCACCCGCAACGAGGCCAGGCCGCCCGACAACCGGCGGAACCCCCAGTCGTCGAAGACCGAGCGGCGGCGGACGATCGAGGAGCACAACTCCTCCAGCCGCCCCCGCGTCGGCGCGGGCAGCACGAGGTCCTCCCAGCCGTAGGTGAGCGGCACCTGCTGCGCCAGGGTGCGCAGCGTGTGAAGGGCCCGGGCGGCGCGGGCGGACGACGCGTGACCTGGCCGGACCACCTCGTGCTCGACCCCGCCGAGGTGGACCTGCCAGTCCTCACCGAGCACGAGTGGCACCGGTGCCGCGAGCAGGCGGCGGATCGCCGTGGCCGCAGGGCGGCTGCCGGGGAAGGGTGCGTGGACGACGGCGCCCGTCAGCCGCGCCCGCACGAGGGCATCGCCGAGATCGGGGCCGTCGTCCAGCGGCGGCTCGACGAGGACGACGTCCGCGTCGCGCTCCCTGGCGGCCGCCCGGGCGGCGTCCTCGCCGTCGTCCCCCTCCACGAGCGTCACCGCGCGGCGACCCTGACCGGGAGGCGCGGGGGCGGCGGTCGCCGTCAGCCCGAGGAGGTGCGTCCGGACGGGGTGGCGCAGGGCGAGCCCCGCGGCGCGCCACACCGTGCCCGCCGGCCGAACGACGTCGACCAGGCCCTCGGCGAAGAGCGGCGACTCCGGGTCCAGCAGCGCGTTCCCGCCGTCGCCGAGCCGCAGGCACAGGTCGACGGTCGGCAGCCGGCGGGTCGCGTCGTCGTTGAGGTAGGCGAACACCGGCTGGTAGCGCAGATCGGTCTCGGGGGCGAGGCAGAGGACGAGGGCGCGCACCTCGGCGTCCGTGAGGCGGAACTCGCGCTGTACCGCCGCCAGCGGCGACGAGGTCTCGTGCAGCGTGGCGACCTGGCTCCGGCAGTAGTCCTCCAGGGCCGCCAGTTCGTGGTCGTGCCCATCGTGGTCGTGCCCGTCGCCGCCCTCGGCACCGGAACGAGGGTCCCCGGCTGCGGACAGCAGGCGGTCGACCTGCACGTCGGTGACGTACAGGCCGCGCAGCTCGTCCGAGCTCAGCGCGTACCGCGCGCGCAGCCGGAGGATCTCGCGGTGCAGAGCCGCGTCGAGCCACCCCAGCCAGCCCGCGCGCCAGTCCGCCGCTGCCGGTGATCCGGTCGCCACGGTTGCCGGCGCACCGCAGGGGACGATCAGGGTCGGACGAGCAGCCATGGCCGGTCTCCGGTGGCAGGCAGGGTGAAGGTCCTGCGGTTCGCGCCGGTCAGTGCGAGCAGCAGGTCGAGCGGCGGGCGGCCGAGCTCGACGACGATCCGGTCCGGCTCCGGGCGGACCACCGCGTCCAGGGCGAGCGCGTTGCGGCGCAGGTGTGCGGCCGACGCCGTCGCCATGCCCGGCAGGCGGTACGACAGCTCGCGCAGGAGCGCAGCCGCTGCCGCGCGGACGGCGCCACCCGCCGGCCGGGGCAGGCCGGGCAGCAGCATGCTCTCGTCGGCGAGGTCGCGAGTGAACCCGTCGGCGTGCCGGGCGGCGGCGTCGGTGAGGACGCTGGTGCAGGACGCCGCGGCGTCGGCGCTGACCTGCCCGGCCCACACGGCGACGACGTCCGGGTCGAGCGGGGGCAGGTCGAGCGCCAATCGCAGCCAGGGGTCGGCGAGGACGAGCCCGGCCCGGTCCGGGGCCAGCACGCCGGCGACCGCCAGGGCGGCCAGGAGACGGTCGGCGGGGACGCCGTCCGCAGCGGGGTCCGTCGCCGGGACGGGGCCGGGGCGGCCGTCGAGGGGAAGGCCGGGCCAACCGCGGCAGGCCGCCCGCCATGGCAGCTCGGCCAGCAGGGGCAGCAGCAGGAACATCCCGCCGAACGGCGTGCGGCGGGCCGGCTCCCTCGCCACCGGCCGAGGGGTGTCCGCCGGCGCGTCGTCGCCCGGGGCGCCGCCGACCGCCCCGGGGAGGAGGACGTCGGCCACGGCCCGCCGGTCGGACGGCGGCCAGCCGGCGACCGCTGCCGCGATCGGTGCCCCGGCCAGCGCGGCCACGGCCGCCCAGTCCGCGGCGGCGACGGCGGCGGCGAGCTCGGCCAGGTTCCCGGGCGTGGCGTCCCGCGACGCTAGGGCCAGGACCACGAGGTCCGCGCAGACGTTCAGCGTGCGCGGCGACGGCCGGGCGTCCGGCGCGCCGGCGTCGCCGATCCCGACGGCGACAGCGACGGCGAGCGTCGCGGACCGCGGCTCCGGCGGCAACCGGCCGGCGATCTGCAGCGCCCGTACGCAGGCGGCCACCTGTGGGGGCCGGACGTCCCTGGCCGCCGGGTCGGCGATCGCGGCGGCGACCCGGCTCGCCACCTCCGGGCGGAGGGCGTCGAGCAGGACGTCCAGTTCGGCGTGCGGCAGGCTGCGCAGCGCGGCGACCAGCTCACCGGGGCCGCGCTCGGCGACGCCGACGACGTCGCCCTGGGCGTGGCCGAGTTCGTCGTACTCCCAGCGCCCCGCCGTCCCGTCGTGCGCGAGGTCTGTCAGCCACTGGGCGATCCAGCAGGTCCGGTCGGGGAACCACCGGGCCCCGGGGACCTGCGCCGGGTCGTCGTCCAGCAGGGCGTGCAGCCGTGCCAGGACCGTCCGGGCGAGCAGGCGGACCGGCGGATCGCCGCCGCCGGGCAGCCAGCAGACCCGCACGTCCAGGCGGGGCAGGAACCAGAGGCCGCCCTCGCGGCCGTCTCCGCCGGCCATGCCGATCAGGGCGGAGAGCTCGCCGGCGAGCCGGTCCAGCGGGACCGGGCGGGGGTCCGCCCCGACCCCGCGCACGTGCGCCTCGTGCCGGCGCACGTGCAGGACGGGAACCGTCATGGCCTTGGTGCGCCGGGGCGAGGCGGGTCGAGCGTGGAACCTGGGGAGAGGGCTGGTTCGCCGGTCAGCGGCGCCCCGGCGGCCAGCTGCTCCTCCAGCACCCGGATGGCGCCCTCGACGCGCAGCACGTCGTCGCGGAGCGCGCCCTGCCGCCGGCCGAGCTCGGCCAGCTGCGTCGTTCCTCTGGCGAGATCGGCGCGCAGCTCCTCCAGCCGCTTCAGCGTCCACTCCACGGGGTCCTCCGCTCGCTGCTGCCGGTCAGGTGCGGTCGTCATCGCGGACCGATCGCGAGGAACGTGAACGCGCCGTCCTCGAGGGCCCCGGCGGCGTTCGCGGTCGCGACGATCGCGCTGTCCACGACGACCCTGTCGACGACGGCGGTCTGTCCGGGCTGGACGGTGGCTCCGGCGTCAATCGACGCATCCCCGAACACCCGGCTCGCGACCAACGTCGGCTGCGCGGCGAACGCGGTGTCGAAGTGCAGCAGCCAGCGGCCGGGGCCGCTGTGGGACACCGAGTACCCGGTGCCGCCCACCTTGACGCCGGTCTCGCTCACAACGCCCCACAGCACCCGCAGCGCCTGATCGGCGACGGGGGCCATCAACGCCCCGACCCGCAGGTTCCCGGAGACCTGGACGTCGCCCTCGACGTCCACGCGTGCCGTCGGCGCCCCCCGGCCCACGCCCAGGTTCCCGCCGGACAGGCCCATGACGACGTTCCCGGTGTGCCCCTCGACGGCCAGCCGGGACACCCAGGTCTGGTTGTTCCCCAGCGTGGAGGTGAAGACCTCCACCCGTGGCGGGCCGGCGATCGCGTCCATCTCGATGGTCGCCACGGGCAGGGTCGGGTCGGGGAAGACCCATCCGCCGTTGCCCGCGTCGTGATGGGCGTTGAAGCTGACGCTGCTCCACCGGCTGTCGCCGCTGAGGTACAGCGCGCCCTGCCGGATCCCCAGCGGCGGCTGCACGTGCAGCGGCGCGGTGGGTGCCGTCGTCCCGATGCCCACCATCCCGTCGGCGGTGAACGTGGCGAGGTGCGAGCCCGACCCGACGTCCTTGTTGTAGATCCGCAAGGCACGCGGGCCGTCGGTGTTGGACTGCAGGTAGAAGTTGTCGCCCGGAGCGGCGCTGGTGCCGATCTCGATGCCGTCGGCGGGGATGTGCAGGGGTGCGAGCGGTGCGGACGTGCGAACGCCGACCTTCCCGTCGTCGGTCACGACGAGGTGCTCGGCGAAGCCGGCGCCCGCCGCCGGCCCGACCGTGAGCCGGTTGGCGCCGCCGCTCTGGTCGCCGATCACCAGTCGCATCGTGGCCCGGCCGGGCTCGTCGGTACGGGCGACCTGGAACGGCTGGACCGGGTCCTCCGCATGGCTGCTGCGCAGCCCCAGCCGCGCGGCGTAGAGGTTGACGTCGCCGTCGGCGCGGGTGGTGCCCTCCACCCAGAGCAGCTCCGCGGTGAACTGGTCGGAGTAGGCCGCCGACCGGTCGTGCACCCGGACGTGCCCCCCGGCGGCCTCCACCGTGCCGGCGACCGCGCCGCAGTAGCGACGGGTGCGGGTGGTGCGGTCCTTCGTCGCGTCGTCCGCGGGGACGAAGGAACCGGGCGCGCCCGGCTGCCAGCGCACGGCGCCGACCGGGACGAGCCACTGCCGGGTCGCTGGGACCGGCAGCACCTGGTGCGGGACGTCGGCGTCGACGACGAGGGGCGCCGTGGGGTCGAACGTCGTCAGTGCCTGCTCGGCGTCGACGGAGCGACCGTCCAGCTCGACCGGATCGCGCTGGCCGGCGGGGAACGTCCGCGGGCCGACCTCGATCCGGAAGCCCTCCTGCGCGCGGCCGAACGCGCCGGTCGCGTCGCAGATCTCGAACCCCGGCCGGGGCGGTTGCGCCGCGACCTCGTCGAAGGCCAGCCACACGTCCACGGGAACGGGCGTCGGGGGCGTCCCGCCCTGGACGAACGCGGCGTCGAATGCCGCGAACAGGGCACCGGACAGCACCGTGGGGGTCGTCACCCGGATCGGCCGGCCGAAGCCGTCCCAGGCGAAGCCGGGCTGGAGGAACACGTCGGTCCCGCCGCCGGGCCGAGGGACCTCGACGAGGTCGAGCCCGAGCGCGATCCCCCAGTGGTGCGCGGCGAGAGTCGAGCGGGCGAGCGCGACGCGGCCGTAGTCGACCGCCGCCGTCAGGTCGGCCGCCGACAGGTACTGGCCCTCGTAGAACGTGGGGCGCTGGTCGACGTCCGTCACTGCGCTCCTCCCGCCTTCCGCAGCGCCGTGATCGTCCGGGCCTGGGCGGTGAGCCGCCGCTCCAGCCGCGCCACGGTCGACTCCAGGGCGGCCAGCCGGTCCGCCTGCTCGCCGGCCGGCTCGGCGGGTTGCTCGGCGGCCGGCTCGGCGGGTTGCTCGGCGGCCGGCTCGGCGGCCGGCTGTGGGACTAGCCCAGCGGCCTCGTCGCTGCCCGGGACGGGCTGGTCGGCGCCGACGGCGCGCCGGAACGCCTCGATCAGCGGGACGCCGACGGGGCCCGCCAGCTGGGACCCCGCCGGCGCGCCGGCGCGGGCGAAGGCCAGCGCCGCGAACGGCGCGGCCAACTCGGCATCGGACGCCGCCGGCCGGCCCTGCGGGTCGGTCGCGCCCATCCGGGCCAGCACGGTCGCCTCGACGCCTGCCCAGGGAGCGACGCCGCCGGCGTAGCCGGCGAGGACCTGGAGCGACGCGGGCAGGGCAGCCAGGTCGCCCCGGCGGTCGTTCCCGGTCGCGGCCGACGTGGTCCCGGCGCCACCTCCCTGCGCCGCCGGCGCGGCCGCTTCCGGCGGCGCTCCCTCCGCATCCGCCTGGGGTGCCTCGGGTCCCTGCGGGGGAACCGGCCCGGTCGCCGGGGAGACATGCAGCCGGTCGTCGACGACGAACCGGCGGGGTTCCTCCGGCGGGCAGCAGACGCGGCTCACCGCCTGGCGCAGCGCCGCCCCGATGGGCAGCCAGCTCAGCCAGTAGCCGAGCATCGGGAGCGTGACCGCGAAGCGCCGCGAGCTCCAGGCGCAGACGTCGAGCACCCGCAGGTCGGAGGCGCGAACCGTGAGCGTCGCGAGCGGGACGCAGTCGTCGGCGCAGTCGTCGGGGCACGGCGGCAGCAACGCCGAGCAGAGGCACTCGCGGTACAGGTCGATGACGATGTCGAGCATCAGCCGCAGCGCCCGCAGTGCCTTGGCGACCGCCTCCTGGTCGTCGAGCTCGGGGCAGACGACCTCGGCGAGCCGATCCAGGAGCCCGCAGCCGGAGAACTCCCCGCGCAGCAGGAGGTCGCGCAGTTCCGCGCGCAGCGTGCAGCAGTAGGTGACGACGTCCTTGGGCGACGGGTCCTTGGGCACCGGGGTCACGAGCGCCGTCAGGGTCATCAGGCAGGCCTTCACCCTGGCGGTGAGGGCTCCGTCGGGGACAGGCCTGCGGCGGTCGGTGAGGGCCGAGGTGTCCGGGGAGAGGACGAACCGGAAACCCTCGCAGGTCACCGTGTTCTCACAGCCCGCCGGCGTGCCGACGGCGGTCGTGGACATGCTCGTCGCCATGCCGGTGCCGGTGGCCGAGGAGCAGCCGCAGGAGCTGCCGGACCCGCCCCAGGAGCCGCCTGACGCGCCGCAGGAGCCGCCGCACGCACCGGCGCAGGACGCCGACGAGCGCAGCGTCGCCACCGGCCGGGCGGGCCGCTCGTCGTAGCAGATCCCCAGGATCCATCGTTGCTCGGCAGCCTCGCAGGACGCCGGCATGTCCTTGAAGGGCGCGCAGTCGATCCGGGCCGTGGACCGGCGCTGCGCGCGCACCAGGGCTCCGACGTCGACGCGGGTGTCCGCGGGGACGACGACGTCCTCCCCGCAGGGGCCGAGTGCGTACCCCGGCCGCACGGTCACGGTGTCGTCGCAGGGGTTGCACACCACCTCCAGCCCGCACACGACGCCCGTGCCCACCAGGTACCGGTTGTGCAGCCGGTCCTTGGCGACCACGTACTCCTCCAGCCGGGTCAGGTCCGCGTCGGTCAGCAACTGCCCGGCGAAGAACCGCGGCCGGCACGCGGTCGCCAGCCCCGTACTGCAGCGGTCGCATCCGCCGCCGCACCCGCAGCCTGTGCTGCGGGTCGGGGTGGGGGCGGTCTGGGTGTCGAACGGCATGGTGATCGCCTCGCCTCGTCAGTCGGCCTTGGGCATGAACCAGCTCCGGAAGGGCCCGCCCTGGATGCCGAAGGGACTCCCTTTCGGGTGGTCCCCGGTCGGCAGGTCGGCGCGGACGAACTCCGCGTCGACGGCCCGGCCCTCGTGGTCGACGACGAAGTCGCCGTGCAACTGCACCCCGAGGTCGGACGGGATCTGCTCGATCACGTTCTTGACGAAGGGGTCGCTGAAGACGAACGCCAGCGCACTGGCCTCCGGGTCCGTGACGGTGACCGCCCGCGCGATGCGACCGTCGGGGTCCACCTGGACCACTTTCACCGCGAAGACCTCGCCCACCGCGGGGCAACGGCAGGCGAACCCCAGCTGTGTCGCGGCGGGAATCCTCAGGTTCGGGGCGTCGACCGTGAACACGTGGACGGGATCGGTCGTACCGAGCCTCGTGGCGGTCGCCGTCGAGACCTGGACGACACCGGTGAAGCCGATGACCACGCCATGCTTGAGCGTCTCCTGACCCGTCTGCGGATCGACGACGACGACCGCCTGCAATTCCTTCAACGTCAGGTTCGCGTTGTGCCGCCAGCTGAGGGCGTCGATCCGGATCAGCTTCGTCTCCAGTCCCGGCCCCGGCGGTCCCTGCGGCCCGGTGGCCCCGGCGGGTCCGGCTGCTCCGGCTGCTCCCGTGGCCCCGGCGGGTCCGGCGGGTCCGGCAGGTCCGGCGGGTCCCGTGGCTCCAGCGGGTCCGGCGGGTCCGGCGGGTCCCGCTGGACCGGGCGGCCCCTGTGGCCCCGTCCCGCCGCTCCCGCCGCTCCCGGCCTGGTCGCAGCAGTCCAGCAGGCACTCGATCGCCTCGCTCAGCACAGCGGTGCTGCGCAGCACCTGCCGGCCGTCGCGGTTGTCGATGCGGGCGATCCGGGCCGCCCGGTCCGCGGCGGGGTCGGTCGGCGGCTCGGCGGCGTCGAGGATGCTGAATCCGGGCCGATACCCGCGGATCGTGGCAAGGACCAGCGCGCCACAGTCGTCGTCCCCGCACGTCGGGCAGGGCGGCAGCGCCTCCCACCGCTCCCGGCACGTGGTGTCCTCGACGTCGAAGACGGCGACCCCGCCGGACTGTCCGGCGGCCGTATACGCGACGTACACGCGGCCGGGGGCGACGGCCACATCGTGGGCCTCCCCGGCCAGCGCCGTGGCGGGGCCCACGGCGTCCGGGACGCCGGTCGCCGCCGAGGGCACCCGGACCGGCCGCAGCCTGCTCATCCCGCCCGAGGTCTCCACCACATATGCCCACGGGAACCCCGCCGCATCGTCCGGGAGGCCCTGCAGAGCGACGGAACCGGTGACCGTCCCGGCGGACGCGTCGACGCCGTAGGCCCTGCCGTCGGACGCCGCCACCAGGAGTCCGGGCCCGTTCCCCAGAAGCAGCAACGGCTCCGCGCCGGCCGGCAGAGGAGCCAGCGGCGTCCCGACCGCCGCGCCGGGGAGATCCACGACGTCCAGCCGGCCGGGCTCGCTCGCCCCCGTGCCGGACCGCGCGGCGAGGAAGGCCGTGCCGGCGTCGGCCGCGAGCGCGAGCAGGGCCCGCCCGGCGGGCACCGGAACGGGAGCGGGCGGGCTGGGACTGGCGGTCGTCAGGTCCGGCTCGTAGCGCAGCAGCTGTCCGGCGGTGTCGTCGAGCAGCACGAGGCGCCCGTCCGAGCCGACGGCGGTGGAGGCCGGCAGGGCGCCCCCGGGGATCGCCGCCGTGCTGGTCACGGCCAGGTCCGCCGCCGCCAGGACGGTGAGCGTCGCCACCCCGGCGTCCTCGTGGACGACGAACAGCGCCGCGCCGTCCGGCGGGACCTCGAGGGCGTGCACGGCTCCGCCGACGTCCCGGGACGCCGTCGTGGCCCGGCTCGCCGGGTCGACCAGGTACACCGTCGACCCGGCCGCGGCGGCCACCCCTGCCGCCGTGACCCGCACGGCGACGGCGGCGGCGATGCCGAGGTCGAGCTCGCGCACGAGCGCGGGGCCCTGCCAGGTCGCGGGCGTGACCGGCGGGTCGACGACGACGTCCAGCGTGTACGACTCCAGGATCCGGTTGGGAAGGCACCGGCCGTCGTCGCAGCCGCACTCGTCGTAGAGCACGGGGACGGGCTCGGTGCCGCACTCGGTGTACCGCAGGCGGATCCGCAGCTCGTGGGTCGTGCCGGCGGCCGGGTCCAGGGCCTGGACGGCGGGGAGCGCGGACAGGTCCAGCCGGTCGGGGTCGAGCAGGACGATCTCGCGGCCGCAGCAGTCCAGCGCCGAGCCGGGGGTGACCGCGACGAACCGGTCCCGGCAGGCCTCGGCGGGGTCCTGCGTGACGAGCAGCCCGCACACCACGCCCGTGCCGTGCAGGCGCATGTTGTGGTGGCGCACCTTGTCCCGCAGGTACTGCTGCTCGTCGGTGAAGTCCTGCGGCAGCATGAGCTTGCCGTACCAGTAGGCGTTGCGGGCGAACGGGTGCAGGGCGCAGTCGCCGCCGCAGGTGCACGCGGCGGTTCCGCCGCACGTGCAGGCTGCGGGGACGGCGGAGGACGACATCGCGGCCGCCGAGCTGGTGGTCATCGCATTCCTCTTCTCATCGCAGGACCGCCGTCGTCCCGATCCGGCGCGGCCCGCCGGGGGAGTCGGGGTCGCCGGTCAGGACGGCGGTGCCGAGCGGCGTCGCGCCGAGCGTCGTCCCGGTCGGCACCCGGCCGACCACGGCGTCCAGCCCCAGGGACGACTGCACGCCGATCCTGAAGCGCGGCTCGACGTACTCCACCTGGCCGGCGGTGTGCGCGGGGGTGGCGAACGCGAGCAGCCGCTGCAGCACCGCCCGCTGCTGGGGGGTTGCTCCCGCCGAGGCCGGCAGGAACACCGTCCAGCGGTGGGCATAGACGTGGAACGGGTCGCGCAGCGGGTCCTGGCTCACCGCCAGCCGGGTCCCGCCGACCTGGGCCCCCTCGCCGAGCTGGCTGCGGTCGACGATCCGCCGTCCCCACAGGACGCCCTCGTCGCCGATCCGCGAGCTCCCCAGCCACAGCCAGCGACGCAGCCGGAAGTGCTCGAGCACCAGCGCCGGCGCCGTCCAGGTCGAGGCCGGTGCCGGCCCGGGCGGGCAGGACGTCCGGGCCGGCCGGCAGGTGCAGCCCTCCCGGGCACGGGGCGTGCAGCACGCACCGGACGGCGGCTCGTCCAGGCCCAGCACCAGCAACAGCAGTTCGCGGAGCCCCGTCGCCGTCCCGCGCAGGTCGTAGAGCCGCGCGGACGCCGCCAGCAGCCGGCGCCGGACCGCCTCGGGCAGCCGCCGGTCACCGGCCAGGCCCACCCACGACGACAGCCAGTCCAGCGCGGGCGTCGCCTGCGGGTCCACCAGCGCCGGCAGCGCGTCCAGCCGCGCCTCGACGCTCGCGCAGGCTCCGGTCGAACAGGCCCACGAACCGGTCGGTGAACGCGGCGCTCTCCGGCTCCGCCCCGTACACCTCGGGCAGGTGACGACGCAGGCTGATCCGCGGGAAGAACACCTCGACGGCGTTCAGCGCGGGGGTCGTGCTGCCCGACCCGGTGAGCCGCAGCCGGACCCAGAGGTAGCGGCCGGGGTCCCCGGTCAGCAGACCGTCCCACTCGGCGGCCGGACCACCCGCCGCGGCGGGCAGGGCGGTGGCGGTCGCCCGGGTGCGCCAGGCCGCCTCCGGCATCGCGTCCACGTCCTCCAGCGGCAGCGGGGCGTGCGCCGTCAGCGTGGCGAGCGCCACCGCGCAGCCGGCCGGCAGGTTCCCGTGCAGGACCACGCGATCCCACACGCAGCCGTCGATCCGGGAGTCCAGCGGGCCCAGGACGACCGTTCCGTCGGTGCGGAACGCCGGCCGGGCCGGCGCGGGCACGGGCGGGACCGGACGGCCGGCGGTGTCGAACGCCGCGCCGGTCGGGGGGACGCAGAGGCCGCCCAGCAGGAGGTTGCCGGCACTGTCGGTGCCCACCGGGGAGGCCGGGAACGCCTCCGCCACCTCGTCGGCGCTCTCCAGGACGGCGACGGCCGCACCGCCCTCGATCCGGTAGGCCCCGGACGGCCCGGCCGCCCACACCCTGCCCGTCCGGTCCACGGCGACCGCGCCGACACCGCCGACACCGCCGACGCTGCCCAGGTACCGGCCGGTGCGGGCGAAGGTGTGCACCCGGCCGCCGAGCGGATCCGCGACGTGCACCTGGTGGTGCCTGTCCACGGCCACCCCGGCGGGCTGCCACGGCATCGGGGCGCGCACCCGTAGCGCGGGTGCGGTCGTCGGGACCGCGAGAGCTGTCAGCTGTCCGCCGTCGTCCGTGCCGGTGAGCCAGACGAGGTCGCCGTCGCCGGCAAGAGCCACCGCCCCCGCGCCGACGGACCGGACCGGGACGAACCGGCAGCCGCACGGGTCGAACCGCGACAGCACCCCACCGTCGGCGAGCAACCAGATCCGGCCCTGGCCGTCGAGCGCGACCGCGGACGGCGGGCGCAGACCGCCGAACGTCCCCGCCCCGGCTGTCAGCGGCACCAGCGACGCCGGATCGCGGGCCAGCGTCAGGCACCCGCCGGGTCCGGGCGCGGCGACGACCTCGTCCGCCCGGGCCGCGAACCAGCCGACCCTGCCGTCCAGCAGCAGGGACAGGGGGTCGTACGGCGGGGCGTGGACGGGTGCCACCGTCGGGACGCTCATCGCGCACCCCCGGCGGGGTAGGACACGGTCACCTGGTGCACCAGCGAGTACGCCAGGGCACCCTCGGCCAGCGGCACGTCCCGGCACTCCGGGGCCTCGACCCCGTCGAGGCTGACGACCAGCCGGCGGACCGAGAGGACACCGGGCACCGACAGGATCCGGTGGGAGACCCGGGAGTACAGGATCGTCCCGCCGAAGGGCCACCCGGTGCCGTCCTCCCCGCCGGTCAGCGGGTGGAGGTAGGAGAGCAGGTCGGCGTCCACGGCCCGCTGCACCGCCGCCAGGTCCGCGGTCTCCTCGGCCACCACGTCCGCCGTCACGGCGACCAGCTGGTAGGTCGGGGGAGCGACGTACACCTCGGTGGTGAGCAGGCGGCGCTGGTCCAGGTACGCGCAGACCGTCCGCAGCGTGCCCTCGCTGGGCACGGGCTTCGGGGACGGGGACGACGGCACGACGACGACGGTCACCACGCCCGGGATGTCCGCGCCGGGGAAGTCGGGGTGGCGCAACGGCAGCGCCCTGGCCCGCGCGATCCCCGCGGACTGCTTCGCGAAGAGTTCGAAGTCGTCCACGGTGACGGCCCGGCACCGCGACCGGATGGAGGCGGGAGCCCTGTCCAGCGCCGCGTCGAGGGTCTCCTCGTCGGCCCCGCCATAGGCCGCGACCGGCTGGGCGACGGTGTCGTCGATGCCGTCGACGGCGCTGCGGAGCGAGGACAGCGTGCCGGCGGAGGCGTTGCCGACCGTGCCGCCGCCGTAGCGGTAGGACGACGCGACGACGTCGGCGTCCGGGTTGCGCGGGTTGGCGATCGGGATCGCCCCGTGCACGCCGTCCCCGAACCGGACCTGTCCGGTGGTGCGGTCGAGCACGTAGTGCCGGTCCCCGGGGCCGGAGGCGAGGAAGTCGGCGACCTGCGTCCAGACCTGGGTCCCGTCGCCCTCGTCGACCGTGAGGGTGAGGCTGCCGTCCAGCACCGGTGTCTGCTCCAGCACGAACGTCTGGTCGCGCCGCCCGTCGCTGCCGCCCAGCACCTCGTCGCGGACGGTCTCCATCTGGGTCAGCGTCATCGTGTTGGTGCGCAGCGCGAGGACCTGAGGGGCCCGCTCGTACCCGCCGGACGCCACGACCACCCGCAGCCAGTGCAGTGGCTGCGTCAGCGGCGGGATCACGAGCTGCGCCAGGGCCTGCCCGGGGATCCGGACGACGACCTGGCCGCTGCGGGTGAACGCCGCCGTCTCGTCCGCGATCACGGTCATCGGCACCCAGTCGAAGCCGTCCCAGTACTGCCAGACGAGCTGCGCGGAGGCGAACCGGGCCGAGGGCGGCAGGCCGCACGAGACGGGCGCGCCGACCTCGGGCTCGGCGACCCACAGGTAGAACGTCAGCTCCGTGCCGGGAACGGGCTCGGTGGCCTCCAGCCCCACCGCCAGGGCCGCGCCGGCGGTCGCCGCCGGGCCGAACGGCGCGTAGCCGGTGACTGCCTGGTCGACGCCGGTGACGTCCGCGTAGGCGTACCCGTCGTACGCGAGCAGGGCCGTGACCCGGTGGCGCAGGCAGACCAGGGCCCGGTCCGCCTCGAAGACCAGCGGTGGGCCGCCGCCGGGCATCTCGGCGATGACCTGGGTGCCCAGCGGGACCGTCGCGGTCGGGGCGGACGCGGTGGAGCGGACGGAGAAGGTGATCTGCGCCTGCGCGGGCTGCGCCGGCGCGAGCTCGACGCCGAGCAGCTGCAGGAACTTCAGGTACAGCAGGTCCGGCACCTGGTTCATCCGGTACGCGAGCATCTCGCCGAGCCACGCGAAGACCTGGACCATCGTGATGCCCGGGTCGGTGTCGTTGTAGTCGGTCCAGACCGGCTTCCACTCGGGGGTGTAGCGCGCGATCCGGGAGCGCATCTCCGCGACGATCGAGTCGTAGGTGTGGTCGTCCAGCACCGGCACGTGCGCGTCGAGCGGCATGGGTCACATCCCCTCGGTCACGAAGAAGGGGTAGACGAGGTTGGCCCGGGCGTTGTTCGCGCGGATCCGGTAGTCCACCCGCACGAGCAGGACGGAGGGCTCGCCCGGCGCGGGCGCGGCGTCGACCGCCAGGACGTCGATGCGCGGTTCGTACCGGACCAGCGCCTCGCGGACGGTGGCCGCGACCTCGGCGACGGTGCCGGCGTCGCCCGGCGCCAGCACGAGGTCGTGCAGGCCGCACCCGAAGTCCGGCAGCATGACGCGCTCGCGTCGCGCCGTGGCGAGGACGAGGTACACCGACTCCTCGATCTTGCGTTCGGCGCTGGAGGTCGCGATCGCGCCGTTCGGCGTGACCTCCAAAGGGAAGCGCCAGCCGACGCCCAGGAACTCGCGGTCCATCCGGGCCTCCTCACGTCAGCGTCCGCTTGGGCCCGCCACCGGCGGGCAGGTACGTGATGCGCTCGGTCTCGACGTCCCCGGCGAGGGTGATCGAGCGGCCGGGCCCCGGCCGCACCTCGACGGACCCGTCGGCGTACAGCACGACGCTCGCGCCGGCGGCGTTGTCGACGGTGACGACGGCTCCGGGGGTGTTCCGGGAGACCGTCACCCCGCCGATCACCCGCAGCCCGGGGTCCTTGAGCAGCAGGCGCGAGAGGGTGGCGTTCTCGGGCTTCTCGTCGTCCCCCGGGCCCATCACCGTCAGGTTGCGGGCGGCCGCGGAGACGAAGGTGAGGTTCGGGCCCGCCGGGCCGGCGCCGACGGTGCCGTCCTTGGCCGTGAACGCGCCGCGCACCGCGTAGACCGGGTAGCCCCCGACGGCGCTGCCGAACGCCGCCCCGCCGGCGGCGTCCGAGGTTCCCGCGGCCACCAGCAGCGCGTGCCAGGGCGTCGCGCCCGGCTGGTAGGCGAGCGCGAGCGGGACGACCGGGCTTCCCGGGGCGTCCGCGCCCCATGCTTTCGCCGCGTCGTCCCACACCTGCACGGCGGCGCCGGCGGCGATCCGCCGGGTCACCACGAATCCGGAAGCGGTCAGGTCGGCCGGGCCGAGCGGGACGCCGTCGCGGGTGACCGCCGCGAACGTCACCGTCACCGGCTTCTCGAGCGCCGCCGCACCGCCACCGGCGTCCTCGAACGTCAGGACCGGCGCGGGGACGACGACGGGCGGGCTCACAGCAGGTTCCCGACGCCGGGCGAATACGCGGTCGCAGCGACCGCGTTCGCGACCAGGGCGGTGCACACCACCACGCCGCTGAACGTCGTCACGGCCGAGTTGACGGACACGGCGGAGCCGTTGAGAGCGATGGACGGCGCGGTCACCGTGCAGGACCCGGTGGCGTTGACGGTCGCCGTCGGGCACGTGAGCGTGACCGGGCCCGCGGCCGAGTCGACGCTCACCCCCGTGTCCGACACGGTGACCGTCACCCCGGCCGCGGTGGAGACGACCACCTGGCTGGGCCCGTCGGACAGGGTCACGGAGGTTCCGCCGGCGGTGCTCACCTCGACCTGAGCCGGGGTGTCGGTCAGCGTCACCCGCTGCCCGCCCTCGGTGCGCACCTCGGCCGTGTCGTCGCTGTCGCGCAACTCCACCTGATGGCCGCCGTTGCTGCGCACGAGGACGCGCTCCTGCCCGGACCGGTCGTCGAGGTCGACGACGTGACCGGCGACCGAGCGGATCCGGCGCACGTGCCTGTCGGCGTCCTGATCGGGCGGGACGTCGACGCCGTTGTGCAGGAAGCCGACGACGAAGGGGTGGTCGACGTCGCCCTGCTCGAAGGCCACCAGCGCCTCGTCGCCCACCTCCGGGACGTAGAAGTAGCCCCGTCCCTTGCCCGCCATCGGCCGGGCCACCGGCGCCCAGCCACCGACCTCTTCCGGCAGCCAGGGATAGGTCACGAGCACCCGGCCCTGGGCCAGCGGGTCCTCGACGTCCTGGACCAGGGCGATGACGACGCCCTGCGGCGCGCTCACGACGAGCTCCGGCCGGCGGGCTGCTCCCGGCGGCAGTTGAAGGTCGTCAGGTACCCCTCCTCGGGGGTGAGGGTGTGCCTGGTGCGGGTGACGAAGTACTCCCCGGAGAGCCGCGCTCCCACCCCGTCGATGACGACGACCTGGCCCGCCCGCAGGTCGGGCAGCCCGACCACCTTCACGTCCTCCGCGGTGACGATGTGCGTGATCTGGTGGTGCAGTATCGCGATCGCCCGCTCACGCGCCTGGCAGTTGGTGAACACCGGCTCGTCGACGACGATCTCCTCGCGCTCGTCGCAGTCGGTGAGCAACCGATAGAGGTCCTCGTTGACCTTCAGGCGCGGGTCCTTCAGCGTCACCGTGCGGCTCACCGGCTCCCTGCGGGTGCGGTTCCACCCGCGCACGGTCACCGACTGGATCTGGTTCGCCGTGCTCAACCGGGGCTTGAACTCGCTCAGCGAACGGCCCCAGGTGAGCTGGAACTTGACCTCCCGCAGACCGGGGACCATGCCCGGGCGGGAGGGGCCGAAGTACAGCTGGCGTGGCCGTTTCGACGTCGGGTCCGCCTCCTGGACGAACACGACGTAGCCGCGGACGCGGGCGCGCTGCAGCAGGAAGTCGATGTCGTACTGGTTGTGCTGGGTGACCTCGGGGGCCGGCTTCTCGTTCTGCATCGCGTTGGTGTCCACCACGATCGGCAGCGGGAATCGCTTGCGGCCGGCGTCGGTGCGCCGGGCGAGATCCTGGGCGATCTCGCTGTCCTTCTTGTTGCGCCAGGTCGTGCTGTACTGCTTGCGGCGCAGCTGGTGCAGGGCGTTCAGGCCGGTGACGGTCAGCTGGGCGTCGCTGTCCGTGAAGGAGGGAGACATGGTGGTGAACGCACCGCGCACCATGGTCACCAGCTGGTCCCCGTAGCCCAGCCGGATCTCGACCTCCTTGCCGCACGGCTCGAACAGCGTGCGCCGCCCGTACTCGGGATGGTTCTTCTCCAACTCAGCGGCCGTCTCGGAGCCGATGTAGCGGAAGCTGCGGGAGACGTCGTCCCAGTTGTTGACCTCCAGCGTGAAGCTGTCGATGTCGTTGATGCTGTCCTCGTACGTCACCGAGCGGATGTCGTGCTGGACGTCCCGGGGCAGGTTCTCGCCGTCGATCAGCACCTGGAACCGCGGGACGTAGAAGCCGCCCACGGTCCGCGACTCGGTGGCCAGCGGGGTGCTCGTCGGCGTCATCGGGGAACTCCCGGGAACGGCGGCACGACCAGGGTGGTCCCGACGCGGAGGCGGCGCGGGTCCTGCACGCGGTTGGCGTCGGCGATGTGCCGCCACTCGGCCGGCCGCTGGAGGTAGTCGCCGGCGACGGAGGCAAGCGTGTCCCCTTCGGCCACGACGTGGCTGCGGGTGTGGTCGGCGGACTGCAGGTTCAGCTGGGCGACCTGCTCGTGCAGCGGGCGGTACTCCGACATGGTGATGCCGACGGTCGCCCGCAGCGGGGTTCCCTCCGGGCTGAACAGCGGGAAGTCCTGCTTGACCTTGGTGACCAGGCCCTTGAACTCGGTGCGGCGCTGGTTCTGGTACATCTCCGGCAGCCGGTCCCCGGGGAATCGGCTCCCCCAGATGAAGGTGCAGACCGGCGGCGCGTGGGTCTCGGGGTCGATCTTCACCAGCCCGTAGAAGGCGTCGGTGAGGTCGGTGACACTGTGCGCCCCGGTGCCCGTGCCGGTCTCGGTGACGTCGAAGAAGAGGTCGACGCCCAAGGTCTCCCCGGTGCCGCGGACGAACTGCTGCAGCGGGGCGTCCAGGCCCGGGATCGCGATCTCGGCGATCTTCGGCGTCTTCTCCAGCGCCAGCGACACGGGGTTGTACTGCACCGGCAGCGTCACCACCGAGCCGTCCTTGCGCTGGACCTTGAACTTGGCCTTGAGCAGAGTCGCCACGGTTCACCCCCGTCCCGTGCGCTGCTGCTCGACGATGGACCGGGTGTCGAGGTCGGCCGCCCGGCCGGCGTCGCGGGCGGCCGACGCGTCGGTGCTCGCCCGGACGGCGGCGACGACCAGCCGCAGGACCTCGGGGTCCAGGAGGGCGGCCGCCGGGACGACGTCGACGGTGGTGTGCAGCTCGTCGATCCTGACCTCTGTCACAGCGACACCCCCAGGGCCTGCGCGCCGATCTTGAGGATCGACAGCTGCCACAGGCCCTCGTGGGCCAGCTCGAGAACCTCCACGGCCACCTGGTCGGACAGCCCGTTGAGGCTGGGCCCGGTGAACTTCACCGGGAACGCCCGCTTGAAGTACCAGAGGTTGTGCGGGAGGTGCCGGTCGTCGAGCAGGACGACCAGCCCGTCCATCCGCTTGACCTTCCCCTCGCCGAAGCCGTAGAGCCAGTCCCAGCCGCTCTGGCTGATCCGGGAGACACCGCGGGTGAGCTGCAGGTTCGTCCAGGTGGTGCGGGTGGGGAACCGCAGCTCGGCGTCGTTGCGCCCACCCTCCTGGCGGCGCTCGTCGAGCTGCGTCATGTCCAGGCCGCTGCACTGGCTGAACCCGCCGAACAGCACGTCGCCGAGCAGGCTCTGCGCCACCGAGATCGCCAGGGCCTTCGGGCTGCTCGAGTCCCACATGGTGACCACGAAGTTGTGCGCGAGTGGAGGGTCCAGCCGCAGGCCCGTGGCGCTCGCGAGCGGCCCGAGGAGGCTCATGCCACACCGCCCGCCGGCGTCCGCGGCCCCTGCTCCCGGACCTGGAGCGAGTCGCTGACGCGTCCGACCCGGACGACGACGAACTCCATCGGTTGCACAGGAGCGATCCCGATCTCGACCACCAGCTCGCCCAGGTCCGTCCGCGCCCGGCGGGTTGTTGTCCAGGTCGCACTGCACGTAGAACGACTCCTCGACGGTCGCGCCGGCGAGCATGCCGGCCTCGTGCAGGCCGAGCAGGAAGCTGGTCACGGTCAGCGTGACGCGCGCCCGGGTGAGGACGCCGTCCGGCTCGAAGACGACCCACTGCAGCGCGATGTCCAGCGCCTTCTCGACCATGGACATCAGCCGCCGCACCGGCACGAAGCGCCAGTCCGGGTCGCTGGACAGGGTCCGGGCGCCGAGCAGGCGCAGCCCCCGGGAGCCGACTGCGCGCAGCACGTCCACTCCCGCGTCGTTGAGCACTCCCTGGCGGGTCGCGTCGACCTCCGCGCTGGCGGCGAGGGCCCATGCGACGGGCCTGTTCGCGCCCGCCCGGTGCACCCCCACGGCCAGGTCGGTGGCCGCGTAGCCTCCCGCGACGTGGCCGGACGCCGGCACGACGCGGCCTGCCCCGGCCGGCCCGAGCGGGTCGGGAGCGACGAGCCACGGGTAGATCAGCGCGGCGAACGGGGTGTCGAAGCGGGCCCGCCAGGCGAGTGCCCGGGTGAGCCCCTCCGCGGCGTCCAGCGCGGCCTCCCGGGGCGGGTCGAGCAGCGCGAAGCGGTACCGCAGCGACTCGCACTGGAGCACCATCTGCGCCTGCACCGCGTACACCTGCTCCGCGGCGAACACCGGCGGCAGGTCCTCGTCCCCCTCGACGATCGGCGCCGCGGCCGCGGCACGGCAGCCGGGTCGTCCAGGCACGGGTCGGGGACGCAGCGCACCTGCGGGGCCGTCTGCCGCGGCGGTTCGGGGTGGACCACGGCGTCGGGCACCGCGAGCAGGCCCACCTCGGCGATCTCCTCGAGGGTGCGGATGCCGCGGCGCTTGAAGGCGGTCGCCTCCGGCCCGTCGCCGGGACCGACCGGCTCGCCGTAGAAGTCGCGCGGCTCCAGCGGGGACAGCCCCGAACGGCCGCCGGTCAGCGGGGATCGGGCGTCGGGGTCCACCAGCAAGCCGGTGGGAGCCACTCCCGGCAGCGGCCAGGGGCGCTCGCCGCGCACGTCCTCCACGACGATCGCCGCGGGGGGCGTCCACGTCGCCGTCCGGGTGAGCGGGTCGACCGGCGCCTGCACGGGGGCCAGCACGTCCGGCCCGTACCGCGCGTTGCCGGGCACCAGGGAGAGCGCGTCGTAACTGGCGACGAGCCGGTCGGACTCACTGACCAGCACGCGGTACTCGATGCTGCGCACGACGACGGGCAGCGCCGGGTCGACGCCCGCCAGCGGCGTCTCCCACGGCCGGTTCCGGCCCTGGGGATCCCGCCACAGGACGCGCCCCAGCACCGGGTCCACCCCGGCGACCACCTTCCAGATCGGTGCCCGCCCGGCCTGGGTGACCAGGACGTGGGTGTCGCGGGCCAGGCCCGCCACCGACGTCACGGCCGTGAACAGCCCGTCGGGGTCGGTGCTGGTGCCGATCACCTGGACCCGGTTCACCTCCCGCACCGCGACGCTGAGCCGGTTGCCCCAGGCACCCTCGCTGGACGCCCGGAGGATCCAGGCGGGCCCGTCGGCGTCGTTCAGCACCACGGCCGCCGCGACGGCACCGGCCGCCGGGTCCTGGGAGGCCACCCGTACGACCCAGCAGCGGACCCCGCCGTTCTCGAAGAACGCCCGGACGGCATGCCCCAGGTAGCCGGTGGGGACGACGTCCCCGAACCAGGACGCGAACTGGCGCCACGACTGCACCGGCACCGGCAGGTCGATCGGCCCGCGCTCGGCGATGCCGGTGAACGCGGCGATGTCGGTGCGCAGCGGGGTCACCTCCGGGCCGCCGGCGTCGGCGGCCTGGTAGTAGACGCCCGGGGTGCGCAGGTCCGTCAGCACGTCACACGACCTCGAGCGTGATGTCCTCGACGACGAGCTCGAGGCTCTCCAGCGCGATCTCGTTGCCGGTGGCGGTCAGCGTCGGGCCCTCGACCTTGTTGGGCCAGGCGCCTTCGAAGTTCCACCGCAGGACGTCGTTGCGCTCCTCGTCCATGAGGATCACGCTGCCGTTGCGGCGGTCGGCCCGCCGGTGGCGATGTTGCGGTACCAGTCCCACAGCGAGGAGTCGTGCAGCATTCCGCGCTTGAGGGTGATGGGGCCGAAGCTGCGCAGCCCGACCAGCTTGCGGGGAGCCAGCGGGATGTCCACCCCGGTGCGGTAGTCGGTGGCGGTGCCGGTACTGGTCAGCCCGCTGGCCTCGCTGAAGGCGGCCACGGTCAGGTTGTCGATCTCGAGCCGGAAGTTGAAGTTCCGGAAGGGGTCGAGGCGGTCGGCCATCGTGTGCTCCTGGTGCTCGTCGCTTCAGCGGGTCAGGTGTCGGCGTGCGCGGTCCACAGGCCGATGCGCACGATCACGAACTCGGCCGGCTTCGACGGGGGCGATGCCGACGACGATGATCAGCCGGCCGTTGTCGATGTCGGCCTGCGTCATCGTCGTGCGGTCGCAGCGGACGAAGTACGCCTCTTCCACCCGGGTGCCCTCGAGGGCGCCGCTGCGCCACACCGTGGTGAGGAAGTTGCTCACGACGCGACGCACCCGGGCCCACAGCGCGTCGTCGTTGGGCTCGAACACCACCCACTGCAGGCCGCGGTCGAGCGAGGCCTCGATGAAGATCGTCAGCCGGCGGACGTTGACGTACTTCCAGTCGGGGTCGGAGGTGATGACCCGGGCGCCGAAGGCGCGGATGGCGCGGTTGTCCTCGCGGAAGTCGCGGATCACGTTCACGTTGACCGGGTAGGGGTTGAGGATGTCCTGCTCGCCCTTGTTGAGCCGGCGGCGCAGGCCCGTGATCCCACGAACGACCTCGTTGGCGGGCGCCTTGTGCACGCCCCGGTCCACGTCGGTCCGCGCGTAGACGCCGAGCATGTGACCTGCGGGCGGAACGGGATAGTCCTGGACCTGGGCCGGGATGGCGGGGAAGGGATCGGGGATCGACAGCCAGGGGTGGTACATCGCGGCGTACTTGGTGTCGAACTGCTGGCGCTGGTTCTGGACGTCGCTGAGGGTGTCGGCCGGCTCGGGCACGGCGTCGAGGACCGCGAACCGGTAGCGCAGCAGCTCGCAGTGGTCGATGACGCCCTGCTGGACGGCGGGCCGGGTCTGCCCCGGGACCGCCACGAGGCTGATCTCCTCGATGTTCTGCAAGCTGTACAGGCCGGTCCGGTCGTCCGGTTCGGTGCTGTCGGCGCCGAGGTAGGTGCTGTCACCGATGGAGCCGATGGCGTCGTCACCCTGCACCTGCTCCAGGCGCAGCCGCGCGGGCACGGTGCGCCCGTCCGGCAGGACGTCGACCAGGGCTTCCGGACCGACCCGCACGGCTTCGGCGTCCGCAGGGCTCGCCGCGAGATCCTTGACCCTGACGTAGAGCGAGGCTCCTTCGGGACGGTGGTCCCACCGGCGTTCCGGGCCGTCGGTGGCGCCGATGACCTTCTCGATGTAGTTGCTGTGCCGGGGGTCCAGGGAGAGGCTGCGGAAGGTCTCGAGGTCGATCACCTGGCTGTCCCGGGACGGGACGGCCGGGTCGGGCTGGCGCAGCAGGCGGACGGTGAGCCGGAACTCCAGTGACTGCACGACCGCCCCGATCACCTGCTGGGCGGCGCCGAGCCCGGTCCCGGCGAGGGTGATGGTGTTCTGGGCCGTCCGGTTGAGGTTGCTGACCTTCACGGGGTCGCCCAGCTGCGCGCCGGTGACCGGGTCGAACAGCGTGAGCACCGTCCCGGCCTGGACGCCCGAGGCGGAGGCGAGCCGGATCGTGGTGGGGTTGACCATCACGGCGAGGGTCGTGCTGACCAGCTGGCCGGGGATCTCCGGTTCGACGCTGATGCGCAGCCGGTTGCCCCAGATGCCGGCGTCCAGTGCCTGGACGTCGGCGAGCGGGGTGCGTTCGACGACCACGGAGCCGGCCGGGTGCGCCCGCGCCAGCGGACGGTCCACGCTCACCTGCTGCGCAGGAGCCGCGGCGGCCGCGGCCGTCAGGGTGTGGAAGGCTGTGGCGCCCCCGCCGGTCAGCCGGGCGGTGTCGCCCGCCGCGAACGAGTGCCCGTCGCTGACGAGCAGCGCCGTGGCGCCGGCGGGAGCGGCCAGCACCAGGACGGTGGTCTGCCGGCCGGGCACGGGGACGGGGTCGCGCAGAGGGGCCACCGCCGTCCCCGCGGGCCACGCGGCGACGAGCGGGGGATCGACGACCACGTTGCCGGGGTCCGGGGCGACCGCCGTCGCCGCCGGCGTCGAGAGCACCGTGACGAGCTGCGCGGCGGCGCCGGCACCGACCCTGACGACGCGCCCCTCGGCCAGGCCCATCCGGTCGTCGAGGGCGAGAACCCGGCCGCCGGCGACCACTGCCGCGGTGGTGGTCTTGGCCACCGGCACGAGGGCCTGCCCACTCGCGTGCGCGGCGGTGAGCGTCTGCGCCACCCCCACCTCGTCCGTCGCCGCCGTCACGCTCAGGACCGTCAGAGTCTGCGGGCTGCCGGCCGGATCGAGGACGACGCGCTGCCCTGGCACCAGCCCGGCGGACGCCCCGGGCTGCAAGGTCAGCGTGGTGGCGTTCGCCGCGGCGTTGGTCGCGAGCGCGCGTCCGGGGAACGTGACCGCCTCGACCAGCGAGCCCGCGGGGGCGCCGGCCGTCGCCGGAGCGACGGCGAGCTCGTCGCGTTCGCCGACGCGGCGGACTTCGGACGCGTCCCCGGCGCCGACGGTGACGAGGTGGCTGCGGTCGGAGAACGCGCCCTGGGTGTTCGCGACGAACAGGAGCGGCGTGCCCGCGGTGGCCTGGACGACGGTGGTGGTGGTCGTGGCGGCGGTGAGGTTCAGCGTGACGACGGCGGACGCGTCGGCGTGCGGCAGCACCAGCGGTGCGTCCAGCGTGAGCCGGACGGTGGAGTCGGTGCTGCTGACGACGGTCGGCGACGTGGCCTCGAGCACGACGCGGTACTCCGCCGTCCCCACGGCGCCGATCTCGACGACCGTCCCGGCGGGAAGACCGCCGGTGACGTCCGCGGTGGGCCCCTGGACGACGACAGCACCGGCGCCGGCGGCCGCGTCGTCCACGGTCGCGAAGGTCTTCACGGCGACCCGGGTGTGCTCCTTCACGTCCTCGCCGGCCGGATGGGAGCGAGCCAGCGGCAGGTCGACCGTGACGCCCACGCTGTCGGTGTCCGTGTGGTCGATCCGGCGGTACTCGGCGTCGCTGCCGTCGCCGACCCGCACCCAGTCGCCGCCGGCGAAGCCCGTGCCCGGCAGCACGAGCAGGGCCGGCGGGCCGGCCACCGTGCCCGTGCCCTCGCCCGCCGGGCGCAGCAGTGCCGAGGCGGGGCCCGCGGCGGGATCGGCGTGGAACAGCGAGCCCGAGGCCTTGGTGGCGGCCGGATCCAGCACGCGCACGATGTAGACCCGCTTCCCCCCGTTGGTGAAGAAGCCGTCGATGGCGTGCGGAAGGAACCGGTGCGGGCCGTAGTCGTCGGCGCGCAGCAGACCGCCGAACCAGCGCACGTACTCGCCGGCGCTCGTCACGAGGACCGGCACGTCCACCGGCCCGCGCTCGCAGACGCCGACCACGCCGCAGGTGCTCGTGCTGACGCCCTCGATCGGCTTGGAGCCGGTGTCGACCTCCTCGACGTAGACGCCGGGGGAGAGGTATTCGGGCATGCGGGCCTCCGTCGTTCGGCGCGGGTCAGCGCAGGATGAGCGCCAGGGCGGTCGCCGGCGCGGGGTAGGTGGGGGTCACCCGGGCGACGGCGCTCAGGCCGCCGTTCGTCGCGGTGATCTCGACGGCGGCGACCCGGGACAGCCCGGGCAGCCGGGCGTGGCCGTCGGCGTCGCTCACGGCCTGGTAGGTGACGGCGTCGACGTACTCGTCCGTGATGGCCGCGGCGTGGGCGCGCAGCACCTCGACGGCGCCGAACGGGGCCGTCGTGTCGACGAAGACAGTGACGTCGCCGGCGTCGCCCGGCTCCGTCAGCGTCGCGTCGGGTCCCGCCGGGGGCGGAGCGGGTACGCGGCTGGCCTGGGTGCCGTCCGCGTGGGGGCGCCGCACCGGCAGCGCCAGGTTCAGTTCGGTGGGGGAGTCGACGTCCACCGGGCCGGTGAGGCCCGCGACGGGCAGGTACTCGCGGCGCTCGCCGTCGGCGAGGTCGAGCCCGACCAGGTCGCCGGCGGTCAGCTGACCGGCCCGGTCCACTCCCACTTCGGCGTCGCCGGGGCCGGCGCCGCGGGTCAGCCGCCGGACCGGCTCGACCGCCGGGACCAGGCTGACGCCGTCCAGGCCGGTGCCCGCGGGCCACGGCTGGGCCGAGCCCAGCGGAAGGCCCAGCATCGCCGCGGGCTGCCCTGCCTGCACGAGCAGCTCCGTGCGGCGCCAGATCGCCGTGACGTGGACGGCGGTGCCGGGCAGCGGGCGGGGCCGGCCCTGCGGGTCCAGCGAGAACGTCACCACGTCGACCGCCACCGGCCGGCGGTGCAGGGCGACCGTGCCGAGGTCGAGCGGGACGAACGTCTGCGGGAAGCCCGGCTGGACGGCCAGCGTGGCCTGCCCCATCCAGGCCAGGTACCCGTCGGCCTCCACGACGACGTCCAGCGGGTAGGCGTGCATCGCGAGGTCCGGGAAGACCCGGCGGGGGACGCCGGTCAGCCCCGCGACGCCCTGCCCGGTCGACCGGCCCATGAGCCCGGTCAGGGCGGTGCTGACCGCGGCCGGCCCGACGAGCAGGCCGGTCAGCTCGTCGACGGTCTGCAGGACGGCGACGGCCTGGTGGACGTCGCCGGCGGGACGCGGCCCGAGCGTGGACAGCACGTGCGGGGTACCCCGCTCGTCGTCGACGGTGACCCGGCTCATCAGCCGACCTCGATACCGGTGTCCAGCACCGGGATCCGGACCGGGGCGCCGCTCGCCACGGTGGTGTCGTCGTCGATCTCGATGACGGTCACCTCGTACGAGACCGAGGTGCGGTAGGAGGTGTCGAGGGCGTCCCAGATCCGGGCGAGCTCGTCGATGGTCAGCGGCTCGAAGCGGGACGTGATGACGGTGTCGGTGCCCGCGAACTCGCCCGACAGGTCGGAGCCGCTCATGCGCGGGTGGTCGTGCAGGACCTGCAGCGCCTTGCCGAGGATCGCCTGCTCGGTCTCGGGGGAGTCGTCCTGGATCCGGCCGGTGATCGGGGAGAGCAGGTAGTGCAGCCGCAGGCGGAGCGGGTGCCGGCGGGTCACGGTCGGGCTGACCCGGGCCGGCGGCTCGTTGTGCGTCAGGTCGTCCCGGACGACGCGGTAGAGCCAGACCGAGAGCCCCGCCCGGCTGCTGCTCATCTCGGCGGGCGTGTTGAGGTACACCCGCATGGTGCCCGGGGCCCGGAAGAACGTGGCCAGGACCGGGTCGTCGGCGAACTCGGCCTGCAGCCGGTCGGCGAGGGTCCGGCTCGTCGCACGGATCGCGGTGATCACCGGGGCCACCCCCTCCCTACCCGGCTGGAAGCGCCGGGCCACCACCGTCTCCGACGGCCGTGCCCGACGGGTGCTCCGTGGTGTGCGCGTGCGCGGCACCGGGCCGTCCCCGCGGCGTCAGCGGAATGTAAGTGCAATGTCTTCCGACCGCCTCCGGAACGTTTCCCTCGGGCCCCGGCGAAGAGGCCCCGCTGGATTCATCAGGGCCGACAGCGAATCCCTGCGGCGCAGGAGCCGCTTTGTCCGTTGACATGCCGTTCGCCCGGGTAGATGGTTCTGAGGGCGTCGCTCGACCCCGACGGTCGCCTCAGCGGCGAAGGGAGCCACCATGTCCGCTCCGATCTCCCCGACCTCAGCGAAAGCGAAGATCTCCGCTGTGGACGCTTCGAACACGGATCCGGCCGGGGGCGTGGCTGTTTACGGCTACGCTCCCCACGGTCACGGCATCGAAGGCCATTCCGACGGTTCGAAGGGCGTGGTCGGAACGAGCCGCGACTTCCAGGGGGTCTACGGCCACAGCGACAAGAATGCCGGGGTCGTGGGCGAGAGCGCGACGTGGGTCGGTGTATGGGCGCGATCCATGGCTGACAAAGGGATAGCAGTGCACGGTGAAGCACGTGAGGACGCGAACGCCGGCATCGCCGGGAACGGCACGGGCGTGCAAGGCCTGAGCACGAAAGGCGTCGGCGTGTACGCGTCGACCGAGACGGGCGAGGCATTCCATGCGAGATCGGGCCCGCACGGCCTCGCCGGCCATTTCGAGGGTGATGTCGTGGTGACCGGTGACATCCGGATGGCCGGGGCGGACGTGGCCGAGCAGTTCGACATGGTCGGTGAGACGGCTGCAGGCACCGTGGTCGTCCTCGACGAGCAAGCACGGCTGGGGCCCTGTTCGCGGCCGTACGATCGCCGTGTCGCCGGCATCGTCTCCGGTCTCGGCGATCGAAGGCCCGGCGTCGTGCTCGATCGCGTCGATGGCGCATCGGGTCGTCAGTCGGTCGCGGTGGTGGGGAAGGCGTGGTGCCTGGCGGAGGCGCAGGGAGATGCCATTCGCGTCGGGGACATGCTCACAACTTCGTCCCGGCAGGGGCATGCGATGCGAGCGAGCGACGGGCAGCGCGCCTTCGGTGCGATCATCGGGAAAGCCTTGACGCCGCTCCCCTCGGGCAGTGGTCGTGTGCTCGTCCTGGTCGGCTTGGGCTAGGGCCGTGAAGGCGGTCAAGCCGGCCGGCGGACGGATCATCAGGCGGGCCAGGATCGTCCTGGTCTTCATGGGGGACGGCTGGACCCCGGCCGGCCTTCCATCGCGGGCTGACGCGGAGGCGGCGTTCCGCGCGGTGCTGGCCACACCGTACATGTCCTATCTCGTCCAATATCCGGGGATAGGCCTGGCGCAGATCGTCGCTGCTCACGACGGCCCGGCGAGCATTGGAAAGATCGGGCCCGACCCGCGCCAGTACCTGCCGACCGTTCGGTTGATCAGCGACCAGGACATCACCGACGCGCTCGCCGCGGACATCGATGCGACCCCTCGCCCCGCTGGTGAGGAGACGTTGTACATGGCCGTCATCAGCAGCCAGGCCCAGCCTGTTCTCAGCGGACATACCAGTGCGGGCGGGTTCCACTACTTCTTCCGGCACGGCGGCCACGACTACGACTTCGGCGCCGTCCTGAATCTCTCGGGGAACACCGCCGACAACATCTGGGGCGGTGGCGGCCTGGTGGCCGCCTTCACCCACGAGCTCGTGGAGGCCTGCACGGATCCGGACGGCTCCTCCGGATATCGCCTCACCCCCTCCCCGAATACTGCGGATCCGGGGGAGAACGAACTGTGCGACTATGCGCCGTCGGCCCAGGTGCGGCTGCCCGGGCTCAGCTGGGACGTGGGTCTCGAGGGCTATTGGTCGAATCTCCACGACAAGTGGGTGGTGCCGACCGATTACTCGGTCCGAGCGGCTCTGGGACAGCAGCAGCCGGAATCCATCGACGATCTCTGGACGGCCTTGGGCTCCCCCCGCGTCCGTGCGGCCGTGCGTGCCCGGTGCATATGAGCCTATCCAGACGGCTGTTTCGGCAGCAGCAGTGAGGCCACCCGCGGCGAGGGGTGGATGCGCAGGTTCTTCCACAGCAGCCGGCGGTAGATCTCGTACTGCCGCCGCGCCTCGAAGAGGTTGCCCTCCGCCAGGTGGGCGTTGATCAGCACCACCTGTGCGCTCTCACGCAACGGCTCGGCCGTGACGGCGGCCTGGCCGGCGCACACCGCCTCCGCGTCGCGGCCGCCCTGGCGCAGCCGGCAGCAGAGCGCCTCGAGGGCGTGCACGCGCAGTTGCCGCAGCTGCTCCCGTTCGTCGGTGAGCCACTCCTCGTCCCACTCGGGCAGCAGGTCGGCGGCGAGCTCGTCGACGTCGGCATCGACGCGGACCTCGGGGTCGGGGCCGATCAGCCGTTTGGCGTGCCGGACGATCCGGACCAGGTCGACGTCGACGTCCGGCGCGAGCCAAAGCCTCGCCCCGAGGCAGGCGACCAGCCGGTCCCGTTGCGGGCCGATCTTCCACAGCGTGCTGCGCAGGTTGGCGCCGGCCCGTTCGCTGGTGATGTCGAGCCACAGCGTCTCCGCCACGCTCGGCCGGGACATCGGCCGGTCCCGGACGGCGAGCAGGGCGAGCAGCCGCCGGGCGTTCAGGGGTAGCGGCACGATCTGGTCGCCGGCACGCAGGTCGAACCCGCCGAGAAGTCGCAGCGAGAAGCCCGCCCCGGCCTCGCCCGCGTTCTCCCGCCGGGCGTCACCGAAGGTGCGCTCGGGCGCTGGCGTCCGGTCGGGCACAGTCCTCACCCGCAGGGAGATGCTTCGAGGGCTCGTGTCGAACCAGGACAGAGGCGACGAGTCGCTCTCGTGAGGCCGCCCCCATCCATGCCCGACGGCCCGGGTCGGGAGATGGTCTTTCCACGCTAACCGGGCGGGATCGGCAGCAGCAAGGGTCCGAGGGGTGCTGTCACGATCAACCACTCGCCGCCGGTGCGGCCCAGCCGCTCGCACCGTCCCGAGCCGCTGGGTGATGGCCCTTCCCGTTGGGGCAGCTTGTCGGCCCGTGCGGTTCTGGTCGCGTGGCCCCAGCGGCGGTTGGATGGAAGCAGTCGCGGGAAGGATGACCATGCCTGGAGAGCCGGTTGCCAACATGCAGGGGGTGCGGGTGTTCCCGCCGGCGCCACGAGAGTTCGATGCGCTCACCGCGAGCAGGGCGGAGCTGGCGCGGCACGGGCTCCCGCAGCAGCCTGATCCTCGGACCCAAGCTGGACCGGCAGCCCTGTGGGAGCAGCGCATGCGCCGCTACCAGGGGTTCGAGCACTTGCAGCCCGATCTTCTTCCCGCCGACACGCCGGCCGAGCCCGTTGCCGCGGGCTTCGGGCTGCCCGCGCTCGTCTCCTGCGGGTTCGAGCTGACCTTCCCGGCTCCTGTCACCATCTCGTCGGGAACCTGGACGGTGCCGGACCTCCACCACAGCGAGAGTCCGGGGAACCTCCCGAACCACCTCCATCTCTTCTTCGGCCTCGGGTTCCTCGACGTCCACACGGAGATGACGGTCGACTCCAACCAGAACGTCACCGCCTTGATCCGCATCCACACCGGGGCGCAAGTGCCCCTTCCTGTCCGCCCGGGCGACGTGATCAGTGCCACCCTGTGCCTGCAGACGAATGCCGCTGGTACCGCCTTCTACGGCTTGGTGAACGAGACGACCGGGCAGACGGTGAACTTCAACATCGACACGGGGTTCCCGCCGGCCCGCGCGATCAACGCGGGGATCACTCGGGACAGTCAGTTCAACGGGCTGCCCGATCCGCTGGCCCGGTTCGGCACCGTGTACTTCGACGAGCTCAGTGCCTTCGCGACCGAGGGGCAGCCGCGGCTCACCAGCGGCGCACCGACCACGATGGTCGACTCCGGCGGAGCCACCCTCGCCGTACCGGAGATGCTCACGGACTTCACGTTCCGGCTGCGCTACACGGGAAAGTAGGCCTCGCGCGCTCCGGCGCAGACTCGGCGACGCGACGTCTTCGACCCCTTCCGGGGGCGGACAGCCACAGACTCGTGATGGTTCCCAAGGGATGCCCCATGCCTGCCGAGAAGGGTCCGACATTCGTCTCCTGGAGGACAGCGGTCCCGAACGGGACGCGCGCCACCGGCAACCTCCGCGGCAGCGCGGTGACCGCGAGTCGAGACCTTCATGGTCAGCCGGTGGAAGAAGGTCGTCACCCGCGGCGTCGTGCACGGCACGGTCACCACTGGATCAGGACCCCTCGCCGGCGCATTCGTGCAGCTCTAGGACGGCAAGACCACCTTGACGGGCGCGCAAGGTCTGTACTCGCTGCCTGATGTCCCGTTCGGCGACTACCAGCTCACGTCGTCGAAGGTCGTCAAGGGTGTCCTGCTCTCCGCGCAGCGCTCCGTCCACGTCGACGCAGCGGACGTCGTCGCCGACATCGCTCTGCAGGAGCCGACGAGTGGTACAGGGGCGCGCAGATCTTCATCGACTACTGGGGACGGGACGAGGAGACGTTCGGTGACGACCAGATCAACGACCCACCCCCGGAGTACCTCGAGCTCGACCTCGGCCCGGACGGCACCATCAACGGGTTCTCCCGGACCTACAAGTGGGGCGGAGAGGTTCGCGTCGACTACAACGTCACGTTGCGGCTCCTGGTCGGCAACGTCATCGACGTAGACGTCAAAGGCGTCCTGTTCGAGGGGACCAGCGAAGACATCGACGACCGTGACGGCTGGGGCGAGGTCGGGTTCCAGTCGGGAACGGGCCAGACCCAGGCCGCGACCCTCACCATCACCAACACCGACGAGGACGCCGGAGGCTCGGGCGTGCTCTCGATCTCCGTCCGCAACATGCGCAACAGCAACTGGTGCCCCGCGTCGATACTTGTTTGCCGCTTCGAGACTCGAGAGGATGCCCGAAGGCGTCTGATCGACTACCGACAGGAGAGACATGCTGGGCTCGGCCCCCGGAGTCGCGTTCCTGCCCTCAACGGACCTGCACCGCTCGCGACAGTTCTTCGAGCAGGACCTCGGACTGAGCGTGGAGACGCTCAATGACTACGCGTGCGTGCTCCACACGGGATCCACCACCTTGCGAGTCACCCTTGTCGAGGACCTCCGTCCCCAGCCGTTCACCGTGTTCGGATGGCTCGTCGCCGACATCCGCTCGGTCGTTCACGACCTCGCGAACAGCGGGATCACGTGCTTGGAGTATGACGGCCTCGACCAGGATCTAGCAGGGATATGGACCACACCGGACGGTGACCAGGTCGCCTGGTTCCTCGACCCGGACGGCAATGTCCTCTCCCTCACACAACCCGGCTGACCGATTTAGCCCCGGCCGTGGGGGCGAGCACCCCTCCGGGGTACTGTCAATCGACAATCAACGCAGGGCATAGTGCCCTTCTCTGCTCCTGCGTGGGGACCGGCAGCGGGATGAAGCGCTCGTGCCGAAAGGTGCCGCCCGGCAGCAGCCATCGGGCGAACGTGGCAGCCGGCGTGGATGGCCCGTCACCTTCCCCGACTGTCGGCCCACCCCCGGCCTGGCTGCCGCCTCCCGTGGCATCACCGCCGAGGATCAACGGCTTCGCGGTCGCCAGTCTAGTGCTCGGCCTCGCATGGCTCGGCGGGATCGGCAGCATCTTTGCCGTCGTCTTCGGCCACGTGGCCCTGGGGCAGATCAAGCGCTCCCGGCCGGCGCAGGGAGGACGGCGGCTCGCGATAGCAGGCCTCGTGCTCGGGTACCTGGTGATCGGGTCGGTGGCGGGGTTCGCGGTGACGTACGCCCTCGGGGCTGCGGCCAGGGACACGCAGGCTGCGACCTCGCACGCGATCGCGGCGCCCGGCGACGACGCCATCGGGCGGGGCGCGAAGGTGCCCACCTGCCTGCAGACGCTGTCGCCGGGGCGGCCCGGCGACGATTTCTACGAGGCGGCGAAAGAGTCGACCGACGCCTACAACGACGGCTGCTGTGCCGGCGGGAGCATCGACGTCGACGGGGCCGCCGACGAGTCCGGGGCGGCGAGGGCGTGTGCCGGCGAGCTGCCGGCGTCCTACGCGGGAACGATCATGTCGCGCGCTTGGGTGAACGGCTGTCTGCACGCCCTCGGCGTCCCCGATGCCGACGCCCCTCACCTCCTCGACCAGCTCTGAACGCGGTCGTCGGCCGGTCCGGTCCTGCACCATGTCGGACCCGGCGGCTCAAACCTCCCAGGTGTGCAGGATGTGGCCCAGGGCGTTGACGCCGAACACCTCCAGCCGGCCGTCCTTGTTGTGGGCGACGCGCAGCGTCTTCAGGGTGTCGCTGTCGCTGTAGAGCTTCGACCAGTGGCCGACCCAGCCGCCGTTGGCGGTCTTGTGCCAGGTGTGCAGAACGTGACCCTGGGAGGTGATCCCGAACACCTCCAGCCGGCCGTCGGAAGTGGTGGACCGCATCCGCCAGGCCCAGGACGCCGGCCTGGGCCGGCTTCCCTCCCGGGTCTTCGCGATCAACGCCGTGTGGCTCGAACTCGCCCTGACCGCCGCCGACCTCTTCCCCCAGGAGCAGCGATGTCCGAGCGTGTACGGGTGCGTGAGATCAGCAATGAGGAGGGACAGCGGCTGCTGCGGATCGTGCGCCGCTCGAGTGGGTCGGTGGTGACCTGGCGGCGGGCGCAGATGGTGCTGCTGTCGGCGCAGGGCATGGACCCGGCCGGGATCGCCAAGGTGACCTTCACCAGCGTCGACCGGGTCCGGGATGTGATCCACAACTTCAACGCCGACGGGTTCGACTCGCTGCGACCCAAGTACGCCGGCGGCCGGCCGCCGACGTTCGATGCCGGCCAGCGGGCGGAGATCAAGAAGATCGCGTTGTCGAGGCCGGTCGATCACGATCTGCCGTTCTCGACCTGGAGCCTGTCCAAGCTGGCCGACTACCTGGTGGCCGAGGGGGTGGTCGAGGACATCTCCCACGAGGGGCTGCGCGTCATCCTGCGCGAGCAGGGCGTCTCGTTTCCAGGCCGTCAAGACCTGGAAGACCAGCACCGACCCCGACTATGAGACCAAGAAGAACCGGGTCCTGCAGCTGTACGCCATCGCCGACGGCAAGACCGGGCGTGGCGAGGGTGACCCGGACGTGGTGATCTGCATGGACGAGTTCGGGCCGCTGAACCTGCAACCCCACCCCGGCAAGCACTGGGCGCCGCGAGCGAGCGGTCAGGGTGATCAGAGGCATCCGCGTCGGCGGCGCCGTCGCGCCACCTACACCCGCCCGCACGGGGTGCGGCACCTGCTGGCCGCCTACGACCTGGCCACCGACAAGCTGTACGGGCACATCAAGACCCGCAAGGACCGCAGCCAGTTCCTGGCCTTCATCAAGTACCTGCGCGGTCTGTACCCGCCCGGCGTGCGGATCGCGATCGTGCTGGACAACTACTCCCCGCACCTGTCCACCAAGAAGGACAACCGGGTCGGGGCCTGGGCCGCGGCGAACAACGTTGAACTGGCGTACGTGCCGTTCTACGGCTCCTGGCTCAACCGGATCGAGGCGCAGTTCACCGCCCTGCGCTACTTCGCCCTCGACGGGACCGACCACGCCAGCCACGCCGAGCAAGCCTCCATGATCCGCCGCTACATCGCCTGGCAGAACCGCCACACCACCGATCCACGACTCCGCAAGGTCGTCAGACGAGCCGAGGTCATCAAGCGGGCCAAGGTTGCCTGACGCGGTACTAGCCAAGGCCGAGTGGAAGACGATCCGCTACCGCCTGCTGCACACTGCCGCCCGCATCACCCGCTCCGGCCGACGACTGCACTTGAGACTGCATAAGGTGTGGCTCTGGGCGCTGGCCCTGGCCCGCGCGTTCACCGTCCTGCGTCGCATCCCCTTCCCGGCCTTCTCAATCCGGCTAGTCCGCCGCCGCGAACATCGCCGGCAAGCCCTCACTCACCTCGCTGGAGACGTCGGCCCCCGCGCCGGCCAGACGATCACGGCCAGGCAACCCAGGGTCGACTACAAGCACGGCGACAGCCCGTCAACGCTCTCCGTGAATCACCAGGGCTAGGTCGTCGTCAGGCGGGCGACGACGGCGCGGTGGTCGGTGCCCGGGATCTCGACGACGTTCACCTCTCGCACGCCGAACCCGGCGGACGCCAGTACGTGATCCAGGCGCATGACGGGGGGATAACTGCGGCCGGACGGCCACGTCATTCCGGGCCACGCCGTCCACCCCTGCGCGTCGGCGGCGTCCACGAGGCCGACGTCCAGCAACTGCCGGAACGGCGCGTGGTCCCGGGTCGCATTGAAGTCTCCCGCCACGACCTGCGGCCCGGCGGTGTCCGTGACCGCCTGACGCAACGCCCTGATGTCCCTTTCCCATGTGACGGTGGCCGCGTCATCCACCGGCGAGAACGGGTGCGCGGCGGTCACCGTCACGGACGGGCCCCCCGGAATCTCCACCCGCGCCCGCGGCGTCGCGAACGTGGTTCCTGCTACGGCCGGCAGAGCGGTGACGGGCATCCGACTCCACAGACCCGTGCCGGCCGCCTCGGATGCCGGTGCCAGGACAGACGAGGGCAACAGCTGCTCGAGTCCCGCCTCGCGCAGCCGCTCGACGGCGGACGGGGTGAGCTCCTCCACGACAAGGACGTCCACCCGGCGTTCCCGGACCTCCCGCACCAGGGCGTTCGCGTCGGCCTGGCCGTAGAGGATGTTGGCTGTCATGACGATCAGGTCGGGACTCCTCTGCGTGCCGGTTGCGGTCGGCCCGGCGTCGGAGGTGAGGGACGGCGCCAGCCAGGCGAGGTGGAGCACGAGCAGACCACCCGGAAAGGCGGCGATCCACCTCCGTTGGCCCACGAGGGCGAGCGCAACGGCGATCGCTAGTGGCGGAACCGCGAACGGCGCCGCGGCCGCGAGAAGGGGCGCGGGAAAGCGCTGATCCCCTCCAGCCCAGCGCGCGACCGTCACCGGCAGGACCGCGAGAGACGCCAGACAGGAGATCGCGGTGGCGACTGTGCGCGGCCGCGGTGAGAGGAACCATCTCCGTGCGGTGCCGGTCATGCAGCTCCTTGCGGCGGTGGAAACGATCGGGCAGGCCTGAATTGTCCGCGAGCGCGTACCCGGCGGCGAGTGCCCTGGCAGGCTTTGTGTCCTGGAAGGACCTGTAGCCAGCCGGCTGGTCACATCTGCGCGACTACTACCACCTGCGGTTCCTCGTCGGCTGGGGCACCGCCGTCACGGCAGCGGCGGCAGCGGCGCTGGCCGCTGCGACCCAAGGCGCTGTCAGGAACCTGGTCAACCAGGTCACCACGCCGGCGGAGCAGCTCAAGCCGACTCCGGCGGCGACCAGCCCGTCCCCGACGCCGACCCCGGTGCTGGCCCTGGCCCCGGCAGGCTCCTGAGTCCCGGGGTCAGACCTGCCAGGTGTGCCAGATGCGGCCACCCGAACTGAGGCCGACCAGCTCCAGGCGGCCGTCGGCGTTGTTCGCCACCTCCAGCGCCGTGATCTTGTTGGCGTCGGTGTACAGCTCGGCCCAGCGGCCGGCCCACGCGCCGCCGGGAGTCGTCTGCCAGGTGTGCCAGATGTGACCCTGGGAGTCGAGGCCGATCACTTCCAGCCCGCCCTTCTTGTTGCGCGCGACGCGCAGCGTCGTGAGGTCGTTGTCGCCCGTCAGGTGCGACCAGTGGCCCGCCCAGGTGCCGTCGGCCTGCTGCCAGGTGTGCCAGACCTGCCCCTGGGAGTCCAGACCCACCACCTCCAGCCGGCCGTCGGCGTTGCCGGCCACCTCCAGCGTCGTGAGCTTGTTGGCGTCGGTGTACAGCTCCGCCCAGTGGCCGACCCAGTCGCCGCTGGGCGTCTTCTGCCAGGTGTGCCGGATGTGGCCCTGGGAGTCGACGCCGAACACCTCCAGGCGGCCGTCCTTGTTGCGGGCGACGCGCAGCATCGTGAGGCTGTCGTCGCCGGTGTACAGCTGCGACCAGTGGCCCACCCAGTCGCCGTTGGGGGTCTTCTGCGAGGTGTGCCAGACGCTGCCCTGGGCGCTGAGGCCGACCACTTCCAGGCGGCCGTCCGCGTGGTTGGCCACCTCCACGGTCGTGAGCGTGTTGGCGTCGGTGTACAGCTCCCACCACTGGCCGACCCAGTCGCCGCCAGGGGTCTTCTGCCAGGTGTGCCGGATGTGGCCCTGGGAGTCGACGCCGAACACCTCCAGGCGGCCGTCCTTGTTGCGGGCGACGCGCAGCGTCGTGAAGACGTAGTCGCCAGGCACCTGCGACCAGTGGCCCACCCAGTCGCCGTTGGGGGTCTTCTGCGAGGTGTGCCAGACGTTGCCCTGGTAGCTGAGCCCGAACACGTCCAGGCGGCCGTCGGCGTCGTTCGACGCCTCCAGGACGGCGAGCTTGTTGGCGTCGGTGTACAGCTTCGACCAGCGGCCCACCCAGCCGACCGGACGTGTCACCGTGGTGGGCCGCCGCAGCCAGGCCTCGTGGGTGATCGCGTTCATCGAGGGGACATCGATGATCCCGATCGAGTTCCAGGTGAACATGGCGTACCCGGGCTTCGTCCCGTCGACGCCCGCCGGCACCGGGACGCCGAGCTGTTGCGCCAGCCACGAGATGGATCCGTACCCGCACAGGGCGGTGCAGTGGTCCTCGTTCTCGTCGCGGTGGAAGCCGGTCGCGAACCACCCGGACTCGCCGTTGGTCGAGAAATACGCCGTCTCGAGCTGGTCCGCGGCGACGCCGATCTTGACCGGTCCTTCGGCTATGGCGCTACGAAGGGTGGACGGGTTGGTCCAGTCGACCGAGAAATGGGGCCCGTCGTCATAGGTCACCTCACCGCCGGGGAATCCGTCGTTCTGCATCCACGTCAGGACGTCGGTGAGGTAGGCGCCCTCGAGAACATTGTGCTTGGTCGCCCAGGCGATCACCTCGGCGTCGGTGAGAAAGATCTCCGGATCGTGGCATGCCTTCGCGAACGCCTCCTCCGCGGTGACGCAGTCACCATGGACGTCGTTGCCCCACATCGAGATCTTCTGCGGCTTGACGATGAAGTTCGCCGGTGCCGCGATGCGAGCGGGGTAGGGCGCGGCGGCTGCGAGCGCACTGCGGGGCGACGGGATCGCGCCGCGCTTCACCACTTGGTCAGGCATGGGTACCCCCAGGAGTCAAGAGACACTCGGACAGGATGAACTCGTGGTCAGGGACGGCCGTCCGGGGAGTCACTCCTCCGCTTCGGCCTCGACGTCCGCCGATGCGTGCTCCTCGTTCGTGTTCGCATCCGGGTCCTCGACGTCCTCGACGTCCTCGGCGTCGGGGACGTACGGCCGGGCCCGGTCGATCTCGGACTTGGGCGTGGGAAAGGCGCCCCTCTTGGGGGTCGGAGGCCTATTCGGCGTCGATCCGGAATCTGTCATCTGCGAGCCGTTCACTCTTCTCGAAGGAATGACCTGGCGAAGCCGGTGGGCAGCCTGCGCGGAGCGGGTGGCGTGGCGGCTCGTACCGGGTCGAGAGATTATCCCGCTTGCGCCGGCGCCGCCAGCAGCAGAGAGGTCGGATCCGGTGCCCATTCGTGCACCGGGTCCTGCCCGGCCGCGGGAGGAGTTCCGGCGGTCAGAACCCGGCGTGCGGACCGGGCATCGCCGGCGCAGTCCGGCTACTCGGAGCGGAAGGGGGCGCTGGCCGATCTCGATGACGATTCCCCGGTGACGGTGATCGTGGTCTGCATCGAAGGCGGCGGGACGTCCGGCGGAATGACGATCTTCGTGCTGAACGATCCCGAACCGTCGACCTGCACCTGCTTGACCAGTGCGACGTGCACGCGGATGTCCACCGTCTCGTTCGGGACGAACGACCGCCCGGTGACGACGACCGTGTCCCCTGGTGCCGCGGTCGAGCGGGACGTGGTGATGTGCGGCGTCTGCTGGACCTGTTGCTGCTCCCACTGTCGCAGCTGCTCGTCGGCCCGTCGGGCGTAGCTCTGCGCCTCGCTCTGCTCGGCCCCCGATCCTGATTGCTTGGCGAGTGTCATGCAGTCCTTGACGATTTGCAGCGCGACAGGGCTGTCCTCCTTCTGGGCCTTCTTGTAGGCGGCGTTGATCGAGGCGTTCGCGATCACCTTGAAGCTCCCGCCGAGCCCGCCTCCGATCTCGGTCGACGTGTCGAAGCCCCGGTTCTCGGTACACGTGAGGTAGGTGACCGAGGCTTGGCTCAGACAGGCGTCTTTGTAGGCCTGCATGCCGGCCCCGCACTGGGGACCACTCTTGAAGAAACACCCGCCGACTCCGGCGTCAAGGAGCACCAGAGCGGCCACTACGGCTAGGCGGTGCATGTGTCGTGCTGCTGTTGCACGAGTCATCGGACTCCCTCCGTCCAAAACAGCACGTGTAAGAGGGAGGTCGCCGCACGGTGATACATCGATGCGCCAGAAGGAGCCCACCAGGCCGCTGTCCGTCTTTCCGACGCGATCTCTACAGCGCTTCGAAGTGCGAGACCAGGTACGCCGTCTCCTCGTCCGCCGCCTGCTCCGACCAGTCGATGTAGACCGAGAGCGGATACCCGAGCTTCGGGTCGAACGTCGCCCGCACCTTCGCGGCCGGACCGGAGAACCCTGTGTCCCGTGGCTGGCTGCTGGGGGCAGGCAGGGGATCGCCCTCGGCGCGCAGCAGCTCCGCGAACAGGTCGTCCACGGTCCGAGCCTCGTTCTCGAGGGCTGGCCGATGCACGCGTCGCCCGTTCTCGTCCAGCAGTCGAACCTGGGCGACCTTCCCGTTCCGGACCTCCACCTCGTAGGTCCACCTGAGACAGAAGCAGGCCAACGCGAGGCGGTACCGGTAGTTCCCAGCTCGATGCTGCTGCCAGCGGGCCCACGCGCGCGCCACCGGCCCCTCCGCTGGTGAGGGCGACGCTGAGGCCGATGAGGAGGCCGACGGGGAGGCCGACGCGGTCGCGACCATTGCGCCCGTCGGGGTCGGAGGCCCGGTGCCGGCGGCGGCGCCACACGCTCCGAGCACAAGTGCCAGTAGCGGAAGGGTGATCAATCGAGCGGCCGGCCGCAGGTGGTGTGGCATGTCAGCTTGGACGGCCCCAGCCGCTGCCCGGTTGCCGCGTGGAGGTGAGGACAGTCGTGTCTTCCCCTGCGGGCAGTCTCGGCGCCTGTCGTCTGCTCGTGCGTTCAGCGCTAGTGAGCCCGGGCGGCACGGCCCCGTCCGAGCGAGGTCAGGCCGCGGGCCGCTTTCCCGACGCAGCGAACGCCGTGGAATAGGTGAGGGTGTCGTCCCGATCGAGGTAGCCGAGAAAGCTCTCGATGACGGCATCCGTCTGCGCCGGATCCGAGACCGCGTGAGCCAGAGCGAGTCTGGCGATGTCGAGTTTCAGCTCGTCATGTGGTCCTCGCCTTGGATCGTTCATCTCGAGCTGCCGCGTGGCAGCGGCACGCCAAGGGGGATGCCTTGGCCGAGGGGTACCACGACCCGAGGATCGAGAACGATCTCTCTGGTACCCAGTTCTGTTCCCTGTGCACTGAAGGCGATCTTGACGGTGCAGCGTCCTGCGCCGAGGCCCACCAGCCAGCCACTACGGACGAAGGCGTCCAGGCCGTCGACGGTGATCGTGACGGCGAGTTCGAAGCGGATCGTCAGAACCGCCTGCCCGTTGACCAGGACGTCGACACTGGGGTGCTGGGCGAGCGCGATGTCGTGGGCCGCGAGCGGCACTCGCTCCTCGGGAGGCCATGTCGGCGGGCTCTGAGTGCGAGTCGCGGCGGCCAGCAGTTCCCGGTGCTTCTTCCAACCGGTGAGCAGGACGGACCCCAGATCGAGGTCGAGGAATCGAGCGGCGATCGGCGCCAGATCCTGTTTGACGGTCCCCAAGGCCATAGCGCCGACTGCTCCGACCCGATGTCCTAGAGCTGCCTCGGTCTGCGGGTCCGCGATGCGTGCCGCGACCCCGGCGATCACGTCGTCGCCGTAGAGCAGAACGCCGGCTGTCCAGGCTGGTGTCGCGGGGGCGGAAATCATCGGGGCACCTCGAATAGATCGGGCTCGGTTGTTGCATCGATGTGGGGGGCCAGGCCGATGCGGGCGCCCGGGAGGTCACTTGACGACAGCACCCTCACCTCGACGGCCGGGTCCGGGCGCGGCACGAGGTGCACTGCGGGGCGTCGGGCCTTCTGGTTGCCGCGTCTTGTCTTTCGGCCACGCAGGGCGCCCGGTCGAAGTCTCCGCACCAGCACGATCCCCAGAGCGGTGGCGAGAACCAGGGCGAGCGGGACCCCGGGCACTCCGGCGTTGGTGGAACTCGCCGGCACTTCGAGACTGACCGTCACTGTCGTCCCCGGGCGGACGCGCGCACCGCCCACGGGGGACTGCCCGACGACATGAGCATTGTGGGCGGCATTTCCCGCAGGGTTGCCGAAGACGAGTTTCGCTGTGCTCAGCGCGGCCCGCGCCTGGTCGACGGTCATGCCCCGGAGGTCGGGTACGGTGACGAGGACGACGTGGGGTGGCTGCAGGGTGACGGACACCGGGCTGCCGGGGGCGACGTCGACGCCCGGCTGTGGGTCCTGGGTCCTGACCCTGCGTCTCGGATCGCTGCCGCCGTTGCGCAGTCGCAGGCCGACGTTGGAGAGCACGGCCTGCGCATCACCAGTGGTGCGGCCGATGAGGTCCGGCACGGCGACGAGGACGACGTCGAGTGGCTGCAGGGTGACGGACACCGGGCTGCCGGGGGCGACGTCGACGCCCGGCTGTGGGTCCTGAGTCTTGACCTTGCGTCTCGGATCGCTGCCGCCGTTGCGCAGTCGCAAGCTGACCTTGGAGAGCACGGCCTGCGCATCACCGACGGTCCCGCCGACGAGGTTCGGCACGGGGACGAGGACGACGCCGGTCATCGTGACCGTGATCGTGCTTCCAGCCGCGACAACCGTGTCCGCAGCGGGCGTCTGGGTGGCGACCGTGCCGGTCGTGCTCGCCGGCTGTGACAGCACCAGCTTGGCGCCCTGGACCGCGGTCTCGGCCACTGGGAACTGGTCGCCGACGACGTTGGGCACGCGAACGGCATCCGCGAGGGTGACCTGAACGCACCTCGGAGGAACCCGTGTCGCACCCGGAGGGGGGTTCTGGTCGACAACGATTCCGTCCACCCGATGCACTGGGCAGACGGCCAGACCCGCGGCATTGGCCGCCTGCTGGACGGGTCCCGGATACAGCAGGCCGTGGAGGTCAGGTACGACGACCTCCGGTCCCGGCACTTCAAGGGTCCCCGACGCGGTGTCGCCGTTGGCGACGACGGTGACGTCGTGCATGCCGGGCTGCGTGCTCGCGGGCACGGTGAAGCCGACCTCCCAGTGGGGGTGTAGCACGTCGCTGCCTGTGTTGACGCACGTCGCGGGGAGCAAAGCCTTGTCGACGGAGGCCTCGCAGGATCCCCCCACGTCGATGACCGGATTCGTCCCGTCGAAGGTCGCCGTCAGGGGCTGGCCGGCAGCCGTCGGGGACAAGGTCAAGGTGGCGTCGAACGCGGGCAGGGCCGGCAGAGCGGCCGCGGAGGACGTTCCCCCCATGATCGTGACGAGATACATGATCGTGGTGAGGAGCACGCAGAGCCGCACGCGTGACATGCGCCCACCTCCCTGCCTCAGGGGCGACACGAGACAGCAGGGGTAGGAGGCAGGAAGGCTCACAGTGATACACCGCCACCTGCCGCCAGCTCACGATCAGGGGCGCTGCGGCGTTGTCAGGAGCGTGGAGCGCACGTGGACGTTGATCGGCCGTGACGGGAAGCCGTACGTCAGCCGCACACCCGGTACCTTCGGCGGCCATCGGCGCAGCCGGATCTACGGGCGGCTCGACTGTCCGGGCGCCCTGCGGTGGATCGCTCGGGGTTACTACGTGCGGCACCGGGTGTTCTTCGCCGACGAGGCGGCAGCGAAGGCCGCGGGGTATCGACCGTGCGCCGTGTGCCTGCCGGGGGAGTACCAGCGCTGGCGAGCGCGGCGGGACGTGCCGGACGTCAGCGCCGACCCGTGACAGGTGTTACGGGTCGGCCGACCCGGGTGCCGGAAGGCTGGAGCCATGACGGAGAACACGGGACAGGCGGCGAGCGGCCGCGCGAGTGAAGTCGTCGTCCGGCTCATCGGGGGCCTGAAGCGCACTGGCCCTTGGCGGCCTGCCCGACGCACCACCCTGGTGACGGCGGTCGGCGGGATGCACCTGGACCTCACCGATGCCGCCCTGCCCGAGGACGGCATCGTGCTGACCAAGGTGTCCCTGGTAGGCGGCGTCGACCTGACCGTGGCCGCAGGCACCGAAGCGGACGTCAGCGGCTTCGCGCTCGTTGGCCGGCTGCCGCGTCGCCGGTCAGAGGAGCCGTCGTCCCGGGGCGCCCGGATCCAGGTGCGCTGCTACGGCATCTTCGGCGGCGTCGACGTCCACCTGCGCTGAGGGTCGCGGCATGGATCGCGCCACGACATGACGAGCGCCGGGCTCTACCCGTCAGGCTGGGGTGAGCCGGAACGCTCGGGCTCCGGCTGCCCAGGCGAGGTGGAGGTCCTCGGGGTCGGGATCGCCGTGCTGGTCGAGTCCGATCTTGTTGAACGCGGCGAACTGGCGGTTGTCGCGGGCCATGATCTCGTACGCCCGAACGACGTCGGTCTCGGTCGTGAAGGCCTCCACGTCCGCCGTCGTGTGCTTGCCCTTCAGCAGGATGCTCACGGGTTCTCCCGTCCGCAGGTTGCGCCCCCACGCGAACGGGGTGCCGACGAGCAGTTCGCCGTCATGGCGGGTGTAGGCGACCGGGACCCGGTAGTGCCTGCCGGAGGTCCGCCCGACGACGTCGAGAACGATCAGCCGGCGCCCCACCAGGCGGTTCAGCAGGGGCACCCGCAGCAGGGCGCGGGTGATCCCGTTGGCTGCACCTTGAAACCGCAGGGTCTGTGCTCGTTGCTCTGTCATCTGGGCCGTCCTTCGCGTCGCTTCCATCGACACGGAACCGTATCGATCGATTATCGGTACGATAACGTACCGATCGAGGAAGGGGAACACGGTGACCCAGAGGCGTTCGCCCGGCGAGGCGGGCTCCTCGTCGTCCCGGTCGGCGCCGCCGGAGGTGACGCGCCGGAGGCTCCGCCGCCCGGGCCCCGGCGGCGTGGCGAGCATGCCCGGCAGCGTGTGCTCAGCGCCGCGCTGGAGGTGCTGGCCGACAGCGGCATGCCCGGGTTCACCATCGAGTCCGTCGCCCGGCGGGCCGGAGCGAGCAAAGCGACGCTCTACCGGCACTGGCCCTCGGCATCCGCGCTGCTCGTCGACGCCATGGACGCCGAGTTCCAGCCGGTGCCTGACGTGTCGAGCGGGAACGTCCGCGCCGACATGATCACAGTGCTGACCGCGGCCGCCGCTCTGTTCGACCGGTCGCCGTTCCCCGAACTGATGGCCGCCTTCATCGATGCTGCCGAACGCGACCCCGCCCTGGCCGGCCTGCAGGCGTCACTGACGCAGCGCCGCCGTGAGCCCCTGCTGCGGGTGGTGCTCGAGGCTGGCGCGGCAGGGGGCACTTCCGCAGGACGTCGACCCCGAGCTCGTCGTCGACCTGCTCGCCGCCCCGTTCTTCTACCGGCGATTCGTCGCCCACCGTCCGATCCCCGCCGACATGCCCACGGCCGTCGTGGACCACGTGCTCACCGCCCTCGGACCAGACCCACGCGATGCGAGACTGGCGTGGTGACGGGGCCAGGGGACACGGCGCGGCTCTATCACCAGCTCACCTCGATGACGCCGTCCCGGCGGTGGGACCGGCCGGTGGACGACCCGCGCGTCCTGCAGGATTTCGCCGCGAACGACCCGGACCGGCGGCCCCCGCGGGTCAAGCGCTACCCCCGCGGGCTGCCGACGACGCCGCTGCCGCGGGATCTGCCCGCCGTGCTCGAGCCGGCGACGCGCGTGCTCGCCGGAACGGCGGTGGTCACCCCCGCCGTGCTCGACCTCGCCATGCTCGGGCGGATCCTCCACCTCGCCGCCGGAGTCGTCCGCGTCGTGGAGCATCCGACGCGGCCGCCCATGCTCCTGAGGGCCGCGGGCTCGGCGGGCGCGCGGTTCCCCCTCGAGGTGTACGTCACCGCCCGCGCGGTGCCGGGCCTTGCGGACGGCGTCCACTGGTACGACCCGGTGGAGCACGCGCTGGGGCGGGTGGGCCCGCCCGCCTCGGACGGCGGAACGACCGTCGTGGTCACCGGGGTGCCGTGGCGCACCGGGTGGCGTTATGCCGAGCGCGGCTTCCGGCACATCTTCTGGGACGCCGGCACGATGCTCGCGCAGCTGCGTGCCGCAGCGCGGTCGGCCGGCCTGCCGGGGCGGCTCTATCTGCGCTTCCCGGACGCCGAGGTGTCGGCGCTGGTCGGAGCGGACGGCATCCAGGAGTTCCCCGTCGCCTTGCTGACGCTCGACGACGACGCGCCCGCGACGCGCGCGGGCGGCGAGGCCGTCGCGGGGACGATCGACGACGAGCCGGTCGAGTTCCCGCTCGTCACGGCGGCACTGCGCGCGGGCGACGTCCGGGACCTGGGGGAGCCGGAGCCGGAGCGGGACCCCCTGGACGCGGCGGTCCCGGACTCCCCGCCTCTCGACACGGTGATCCTGCAGCGGGGCTCGACCCGGCTGATGCTGCGCGGAGCCGCCCTGCCGCGCGAGCTGCTGGAGTTCGCGATGGCGGCTTCCGTTCGCGGGGTGCCGGACCCGCAGTACGTCGTCGTGCATGCGGTCGACGGGCTGGAGCCGGGGCTGTACCGGTGGCCGACGGTGCCTCGCGTTCCCCTGCGCGGCGGGGACTTGCGCGACTACATGACGCATCTGTGCGTGGGGCAGGATCTCGGCGGCGACGCCTCGTTCGTCGTGCTGTCGTGTGCCGACCTGGCCGTGATGGACGACCGGGACTACCGGACGGCGCAACTGCGCGCGGGGCTCGTCGAGGGGCGGCTGCACCTGGCCGCATACGCGCTCGGTGCCGGCGCCTCGGGGATGACGTTCCACGACTCGCAGGTGCCGGAGTTCGTCGGGCAACCGCTCGAGCCGATGCTCTTCACATGCGTCGGGGTCCCCGAGTACGCGAATCGGGCCGGCGGGCGCCCGGGTGAGCCGGTCTCCGTGCGGCTCGTGACGCCGCGAGAGACGTACGAGTACGAGTAGGGCGGGCCGCCCGGGTAGAGCGGGCCACCTGCCCGAATGGGCAGTCCACGCAGACCTTCGGGAGGCCGAACGCTTGTGGACGCCGCGATGCCCGGAGTGCTGGGGTGAACGCACCGGCGCGAGAAGCGTCGAGGGAGCCATGCTCGCCCGGGGAGGGGTCATGCGGGTCTCGGTTCGAATGGTCGCCGCCGGTGGTCTCGCGGCCGCACTCATCGCCTCCGCCGCGGGGCCGGCATCTGCGGCTACGACGGCCGTCTCGCCGCCGTCGAGTCCCTACGCGACGGCGGGGTGCAGCGCCGTCGACCGGACGCCCGGCTCCCTCAACTACGTCAACTCCGAGGTGGAGCCTCAGGCTGCGGTCGACCCCACGAACGCGCAGCACCTCGTCGGGGCGTGGCAGCAGGACCGCTGGTCCGACGGCGGGTCGCACGGCTTGGTCGCCGCGTACTCCAGGGACGGCGGCACGAGCTGGACGCTCAGCCCCCAGCCGTTCAGCGCCTGCTATCACGAGTCCGGTTTCGCGGGCCCCTACCTGGATTACCAGCGGGCCTCCGACCCGTGGGTCTCCATCGGCCCGGGCGCCCCGGAAATCCTTCCGGCAGCACCGTGTACTCCGTCTCCGTCTCGTTCGACTTCAGCGCCTACAAGGCAGATCCCGACGGCAACCACAACGCCGTCGGCGCAGCGGCCTCCTACGACGGCGGCGCGACGTGGTCGCACGTGCAGACCCTCATCGCCGACGCCTGCGAGAACGTGCCCTCGCCGTGCACCGCCGCCAACGTGCCGTTCAACGACAAGGAGTCGGTCACTGCCGACCCGACCCGGCCCGGCGTCGCCTACGCGGTCTGGGATCGCCTGACCGTGCCGCGGTCGAGCCCGAGGGGCTTCGTGCACGAGCCCGCCTACAAGGGACCGACCATGCTGTCGAAGACGACGGACTACGGCGTCACGTGGTCGGCGCCCCAGGTCGCCGTCCGCCTGCCGTCCCAGGACCAGACGATCGGCAACGTCATCGTCGTCGACCCCTCGGGGACGCTCTTCGACTTCTTCGACCTCATCCAGAACGCGTCGAACAAGGGCGGCAACCGCGGTGACAACGTGGCCTTCGCCACGTCGACGGACGCAGGCGCCACCTGGAGCAAGCCGAAGGTGGTGGCGGGGATCAAGTCCGCGGGAGTCAGCGATCCGAACAACGTGGATCTGTACTCCAAGACGCCGCCTGCGCCGCTGCGGACCGGCGACGACCTTCCCGAGGCCGCCGTCAACCCGCGGACCGGCCAGCTGTACGTCGTCTGGCAGGACGCCCGCTTCAACGGCGGCGGCCAGGACGAGGTCGTGATCAGTACCTCCAGCGACCACGGGGCGACGTGGAGCCAGCCGGCGCGCGTCAACGACCACACCGGCCAGCCGGCGTACGACCCGAGCGTGGCCGTCACGGGCACCGGCGCGGTGGCCGTCAGCTACTTCCAGTGGACGGGCAGCGTCAGGGGCAACGAGCCCACGCTCGTGCTGCTCAAGCGCTCGACGAGCGCGGGCAGCAGCGCCACCGCCCCGGCATTCGGCAGCGCCACGGTGGTCGACGGGCCGGACAACGGCCTCGCTGCGCCGTACGCGGGCGGCTACTTCCTGGGGGACTACCAGGGGCTGGTGGCCACCTCCGGTGCCACCGTCGTTCCGTTCTATGCCCGGACGACGTGCGCTGACGGCGGCCCGACCACGCAGCCGTCCTGTCGTGCGGCCGCGTCGGTGCTTCCGCCGGTCGATCCGACGCCCACCGGATTCAACTCCACCGACGTGTACGCCGGTCCCGTCGGCTGACCAGGGAGTTGGATCGGGGCGGGGGGGCCCTGCGCACCGTTGATGTCCGACTTCACGGGCGCATCTGTGCGTGGGGCAGGACCTCGGCGGCGATGCGGGGCTCGTCGGGGGAGGAAGGGTCGCGCGGCGGCCGTTGTCGTGATGCGGATCTGCATCACGACAACGGTCGCGTGAGTGAACGACCGCCTGTCGAGCGCACTTCAGGCGAGTTCGCAGACGTTCACGTGGGACCCGTCACCGGGAGCGTCAAGAAGGACGGAGGTCCTTGATCGGGTGACGAATATTCTGGGATTCCACGGGCCGGGCGTCAGAATCAGCAACGATGGTTGTCTCATGGATTTCTTGGAGCCTGTTCCGTGATCGCCGGCTATCGCCTGCTGCTCGCGAGTTCGGTCGGCGAGCGTGACGGCATGGCTCTGGAGTTGTCGAGGGACGATGGTGAACGAGTCGCCGAAGTGTTCGAGGATGGTGAGACCGGTGTGCGCAGATTCACAGTCTTCGGCGAGCAGCGGGTGCCCGTGGACGCCATCGAGTGGCTCTTGACGCAAGCGCGGACGGTCCCGCTCATTGCGGCTGCACCTCCCCGGCCCCGGCGGGCAGCTCGTCGTCCAGGCCGAGATGGTCCCGGAGTCTGGGGTTGCCGATGGCCCCGGCCAAGGACTCGCTGACCGGGAGCGTCGGCCGCGACGGCGCTGTGCGCTCGTTCCGGGCCTCTCCCGTGCCGGCGTCGGTGTCTGTGGTGCCGGCTGACGCCGCCAGCTGCGCCTCGAGCAGGACGGTCGCCAGCTCAGGACCGTAGCGCCGCCAGTCGAGATCGGGGTCGGGAACCGCGTCCACACCGACGGTCTCGGCCACGAGCCCGGCCACGGCGGACTCCGGCTCGTTCAGCGGGTGCGGCTGCGCCGACCCGGAGCCCAGGTCGAGGTCGGCCGCGAGCATGGCCTGCGCGTCGACAATGCCGGCGCCCATCTCGGACGTGTTCCAGCCTTGTGGCCGTCGCGCCGTGGCACGGAGCAACCGGAGGAACATGCCCTGGACCGTCTCCCCCCGGGCCCGGGCGGCTGCAATCACGTCGGGACGCCCGTGATAGGCGAGCCACAGGCCCGCGACACCTGCGACGAGGGCCACTGCGAAGCTCGTCCCCTGGCCCTGCTCGACGGCAACGAAGCTCGAGGTTGCCGCCTTGTAGACGTTCTGGGCGGGTGCGGAGATGTCCACGGCGGGCCCTCGGCAGGTGCCCTTCCACATCGCGTCGGCGGCATTGGTGCCCGCGACCGCGATGCAGTCGTCGTACCGCGCGGGCCACACCACGGTGCGGACGCAGTTGCCGGCGGCCGCGAGCACGATGATGTCGGCGGCCACCGCGCGACTCACAGCTCGCTCCAGTGCGGCGGCCGCCACCCCGCCGAGGCTCATGCTGATGACGTTGGCGCCCTCGTCGACGGCGCGGTTGATGGCTTCGGCAACCGAGACCTGGCTCACCTCGATGACGCTGGTGATCGCCCGGATCGGCATCAGCGTGGCTTCCGGCGCCGATCCTGCGACCTGAAGGCTCTCCGGCGAGACGGCAACGCTCGCCGTGCCCACGCCATGCCCCGGGTTGGCGCCGGTGAGGGGATCCGTTGGGTCCGTGTCATGGTCCAGGACGTCGTAGTCGCCCTGGCGCGGGACGCCGACGAGTTCGACATGCGCGACGAGACCCGTGTCCAGCTGCGCGATGATCACACCGCGCCCGCGCGACGGCCGGCCGGCGTCCACGGCGAACTGCCAGGCCTCCGGTGCCTTGATCCGATTCACGGCCCACGTGTCGGGCAGGCCGTCCTCGGCGTCCACCCAGCAGCCGGGAGGGAAGCGGAACGCTTCCACCGGAACGCCCGCAGGTGGTGGATCCTCCTCGGGGAAGAACGGCGTGGGAAGATCCGGCTCGGCGGTGCGCAGGCCGAAGTCGTCGGCCAGGGCGTAGCCGGCTGCGAATGCCCTGGCGGGTTCGGCGCCTTGCAGCGTGCGGTCGGCGAGCTCGAGCACGAGAACGCGCTGGTCCGAGGGTGAGATGGCCGTGACCGCGGGGCCGAACTCGGGCAGCGTCGACGTGACATCGGCCGCGACCGCTCCCGGGTCCTGCTCCGGTCTCAGCTCCAGGGCGTAGCGAGCAGGTCTCGCGTCGGCGCGGGGTGGCAGGGCGGCCAGGGCGGCAGTCGAGAGCACCATTGCGTCTCCCCAGGGAGGCGCGACGCATTCCGCGGGGCTCTCGCCCACGATCAGCGGAAGTTCCCGTGGCGCCGCGGTCGCCGATTGAGATCGAGAGTCTAGCCAGGCGGCGGGAACCTCTGGTAGGTGCTGATTCGCCCACTCGCCCTCATCGTGCCGGAGGACGGTTCCGTGCTCAGGCCCCCGCAGCTCGTCGGGCCGCGACGAGGACGGGGTTGTTCGGCATGTCGGCCCAGGCGATCTCGAAGTAGTTGCCTTCTGGGTCGCAGACGTAGGCCGATCGTCCGCTGAAGAACTCCGCGTCGACAGGTTCCTTGGTAACGCGTGCGCCGGCTGCCCGCATCTGCTCGGTCAACCGGTCGACCTCGTCGGCGCTGTCGACCATCACGCCGATGGTGAACCGGATGCCCCCGGTGCCCCGGTCGGGGTCGGTGTTGCCGTCCCGGGCGAGCTTGGCCAGCGGGAACAGGGCCAAGACGATGCCGCGCAGCTCGAAGGCCACGAACTCGCCGTCGTCCATGATCTGCGGCCAGCCGAGCGCGCGGTAGAAGTTCCGCAGTGCGGGAAGATCACGCGCACCAAGAGTGATCAGGTTCGCCAGTGGCGCGGACGTGTTCATGGCGTTCAGTATTCGCCGGGACTCCGACAGAGGAGAGGCAGATGGACGCTTGATCCCGCCCGTCCAGACGTGGAACCTCCAGCACCGTCCGGTGCCGGGGCAGTCCTAGAGTCGGGGTGGGTCCGTAGCGGGTCCGTGGTGCTGGCTCGGAGCGGAGGCAGCGATGGCGAGTCTTGCCGTGCGCAATGTGCTGTTCTCGCTGGTCGTGCCCGGTCTGGGCGCGGTGGTCGGGCCGTGGTTGGTGCTCGGGTCGGCGGGTGCCGCGGTGCGGGCTTGGTACGGGGTGATCCTTGTCGCGGCTGGGGTCGCGCTGTACGTGATCTGTGTTCGGGCCTTCGCTGTGGTCGGGCGTGGCACCCCGGGTCCGTGGGATGCGCCCCGTCGCGTGGTCACGGTGGGTCCGTATCGGTGGGTCCGGAATCCGATCTACCTGTCCGCGCTCATGGTCGTGCTGGGAGAGGCCTGGGTCTTTCTGTCGTGGTCGCTCGTGATCTACGCGGCCGTGATGGCCGCGTGCTTCCACCTGTTCGTGGTCGGCTACGAGGAGCCGCACTTGCGGCGCGAGTTCGCTGCCTCCTACAAGGATTACGGCCAGAGCGTGCACCGCTGGGTGCCGCGACGCCCCTCAGCTGATGGGATTCGTGACAGCAGCCGGACTCACCAGAAGTTCTAGGCGACAGCGGACCTGGGTGTTGATCGGCGCCGACGGCTGGCCGTACGTCAGCTGCTCGACGCCCGTATCAGGCTTCGTGTCCGGGTTCTCATCTAGGCGACGAGTGATCTGGCTGTCTCGGGTGGGATGCTTGAAGATCAGCTCTCGGGGAGGACGCCATGTCCGGTCGCCTGCGGCTTCGTTTCTTCGCTGAATGCGCGGCGGGGGATGACCCCGGATCTCGGACGCCCGTCGTCGACCCTGGCGTCTGAGGCAGCCCCGGACCATCCGCTCTACGCCAGTTCTGGAGGCCGCCGTGCAGATCGACGACGTCAGCCCGGCCGTGAGCACGTTCCACGGGTCTCTGCCGCGCACCGACCAGTCGGTGTCGGGCAAGGGCTTGTGTGTGGCGATCTCGCCGGATGGGGCCCGGGCCTACCTGGGCGGGCATTCCGGCGTCTGGCGATCCGACGACGGCGGTGAGACCTGGTGGCATCCGGACTGGTTGCCGGCGGTCCGGGGAGGTCCGACACCGGACCAAGCGCTGCCGATGACGAATGTCTACGACCTGTTCGTCTCCCCGGCCAACAGCGACGTCGTGCTCGCCTCGACCGGCCGGGACCGCCGCCTGAACAGCCTGGCCGGCATCTACCGGACGGAGAACGGCGGGCTCGGCTGGCGCCGGGTGCATCAGTTCAGCCGGGTGTTCGGTGGGACCACGGTGGTCGGGGACGCGGGCCAGATCTTCGCCGCCCCTGACAACCCGAGCACGATCTATGTGGCCGGCGACCTGGCCGTGGCTCGGAGCACGAACGGCGGACTGAGCTGGACCGAGAGTGAGCCTGAGCCCGGCAGCGGCGGTGCGTTCCACGTCGTGGCCGGGCCGATGGCCGCGACCGGACGGCGGGTGTACGCGGCGGGGCAGCGGGTCTGGTACTCCCTCGACGGCGCAGCGACCTGGCACACCGATCCCGCACCCCGGTGGCTGGGCCCGGTCACCGACACCGCGGGTTCGGGCGCGCGCGCCCTGGCGATCCACCCGCAACACGACAACGTCATCTACCTGATGCAGGACGACCTGACCCTCTGGAAGGGGGTCTACCCGCCGGCGCCCGCGACCGGCCCTGCCTCGTGGACGCAACTCCCTGCGCCGCCGGTGGCCGGCGGCACGGACAGCGGCGCCACCTTCCTCGTGCCGCACCTGACTCCGGAGGGCCTCTTCTCGCTCTACGCCAGCGACCGCCGGTCGGTGCACGGCATCGGCCGCGACCCGGAGTCCACCCTCGAATGGAGCCGCTCGGAGGACGGGAACTGTCACGTCGACCCGCATGATCTGGCGCTCAGCGCGGACTTTCACCCTTGGGGTCCAGACGTATCGCTGCCGACGTTCGGCCGCGCGTTGCTGATCAATGACGGCGGGATCAACGTCAGCACCGACGGGATGCGGACCTGGCGGAACGCCGCCGGTCTGTCCACGCTGAACGTCGCGAGCGTGTCGGTCAACGTCGGGTCGCGTGGCCAGGTGTCGATCGCGATCGGCGGCGGCGACAACAACGGCTTCAGCACCCCGGACGGCGGTGCCACCTGGAAGACCCTGATCTACCTGGGGGGCGACAACGACTACCAGTTCGCCGACCTTCGCCAGCCCAACCGCACCGTGCTGTTCGCGCCGCGGAGCAAGCCCGCGAACGGAGTGCCCGGCGAGATATACCTGTGCTCCGGACCCGGCAGCACTCCTCCGGACACCGCTATAGGCACCTCGCAGCTCCACCGCATCCCTGGGCCACCCCCGGCGATCAACGCGAGTGACGGCCACCCGGTCCGCGGCTGGAACGTGGTGAGCTTCTGGGCGAACTATGGTTACCGGCCGCTGGTGCTCACGCCCGCGGGAGCTGCCCCGCGCCCGGACGGCGATCTGGTGACGATCCGTTTCACCGGCGTCGTCGGTCGGGATCCGGCTCTGCTGCTGCGCACGACCGCCCTCAGCAGCATCACCGTGGACCAGCAGTGGGTGACCTCGGCGACCGCCGAAGGGCCCGGAGTGGCGGCGTTCCAGGTCGGCCCCGCACTGCCGGACCCGCGGATCTCGATCGTCCAGGCGTCCGGCGGGCACGACGCACCGACGTTCTACGTGGGCGACCAGGCCCCGTTGCCGGGGATCGGTCGTGGCCCGCGAGGAGTGTGGAAGCTTGCGCCGGGCGATACCGCCTGGCGTGCGATCGTGCCGGCGAGCGCCGGCACGGGGCCGTCGACCGCGGTGCGCTTCTTCGTCGACCCCTACCGGCCGTCCGTCATCTACGTGCTGAGCACGGACGGCGTCTACCTGTCCAGTGACGGCGGCAACAGCTGGCACTTCGACACGTCGCCGAACCGGATGGTCACCGGGGCCGGCACCTATCCTTTCGAACTCGGGGACAACGACGTGGGCAACGCGCAGGACGCCGTCCTGCGCGACATGGCGTTCGATCCGGCGCGGCCGGGGTTCGTGATCGCCGCCGGTATCTCCGGGGTGTTCTTCACCCAGAACCGCCACAACTGGGAGCCCCTGCTGCGGTCCACGGCGATGTCGATCACGCCGACGAGCCTGTTCTACGACTGGCTGTCGTGCGAGCGCAGCGTCTACGTCGGGACCGGCAACCGTGGCCTGCAGCGGCTGCATCCCTTGCCGCCGGACTGGGAGTTCCCGAAGGGGAGCCTGCAGGCCGCCGTGGGCCTGATCACGCTGTTGCGCGTGCACGACCCGGGAACGGGCTACGGCCCGCCGGACGATTTCACCGACGCCGAGGTGATCGTGTGGCTGGACAGCCAGCCGGAGAAGGCCTTCGCGCTCCGGCTGCGCGACGACGGTCACCGGCCCGCCGCCGAGGGGATGCTCGACCTGCTGCGGGATGCCTTCAACGCCGGGCGGCCGGTGCGGCTGGAATTCATCCGGACCGGATGCCGGATCGGGGACATCGTGCGCGTGATCGAAGCCAGCTGATCGAGCCAGTTCGAGGCGAGGGAGCCAAGTATGCCCATCAACGTGAACGGGCAGCTCAGCCTGCTACGGGTGCACGACGTCGGGACGGCGTACGGGCCGCCCAACGACCAGATCGACGTCGAGGTGGTGGTCCAGTTCGACGGCCGCCCGGACGACGCCTACGGGTTCCAGTTGCGATCGGACTCGAACGCCCCGGCTCGGACCGGGATGCTGAGCCTGCTGCGGGACGGGTTCAACCATGGCTGGCACGTGTGGATCGACTACGACGCCCCGCCCGGGCATCACAACGGAACGCTCTTCCGGGTCTGGGTGACCAAGCCGCCGGCGTGAGCTGAGCAGGCGTCTGCGCGTCGCCCGTATAGACGCGCTACGGCGAGTTCGCGGCGCGTCGGCCGCGTCGCGCCCGGGGGCTCGCACTTACACCGTGGGGGGAGTGGGACACGGTCAGGAGTCGCGACCGGACGTGCCCCTCCCGTTGGCCGACGCAGACTGGAGCGATGACCTGCCTGGCCCGGCGCCTGGTCGCCCTCGCGGCCGTCGCGGCGCTGCTCGCCGCCTGCTCGGTGACCGCATCCTCCGACGGGCAGGGCACGAGCTCGGGGACGCCGTCCGCCTCCGGGACGCCGTCCGGCTCGGTCACGACGTCGGGGCCCGGCTCGCCGTCGTCCGGAGCCGGCCGGCCCGCGGCGTCCGCCGGATGGCTCACCTATCACGGCGACCAGAGCCGTTCCGGTTTCACCGGGTCGCCGGCCTCGGTGCTCTCGCTGACGGTGGCACGCCGCACCCGCCTGGACGGGCCTGTGTACGCCCAGCCGGTGGTTGCGACACACACAGGCGGCGCCGTGACGATCGTCGCCACCGAGGCGAACAGTGTGTACGCGCTGCGCGACGGGACGATCGTCTGGCGTGCCCAGCTGGGGCCGCCCGTGCCGCTCGCCACCCTGCCGTGCGGGAACATCGATCCGCTCGGGATCACCGGGACGCCGGTCGTCGATCCCGCGAGCAGCACCGTGTACGTGGTCGCCGAGGTGGACGGGCCGGTGCGGCACGAGCTGATCGCGCTCGACACTGCGAGCGGCGCGGTGCGCTGGCGCCGGGGAATCGATCCGCCGGGCGCGCAGCCCCGGTTCGAGCAGCAACGCGCCGCGCTGGCCCTGTCCGGAGGGCGGGTGTGGGTGGCCGTCGGCGGGCTCTACGGGGACTGCGGGCCGTACCACGGCAAGGTGGTCGGGGTAGCGACGAACGGCGGCGGTGGCCTTGACGTGTACCGGGTGCCGAGCGGCCGCGAGGCCGGCATCTGGGCCCCGAGCGGACCGGCGGTGAACGCCGCGGGGCACCTGTTCGTGGCTGTCGGCAACGGGCAGGCGACGTCCGGGGCCTGGGACGGCAGTGACTCGGTGCTGGAGCTGGACGGCGTCCGCGTGGTGTCGTCGTTCGCGCCGGCGGGCTGGCAGGAGGAGAACGCCCTGGACGCCGACCTCGGCTCGATGGGCCCGCTCCTGCTGCCCCGGGGCCTGCTGGTTGCCGCCGGCAAGGCGGGGGACGTGTACGTGCTCCGCCAGGGGCAGTTGGGCGGTATCGGTCGTCCGCTGGCGCGCTGGTCCGGCTGCGCCGCCTACGGCGGTCCGGCGGCGGACGTCCGGGGGCAGGCGGCCGGTAGCGTCACCGCGGTCCTGCCCTGTGTGAACGGCGTCTCCGCGCTGCGGGTGGACCTGGCGACGGGGGCGATCCGCCGGCTCTGGCAGGCACCGCCGTCCGTGGCCGGCTCACCGGTGATCGCCGGCGACACGGTGCTGGCAGTCGACCGGTCCGCCGGCCGCCTCGTGGCGCTCGACCTGAGCTCGGGGCAGCAACGCGCCGCGGTCGGCGTCGGCAGCGTCAGCCGGTTCGCGACGCCGCTCCTGACCGGCAACACCGCCGTGGTCGGCACGATGGACGGCGTCGTAGTGGTGACGCTGCGCTGACTGCATCACAGCGCGAGCCGAGCGATGACGGACGGGCCCATTGACGGTGCACGACTTCGTTACTTCCTGGTCGACTGGCCCCCCTCCAGGTTCCTGGGCCTAACGTGGTGGCCAACAGGCGGGAGCAGTAACGCGATGAACGTCAGCGGAGATGACAGCAGCCGCTTCGCGCTCAACGGCTCTGTCCGACTCGCGTATGACGATCTGGGCCCGGCCGGCGCGGACCCACTGCTCATGATCATGGGGCTGGGGGCGTCACGCTTCTGGTGGCCGCAGGGGCTGATCGGATGTCTCCAGGAGCGGGGCTTTCGCCCTGCCGTCGTCGATCTGCGTGACTCCGGAGAATCCACCCACGTCGCGCGGGCGTCCACGGCAAGTCCCGCCCGCACCAGGTTCCGCCGTCGACAGGCGGCATACCGCGCGGAGGACCTGGTCGACGACGCGGCCGCTGTGCTCGACGCGCTCGAGTGGCCCGCCGCACATCTCTTCGGGCTCTCCTTCGGTGGAGTCGTCGCGCAACGCCTTGCGCTGCGTCACCCCGGGCGCGTCCTGACCGTCACGTCGTTCGCCGCGGGGCCCAGCGACGCCGGCACGCGGACGGTGCTGCTGCGCTACGTCCGGTGGGGGACACAACTGCGACTGGTGCCGCTCATGCGCCGCGCCCGACGTGGTGACCCCACCGTCGGTCTGGCGATCCTGCGGGCCGGCGGGACGAGCGCCTACCCGGTGGAGGAGTCGGCCGCGCGTGATGCGATCGCCCGCGACCAGGAACGGGGTATCAGCAGCTTCGGTGACTTCGCCGCCCAGGGCCGGCAGACCGGTGCCAGGTGGCACGGCGCACCGCTGAGCCAGCTGAGCAAGCCGGTCCTGGTCATGTGCGGCGATTCCGATCCCATCCTCAGGCCGCGTGCCTCTCACGACACGGCGGCGGCCATCCCCGGCGCGCGACTCGTCGTCCTCCCCGGTGTCGGTCACGCCCTGCCACCCGCCGTTTGGCCCACCATCGCGCAGGAGATCCGCGTCCTGGCGGACAGCAGCCCCGCCATGTAGACAGGGCAGCGGACCCGCGACTTCGGTCCTGCTTCCTATCTATGTGCGCACGTCCACGGAGTGAGCCCGGCGGTCGTCATCGAACTGTGTAAGTGAGGCGGGATGATCGAAGCTACAATCGCCACGCTTCCCGCGAAGCTTCCTGGGTCGATCCTCGTTGCCTTGACGGCTTGGCTGTTCCGCAAACGCCTGGCGAATGTCCTTGACGTGAAGCCGATGCTGGCTTCTTTTATGCTTTAAGCCTGGGTATTGTTTTCGCGTTCACCCTGACGCCGGACAGTTGGGGGCACGCTGAGAATTGCACACTTTCCCGGTGAGCAAGCCTGTTTCCTATACCTCGTCATGTGGGGCGGCGGCGCAAAGCAACAAGCCTCAGCCGTCGGAACGCTTTCCGCCGGGCTAGACGGTCACCATCCCGGTAGGCATCGAAACCGCCGGCTTCAGGCGCCGGCTCGGGTATGCGGTCTCCCCAGGAGTCCGGGTTTCCAAGCGATCCTTCGGCCCCCGCCGGACCCCCGCCGGCAACCGAGAAGGCGCACCCAGTCTTTCCGCTGACCTTCACCGACTGACCAGTCGCCGAGCGCATCGGACTGCGCGACGACGACCGAGCCGTTGTGGTGAAGCCCGAGTGCACGGTCGTATGGAGCGGCTATCCAGCTCGCCTCCCAGGTCTCCGCCGATGTCGGTGAGACCTTCCTCGCGGTCCAGCACCTGGTGGCACCGCCTCGGGTCCTGTGGACGCCGGTCATGATGGGCAAGGTGTTGCGCGGGGCGCGGCGGGCTCGCCAATCCGGGGCGCGAAGAACGAGTTGCCCGGTACCTGGGGTGCGGGTAGTCAGCAGGCATGGACTTCGGCGTCGGCTACTTTCCCACTCACGACGGCCTGGGCCCCGGTCCGCTGGCCCGGATGCTCGAGGAGCGCGGTCAGGCCGCGCTGCTGTTCGCCGAGCACACGCACATCCCCGCCGGTGAGGCGCACTTCCCGGAGGGACCCGCCGTGCCGCCGAGGTACTGGCACAGTTACGACCTCTTCGTCGCCATGACCGCCTCGGCCTGCGCCACCACCCGGCTGCGGATCGGGAGCGGCATCTGTCTCGTTCCGCAGCGCGAGCCGATCGCGATGGCGAAGGCGGTCGCGAGCGTGGACGACCTGTCCGGAGGCCGCGTCGAGTTCGGCATCGGCGCCGGCTGGAACCGGACGGAGATGCGCCACCACGGGACCGACCCGCGCACCCGGATGGCCCTCATGCGAGAGCGCGTCGAGGCGATGAAGGCCATCTGGGCGCACGACGAGGCGAGCTACACGGGCGAGTTCGTCTCGTTCGAGGGGGTCCGCTCCTACCCCAAGCCGGCGCAGCGGCCGCACCCACCCATCCTGGTCGGGGGCTATGGCCCGACCGTCCTCGACCGGGTGCTCTCCTTCGGCGACGCCTGGATCCCCAACCACCCCGGGAAGGACGCCGAGGGGGAGACGGTGCTGTTCAGGCGTGTCGACGAGCTGCGCAAGCGGGCTGATGAGGCCGGTCGTCCCGTCGAGGTGCAGACCCTTGCGACCCCTGCGGACGCCGGCGTGCTCGAGCGTCTTCACGAGGCCGGCGTCCGACGCGCACTCACCTGGCTGCCCTCCGGGCCCGTATCGGTGGTCGAGCCGGCCCTGGAGCGCTGGGAGCGCGCCATCGGCGACCTCAACGGCGAGTGAACTCCGCACGTGTGGGACGGCGACCTTCCGGCGGCAACGATCAGGAGCCCATCCGGATGGCGAGCTGACTCACAGAGGGCAGGGAGGGGTCGAGCAGCGAGACCGCGCCGGACGACGTCTCGACGGCCGCCAGTCTGCTGGTGGTGTCGACGCAGAAGACCCAGCGGCCGTCGGGAGACCAGACGAGGCTTCCATCGCCGGCCACGCCGGTCAGATCGACGTCCACCGACCGGAGACCCCCCGACCGCAGGCCGACCAGGGCCAGAGTGACGCGTGAGGTGTGCGTCAGCCCCCTCGGTTCGTGGACGACGAAGAGCGCGACGGTACCGGCGTCCGGCGAGAGCACCCCGTGCGGCAGCTGCGGCCCGATCGGGACCGGGACGACGCGCCCATTGCCGTCCTGAGGTCGAAGCACCGTCTGCCAGTGCCCCCGGGGACTCAGTTCGAGGGTCAGCAGGGTGCCGGCACCCACGGCCAGGATGATGGCGTTGCTGATCCGGAGCCTTCCCGTGGGACTTATCCGGTAGATCCCGCCGACCCCCTCGAAGAGCAGTCCGCCGGCCCCGTCGGTCATGGGGCCCGTCGTGGAGAACCTCGGCACCGGGACGACCACGCGGCTGCGTCTGGTACGGACATCGACCAGAACCATGTCGGCGTCGCCCTGCTGGCGGACGGTCCACACGTGGTCCCGGTCCGGCCCCGGCAGCACGGACCCGTCACCGGCCAGCTCCGGCGGCACGACGACCGTGCGCCCGCCGTCCGGCACCAGGAAGCCCGGACCCGGCCCGACGGGGCGCAGCAGGACGCCGTGGCGCAGCGGCACCAGGGACACCTGGCCGTCACCGACACGCGGCACCGGAGTGCGGACGACGAGACCGGTGGCGGGGTGGATCCGCAGCAGCAGGTCCGCGCCCAGCGCACACAGCTCCCAGCCCGGCTTGGTACCGGGAAGCGGGCGGGTCAGCATCACCGGCTGCGCCGTTGACGCGGACGCCGGCGCTGACGGGGGAGCCTTCTCGACAGGGGAAGGCGGCGACGAGGATCGAGGCGACAGCGCGACCGCGAGGCCGCCCGCCGCGACCACCCCTCCCGTCAGCATCAGCCCGCGGCGGGACATGCCCGATCTCGGGCTTGACTCTTCGGCCGGGCTTGTCGAGCTCCCCTACCACGCCGAGGTCGAGCAGCTCGGCCTCGAGGGGCTCGTCGTCCGGGCTCACGCCGGCCATGACGCCATAGTCACCCCGCGCAGTCCCGACCGCGAGCGCGGGCGCAATGTGGCCATCGGCAACGTCGAACTCGAGGACGTCGAGGAGCTGCAGGGGTGGGGCGTCGCCGTCGTCGGCGCGGTGCCAGGGGAGGGTCAGGTGCGTGCTGCGGCGGCGCCCTCGCCCGTGGAGGTCACGATGCTCTGCGCGTAGCCCTGAGGGTCTCTGCCCCAAGGCGCACCTCGAGGGCGTTGACCCCGGTCAGGGGCACTCCTAGGCTCGGATGGATCTTCCCTCGGAGCGGGAGGTGCTGCCATGGCAGACCCTCGATCGGTGCGGCTCATCTTCCGGTACGACGGGGATGAGGTGGAGCTGCTCTCGCGCCAGCCCGTCGACATGGTGTCCCCGCCCTCCGGGCCGCTGGGCGAGTTCGCGGACCGCCTCGGGACGTGGGTCGAGGTCCGCGACGGGAAGACTCCGCCCTGCACCGGCAGATCCTCTCCGACCCCGTCAGGGCGAGCGCCGAGGTGTTCAGCCCGGAGCCTGAGGAGAGCCTCTCCCGGGTGGAGCGGACGCGCCGGACGGGTGCGTTCACCGTCGTGGTTCCCGACCTGCCCGAGGCCGACCACGTGGCGCTCGTCATGGCCGGCGCAGCATCGGCTCCGACGCCCGGCGCGGAGGGCCCGGCGCCGACACTGGGCGAAGCGGAGCCGCGCGTCCTCCGCTTCCCGCTGCACGGCGACAACGGTGAGCCGGGAGGGCGGCCATGACGACCAGTGACGGCAGCGTCGTCGGCGTGACGAAGATCGTCGACAACGGCCCGGACAACGCCCGCTGGAACCTCGTCGTCATGGGTGACGGCTATCAGACCGGCCAGATGACGCAGTACCACAACGACGTCCAGTCCTTCGTCACGACGCTCTTCGCGACGCTGCCCTTCGACGACCTGCGGAGGGCCGTCAACGTGCACCGCGTCGACGTCACCTCGACGGACGCGGGCGCGGACGATCCCACCGCATGCGGTGGTCCCGGGACCACCGCCCGGACGTACTTCGACGCGGCCTTCTGCAACTCGGGCATCCGCCGGCTGCTCGAGGTGAACGACACCACCGCGCTCACCGTCGCCGCGAACCGGGTCCCGCAGTTCCACATGGCCATGGTGATCGTGAACTCGAGCACGTACGGCGGCTCGGGCGGCGCAGTCGCCACCTTCTCGCTGGCCTCCGGCGCGAACGAGATCGGCCTGCACGAGATGGGCCACACCGCGTTCGGCCTCGCTGACGAGTACGAGTACTTCGCCGGCTGCGGCGTCGACACGGACCGCAACCGTCACCCGGCCACGGAGCCGGCGGAGCCGAACGTCACGATCAACAGCAACCGCAGCACCATGAAGTGGCACGACCTCATCGCCGCGTCCACGGCGGTCCCCACCACGAGCAACGCCGACTGCACGAAGTGCGACCCGCAGGGGAACCCGGTCAGCGCCACGACGGTCGGTGCCTTCGAGGGCGCCCACTACTACCACTGCGGCGCGTATCGCCCGCAGTTCACGTGCCGGATGCGCGCTCTGAACAACCCTTACTGCGCTGTCTGCCAGCGCGTCATCCGCCAACGACTGACGCCGTTCCTCCCGCAGGTGCCGGCGTCCGTCGCCGACCCGAGCGCCTACGCCTTCGTCGCCCAGAGCAAGAACGTGGTGGAGCAGCACAACCTGTTCCGGACCGGCGACGGCCACGTGCACGCGTTGTGGTTCAACTTCGCGACCGGGTGGCACCACGAGGACCGCACGGCGATAGTGGCCGGCACCCCGGCGGCGGCCGGGAACCCGGTTCCCTATGCCTTCGTCGCCGAGACCAAGAACGTGGTGGAGCAGCACAACCTGTTCCGGACCGGTGACGGGCACATCCACGCGTTGTGGTTCAACTTCGCGACCGGGTGGCACCACGAGGACCGGACCGCGATTGTCGCCGGCACCCCGGCGGCGGCCGGGAACCCGGTTCCTTACGCCTTCGTCGCCGAGACCAAGAACGTCGTCGAGCAGCACAACCTGTTCCGCACCGGTGACGGGCACATCCACGCGTTGTGGTTCAACTTCGCCACCGGGTGGCACCACGAGGACCGCACCGCGATTGTCGCCGGCACCCCGCCGGCGGTGGCCGACCCGGCGGCGTACGCCTTCGTCGCGCAGACGAAGGGTGTGGTGGAGCAGCACAACCTGTTCCGGACCGGTGACGGGCACATCCACGCGTTGTGGTTCAACTTCGCCACCGGGTGGCACCACGAGGACCGGACCGCGATTGTCGCCGGCACCCCGGCGGCGGTCGGCAACCCCGTTCCTTACGCCTTCGTCGCCGAGACCAAGAACGTCGTCGAGCAGCACAACCTGTTCCGCACCGGTGACGGGCACATCCACGCCCTGTGGTTCAACTTCGCCACGGGCTGGCACCACGAGGACCGGACGGCGATGGTCCCCGGCACCCCGCCGGCGGTGAGCGATCCCGTGGCCTACACCCTGGTCGCCGAGAGCAAGGGCATCGTCGAGCAGCACAACCTGTTCCGGACGGCCGACGGGCACATCCACGCGCTGTGGTTCAACTTCACGACCGGCTGGCACCACGAGGACCGGACGGCGATGGTCCCCGGCACGCCCTCGGCGGTCGGCAACCCCGTTCCGTACGCCTTCGTCGCCGAGACCGAGGGCGTCGTCGAGCAGCACAACCTGTTCCGCACCGGCGATGGCCACATCCACGCGTTGTGGTTCAACTTCGCCACCGGCTGGCACCACGAGGACCGCACCGCGATGGTGCACTGACGAGGCGGGCGGTGTCCGATGGCTGCGATCGGCGGCAACACCCCGAAGTTCCTGCAGGTGACCACGCCGCAGGAAGGCACATCGGCGTCGGTCCGCATCGACGTCATCAACCCGCACCTTGTCGGCATCGGGGAGGTCGTCGTCGAGATCCAGGACGGGAAGCTGCACGTGACCTCGTCGCTCCCCGGGACGAGCGACCTCGTCATCGACAGCCGCGACCCCGAATGACGCCGTGATGCGGGTCCGCGCCGAGCAGCGCCACCAACCGGGTCCGCCCCGGGTCAGGGGCGAGAAGCCGGCCGCACGCCCTCGAAGCACTTGACGTACGAGGCGGCAACGCCGCCGTCGCCCGGCTGCCGGCAATGCAAGGCTGCGGCCCCGTTCCGTGCGACTGCCCGCCCGAGGAGCGCCTCAGGTGCGTGCTGCGGTGGCGCAGTGGATGCACGTCCGCGCGGTCGGGCGGGCCAGCAGCCGTTCCGGGGCGATGGCAGCGCCGCAGACCTCGCACTGCCCGTACGAGCCGGCGTCCAACCGCCGCAGCGCGTCGGTCGACTCCTTCAGATGTTGTTCCGCTTGCGCGAGCAGGGCCGCCACCTGCGCCCGCTCGAAGGCGATCGTGGACCCCTCCGGGTCGTGCTCGTCGTCCGCGTTGGACGACAGGGACGCGCTGACGATGTCCTCCAGCGACCTGCTCAGCGCACGGACCCGGCCGAGGACCTCCGCCTGCTCGGCGGCGAGGGCCTCGCGCACGTTCCGTTCCGACGTCACTGAGCGGTCCAGCCGCCGTCGACCATGAGCACCGACCCGGTGACCAGCCGGGCGGCGTCCGAGGCGAGGTAGATCACGGCGCCGGCGACGTCCATGGGATCGCCGACCCGGCCCAGCGGGATCCGCTCGAGGACGTCGGCGGCGAAGGCTGGGTCGTCGAGGCGCTCGGCGGTGCCCGGCGTCCGGATGAACGTCGGTGCCACGGCGTTCACGGTGACGCCGTGCGGTGCCCACTCCAGGGCGAGCACGCGGGTGAGCTGCTCGACACCGCCCTTGCTCGCGCAGTACGCCGCGTGGCGGCGGATCCCGACACTGCCCGCCTGGGAGCTGAGGTTGACGATCCGACCGCGCCCCGTCCGGACCATGTGGCGGCCGGCCGCCTGGCACATGAAGAACAGGCCCTTGAGGTTGACGTCGAGCACCTCGTCCCAGTCGTCCTCGGTGACGTCGAGGGCATCGTGGTTCGTGCCCACCCCAGCGTTGTTCACCAGGAGGTCGATCCGCCCGTACCGGTCCAAGGTGCCGGTCACCGCACCATCGATGCTCCCCAGGTCGCGGACGTCGATCTGCACGGCGCCGGCCTGCCCGCCACCCGCGACGATCTCGGCGGCAACCCCGTCGACCTCGTCGGTGGTGCGCGACCCTGCAACGACGTGCGCGCCGGCGTGCGCCAGGGCCAGGGCGAGGTCACGGCCGATCCCTCGACCAGCCCCCGTCACGAGGGCGACCTGATCGGTGAGGTCGAACGACGGGTACGCAGGCACGCTGCGTCCCTCGGGAAGACCACTCACGCCATTACTCCCTTCACCTGCGCTCATGCTGTCACTGCCGCCTGGAGCTTCCGGCCGGAGCCCTCGCCCAGCTCGCCCCTTGACCGGGGGCCACCAGAAACCCAGTGGCACCACGCCTAGAGCCCATGTCACGCTCGCGACGCAGCCAGCCGGCCAGGAGACAGAAGGGCAGTCAGATGCGAGCAGCTACCACGCCCCGGACCCTCGTCCGTCCTCTCGTGGAGCTGCCTCTTGACCACCCGTCCGTACCTGAACCTGGGGATCGTCGCGCACGTCGACGCCGGTAAGACCAGCCTCACCGAACGCCTGCTCTTCGACGCGGGCGTCATCGACGCACCCGGCAGCGTCGACGCCGGCACGACGCGCACCGACTCGATGGACCTCGAGCGCCGGCGCGGCATCACCATCCGCGCCGCGGTCACGTCCTTCGACATCGACGACCTGGCCGTGAACCTCGTGGACACGCCCGGTCACCCCGACTTCATCGCCGAGGTGGAGCGATCGCTGACCGTTCTCGACGCCGCGGTGCTGGTGCTGTCGTCGGTCGAGGGCGTGCAACCGCAGACCGTCGTTCTCTGGCGCGCCCTGCGGCGCATCGGCGTCCCGACCGCGCTGTTCGTCAACAAGGTCGACCGCGCCGGCTCCGACGTCGCAGCCGTCGTCGCGCAAGTCCGCCGCCGGCTGACGTCGCACGTCGTCCAACTCGCTCGCCCGGTGGGCGAGGGCACTCGGAACGCCGACATCGAAGCGATCCCGCCGGACCACGAGACCGTCGTCGAGGCAGTCGCGGAGGTCGACGAGGGCGTGCTCGACGCGATGGGTCGACGACGGCCCGCTCCCTGTGGGCCGCATCCGTTCGGCGCTGCGCCGCGGCACGCGGGAGGGCTTCCTCACGCCGCTGCTCTGTGGGTCGGCACTCACGGGCGTGGGGGTCCCGCTGCTGCGCGACGTGCTGCGTCGATCTTCTGCCGCAGTTCCGCGGCAGCAGCCACGACTCCGCTGGCCGGCACCGTCTTCGCGGTCGACCGGGACGCGCGCGGCCGCCGGACCTGGCTGCGGCTGTGGTCGGGCGAGGTCCGGGTGCGCGACCGGCTGCGCATCGCCGGCGCGGGTCGCCCCTACCCGTCACCGAGATCTACGTGAGCCGAGCCCGCCGGCCTCATCGAGCGCCGGGCGGCCACGGCCGGGCCAGATCGCCGCCCTCCGCGGACCCCCGGCGACGCATCGGCGACGTCCTCGGGCGCCCGCCCCGACGTCGCGCCGCACCGGTTCGCGCCCCCCACGCTCCAGGCGCTGGTCGAGCCGGAGGACCCGGCCCAGCGCACCGCACTGTTCGCCGCCCTCAGCGAGCTGGCCGACGAGGACCCGCTCGTCGAGCTGCGCCTCGACGAGGCCGAGGGCGAGGCCGCGCTCAGCCTGCACGGCGAGGTGCAGAAGGAAGTCGTCGCCGCACTGCTCGAGGAGCGGTACGGCGTCCGCGCCCGGTTCTCGCAGACGTCGACCCTGTGCATCGAGCGCGTCGTGGGCATCGGGATCTCGCAGGACCTGATTCGGCAGAACGGCAATCCGTACCTCGCCGGTATCGGGCTGCGCGTGGAGGCGGCGCCCGTCGGGCACGGCGTCCAGTTCTCTCCCGGCGTCGAGCGCGGCAACCTGCCGCCGGCCTTCATAGCCGCGACGGAGGAAGGTGTCCGCAACGGTCTGCGTCAGGGGCTGCACGGATGGGAGGTGACCGACTGCACGATCACGATGACCGCCTCGGCCTACTTCCCTCGCCAGAGCAAGCCGCACCAGAAGTTCGACAAGTCCATCTCGTCGGTCGCCGGCGACTTCCGGCACCTGGCGCCCGTCGTCCTGATGGCTGCGCTGCGCGAGGCCGGGACCAGCGTGTGCCAGCCGATCGATCGCTTCGAGCTCGAGCTGCCGGCGCAGGCGCATCAACCAGTGGCCGCCCTGCTCGGCCGGCTGGGGTCGGTCGTCCTCGACGTCACCGCATCGCCCGGGTACACCACGCTCGCCGGCCACCTGCCGTCAGCCCGGCTGCCCGACCTCGCCTCACGTTTGCCGGACCTCACCGGCGGCGAGGGAGTGCTGATCACGCGGTTCGACCACTACGCGCCGGTCACAGGGACGACGCCGCCGCCCTCACGGCGACGCCGTGGACCAGACCCGGCGGATCGTGACGAGTGGTTCCGCGAGATGCCGCGCTAGACCCATACGTGGGGAGGCCGAGCCCCCTGGGCCGGACCGGGGGAGACCAACCGCGTCCTGGTGGCCTCACTCCGTTGAGCGCCACCTGCTCTCAGACGTGTTGGCTGAGGAACGATGTCAGCGTGGGTATGACGAGGACGGGCGCCTGCTCGAGCGGGTAGTGCCCGGCGTTCGGGACCTGCACGTGCTGCACCTGGTGCGCCAGGGAGCCGAAGGCATCCCGGACGGCGGTGCCCATGGCCAGTTCGCCGCCGACGGTGAGGGTCGGGGTCATCAGGGGCGAGGCGGCGCGACGCCGGACAGCGCGGATGTCAGCCTCCACCGATCGGTAGTACCCGAGAGTGGCGGCAAGGGCAACCTCGCCCCGGTAGGCCGCCAGGTACTCGTCGAGCACCGCCGCCTCCAGGGGGTCCGGCCCGGCGCTCTGGTCGAGGAACGCGCGATGGAACGCGTCCTCCCGACCCGGCAGCAGGGCTTCGGCCAGCTCCGGTGATCGCAGGAACGGTCCATGCCAGGTGGGGTAGTGGGACCGCCCGGGCTCGGGGATGCCGGTGACGACGCCGGGTGGGATCTCCTCCTCGGCGACCAGTGCGCTGACCCGGCCGCCGTTGTCGGCGGCCAGCAGGTACGCCACCGTCGCACCCCAGTCGTGACCGATCACGGCGAACGACGTCAAGCCCTGGCCGTCGAGTGTCTGGAGCACCGCGTCCGCGACGGCCTCCTTCGCGTAGGAGGTGAGAATGTCGCGACCGCCACCCAGCCCGGGTGTGACGACGGTGAGCACCCGATGATGCGTGTCAAGCAGGGGCGGTATTACGTGCCGCCAGTGCGACGGCGTGACGGGCCAGCCATGAAGGAGCACGACGGCGGGCCCGCTGCCCTCGTCCTGGATCACCTGCGCCGCAGCGACCACACGCCGCCGTCCGCTAGGCGGTGAAGCCCAGACCGCGCAGGAGGTCGAGCACCAGGTGGTTCCTGGGGTGGACGACGGCGAGCGGCGTCTTGTTCTGGTTGTTCTCCGCGTTGGGGTTCGCCCCGGCGTCGAGGAGGACCTTGATGCAGGGAGGACCCAGGTGCAGGGCCAGCGCGTCGTCGATGTAGCGCACCAGGGGAAACATGGCGGTCTCGCCGTTGACGTCCGTGGCACCCACGTCGGCACCGTTCTGCACCAGAGCAGCGAGAACCGAGGGCCGGACGTCGAACTCCGCGCCGACGCCCGTCACGGCCCACATCAACGCCGTACGGTCCGCGTCGTCACGGTCGTCGATGCGCGCCCCCGCCCGGACCAGTGGTGCGACGTTCGCGGAACTGTCCAACCCTCGGTGGAACTGGGTGTCGACCAACCACATCAGCGGCCGCTTCTTGTGGCTGTCGCCGAGGTTGGGATCTGCTTCGTTGTCGAGCAGCAGCTGGATCGACTCTCCTCGGCCGCTGGCGGCAAGGATCAACGCGGTCTCCCCCAGGGCGCCCTGCAGGTCGACGGAGGCGCCCGCTCCCAGCAGCACCTCCACGATCTGGTTGAGGTTGTCCATCGACGCCGTCATCAGGGCCGTCCGGTCGCCGGCGCCCCGTGCGTCGACGTCCGCGCCGGCCTCGAGCGCAGCTTTCACCGCGTCCAGGTCGAAGGCCTCAACGGCTGCCAGCAGTTCCTCGTCGTGAGCAGACATGGCGCTTCCTTCGCGGAGTCATGATTGCGACGAGCGTGACAGATCCGTGGGCGTTGGTCGACGGACCTGCGCCGGCGGTCCGGCTAGCGGAGTGCTCTGACGGCGGCTGCGTCGTCAGCGGTCAGCGCGCGGGCGGCGAGAGCCGCCGCCTCGGAGATGTCCACCGCGCGCACGGCCTGCTTGAGCCGGGGACGGCGGCGGGGCAGACGCTGAGCTCCCGCACGCCCAGCCCGATCAGCAGAGCGGTGGCGAGCTCGTCGCGGCCAGTTCGCCGCACACCGCCACCGGCCTCCCCGTGCGGGTGACCGCCGCGACGAGCGCGAGCACCCCGGGGTCGAACGGGTCTGCGAGCGCCGCGACGGCCTCGACGAGGCACCTGCTCGCGACAGCTGACTGCTCACGACGAGTCCCGTGCTCAGCGAAGCAGCAGTCCGCGTCCCACGGGGGGTCGAGGCCGACTTCAGGTGATCGTCATGAAGGTCGCGGTACTGGGAGCGCCGGCGCTGTCGAGGGCGAAGAGCAGGTAAGGACCGGGGAGCAGGACGCCGCGGTCCGCGGGGAGCTGCAGCGTCCAGGTGGTGTCCTTCGAGTCGATCGGTGCGAGCGGGATCCGGCGCTGGTCGTTGTCGACGCCGTGTGTCGCGGCTGACGTCCGTATCAGGGCGAACGAGGCCACGGCGACGTCCGTCGTGACGGTGACCTGCGCACTGGCTGTGGCGGCCGATGGAGCAGCGGTGATGACCGGCCGTGGGCGCGGCGTGCCATCGGGCTGAAGGAGGTACGGCGGGGTGAAGATCCGGCCATCGGGGTGATTCACCGTGCAGGTGCCGCAGAGGCCGCCGCCCCCGGAGAACACCCGGGCGTCCGGCAGGAGCACCGCCACGCTGTGATACGTCCTCGGGATCACATCCGGAGCCATCACGGTGAAATCGCCGGTCGCGGGATCCCACAACTCGGGGCTGAGCACGGCGCCGGTGTCGGTGAAGGCCTGGGGGTGCTGTTGCCCACCGATGACGAGAACCGTGCCGTCGGGCAGGACCACGCTGTTGCAGAAGGACCGGGCGTAGGCCATGTCCGAGACCCGGGTGGTGGTCACGGTGCCACCGGGTCCCGCCGTGATGTCGACGACGTAGGCGCGTCTCGTCGCCTGGGTGTTCAGCGCCGCCGGGGGCACGTCCTGGTAGGCGGTGGCCCCGCCGACCGTGAGGATCTTGCCGACGTCGTACATGACGGCGTTGCCGTTCATCGCGTCCTGGCTGTCCGACCGCGGCCCGGCCGGGGAGATGGTGCCGTTCCCGACTGGTGGTGATCCAGTGCATCTGGCGGCTCGGGCCGGCGTGGAAGACGATCCCGCCGGTCCAGCCGAACAGCCAGGCATGGTTGTCGGCGCGGTACACCCCGGCGGGGTCGGCGGTGAGGATGGCGTCAGCCGTCACGCCGGGCAACCTCGACCAGGAACCCGTCGCGCCGGCAGCCGTGAAGAGTTCGCCGTCCTTGTCCCCTGCACTGTCGTACCAGGAGCCGCCGAGGGTGAAGACCTGCCCCGTCGACAGCGGTGTGTCGCCCTCGTAGGCCCGCGGAATGTTCATCAGAGGCCCCCGGATCCACGTGCCGGTGGCCGGGTCGTAGATCGTCGTCGCGCTGTCGCTGCTGCCGCCGTTGACCAGCAGCCGGCCGTCCGCGAGCATCGCCAGCCCCGTGCAGAACATCTCGTGGTGGGTGTCCACGGTGACCGTCTGCCCGGCTCGGCCGGTCGCGAGGTCGATCGTCGAGACCTTCGTCACCGTCCCGCCCTTGTTGAAGTTCATGGCGTCGTAGGCAGCGAACGTCAGCAGGCGGTACCCGGGCAGCACCGCCGCGGACACCGGCACGACCGGCAAGCCGATCGGCGGGCCCCACATCCCCCCGACGCCGGGGGCGGGGGGCGTGCCCAGCACGTCGATCTCGGCGGCGGACGTCCAGGGACCCCGGCCGCCCGCCTCGCTGAGCGCGGTGAGGCGCACATAGCGAGCGGTGGCGGCCGCGAAGGCAGCGGTCTTGGCGGTCTTGTCGTCAGCCCAGGTGCCTTGTGCGACCGGCACTCCCCAGGACGATCCGTCCGCACTGACCGAGACGGCGTACCTGCCGATCGTCCCGTTCGGCGACGTGTCCTGGCGCGGCAGGTAGCGCAGCCCGATGACGGTCGTGGGCGCGCCGAGGTCCACGGTGAGGGTGTGCGGCAGGGCAGTGGTGACCGCACCGAAGCGGGTGTGCCAGAACGTCGTGCCGTTCCCGTCGAGGACGTTCTGGGCGGGATAGGACGGCGAGGCATCACTGGCGACCACCGTCCAGCCCGTTCGCGGCAGCGGGGGACCAGCCGGCGGATCCCCGATGATGCCGATCTCGGCTGCGGACGACCATGGTCCGCGACCGCCTGCCTCCGTCTGCGCGGTCAGCCGGACGAAGCGCGCGCGCACCGACGGGAACACCGCGGACTTCTGCCTGGGATCGTCGTTCCAGGTGCCGCTGACGACCGGGTCGCTCCAGTGCGCGCCGTCCGTGCTCATCGCGACGGCGTAGCGGCCGATCGTCCCGTTCGGCGACCCGTCCTGTCGTGGCAGGTATGTCACGCCCGAGACGTCGCGCACGGTCTTGAGATCGACCGTGATGCTGTGCGGCAACGGCGTGGGCGTGGGGCTGTACAGGCTGTGCCAGAACGTCGTCGGGCTCCCGTCGACCACGTTCCCGGCAGGGTAGGACGGCGACTGGTCGCTGGCGCTCGCGGTCCATCCGGCGGGGTCCAGTGCGGCCAGCTTGGCCGTGAAAGCGTCCGGCGTGCTCGGTTCGAGCATCGGCATGTGATCGGCATTCGTCCTCGGATCGTCGTCCATGCTCAACCGCTCCCTCCCCTGACAACCCAAGACGAAGCCCGCCACCCTCGGTTCGGGGACGCCGTCACCGAGAATTGAGGCTGCCACGATCAGCCGACCTGGTCGCATCGAGGCGTCTGCCCAGGTGAACGCTCCTGGATCCGGGAGTCTGGTGCCGGGTGCGTGGGGCACTAGGCACCGGGTCTGAGCGGACGCGGGGAAGCCCGCCGACTCCTCGCGCTGGACGAGAGCCAGGTGGCCCGCTGCCGAGAGGGACGTCGATGGCTCGCCGTCGATAACGTGCCCGACGCCTGCTTGGTCTTCTGTCTCCGGTTGGCCGACAGCTTGACGGCCTGGACGATGACCCCGCGGCGCGCCCTCGACGTCTGACGCCCTCGATGCCGGCTACAACCCCCTGGCCATGTCGTGGTGCTCCAGGAACCAGTGGTAGGTGCTGGCGATGCCCTCGTCGAGGGGGATCGTCGCCTTCCAGCCCAGCTCGTTGATTGGCCGGGAGAAGGCTTCAGCTGAACACCGACCCGGTGGCGTCCCAGGTGATGGTGTCCCCGGGCTGCATGATGAGGACGTCGACATGCTGCAGGCCGGCGCGGTCGAGGGCTGCCCGGAACCGTTCCGGGACGTCTTGGGATCCCGGCGCGATGCCGTAGTGCATCGGCACCACCCGACGGACGCCGAGCAGTCGCGTCGCGACCGCGGCCTCCTCGGGCCCCATCGTGTGCTCGTCGCCCATCGGGAGCAGCGCGACCTCAGGACGGTGGAGCTCACCCACCAGCGCCATCCCGGAGAAGGCAGCCGTGTCCCCGGCGTGGTAGACCCGCAGCCCGTCGGAGAAACCTAGGACGAAGCCAGCGGCCACCCCGGCATTGACCTCCGGCTCGTCGTCGATGCTCGACGAATGCGCCGCCGGAGTCATCGCGACCTCGACGCCGTCGAGCTCGAGCACGCCACCGAGGTTCATCGTCTGCACCCGCTGCAGCCCATGACGGCGCATCCAGTGCCCGAGCTCGGCGACCGCGACGATCCGAGGCCGGATGCCGCGCACGACCGCGAACAGGTCACCGAGGTGGTCGTGATGGCCGTGCGTGACCAGGGCAAGGTCGAGCGGACCCACGTCACGCAGCCTCGGAGGGCACAGCGGATTGCGATGAGTCCACGGGTCGACGATGACCTGGCGCCCCTCCGGGCTGGCCAGCCGGAACGTCGCATGCCCGAGGAAGGTCACCTGGCTACCGCCGGCGGTGCTCATGGCCCTCACGGTCCTGGCCTCGCGTCCGCCTCGCAAGAGGGGCGGCCGATCGGAGCTCTCACCCCGGCCGGAGCCGTTTCAGCACGTCGATCAGGAACTCGAACCTCCCGGTCCTTGCGGGCGGTTGCCGGTTCGACGGCATCGAGCGCGCATTGCCCGTCCTTCGCCTAGGTTCCGTCGCGGGCTTCCCCAAGATCTCCACCTCTCGCGATCCACGCTGACCGGTTCACCGTCGTCGACCTGGTCGACATTGAGACGCCCGGACGCGGTGTCGAAGCACTCGACCGCACACTTCACATGTCGGTCGAGGCGCGGGAGGTGCTCGTGGCACGGCGTGGATCAGGGCACGACGTCACCCTTGCCGTCCGGGCGACAGGCGAGGTCGTGCTGGCCCGGCACGGTCAGGGTGTCTGCAACGCCGCCGGGGTGATCGGCGGCGCGCGGGGCTGCAGCGGTCTCAGCCCGCGGGGCCGCCGTGAGTCCGCCCTCCTTGCGGACCGGTTGGCGGAGCTGCACGCCGAGTGGCCGTTCGACGTGCTGCTGACGTCGCCACGGCCGCGGGTCCTGGAGTGCGCGCAGATCGTCGGCGCGCGGCTCGCGAGACCGGTGACCGTGGTCGAAGCTCTACACGGGCAGGAGTTCGGGGCCGCCGACGGCGGTCTCTGGGAGCGTGTCATCGCGGAGTTCGGAGGGCCGCCGGAACATGACCCGGACCGGCCCGTCGCGGCGGGCGCGGAACCGTGGAACGCCTACGCAGACCGCGTGCTCACGGCGCTGACGGCGCTGCTCGCCGCGTACTGCAGCCGTCGGCTGCTGCTGATCGGGCACGGCAAGACGACGGGGCTCGCCGGCGCGCTACTTGCCGGCGCCGACCCAAGGGCGCGCGCCAAGGACTACGTCGTCGACCACGCGGCGTTCAGCCACTGGCGGCACGGTCCCGACGGCTGGCAGCTCGTCGTCCACAACGACACCCGCCATCTCGTGGACTAGCCAGCGCACCTCGAGCACGTCGACCTGGATCCGCAGGTCTCGCCGCGCCGCGTCCGCGCCGGCGTCGTCCGATGACCCGTGGGCCGGGCCGGGCGCCGGCCCTACTTCATGGAACGGGGCTGGAACGGCACTGGCACAGGTTGGAACGCCTCTCAGTCAGGGGCCGAGGTGGCCCCCACGGACGAGCGGGGCCTGGGACGGGCTGGACCGACCCCCGACGCCCCTTGCGGAAGGAGTTCGACAACGATGAAGCTCACCCTCAGCCAGGCCGGCGCCGAGCCGGTCACGGCGGCGGCCGTGACGACGGTCTTCGACCTCAACGGCACCTACACCGACGGCGGATCGGCCCGTCCGGTGATCAAGAACGTCAACGACATCCTGGCGGTCGACATGTCCTCCCAGAACCGCCCAACCGCTACTGGGATCGTGATCAACAGTGACACGATCCTGGTCACCTTCCCGGACGACGCCACATACGGCGCCAAGCTGCTCGCGTCCGGCACGATCGCGTGGTCGAACGGCTCCGCATGGCAGAAGCTCTCGCTGGTGAGCGTGCCGAACGTGGTCGGACTGGACAGCACCGCTGCCATCGCGACCCTGCGCGCGAGTGGATTCGTGGTGACCCAGACGCACCCGCCCGTCTGTGACCCTGATGGGACGGTCACGAAGCAGAGTCCCGCCGGCGGTCAACTGGCGCCGCAGGGATCGATTGTGCACATCACGGTTCCGGTCCTGCGGCTGAAGCCGCCCTGCCCCTGAGTCCCTGCGAGCGCACCGGCGGTCCACGACGGGCCGCCGGTGTTCCCAGCGGCACCAACAGGCTTCGCACCATCACGTCAGTCCTCGGCGCCGAGGACGGGTCGGAATCGCCAGCGATACACGAAGGGGACGCAGCCACCGGCGCGCGCAGCACCTCGGAACGTCAGTGGTAACCCGGATTCGGCGCGTCAGGCGGGGACGCATGCTCAGGTTGTCACCTCGGTCATGTCCACGGTCACCGACCGATGCGGACAGGTCGGGCGGACGGCCGGGAGGTGCGAATGCGGAGTGTCGCGATGGCGTCGGTCGGTGCGCGCTCCACCCGGTCGGAGCCGGCCAGGCGGCTGCTCGTCCAGGCTCAGCGAACGATGGACGAGTCCGGGGACTTGCGCGCCGTCCGTCGGTCGGCGGCTGCGGCTCACCGGATGGCGGAAGTCGCCGGTGATGACGGGGCGACGGCCGAGAGTGCGCTCGGCCTCGCCGGCTTGTGGGCGCAGGAACAGCGCACCGCTGCGGCGTCCGCGACCCTTGCCCAGACGCTGCGGCGCGCACTGGAGCGGACCGACCCCGCCACGATCGCTGCCCTGCGGCTCCGCGCGCGGCTGGCTGCCGAGCTCGACTACCGCGCGTGCCGGCACGACTCGATCCTCGCCGTCCTCGACGAGGCGAGGCTCCGTCAGGATGCGACGGCACACGCCGAGGCGCTCCACCTGGCGCACCACTGCCTGATGGGGCCCGACCATGGGGCGCTGCGCCGACCGCTGGCGTTCGAACTCGTCGGGGTCAGTGCCCGCACGGGGCGGCGGATCGACTTGCTGGCGGGGCTGCTCTGGCTGACTGTCGACCTCCTCCTTGCCGGCGAACCGCACGCCGTCCGGCATCTCGCGGAACTGCGTGGCCTGCTCGCCGAGACCGATCACCTGGCAGTCGGGTTCGTGGTCGCCGCGATCGACGTTCTGGCGGCCATCCGGGCCGGACGGCTCGACGAGGCGGAGCGGATGGCGGCGGACTGCGCCGAGCGCGGTCGTCGTGCCGGCGACGTCGATGCGGACCTCTGGTACGCCGCGCACCTGCTGACGATCCGCTGGTACCAGGGGCGGCTTCCGGAGGTGCGTGCGCTGCTGGAGACGATGGTCTCCTCGCCGGACGTCAGTTCCGTCGACAACTCTCCGCTGGCCGCGCTCGCCGTCGCGGCCGCTCAGGCAGGAGACCACAGCCGCGCCACCGCTGCGCTGGCCGCGCTGCGCGGGCGCGACCTCGCAGATCTGCCGAGGTCCAGCACATGGCTGCCGACCATGAACGGCATCGTCGAGGCCGCCCACCTGCTCGACGAAGCCCGGACGGCGGCGCGGGCGTATGAGCTGCTCCGCCCGTACGGGCAGCTGCCCATGATCGCGAGCATGGGGGTGACGTGCTTCGGTTCGGTCGAGCACGCACTCGGCGTGGCCGCCCTCACCATGGGTGAATCCGATCGGGCCGTGGAGCATCTGCAGGCAGCCGTGGACCACAACCTGGTCCTGGGGCATGCTCCGGCGACCGCGTTGTCCCGTGCTCGGCTGGCGGAGGCGCTCGCCTCCACCACCCCGGGCCCCGCGCGGGACCGCGAACGACGTCCCGCCCTCGACGCCCGCGGTCCGGCATCCGCGTCCGGACCCCGCGCGGGGGCGCCCCAGGCGCCCGTCGCGGCCGCCTGCTTCCGGACGGGCAGGCAGTGGCGGGTCGAGCTGGGTCCTCGTGCTGTCCGCGTGCAGCACGCAGTCGGGATGTTGCACCTGTCGGTTCTCCTGGCGAACCCGGGCCGCGAGATCCCGGCCGCCGACCTCGCGGCGGGCGTCGCCGCACTGGCCCCGGGCCGCGCCAACGGCGGTCGAGACGGCCGATCCGGACACCGTCGACGCGCGGCCCACCTCCGGTCGGCAGCCGGTGCTGGACGAGGCCGGCATCCGCCGGTACCGGCGCCGGCTGGACGAGTTGCGCTCCGAGATCGACGACCTGGAGCGGCGGGGCAAGGACGACCTAATCACTCGTTCCCGCGCCGAGCAGCAGTGGCTGGTCGCCGAGTTGGCTGGTGCGCTCGGACTGGGCGGCCGGGTCCGCAGCTTCCCGGACGAGACCGAACGCGCCCGGATCGCGGTCGGAAAGGCGATCCGCCGGGCCGTGGCCCGGATCACCCAGGCCGACCCGCAGATCGGCGCGCACCTCGGCGTCACCCTGCACACGGGTGCGCTGTGCTGCTACCTGCCGGCCGACCCAGGCCCTGTTTCGCGCTATCAGGGCAGGCGGATCGACACCAGGCTCGCCTGATCGAGCTCGGACCAGGTCCCGTCGACCGAGAGCGTGGCCAGCGCTGCGGTGGGGAAGTGCCGTTCGAGCGTGCCCAGCGCCTCCGGGTCTGAGGTGTCCGGGTCGGCAAGCTCCTGGGCCACCGCCGGAAGCGCGGGGGAGTGGCCGACGAGGAGCACGTTCTCGATGTCGTCGTCGAGGTCGCGGATGAGAGCGAGGATCTCGTCGCCGCCGGTCTCGTACAACCGGTCGGTGACCTCCACCGGCGCCGTCAGTCCGAGCGCCTCGGCGGTCTGCCGGGCCCGCGCGGCGGAAGAGGAGAGGACGACGTCGGGCTGCACGTGCTCCCGGCGCAGATGGTCGCCGAGTTCCGCGGCCTGCTGCTCGCCCTCGGGGGAGAGGCGTCGGGCGTCGTCGGCATGCCCGGGCAGGCTGTCCTCGGCCTTGGCGTGGCGCAGCAGCATCAGTGTCCGCATGCGTTGGAGTCTCCATCGAGGGGGGCGTAACCGATAGAGGTCGCGTGAGGTGCAATGGATCGGAACATCATGGGGAAGTGCGCGGTGAGCGCGATGGTGACGCTGACCCTGCTGGTGCTACGCACAGGGAGGGAAGAGGTCGCCAGCGTGCGCCGGCTGCAGGAGATGCTCAACGTCTTCGTGGGCCGAGCCGAGGAGGGTGGTCACGCTCATCCGATCCCGGTCGACGGCGAGTTCGGGCCGCGGACTGAGCAGGCGGTGCGGACCTTCCAGGGAGCGGATGCGGGCGACCTCGACGTGAACGGGCGTCGTCGGCGCGCAGACTTGGACGAAGTTGCTGACTCAGTCCTGACTTGTGACACGGGTCGCGCCCGTTGTCTGCTGATCATGGGTTGAGCTGGGGACTTGTGCGTGAACGGGTCGGGATCTGCGCACTAGCCGGAGCTCTAGGGTGTCCGGTGTGTCCCCGTACGTGCGGACGGTGAAGACGTCCTCGGGTGCGACGGCGGTGCAGATCGTGCACTCGTCGCGGCGTGGGTCGCGGGACATCGAGCACATCGGGTCCGCGCACGACGACGTCGAGGTGGAGCTGCTGAAGGCGGTTGCGCGGCAGCGCCTGGCGGCCGGCCAGGACGAGCTCGACCTGGGCCTGAACCGCAAGACCCGCCGCTCTGGCGAGGCGCTGGCGCCTCGCCCCCGAGCGCGGTTGCCGATCACGTCGACGCGGATGGCGCACCTGTGGGATGGGCTCGCGCACGCCTACGACGTGCTCGGCTTCGCGGCCGCGGCGGGCGGGGACGAGGTGTTCCGGCAGCTGGTCCTGGCCCGGATCATCGAGCCGACCAGCAAGCTGGACACGCTCGGGTGCTGGAGGAGGTCGGCGGCATCGACCCGCCGTCGTACCGGACCCTGCTGCGCCGGCTGCCGGTCTTCGCCAAGGACGCCTGGCGGCAGCAGATCGCCGCGGCCTGCGCCGCTCGGGTCGGTCTGGGCCCGGCCAGTCTGGTCCTCTACGACGTCTCCACGTTGTACTTCGAGACCGACGCCGGGGACGGGTTCCGCGAGCCCGGGTTCTCCAAGGAACGCCGCCTGGAGCCGCAGATCACGATCGGGCTGCTCACGGATGCGTCCGGGTTCCCGCTGATGGTCAACGCGTTCGAGGGCAACAAGGCCGAGACCACCACCCTGGTGCCGACCGTGCAGGCGTTCATGGCCGCCCACCGGCTGCCGGACGTGACCATCGTCGCCGACGCCGGGATGGTCTCGGCGGGCAACCAGAAGGCGATCGAGGCCGCCGGGCTGTCGTTCATCCTGGGCGCCCGGATCCCCGACGTCCCCTACGTGGTGAAGACCTGGCGCAAGAACCACCCCGACGCCGAGATCCCGGACGGGCACATCTTCACCCAGCCCTGGCCCGCCAGCGCCACCGACAAGCGCCGTGACCAGGTCATCTACTACCAGTACCGGGCCGACCGGGCCCGCCGCACCCTGCGCGGGATCGACGAGCAGATCGCCAAGGCGGAGAAGGCCGTCGCCGGGAAGACGGCGGTGAAGCGGAACCGGTTCGTCCAGCTGTCCGGCGGCACCCGCAGCGTCAACCGCGCCCTGGAGGCCAAGGCCCGAGAGCTGGCCGGGCTGAAGGGCTACGTCACCAACCTGCAGGCCTGCCCGGACGGCACCCCGGTCACCGCCGAGTTCGTGATCGACGCCTACCACCGGCTCTTCCAGATCGAGAAGAGCTTCCGGATGTCCAAGCACGACCTGCAGGCCCGACCGATCTACCACCACCAGCGGGACTCCATCGAAGCCCACCTGACCATCGTGTTCGCCGCCCTGGCGGTCAGCCGCTGGATCGAGGACCCCACCGGCTGGTCGATCAAGAAGTTCGTCAAGACCGCCCGCCGCTTCCGCACCATCCAGATCCAGGCCGGCGCCCACACCATCACCGCCGAAGACCCCCTCCCCGACGACCTGGCCGACGCCCTCGAACGAATCCACCGCTCAAGCACTACGCACTAGCCCTGTCACAAGTCGGGTTCCAGGGAGCGGATGCGGGCGACCTCGACGTGAACGGGCGTCGTCGGCGCGCAGACTTGGACGAAGTTGCTGACTCAGTGGCTCACCACCTCCGGCCCCTGTGGAGGTCGACCACGTCCCAGTGGCGCGAGGGGACGTCGGGCTCGCCGGCGAAGTTGACGCCCGGGCGCCGCGTCCAAATCGGTGAACGGCGATGTCAGCTTTGACCGGCAGAGTGTCAGTCGCCGGAACTCGTCGACGGGGCGAGCCGATCCAACCGGTCGTACAGCTCGCTCACCTTGATCTGCACCCCATCGAGGTCGAGGACGTCGTCGTCGTGGTAATACCGGATCTGCCAGCCGACCTCAGCCGGCGTCCGCAACTGGATGGTGCGCGAGGTGGTCTCTACGAGCAGGTAACCGCGGATCGACGGCAACTTCATATAGGCGAACGACTTCTCGCGCTCGTCTTTGTCCCGGGTGGTGTCCGACAGCACCTCGACGACCCACGAGGCGTCGTCGTCGTAGTGAGTGTCTGTCGGCGGCCCGCAAGTGACGAATACATCCGGGTAGTATGTGGCGCCAGTGGGCACGCGTAATTTCGTGTCGTGGCTCTGGACCCTGCAGCCGCGCTCCTCCATCCCCTGCAGCAACAGCGCGGATATCAGCAGGCTCATTTGGCCGTGTCGGACCGAGCCCCCAGTCATCGCGAACACCTGGCCGCCCACGTACTCGTGCCGCACGTCCGAGAGCTGCTCGAAGCGCAGGTACTCCTCGAACGAGAGCGGCTGCTGCTCGTGGGCGCCCGTCGTCATGACCAGAGTCTAGGCGCGGGGTGGTGGTGCGGACCGGCGGTGAACGCCGCGGGGCACCTGTTCGTGGCTGTCGGCAACGGGCAGGCGACGTCCGGGGCCTGGGACGGCAGTGACTCGGTGCTGGAGCTGGACGGCGTCCGCGTGGTGTCGTCGTTCGCGCCGGCGGGCTGGCAGGAGGAGAACGCCCTGGACGCCGACCTCGGCTCGATGGGCCCGCTCCTGCTGCCCCGGGGCCTGCTGGTTGCCGCCGGCAAGGCGGGGGACGTGTACGTGCTCCGCCAGGGGCAGTTGGGCGGTATCGGTCGTCCGCTCGCGCGCTGGTCCGGCTGCGCTGCCTACGGCGGTCCGGCGGCGGACGTCCGGGGGCAGGCAGCCGGCAGCGTCACCGCGGTCCTGCCTGTGTCGAACGGCGTCTCCGCGCTGCGGGTGGACCTGGCGACGGGGGCGATCCACCGGCTCTGGCAGGCACCGCCGTCCGTGGCCGGCTCACCGGTGATCGCCGGTGACACGGTGCTGGCAGTCGACCGGTCCGCCGGCCGCCTCGTGGCGCTCGACCTGAGCTCGGGGCAGCAACGCGCCGCGGTCGGCGTCGGCAGCGTCAGCCGGTTCGCGACGCCGCTCCTGACCGGGAACACCGCCGTGGTCGGCACGATGGACGGCGTCGCGACGGTGGCGATGGGCTGATCCGGGCGAGCATCTCATCGCTGCAACTTGTAGGGCATCACGTCTTGTGTGCCCACGAGCACTATCTGAATACTGAACGGGCAATCGGTGAGACCCGGGATCTTCTACGCCGACGGTGCGTCTCCTGCATCCCGGAGGGTGAGCCACTCTGAGGAGGAGCAATGAGGATCACTGCCGGCCACGCACGCCGCCGTCAGGGGGGAATGCTCGCCGTCGTCGTCGCCGCGGTCGCCCTGGCCACGATCGCGCTGCCCGCACCCGCGAGCGCGTCGCCTCAGCGCTACGGCCCAGGTGCCCTCTCGACGCTGAAGAACGCCGTGGACGCCGCCGGTGTCGGGGGCATCTCCTGGTACACCGACTCGGCGTCGGGACACGTCGTCGTGACCGCCGACAGCAGCGTGTCGAGCACGGGAATCGCGAGGATCAAGCGCGCCGCAGGGATCAATGTGGGAGCCCTCCAGATCAAGCGGGTGGCCGGTGTGTTCACGCCGCTGCTGTCCGCGGGTGATGCCATCTACGGCGGGAAGTACCGGTGCTCGCTCGGCTTCAACGTCGTCAGCGGCAGCACCTATTACTTCCTCACCGCGGGACACTGCGGGAGCCTGGCCAGCACCTGGTACACCGACTCCGGTCACAGGACGCTCATCGGCCCGACCGTCTCGTACAGCTTCCCGGGCAATGACTACGCACTGGTTCGCTACGACAACACCTCACTGAGCCACCCGGGCGGGTACTCGCTCAGCGACCCCCAGGTCGGCGAAAAGGTCACCCGGAAGGGCTCGACCACCGGCGTCCACAGCGGCACGGTGACGGCCCTCAACGTCTCCGTCCGGTACTCGGGTCACCCGGGCGGCAAGGTCAGCGGCTTGATCCAGACCAACGTCTGCGCCGAGCCCGGCGACTCCGGTGGCCCGCTCTACGACGGAACGAAGGCGCTCGGCCTAACCTCGGGCGGCAGCGGGGACTGCACGAGTGGCGGCACGACGTTCTTCCAGCCCGTACGCGAAGCCGCCAACGCCTACGGCGTGACGGTCTACTGATCCCCCGCGCGCAGGACGAGGACGACGCGGCGCCGCCCGACCCCTGGGACGTCGGCCTCCACCGAGGCGACCAGCCCGTCGTCGGGCGTCATCTCCGGCATCACCCACACCGGCGGGGTCGTCGCGTGATCACCGCGCCCGAGGCGTCGGTGAACGTGAACGTCACGGGCACGGTGCTGCCCGCCTTTAGACGCTCGTCGTCGCGGACGCCTGGTGCGCTGCGTCGTCGATCGGCTGGCTGAGGCCGTTCCAGATTTACGCGCAGCTCTGTCGAGAACCAGGAGTGGGATGTCCTGCCGTTGAGGTCGCTGGGGGTAGCAGGCCGGACGCCGGTCACCGAGCGGTCACTCGGCCTGGGAAGGCCGACGCCCTGACGGCACGGCCTGGTGCTCGAGCCCGAGACCGGTGGCGAGGTGCTTGTTCTCCCAGGTGCCGATGGAACGGTCGGCCTTCTTGCCGAGGTCGGCGTCGAGTCCGTCGGTGACCAGGACAGCGATCTGCGAGGCGGTGGCCAGCTCGCTGAGCCGGGCCACAACGCCGCGTGCCGGCCGCCTGGTCGTCGAGCTCGAGGACGTCGAGGAGTTACGCGCGTCCCGCGCGTATCCGGACGCCGGCGGGTCGGTGCACGAGCCCTACCGCGAAGGGATGCGGGGCCGGTGGTGGGGGAGTGAGCGGTCGACGTGCTGAGCGGTGGCCTTCGGATGTCCGCATGCATGCACTCGAGGGGAACCAGGGGTGCCCCGCCGGTTCCCCGCGCTGCACCATCGAGGTGATCGAGGTGCAGCACACCGACGGAGAGCTGCCGTACCGGCTGCGCTGGGAGGATCGTCACGAGTCCCCGGGGCGTGACCCTACGCCCGGCCGAGCAAGCGATCAGCCGACTTAGGCTGTTGGCATGACGGCCGAGCCAGTGCCTTCGCTTACCGGGCCTGATGCGCCCGCCGTCATCCGGGACGCGCTGCTTCCCGAGGAGGTCGGCGACTTCGACCGCGAGTACCGCCAGGTGATGACCCAGGCGACCGAGGCTCGTGATCTTACCCCCGTGCTCCAGATGTTGGAGCGTTGGCGTCGTGTTGCCCTCTCCTCCCGAGACGCACGAGCCCACCGCCGCATGCTGGCCGCAGCGGAGCGGCTCCGTGAAGGGGGCGACACCGCGACGGAATCTTGGGACGTGACCCGTCGGAGGCTCGGGTTGTAGGGATGTACCGCATCGAGACCGACCAAGACGCTCTGCTCGAGGTCGACGCGCTCCCGCCGGCCGCCCTTTCCAGGTACGCCGAAGTCCTATCCCTGCTCGAGATCGCGCCTTGGAGCGGAGACAGTTACAACGTGGCACGACCCGACGGTTCGATGCGCGCGATCACCTTCGGCGAGGGCGTGCAAGACCTCGTCGTCTACCTCGTGCTCGAGGACCAACGCCGAGTCGTCGTGTTGCGCGTCGTATGGCTGACAAGAGCGCCCAGGGAGCACGCCCGACACAGGAATCTGATGGTCCCCCCTGGCGCGATGCCTCAAGCCTTCGTGCCGGTGAGGTCGAGCTCGATGCTGACGAGCTCCATGGTGCCCACCGCTTCACGACGCCGGACGGCAACCCCAGCAGCTCACCATGAGCGGAGCGAAGACGACGGTGTCGCCGTCGTGCAGCAGGTCGGCGTAGGCGCGCGGTCGGCGTAGGCGCGCAGGTCGGCCCGTGTGACGAGGCCGGCGGCGAGCATCGTCGGGGCGAGCTGGTCGACGAGCAGCTTCCACTGCGGGACGCCCCGCAGCGGATCGGCGTCCACCTGCGCCGCGGCCGCGTGGGTTCCGACGTCCGACAGCCCGGCGCCGCGCAGCGCCCCGGGCAGCCGGCGCCCGTAGTGCGGGTCGTAGCCGTGCCCCTGCATCAGGGTCAGGCAGGCCCGCGCGACCTGCTCCTGCACAGCCGAAGGCGGGTCGACGACGGTGGCGGTGGCCCAGTCGAAGTCCTCCACGAGGAGCCAGCCGCCGGGCGCGAGAGCATCGGCCAGGCCGCGCAGCACGGCGTCGCGACCGGGCAGGTGCTCCAGCAGCAGCCGGGCGTGCACGAGGTCGAACTGCCCGGCCGGCAGCGGGTGGGCGGTGACGTCGCCCTGCTGCACGTGCAGGGTGCCGTCACTGAGCAGATCGAGGAACCGGGTGTCGATGTCCAGGGCGAGCACCCGGCCACCCGGGGCGACCGCTCGGCCAGCAGTGGGCGACTGTACCGGTGCCGGGACCCGCCTCGGCGCAGTGCCAGCCCGCGGTCAGCCCCAGCTGCTCCAGGAGCCGGAGCGTCGTGGCGTCGTACAGCTCGGTCAGGCTGCTCAGTCGTTCGCGCTCGGCGCGCCAGGCTGGATCGAGCACGTAGCCGGTGGCGGAGGCGGGGGCCGGCTCGGGGCGGTGGGGCGTCATGGTCACGGTCGGCTTCCGGGAGGGTCGGGGTGCGATGCGGGGAGAGCGCGGCTCCCTCGACGCCGGGATGCTCGTCGAGGGAGCCGCGGGCGTCAGTCGACGGCGAACGTCTGGTTGTAGCCGCCGTTGGGGTACCAGACGTCGATGGCGGTGCCGGGCCAGGGGTTGTCGCCGTTGACGTCGAGGTCGAGCCCGCTCCAGGAATTGAAGATGTTCTTGGCGTTCGCCCGGTCCTGCGAGGTCAGGCTGGTCACCCAGAGCTGCCCCGGAGAGCCGTGGCACGGGTACTGAACGACCTGGTGGCCGGGGACGCCGTCCGTGGTCAGGCACTGGTTGCTGTTGGCGTTGACCAGCTCGTAGGTGTTGGCGCCGCCGCTCGGGAGCAATGATCGAGACCTGTGGATGGGGTCCTCGGCGGGGTGACGTGAGTGGGCGCACCTTCCCGGGGATGATCCGAAGTCTGATGGTCCTCGATCAGGCCGACGTTGGCGCGTCGGTCGGGAAGGTACGCCCATGCTCACGGTAGTCCCTGACCCTGCCGAGACCGCTGGTTCGCCGTCGGTGTTGGACGAGCTCGTGCGGGAGGGCGCGCGGCGGATGCTGGCGGCGGCGCTGGAGGCCGAGGTTGCCGCCTATATCGACGCGCACCGCGGTGAGGTCGACGAGCGCGGCCGGCGGCTGGTGGTCCGCAACGGGCACGCCGAGGCGCGGCAGGTGATGACGGCGGCGGGAGCGGTGGAGGTGGTGGCGCCGCGGGTGAACGACAAGCGGGTCGAGGAGGTCACTGGCGAACGGGTGCGGTTCTCCTCGGCGATCCTGCCGCCGTGGTGCCGTAAGTCGCCGAGGGTGGCCGAGGTGCTGCCGCTGCTGTATCTGCACGGCCTGTCCAGTCAGGACTTCGCGCCCGCGCTGGAGCAGTTCCTCGGCTCCTCGGCTGGCCTGTCCGCGTCCGTGATTACGAAGCTGACGGTGCAGTGGCAGGACGAGGCGAAGGCGTTCCAGCGGCGCGACCTGTCCGGGGTGGACTACGTGTACTGCTGGGCCGACGGCATCCACGTCAACGTCCGGCTCGAGCAGGAGCGGTTGTGCCTGCTCGTCCTGGTCGGCGTGC
>CAWBAJ010000009.1:0-115463 GCA_963786765.1 uncultured Actinomycetota bacterium | reverse complement strand
TCGACCCCGACCCCCCACAGCACGCGCTCGCCGACGGCGCACTCGACGTACGCGGCGGCCGGCGTCCCCCCCGGCGCTCATGGCGTGCTCGGCGTAGTCGAGCACGCGGACGTCGACGCCGACCGCGGCGAGCGCGTCGACGAAGGCAGCGATCGGGCCGTTGCCGTGCCCCTCGAGGGAGACCGGTTCACCGCCGTCCGTGGCCTCGACCACGAGGTGGTCGCCGCCGTCCCCGTCCACTGTTCTGGCGGATGCCGTGGATGCGGAACCGGCCCCAGCTCCCCGGGCTCCCGGGCCGGCAGGTACTCGTCGCTGAAGATCCGCCACAGCTCCTGCGGCGACACCTCTCCGCCCTGGTCGTCGGTGACACGCTGGACCACCTGGCTGAACTCGATCTGCAGCCGCCGCGGCAGGTCGAGGTTGTACTCGTGCTTCATCAAGTAGGCCACGCCGCCCTTGCCGGACTGGCTGTTGACCCGGATGACGGCCTCGTAGGAGCGGCCGACGTCCTTCGGGTCGATCGGCAGGTACGGGACGGCCCAGATGTGCTCGTCGACGCCGTGCCCGGCCGCCGCGGCGTCGTGCCCGAGGGCCTCCAAGCCCTTCTTGATCGCGTCCTGGTGGGACCCGGAGAACGCCGTGTAGACGAGGTCCCCGCCGTACGGGTGGCGCTCGGGCACCTTGAGCTGGTTGCAGTACTCGACGGTTCGCCGGATCTCGTCGATGTCGGAGAAGTCGATCATGGGGTCGATGCCCTGGCTGAACAGGTTGAGGCCGAGGGTGACCAGGCAGACGTTCCCGGTGCGCTCGCCGTTGCCGAACAGGCAGCCCTCGATGCGGTCGGCGCCGGCCATGTACCCGAGCTCGGCGGCGGCGACAGCAGTGCCCCGGTCGTTGTGGGGGTGCAGGCTGAGCGACGACGTTCTCGCGGTGCGCGAGGTGCCGGTGCATCCACTCGATCGAGTCGGCGTAGACGTTCGGCGTCGCCATCTCGACGGTGGCCGGCAGGTTGACGATGACCTTGCGGTCGGGCGCCGGCTCGAAGACCTCGATCACCTCGTTGCAGATCCGGGCCGCGAACTCGAGCTCGGTGCCCGTGTACGACTCGGGCGAGTACTCGAAGTAGACGTCGGTCCCCTCGGCCTCGGCAGCGTCGCCGAGCTTCTTGCACAGCCGGGCGCCCTCGAGGGCGATGTCGACGATGCCGTCCTCGTCGGTGCCGAACACGACGCGCCGCTGCAGCACGGAGGTCGAGTTGTACAGGTGCATCACGGCCTGCTTGGCGCCCCTGATGGACTCGAAGGTCCGCTCGATCAGGTGCTCGCGGGCCTGTGTCAGAACCTGGATGACGACGTCGTCGGGGACGAGGTCCTCCTCGATCAGCTGCCGGACGAAGTCGAAGTCGGTCTGGCTCGCGGCCGGGAACCCGACCTCGATCTCCTTGTAGCCCATCCTCGACCAGGAGCTCGAACATGCGGCGCTTGCGCTCCGGGCTCATCGGGTCGATGAGCGCCTGGTTGCCGTCGCGCAGGTCGACGGCGCACCACTGCGGCGCCTTGGTGATCTTCTTGGTGGGCCAGGTGCGGTCGGGCAGCTCGACGCGGATCTGCTCGTCGAACGGCAGGTAGCGGTGGAACGGCATGCCGGAGGGCTGCTGGGTGCTGTGCATGGGTCGCCTCACGAAGGGTCGGCTCGGACGGGGCGTCGGCCGGCGCGCGAGAGCACTCCGCGGCGGAAGGTCCGGCCTGTTACAGGGCCCCGCCGCGGCGGCGAAGAAGGAGGACCGCCACGCGCACGGTTCCAAAGGTACACGGCTCCCGCGGAAGGTGCGGCGTCTGTCGGTGGTCGGTGATGGGTACTCGCATGGCGACGTGGCAGGAGTTCACCGAGCAGGCGCCGGAGCTGGCGGCCCGGGCGCTCGAGCGTTTCGAGGCGCACCGGCACAAGACGATGGCGACGATCCGGGCCGACGGCTCGCCCCGGATCAGCGGGACGGAGGTGCCGATCCACTCGGCGAGGTGTGGCTCGGCGGGATGACCGGCAACCGGCGCTTCGCGGACCTGCGCCGGGACCCGCGAGTGGCGATCCATTCGGGGTCGGAGGATCCGGAGGTGTGGACCGGCGACGCCAAGCTCGCCGGGCGGGCGGTCGAGGTGACGGACGAGGCCGGCAAGGCGCGTTTCCGCGGCGACGCCGAGGAGGTGCCGCCGGGCGACTTCGAGCTGTTCCGGATCGACGTGAGCGAGGTGTCGGTGGTGCGGCTCAGCGACGCGAAGGACCACCTGCTGATCGACGTGTGGAGCGAGGGCGAACAGGTGCGGACCTTCGAACGGCGGTGACGCGACGACGTGCGAGCACCGCCCGAAGACGGCGGTGACGCGGCGACGTCAACCGCGCCGCAGCGCCGCGGGCAGGTAGGCGGCGCCCCTCGCGCCGGCGCCGCCGGCGCTGTCCGCCGGGTTCGAGAGGGCGCAGCGGCGCATCGACAGACAGCCGCAGCCGATGCAGGAGCCGAGCTCGTCGCGCAACGCCTGCAGGGCTGCGATCTGCTCGTCGAGCCGCGCCTGCCAGCCGCGCGACAGCCGGATCCAGTCGGCGCGGGTCGGCGTCCGGCCCTCGGGCAGGGTCGCCAGCGCCGCGGCGATCTCCTCGAGGGTCAGGCCGACGTTCCGCGCCGCCCGCACGAAGGCGAGCCTGCGCAGCGTGCTCCGCTCGAACCGCCGCTGCCCCGAGGAGGTGCGAGTGCTGGTGATCAGCCCGAGCTCCTCGTAGTACCGCAGCGCGGACGGCGCGATTCCCGCACCGGCGCCCCAGCTCGCCGATCGTCAGCAGGTCCGTGGTCCTCATCGCGCTGCTCCGAAGCTCTTGACCTCAAGTTCACTTGAACCTCGACCATGCCGTCATGACACCCGATCGCACAAGCCCCGTCGCGCTCGTCACGGGCGGCTCCCAGGGTCTCGGCCTGGCGTTGACGCGGGCGCTGGACGCCGCCGGCTGGCGCGTCGTCGTCGACGCGCGGCACCCGGACGCGCTCACCCGTGCCGTCGCAGGACTGGCCGGGGTGACCGCGGTCCCCGGCGACGTGACCGATCCCGCCCACCGCGGCGAGCTCGCCGCGGCGGTCGCCGGGCTCGGCCGGCTCGACCTGCTCGTCCACAACGCGAGCGCGCTGACCGGATCAGACGCCCGAGCCCGCTGCCGGCGCTCGCCGAGCTGCCGGCCGGCGACCTCGAGCGGATCTTCGCCGTCAACGTCCTCGCTCCGCTCGCCCTCACCCAGCTGCTCCTCGCCGACCTCCGGGCGGCTCGCGGCACGCTCGTCACCGTCTCCTCGGACGCCGCCGTCGAGGCCTACCCGGGCTGGGGCGGCTACGGCTCGTCGAAGGCGGCGCTCGACCAGCTCACGGCCGTCCTCGCCGCCGAGCACCCCGACCTCCACGTCTACGCCGTCGACCCCGGCGACATGAACACGGCGATGCACCAGCGCGCCTTTCCGGGCGAGGACATCTCCGACCGGCCCCTGCCCGAGACCGTCGTCCCCGCCCTGCTCAGGCTCGTCGCGGCAGGAGCTGCCGAGCGGCCGCTACCGCGCCGCCGACCTCCTCGCGGCGGTGTCCGCGTGACGCCGCCGTCACGTTCCAGCGGCCGGCCGGCAGCGACGCCACGGAGCCGCCCGAGCACCGCGGGCTGACCAGGGACGGCGTGCGGCTGCTCGTCGCGGCGCCGGACCGGCTCGAGCACCGCCGCTTCCGGGACCTGCCCGTCCGTGCTCGCGCCCGGCGACCTGCTCGTCGTCAACACCAGCGCGACCGTGCCCGCGGCGCTGACGGGGCGTCGTCGGCGGCACGGTGGCGCCGGTGCACGTCGCCGCCCGGCTGGACGCGCAGACCTGGGTCCTGGAGGTCCGGCGGCCCGGCAACGACGGGCCCCAGCTCGACCTCGCGCCCGGCACCCGGGTCGCGCTGCCCGGCGGGGCGACGGCGACGCTGCTCGGCCCGTTCCCCGCCGCGGCGCCGGCCGGCGTCCGGCTGTGGGTCGCCGAGATCACGGGCGTTCCGGACAGCCTCCCGTACCTGCGCCGGCACGGCCGGGCGATCGCCTACGGCTACCTCCGCTCGACCTTCCCTCTCGCGGACCGGCAGTCCGTGTTCGCCCGGCATCCGGGCAGCGCGGAGATGCCGAGCGCGGGACGGCCGTTCACCGAGCGGCTCGTCGTCGACCTCGTCACGCGGGGAGTCGCCGTGCGCCCCGGTGGTCCTGCACTGCGGCGTCTCGAGCCCGGAACTGTCCGAGCCGCCGGCGCCCGAGCGCTACGCCGTGCCGCCGTCGACCGCCCGGCTGGTGAACGCCGTCAGCTCGGCCGGAGGACGCGTCGTCGCCGTCGGGCACCACCGTCGTCCGTGCCCTGGAGACCTGCGCGTCCCCGGACGGGACCGGTCACGCCCGGCGACGGCTGGACGGACCTCGTGCTCGGGCCGGCCCGACCCGCCCGAGTGGTCGACCGGTCTGGTCACGGGGTTGCACGAACCGCAGGCCAGCCACCTGCTGCTGCTCGAGGCGGTCGCCGGCCGCGCCCTCGTCGACGAGGCCTATGCGGCCGTCACCGCCGGGCGCTCCGCGGTACCTGTGGCACGAGTTCGGCGACGCCATGCTCCTGCTGCCCTGAGCTCACTGCGGCCCACGCGCGGCCGCGATCAGCTCGGCGAGGCCGCTCGAGCGCCCCGTGCTCCCAGACGTCGTCGAGGGCGAGGATCACGTGCTCGACGCCGACGGCGCGCAGAGCTTCGATCCGCAGGACGTGGTCCTCGACGGTGCCGCTCACGACACGGCACTCGCCCCCGGGCCCCCGGCGCGGCGCCGGGCCGGGCACCGTCAGGCACGATGCGGATCGTCGAGAGGTGCGTGACCTCGACTCCTCCCGGGTCGCGGCCGGCGTCCGCGCAGTGACGCCGCAGCACGGCCAGCGCCGCACTGACGGCGTCCGGGCTCCCGGTGAGGTTGCAGGCGTCGGCGTACCGGGCGACAAGCCGCAGGGTGCGGCGGGGTCCCGAGCCACCGACGAGGATCGGGCACGTGCTCCTGCAGCGGGCGCGGGTAGCTCATCGCCTCGGGCACGTCCAGCCCGCGTCCTGCGAAGGCGGGCGAGCCCTTTCCCCAGAACAGCGGGAGGAACTGCAGGGCGTCCTCGAGCGCGTCGAGGCGCTCGCGGGCGGGCGGGAAGGGCAGCCCGAGGGCGGGTGCTCGGCCTCGTACCACCCCGCCCCGAGCCCGCACACGGCACGGCCGCCGCTGAGGACGTCGAGCGTCGCGACCGCGCGGCCGAGCAGGCGCACGTCGCGGTAGCTGACGGGGTGGACGAGCGCGCCGACCGTGGCGCGCCGGGTAGCGGCGGCGAGGTGCGCGAGCACGGCGCCGGCGTCCGGCATGTCCTCCCAAGGGCGGCCGAGCTGCGGGATCTGACGCAGGTGATCCATCACCCACAGTGAGTCGACGCCCGCCTCCTCCGCGGCCGCGCCGACGTCCCGAAGCCGCGGGCCGAGCTCTCGGGCACCGCCCGGGCAGGCGCCACGTCGAGAGGTGCAGGCCGAACCGGACGGTCCGCGACGGCGTCGACCGCTGCCGCTGCCTGCCGGGCGGCGTTCCCGGACGGCGACAGCGACCGCCGGGTCGACGACGCGTACGGGCTCCGCGGTCAGGACGGCGTCGAAGCCCTCGGCGTCCAGTCCCGGACGTTGCTCGGCGAAGGCGGCGAGCTGGCCGGCCGAGCACCTTCGCCGGCAACCGGTCGGCCGCCGGCCGGGCGGCATTGCGGCGGCGGCACTCGGCGGCGGGCGTGTCGACGGCGACGGCGACGCACGGGACGCGGTGGCGCACCGCCAGCTCGCGCCAGGCGGCGCGGCGGACGGGATCGAGCCCGAGGGTGTCGACGACCGTGGTGAGGCGGCGGCGGACCCGCGCGCCGACGACGAGGTCGAGGACGGCGAAGGCGTCGGTGCTCGCGGCGAGGTCGCGCTCGCCGGTGCCGACGACCGCGCGCAGGCGGTCGGACGACACGATCTCGTCCGGAAGGAAGTGGGCGGCCGCCCAAGCGGTCTTCCCGCTCGCGGACGGCCCGACGAGCACGACGAGGGATCCCTCGGCGATGCGCTCCACCAGCCGAGGGTACGGTAGCCCTCCGCCAAGCAAAGTGATATCACTGAGTTAGCAGATTTCCGCGCGGCTCTGGAGGTCGCCATGTCCGTACCCGTCCGAACGTCCGTCGGTGAGATGCCTGCCCCGCCCGCGGGGACGCCGGTCGGGCACGCGGGCGTCCGCGTCGACGTCCACGAGCGCCGAGCACCCCACACGAACGGCTTCCTCGGCCTGCTCGTGGCCCTCCTCCTCGTGGCCGCGGCGATCGTGTCGTTCAACCGGGTCGCGGCTACGGACGCCGGGGGGTGGGCCGTGCTCGGCGCGTTCCTGCTCGCTGCTGGCGTCATCGTCCTGGCGTCCCTGACCGTGGTCCAGCCGGGGCGCACCGCCGTCGTCCAGTTCTTCGGCCGGTACATCGGAACCGTCCGGACCGCGGGCCTGGTGTGGCTGCCGCCACTGTCGACCCGCCGGACGCGTCTCGGTGCGGGTGCGCAACTTCGAGACGGACCGGCTCAAGGTCAACGACTCCGACGGCAATCCCGTGGACATCGCCGCGATCGTGGTCTGGCAGATCGCGGACACCGCCGAGGCGACGTTCGCGGTCGAGGACGTCGACGGGTTCGTGACGGTGCAGGCGGAGTCGGCGCTGCGGCACGTGGCTCGCAGCTACCCCTATGACGGGCCGGACGAGGTCGAGTCCCTGCGGGGCTCGACGGACGTGATCAGCTCCGAGCTCGCGGTCGAGGTCGCGGAGCGGGTCTCGATCGCCGGCGTCGAGGTCCTGGAGGTCAGGATCAGCCACCTCGCGTACTCGGCGGAGATCGCGCAGGCGATGCTGCAGCGGCAGCAGGCCGCTGCAGTGATCGCCGCACGCACCCGGATCGTCGAGGGAGCGGTGAGCATGGTGCACATGGCGCTCGACGAGCTCAGCCGCCAGGGCGTCGTCGAGCTCGACGAGGAGCGCCGCGCCGCGATGGTGTCGAACCTGCTCGTCGTGCTCTGCGGCGACTCGCGGGCGACGCCCGTCGTGAACACGGGGACCCTCTACTCGTGACGGCCCCCGAGTCGGCCGGCCCTGATGACGCGAGGGCGCCCGGCCCCTCGGGCCGGCGGCGCCGGGAGCGCAAGTCGGTGCTGCTGCGGCTCGATCCGGAGGTGCACGAGGCGCTCACCCGCTGGGCGGCCGACGACCTTCGCAGCACGAACGCGCACATCGAGTGGTTGCTGCGCCGGGCCGTCACCGACGCCGGCCGGCTGCGCCGCGACGACCAGCCGTAGGCGACCCCCTCCCAACCAACGATCAAGGAATTCCGTGGGGAAGGGTGTGGCTGGTGAGCTCTTCGAGCACACTCGGTCCCGCGCTTCGGCGCCACCATCGACGAGCATTCCCACGCTGAACGCAGCTGTGACCTTCATCGTCGGGCGCCCCCAGATCGCGCCCGGCCCGGTGTCCTGCCTCCTGGGCTTCGAACAAGATCCCCAGGAATTTCTTGATCCCGAAGAATTCCTTGATCGCCGCGGGGAGGGGGATGGTCAGAAGCCGAGGCGTTGGAGCTGCTTGGGGTCGCGCTGCCAGTCCTTGGCGACCTTCACCCTCAGGTCGAGGTGCACACGCTGGCCGAGCAGCGCCTGGATCTCGCGGCGGGCCCGGGTCCCGACGTCACGCAGCCGGGACCCGCCCTTGCCGATGACGATCGCCTTCTGGCTCTCGCGCTCCACGTACAGCCACACGCGCACGTCGAGCAGCGGATCGTCCTCGGGCCGCCCCTCGCGCGGCACCATCTCCTCCAGCACGACCGCCAGCGAGTGCGGCAGCTCGTCGCGCACGCCCTCCAGCGCCGCCTCGCGGACCAGCTCCGCGACGAGCACCGACTCCGGCTCGTCCGTGAGCTCACCCTCCGGGTACAGCGGCGGCCCCGGCGGCAGGTGCCCGAACAGCACGTCGACGAGGACGCCGACCTGGTAGCCCTCCACCGCGGAGACCGGCACGACGTCATCGGCCTCGACGAGCTCCGAGACCGCCAGCAGGTGCTCGGTGAGGCGGCCGCGATCGACGGCGTCTGCCTTGGTCACGATCGCGACCAGGGGCCGGCGGCGTCCCGAGCGGCGCAGCTCGGCCAGCTCCGCGGCGATGAACCGGTCCCCCGCGCCGATCCTCTGATCGGCCGGCAGGCAGAACCCCACCACGTCCACCTCGAGCAGGGTCCCTCGGACGAGGTCGTTGAGGCGCTCCCCCAGCAGCGTGCGCGGCCGGTGCAGGCCGGGGGTGTCGACGAGCACCAGCTGGGCGTCCGGGCGGTGCACCACGCCCCGGACCACGTGCCGGGTCGTCTGCGGGCGGCTCGACGTGATCGCGATCTTCTCGCCGACGAGGGCGTTCGCCAGCGTCGACTTGCCGGCGTTCGGCCGGCCCACCAGGCAGGCGAAGCCGGACCGGAAGGGCCGGCCGGAGCCGGTGGCGGGGCCGGGCTGCGCCGGACCCGCGGAGCCCGTCACGAGGCGGCCGCCCGGGACGGCTGGGCCGCCTGCTCCAGCTCGGGCTCCTCCTCGGCACGCCGCACGATCACCGTGGCGAGCTGGTTCCGCCGGCCCTCGAAGCGATCAGCGGTCAGGACGATCCCGTCGACCCGCGCACTGGCGCCGGCGATCGGCACCCGGCCCAGCGCCTTCGCGAGCAGGCCGCCGACCGTGTCGACCTCCTCGTCCTCGAGCTCGACGCCGAACAGCTCGCCGACCTCCTCGCAGTGCACTCGCGAGCGCACCCGGTAGGCGCCGTCCGGCAGCTCCTCCACGTCCTGCTCGTCGCGGTCGTACTCGTCGGCGATCTCCCCGACGATCTCCTCGACGAGGTCCTCGAGAGTGATCATGCCGGCGGTGCCGCCGTACTCGTCGACGACGATCGCGACGTGCCCGGCGTCCCGCTGCATCTCGCGGAGCAGCTCGTCCGCCGCCTTGCTGTCCGGCACGAAGTGCGCGGGCCGCATCACGTGGTCGACCCGCAGCGTGTGGTCGCCCGCCCGGTCCTCGTGCTGGCGGCGGGCGACGTCCTTGAGGTAGAGCACGCCGCGGACGTCGTCCAGACCCTCGCCCACCACCGGGACCCGGGAGAACCCCGAGCGCAGGAACAGCGACATCGCCGAGTGCAGGGACTCGCCGGCCTCGATCGAGACGAGCGCCGTCCGCGGCACCATGACCTCCCGGACGAGCGTGTCGCCGAGCTCGAACACCGAGTGGATCATCTCGCGCTCGCCGGCCTCGATGAGCTCGCTCTGCTCCGCGATGTCGACCAGCTCGCGCAGCTCCGCCTCGGAGGCGAACGGCCCGTCGCGGAAGCCGGGGCCCGGGGTGAGCAGGTTGCCGACGAGGACGAGCAGCCGCGCGAGCGGCCCGAGCACGCGGGTCAGCGCGGCGAGCACCGGGGCGGCGACGAGCCCGATGCGGTCGCTGTGCTGCCGGCCCAGGGTCCGCGGCCCGACGCCGACCGCGACGAACGTCAGAGCGGTCATGGCAGCGATGGCCACGAGGGCCGCGCGCCAGCCGGAACCGAGGACGTCCAGGAAGACCACGGTGATCAGCACGGCCGCGCCGGTCTCGGCGAGGATGCGCAGGAACGTGGAGACGCTGAGGGTGGGCGCGGGATCCTCCGCCATCCGCGCCAGCGCCGCCGCGCCGCGGCGCCCCTCGGCCAGCAGCTCGCCCGCGCGTGACCGGGACACCCGGGCGAGCGCCGCCTCGGACGCCGCCAGCCCTCCAGCGACGAGCACGAGGACGAGCGCGATCACGACGAGCTGCACGTCCCCGGTGCTCACGACCGGTCCCGCCCGCTGCGGGTGGCGAGGAACGTCAGCAGCAGCTTGCGCTGCAGGCCGAACATCTCCTTCTCCTCGTCCGGCTCGGCGTGGTCGTAGCCGAGCAGGTGCAGGATCCCGTGCGTCGTCAGCAGCAGGAGCTCCTCCGCGGTCGAGTGCCCCGCCTGCCGGGCCTGAGCCGCCGCGACCTGCGGGCAGAGCACGACGTCGCCGAGCAGCCCGGCGGGCGAGTCCTCACCGTCGGTGCCTGGGCGCAACTCGTCCATCGGGAACGACAGGACGTCCGTCGGCCCCGGCTCGTCCATCCACTGGACGTGCAGCTGCTCCATGGCCGTCTCGTCCACGAGCACCACGGACAGCTCGGCCTGCGGGTGGACCCGCATCTGCGCGAGCACATGCCGGGCCAGGGCGACGATCTCGGCCTCGTCGACGTCGACGCCGCTCTCGTTGTTGACCTCGACGCTCACCGTCGTCGGCTCACCGTCGGGACCGGCGCTGCACGTCCCGGCGCGCAGGCTGCCGGGCCTGCTCGGTGCCGTTCTGGACGGCGTCCCAGCGGCCGTACGCGTCGACGATCTCGGAGACGAGCCGGTGGCGCACGACGTCCGAGCTCGTCAGCTCCGAGAAGTGCACGTCCTCGATCCCCTCGAGGATGCCGCGGACGATCCGGAGCCCCGACTGCGTGCCCGCCGGCAGGTCGACCTGCGTGATGTCACCGGTGACCACCATTTTCGCGCCGAACCCGAGCCGGGTCAGGAACATCTTCATCTGCTCGGGAGACGTGTTCTGCGCCTCGTCGAGAATGATGAACGCATCGTTGAGGGTGTTGTGAGTGACTATGAACTCGTCGGTCACGTACAGCGAGTCCTCGGCCGCCACGGAGATGCATACGCATTCCGCCTCACCGGCGGGCAGCACGCTGTCGACCGACCGCATCGGACGGCCGCCGCCCGTCGCGTCGTAGATCTGCCGCTTGCGCTCGAGGCGGAACGGCTCGACCCCCCCGGGCAGCCGGATGTCGAGGACATACGCGTCGTGACGGTAGGCCACGGGTCTCTCGGCGGTGCCACCGTGCTTGCGCCCTTCGGCCTGCCGTACCTTCCAGGTGGCAATGCCCCCGAGGGACCGCACGAGGAAGACGACGTCGTCGCGGAGCTGAGGCGAGCATGTCGTGTACTGCACACGGCACGTGCGCCCACGCTGTCGTACCGGACCCCCGTCGGTGTCGAGCAGTCCCTGCAGCACTGCCAATCGCACGGCACGCGAGTTGAAGAGGTAGACCTGGGGTACGAATTTCGTGCTGGAGGACGTCCCGGCCAGACCGAGCCCGCGGACAGCGGTCGTCACGGGGTTAGCGATACGCAGGCCGCCGCGGCCGCCGTTCACGTGACGCAGCACGTGGTCGTACTCACCCTTTCGCACGGGTTCGATCCCGGGCAGCGCGTCTCCCAGCGCGGCCGCGAGGTCAGGGTCGTTCGCGGAGAACGAGGGCGTCGTCGACGTGGTGATGCATCCGTCGCCCAGCAGCAGGCCGAGCGCGTATGCGTCGAGCGGGACGGGCCGGAACGGGAACTGCACTGCGTCGACGAGAGGCAGCTCGTAATTGCGGTAGTGCGCCGTCCAGGCCCTTCCGATCATGTCCTTGGTCTGGACCACGCGGCCTGGGCGTCCGTGCCGCCGGTCCCCGCGGGTTCGCACGAACCACAGGTGCTCCCCGCAGGCGAGGGTGGAGGCGCCATCCGAGGTCGTCACGCGGTACACCTGCTTGCGACCCTGCGGGTACACGCCCAGGACCGGTGTCGGGAAGCCGTTGGAGCCGACCACGAGATCCCCGACCTGAAGCTCGCCGATGGGCCGCCAACCGTCCGGCGTCAGCACTGGCGTATCGACCGGCTGAGCACGCCCGCGCATGTACGCCAAGGGGGCGACCTCGATCGTCCCGGCCGCCATCAGCCGCGGAATCGACTCCGGGTCGATCATGTCGTGCAGCGCGTCGTACAACGGACGCAGATAGGGGTCGATCTTCTCGGTGAGCGTCCCCGGGAGGAATCCCAGCCGCTCGCCGGCCTCGACCGCCGGGCGCGTCAGGATGATGCGGTTGACCCGCTTGGCCTGCAGCGCCTGCACGGCCTTCGCCATCGCGAGATACGTCTTGCCGGTGCCCGCGGGGCCGATCCCGAACACGATCGTGTGCTCGTCGATCGCGTCGACGTAGCGCTTCTGGTTCAGCGTCTTCGGCCGGATCGTGCGGCCCCGGTTGGACAGGATGTTCAGCGTCAGCACGTCGGCCGGGCGCTCGGTGGTCTGCTGCCGCAGCATGCTCGCGGCACGCTCGACGGCGTCCGTCGACAGGGGCTGGCCGGAACCCAGCACGGCGAGCAGCTCGTCGAGCAGTCGCTCGACGAGCGCGACCTCCCCGTGAGGACCGGTGATGGTGATCTCGTTGCCGCGCACGTGGACGTCGGCCCGGGGGAAGGCCCGCTCGACCGTGCGCAGGAGCTCGTCGCCCGCTCCGAGCAGGGACACCATCGCCACGTCCGACGGAACGACGATCTTGTGTACCGCCTGCTGCCCCCGTGGGGCGAGCTCGTCTGTCTGGTCTGTCATGTCGGCTGCGAGCCGGCCACCCTTCGCGTCAGGACCGGGGCCCGCCGGACCGCGGACCACACGTCCATGGTAGCGGCGTCAGCCGGGTGGCCACTGGAAGGGACGCCCGGCCAGGACGTGCCCGTGCACGTGGAAGACACTCTGCCCCGCGCCGGCTCCGGAGTTGAACACCAGACGGTACGAGCCGTCGCCCTCCGGCGCTGCCAGCCCCTTCGCGACCTCGACGAGTTCCACGAGCGCCTCGGGATCGGCGGCGGCCAGCGCGGCCACGTCCGCGTGGTGGTCGCGCGGCACGACGAGGGCGTGCAGCGGCGCCTGGGGGTTCAGGTCCCGGAAGGCGACGACCCGCTGCCCGATCCGGACGATCTCCGCCGGCACGTCCCCAGCCACGATCCCGCAGAACGGACAGCCGTCCTCGCTCGCCATCTGCCCGCGTTCCTCTCGTTCCCTCTCGACTCCCAGGACGATCAGGCCCGACTCTAGTCTTCGCACCGCACCGCGCGTCGGGACGTGTCAACCGGGCACTCGCGTGGGGCGTCCTCGGGGTGTGACGACGATGGAGCTGCCGCTGGCCGGGCGCTGGGCCCGAACGCGCCGCGACCCCGCCGCTCCTCCGGCCGCGGACGACGACACCGCGGGGTTGCGCGTCGTCGACACGTCCACCCCGGCCGACGCCGCCACGGTGCCGCGGACCGCGGACGAGGCGGTCCGGGTGCTGTACGGAACGCACTGGCACCAACTGGTCCGGCTGGCCACCCTGCTGACCCGGGACGCCTCGGTGGCGGAGGAGCTCGTGCAGGACGCCTTCGTCTCCCTGCACCGCCGCTGGTCGTCCCTGGCCGACCCGGCGGCCGCGCACGGTTACCTGCGTACGACCGTGATCAACAACGCCCGCTCGGTCTTGCGCCACCGGGGGGTCGAGGAGCGCTACCGCCAACCGGGGCCGCCCGAGCCGTCGGGGCCGGAGGAGCGGGCCGTCCAGGCGACCGAGGACGCGCGGGTGATGGCGGCGCTGCGGTCCCTGTCCCGCCGCCAGCAGGAGGTGCTCGTCCTCCGGTACTACGCGGACCTGTCCGAGCAGGAGATCGCGCAGACCCTCGGCATGAGCCGCGGGGCGGTCAAGAGCCACGCCCATCGGGGCATCGGTGCCCTGCGCGAGGCCCTGGCCGCCGGTGAGGGGGCGCGCCGGTGAACGAGGACTTCCCGACGAACGGGCTCGGCGAGCTCCCTGACGACCTGCCGGATCCGCAGGACCCCACCGCGGTCCTGCTGCGCACCGTGCTGCACCGCGAGGCGGACGCCGTCGAGCCCAGCCCGGCCGGCTACGCGCGGATCCGGGCGGAGATCGACCGGCGGGCGCCCCGCGGCTCCGTGCGTACCCGGCACACCGGCCGCGGGTCCGCCTCCCTGCTGGCCGCCGCGGCCGCGCTGGTCGTCGTCGCGACCGGGGGCACCCTCGCCGTCCGGTCGCTGACGCACCAGTCGCCGGCGCAGCCGGCGTCGGGCGCGGTCACGCTGCAGACCGTGGACAGCGACGTCCGCGAGACACCCGCCTCCGCCCTGCCGGTCTACGTCACAGGGCGGCAGAACAAGCGGCTGGTGCTGTTCCGCGAGTTCCACCGCACGACGGTGCAAGGAGTCGAGGCCAAGGTCGAGGAGGCGGTGAGGATCGCGCTCACCCGCCCTCCGCTCGGCCCGGACTACACCGACCTCTTCGCTCCCGATCCCTCGATGGCGGTGCGAGCGCAGGTCACCGACTCCTCGATCGCCCTCGACCTGTCCCGCGCCCCGCAGCCCGCCGGCTCGCCCACCCCGGCGGACGCCGAAGCGGCGGTCCAGCAGCTCGTGTGGACGGCGACAGCCGCTGCCGCCGTCGCAGCGCCCGTGCAGGAGCCGCGGTCGGTGACGATCACCGTCGACGGCGCCACCCCGCTCCTCTTCGGCCTCGCCCGGCTCGACCGGACCCTGAGCCGCGTTCCCGACCCCGACCCGCGGGCGCCCGTGTGGATCGACCTCTCCCAGGGGCAGGTGCTGCGGGCCGGCCGCCTCCAGGCCGGCGGCGACGGCACGAACCTCGGACCTCCCAGGTGCGGGTCGTGCTCCGCTACGACGGGGAGAAGACGATCCGGGACGCCCTGGTCCCCCTCCAGCGAACCGACTCGCAGGGGAAGCCGCTGGGTCCCGTGGCCAAGGGCCAGCGCGGCCAGTGGTCCATCTCCGGCTGGCCCGTTCCGCGACCTGGCACGTACACGCTGATCGTCTCCGCGCCCGCCGAGGTCCCCGCCCCCGGCATCCAGGATCCGACCGCCTTCCCCGCGGGAACGTGGTGGGACAGCAGGAGCTTCGTGGTCAAGTAGCTCGGCCGCGAGCCCGGCCGGCAGCCGTCACGCCCACCGGCCCAGCCGAACCGAGAGCACCGCCAGCGCGGCCGCGCCGGCCGACGACGAGCGCAGCACCCCAGGGCCCAGCCGGACGGCGACGGCGCCGGCGCCGGTCAGCTCCGCCAGCTCCTCCGGCGCGACGCCGCCCTCGGGGCCGACGACGACCCACACCTCCCCGGCGGCCGGCACCGGAGCCTGCGCCAGCGGCAGGGCCGCGTCCTCGTGCAGGACCAGCACGTGCGCCGTGGTGGCTGCCGCCGCGACGTCGCGGGTGCGCAGGACCGGCCTGACCTCGGGGACGAGCGGGCGCCTGGCCTGCTTCGCGGCGGCACGCACCGTCTGCTCCCACCGCCGGCGGGACCGCTCGCCGCGCTCGCCCGACCAGACCACCACGCTGCGGGCGGCCTGCCACGGCGCGACGGCGTCCACTCCCAGCTCGGTGGCCGTCTCCACGGCCAGCTCGTCCCGGCCGCCCTTCGCGAGCGCCTGCACGAGCACCAGCGCGGGCACGCAGGGCGCGACGCTGTCGACGTCCTCGACCCGCAGCAGGAGCCGGCCCGCAGACACCTGGGTGACCACGGTCCGGGCGCGGTGGCCGAGACCGTCCGCCACGAGGAGGTGCTCCCCCACCCGGGTGCGGCGGACCGTGGCTGCGTGCCGCCCCTCGTCGCCGCCGAGCTCCAGCGCGTCGCCCCGGGCGACGCCGTCGAGCGCCGGCGGGTCCAGGAGGTAGAGCGGAAGGGTCACCGGAGCAGTCCTGGAAGGCCCGGGGCAGCTCAGCGCCCGGCGATGCGGTCGCGCAGCTTGGAGAAGACCCCCTGGTGGGCGGGAGCCATCCGGCCGGCCGGGCGCTCCTCGCCGCGCAACCGGGCGAACTCGCGCAGGAGTTGCTCCTGCGGCTCGTCCAGTCGCGTCGGGGTGAGCACGGACATGTGCACCATGAGGTCACCGCGGCCGCTGCCGCGCAGGTGGGTGACGCCGAAGCCGCGCAGGCTCTGCACCTCGCCGGACTGCGTGCCGGGCCTGACGTCGACCTGCTCGACGCCGTCCAGCGTCTCCAGGTCGAGCGTCGTGCCGAGCGCCGCGGCGGTCATCGGCACCTCGAGCGTGCAGTGCAGGTCGTCACCGCGACGGGTGAAGACGGGGTGCGGACGCTCGACGATCTCGACGTAGAGGTCGCCGGGCGGACCGCCGGCGGGGCCGACCTCACCCTTGGACGCGAGCTGGATGCGCGTCCCGGTGTCCACGCCCGCCGGGATCTTCATGGTGATCGTCCGGCGGCTGCGCACCCGGCCCTCGCCCGAGCACTCGAGACAGGGGTCGGGGATCACCGTGCCGAACCCGTGACAGGCCACGCAGGCCTGCGTCGTCATGACCTGGCCGAGGAACGAGCGGGCGACGCGCTGGATCTGGCCGCGGCCCTTGCAGACCTCGCACACCCGCGGCGACGTACCGGGCTGGCAGCAAGTGCCGTTGCAGGTGGGGCAGATGACAGCGGTGTCGAGGGAGAGCTCGCGCTGGCCGCCGAACGTGGCCTCGGTGAGATCTATGTCGAGCCGGATCAGGGCGTCCTGCCCGCGGCGCTGGCGCGGCACCGGGCCGCGGCCGCCCGCCGCGCCCCCGCCGAAGAACGTCTCGAAGATGTCGCTGAACCCGAAGCCGGGCCCGAACCCCCCGCCGCTGCCGTTCACGTCGACGCCCATGTCGTACGCCTGGCGCTTCTCGGGGTTGCTCAGCACCTCGTAGGCGCGCCCGACCTCCTTGAAGCGCTCCTCTGCCTCCGGCCCCGGGTTCACGTCAGGGTGCAGCTGGCGGGCCAGCTTGCGGTAGGCCTTCTTGATCTCCTCGGGGGACGCCTCGCGGGAGACGCCGAGGGTCTCGTAGTGGTCGGTCACCGGACTCCGTAGGCAGGATCGACGGGGCTGTCCACGTCGAGGTCGTGGTCGAGGGCGGCGGGGTGGAGGGGCGGGCGGGCGCCTCGACGATCGAGGGTGGTCATGACGCGAGGATCCGCGAGACGTAGCGGGCCACCGCGCGGACGGCGGCGATCGTCGTCGGGTAGTCCATCCGGGTGGGACCGAGGACGCCCAGCCGCGCCACCACCTCGCCCTCCCCACCGTAACCGCTCGCCACGACGGCCGTCTCGGTGAGCCCCGCGTGCTGGTGCTCCCGCCCGATCCGGATGCCGACCCCGCCGCTGTCCGCCGCCATCTCCGTCAGGAGCTTGAGCAGCACCACCTGCTCCTCGAGCGCCTCCAGGACGGGCCCGATCGAGCCCGCGAAATCGGTGCCGGACCGGGCCAGGTTCGCCGTGCCGGCGAGCACGAGCCGCTCCTCCCGCTCCACCGCGAGGCTGTCCTCGAGCGCGTCGAGGACGTGCCGGACGACGTTGCGCTCCTCTGGCGCGAACCGCCCGGGGAGCGACTCGACGAGGGCGGAGACCTCGCTGAGCCGGCGTCCGGAGACCGCCGCGTTCAGGCGTGCACGCAGGTCGCCCAGGGTCGCCTCGGGCACGTCGGCGCCGACGTCAGCGAAGCGCTGCTCGACCCGGCCTGTGTTCGTGATGAGGACGATGAGCAACCGGCCGGCACCCAGCGGAACGAGTTCCACGTGGCGCACGGTCGACCGCGTCAGCGAGGGGTACTGGACGACAGCGACCTGATGGGTGAGCTGGGCGAGCAGCCGGACCGTGCGGTCGACCACGTCGTCGAGGTCGACGGCGTGGTCGAGCAGGGTGGCGATGGCCTTCTTCTCCGGCGCCGACAGCGGCTTGACGTTGCTCAGCCGGTCGACGAAGAGCCGGTAGCCCTTGTCGGTGGGGATGCGGCCGGCACTGGTGTGCGGCTGGGCGATGAGCCCCTCCTCCTCCAGCGCGGCCATGTCGTTGCGGATCGTCGCGGGCGACACCCCGAGGGCGTGCCGCTCGACCAGCGCCTTCGAACCCACCGGCTCTCGGGTCTGGACGTAGTCCTCGACGATCGCGCGCAGGACGGCGAGCCTGCGGTCCTCGCTCATCCGCCCACCCTCCTCGTCGCGCGGCCCCGGACTCGCGTCCTGGCACTCGTCTCGGCAGTCGTCCCGGCACTCGTCCCGGCACTCGTCCTGGCACTCGCCGCGGCACTCGTCCTGGCACTCGCCGCGAACGAGTGCCAGTTTACGGCCTGGGACGCCGCCCGTCCCGGCCGGACCCGCGCGGGCCCCATGACCGGACCGTGCCCACCACGAGCCGCAGGGCCAGGAGGGCCAGGACGGCGATCACGATCACCTTGATCATCGTCAGCGCTCGCTCAGTTCGGCGGCGGTCTGCGCCGACGCCCGCTCCGAGGCCGTGGCCCCTGTCTGCTTGCCGGGATCGTGCGCGGGGGGTGCGGCGGCGGTCGGCTCGTCGAGCTCCTCGGCGAGCTGGTCGGCGTCCGGACGACCGTGATCGGCAGGGCTGGTCACGGGCCGAGACTACGACGCCCGCCTGCGACGGCATGTCCGCTCGGCATGTCCGTTCGGCGTGGGTTCGGCCCGGGCGCGAGGGCGTCCACTACGGTCGCCGACGTGAACGGCCGCCTCACGTCCCGAACCGCCGTGCCGCCCCCGGGCTCCCCCGGCGCGGCGCCCAGGCCCCTGCCGGAGGTCGCCGCCGAGCCGGGCCTGGTCGTCGAGGACGTCGAGACCGGCTGGGTGGGCGCGGTGCTGCGGACGGAGAAGAGCGGCGGCATGCACCTCGTCGTGCTCGAGGACCGGCGCGGCAAGGTCCGCTCGTTCCCGCTCGGGCCGGGCTTCTGGGTCGACGGCGCGCCGGTGCGGCTTCTCGCGCCCACGGCTGCCGCCCCGGCCCGGGCGACCCGGACGGCGAGCGGTTCCGTCGTCGTGCGCAGCACCCGGGCCCGCACCGCCCGCGCCTCCCGGATCCTCGTCGAGGGGCGGCACGACGCCGAGCTCGTCGAGAAGGTGTGGGGTGACGACCTGCGGGTCGAGGGCGTCGTCGTCGAGATGCTGGACGGCGTGGACGACCTCGCCGGCGCCGTCCGCGCCATGGACCCGGGACCAGGCCGCCGGCTCGGTGTTCTTTCGACCACCTGGTGGCAGGGAGCAAGGAGTGGCACGAGGCGTCGGCGGTGGCGCGCCTGGACGCCGCCCGCGAGCACGTGCTCGTCGTCGGCCACCCCTACGTGGACGTGTGGCAAGCGGTGCGGCCCGAACGGCTCGGCCTGGAGCAGTGGCCGTCGGTGCCGCGGGGGCAGCCGTGGAAGGAAGGCGTCCTCGCCGCGCTCGGCTGGCCGCACGAGACGCAGGCCGACGTCGCCGCCGGCTGGCGGCGCATCCTCGGCACCGTCCGCGGCTGGACGGACCTCGAGCCGGCGCTGCTGGGCCGGGTCGAGGAGCTCATCGACTTCGTCACCGGCGACGACGCCGACCGCTGACCGCGCAGCGCTGACGGTCGAACAGACCGCTGACCGCCGTCACGGTCCCGCCTTGCTCGCGTTCTCGTGCTTTCCCGTCCGAAAACTTCGTCCCGGCGGCCCGCGAACGACATGTGAACGCGAACGACGTTCTCGGACGGCAAAGCTCACGATTCCGAGCAAGGGACGGCGCCCCGCAGCTGGACCCGGGCCGCCCGACAGGATCTGGCGTATCTGTCAGACCCAGGGCGGACCGGAGGGGTCCTGGCCGTGCGGCGTCGATCCGCCGTATCCGCCGCCGGCGTCGGAACCGCCCCCGGCGCCGCCCGCGCTGTGGCCGCCGGTGCCGTAGCCGCCAGTGCCGTAGCCGCCGGGCGCGCCTCCCGCGCCGTAGCCGCCCGGGGGCGGGTCGTAGCCCTGGCCGCTGCCGCCGCTGGGCGGTACGCCGCCCAGCGCGTCCGCCACCCGGCTGGTGTCGTCGTGGATGCGGAACAGCACCGCGAACGCCTCGAGCGCGACCCGCGCCAGCACCACGTAGATCACCCAGCCGAGCACGGCGAGGACGAGCGCGAACAGCCCGGCCCCCGCGCCGCTGGCGAACCCGACGAAGACGAAGCCGAGCGCCACGAGTGACACCGCGATGAGGATCACCACGTACACGACGGAGATCAGCCGTAGCGAGACGAACCTGGTGAAGCGAATGTCGAAGAGGTCGTTGAAGAACCCGCCGGCCTGCGCCGACGACAGGCCCGAGGACCGGGAGGCGTCTGATCCTCCCGACGGCGAGTGCTCCGGGGGCTGCGACGCGGGCGGCGGCGCCGGGTAGGACATGACATCCCCTTCTCCTCGCGGCGGCGTCCCCGGGCCGGGGCGCAGCTCTCGACCACATCGTGGCGACTCCCGCCCCCCGCGACCAGTCCCGCCGCCTGCTGCGGCGTGTCGCTGGCGACTGGCCGCTGGAAGTGCAGGACGCGTCAGGCGAGCAGGCGGCGCACGACGCCGTCCGCGAGCAGCCGCCCGGAACGCGTCAGCACCAGCCGGCGGCCCACGAGCGCGGCCGGCGGGTCGGCCAGCCCGTCCGCGACGAGGCCCGCGACCTGCTCCCGGCCGGCCGGCGAGAGGGCCGCGAGCGGCAGTCCCTCGGCGAGCCGCACGCCGAGCAGCACCTGCTCCTCGTACCGCTCGACCACGGTGAGCACCTCGCGTGCCTGCGCCGGCGAGCCGCCGTCCGCAAGGCGGGCGGCGTAGGTCCGCGGGTGCCGCACGTTCCACCACCTGACCCCGCCGACGTGCGAGTGGGCGCCCGGCCCGACCCCCCACCAGTCGTCGCCGCGCCAGTAGCCGAGGTTGTGCCGGCAGGCGTCGGCCGCGGTCCGGGCCCAGTTGCTGACCTCGTACCACCCCAGGCCCGCGGCCGACAGGACCGCGTCGGCCACCTCGTAGTCGTCGGCGAGCACGTCGTCGTCCGGGGCGGGCAGCTCGCCGCGACGGACCCGGACGGCGAGCCGGGTGCCCTCCTCGACGACGAGCGCGTACGCGGAGACGTGGTCGGGCTCGCACGCCAGGGCCGCGTCGAGGCTGGCGCGCCAATCGGCGGCGGACTCTCCGGGCGTCCCGTAGATGAGGTCAAGGCTGACGGCGAGCCCGGCGGCCCGCGCCCACGCGACGGCCTGCGGCACCCGCGCCGGGTCGTGGGTGCGGTCGAGCGCGGCGAGCACGTGCGGCACGGCGGACTGCATCCCGAACGACACCCGCGTGAACCCCGCCGCCGCGAGCTGATCGAGCGCCTGTGGGGTGACGCTGTCCGGGTTCGCCTCGGTGGTCACCTCCGCCCCGGACACCAGGCCGAACCGGTCCCGGACGCCGCCCAGCATCGCCGCGAGGTCGCCCGCGGGCAGGAGCGTCGGGGTGCCGCCGCCGAAGAACACCGTGGCCGCGGGGCGGGCCGGCAGCCCGGCGGCGTCCAGCACCTTGGCGGCGAGGTCGAGCTCGGCCGTCGCCGTGGCGGCGTAGGCGACGAGGTCGGCCCCGCCCCCGAGCTCGGCGCTGGTGTACGTGTTGAAGTCGCAGTACCCGCAGCGGACGGCGCAGAACGGGACGTGCACGTAGACCCCGAACGACCGGCCCGCGGCGCCCTCGGCCGCGGACCCGGGCAGGGAGCCGTCCGGCGGTGCCGGGTCGCCGGGCGGCGGCGTGCTCGGCACGGTCAGGCTCCCGGCGCATCGGCAGCGGCGGCGCGCAGCCGCCACGTCCGGCGCCGCACGACACGCTGCACCTTCGGGCCGAGCGCCACGACGCCCGCCTCGTGGGCCTCGAGCAGGCGCAGGGCGGCGGCACCGCTGCCCGTGAGCAGGTCTGCGACGGTGACGCCGTGCCCTGGGCGGTGCTCGACGCGCACGGCGTCCCCGGCGCCGAGCGTGCCGGGCGCCAGGACGCGCAGGTACGCGCCGGCGAGGCCGGCCCTGGTGAAGCGCTTGATCCAGCGCGGCTCATCCATCCGCTTCTGGAACGTCATACAGGGCGTCCGAGGCATCGTGACCTCGGCGAGCACCGCGTCGCCGGCTGCTCGCCGAAGCGCCAGCGCTCGCCGACCTCCGCGCGGCTGACCTCGATGCCGTGGATGCGCAGGTTCTCGCCGAACAGGCCGGGCGGCACGTCGCGGCCGAGCTCGCGGGCCCACCAGGCGGCGTCCTCGTCGGCGTAGGCGTACAGCGCCTGCTCGGGCCCGCCGTGGTAGCGCCGGTCGACCTGGGTGTCGAGCACGAACCCGAGGCCGGCGACCTCGAGCCGCCCGGGCCGCGGGCGCTTGTCGATCGCCGTGACGTCCGGCGTCTCCCCGGGATTGGGGATGATCTCGTGCACCACGCAGACGGCCGTGACGCGACCTGCGCCGGCGTCCTGGGTCGGGACGGGATCCACCAGTCCATCGTCCCATCCGCCCGACGCCCCCTCCGCCTGGCGGTTCCCTCGGCGCACCCCGCCCCTCGGTGATCATGCATCTCCGTCCGATCATCGCTGCTTCCGAGCTGGTGGAGCGCGGCCTTAGGGGTTCCGAGGGGTTCTGAGGTGCCTCTGAGGTGGGCCTGAGTCGCCGCCTGAGGTCCCCACCCCTCCTCGTGGCGCTTCTGCTGCCCGGCCTGCCGATGTCCGGGCCCCCACCTCAGGACGACCGTGATGGTCACATCACCGAGGAGGCAGCGATGACCACCAGCCTGTTCATCAACCCCGAGATCGTCAACGCCGAGGTCGAGGCCCGCCGCGCCCGCCTTACCCACGACTGGCAGCAGCACCCGCGGCGCACCGCGCCAGACGCACCGCCTGCACTTCGCTCTGCATCTGCCCGTCCGGATCGGCCGCCACGCCTGACGCGGGGACGGCGACGTGAGCGTCGCGGCCCCCTTGGGTGGCACGATCACCGGTGTGGCGCCGATCAGCACCGGCTCGTCGTTCGTCGGCCGGGCCCGTGAGCTCGCCCGGCTCGAGCAGCTGCTCGAGCAGGCGCTCACGGGCCCGGCCGCCGGCGTGCTCGTGGCCGGCGACGCCGGCGTCGGCAAGACCCGGCTCACCGCTGAGCTGGTCACTCACGCGCGCGAGCGTGGGTTCGTCGCCGTCGTCGGGCACTGCGTCGACCTGGGCGCCGGCGGCCTGCCCTACCTGCCGTTCGCCGAGGCGCTCGTCGACATCGCCCGCGCCGGTGTGGCCGAGGGCGCCACGGACGTCGAGCGCTCCGCGGCAGCGGCCGTTCGCGAGGCGAGCACCCGGCGGCCCGTGCTGCAACGGCTCACCGGCCGCGTGGAGCAGTTGCCCGGCGACGACACCCAGGAGCGGATGCCGCTCTACGAGGCCGTCCTGGCGGCACTGCACGCGGTGACGGACGACGTCGCCCCGGTGCTGCTCGTGCTCGAGGACCTGCACTGGGCCGACGCCTCGACCCGCGACCTGCTGCGCTTCGTGCTGGCGCGGCTGTCCGACGAGCGGCTGCTCGTCGTCGGCACCTACCGCACCGACGACCTGCACAGGCGTCATCCCCTGCGTCCCCTGCTCGCCGAGCTCGTCCGGCTCCCGCGGGTGGAACGTCTCGACGTCGCGCCCGTTCGACGGCGCCGAGCTCGCCGAGTACCTGCGGCTGCTGCACGGCGGGGAGGTCCCGGACGCCGTCGTCGAGGACATCCGCAGCCGATCCGAGGGCAACGCCTACTACGCCGAGGAGCTGCTGGCCGCTGCCGACGCCGTGCCCCAGCAGCGCGGTTCCCGCCGGGTCGCGCTGCCCGAGCAGCTCGCCGACGTCCTGCTCGCACGGCTGGAGGGGCTGCCGCCCGCCGTCCAGCAGATCGCGCGGGTGGCGTCCGTCGCTGGCCGGCGGGTGCCCGATCCACTGCTGCGCGCCGCGTCCGGGCTGCCCCCCGCCGAGCTCGACGAAGCCCTGCGCGAGGCCGTCGCCCACCACGTGCTCGTGCCTGACGGCTCCGACCGCTACGCCTTCCGGCACGCGCTGCTGCAGGAGGCCGTCTATGGCGACCTCCTGCCCGGTGAGCGCGTGCGGCTGCATGCCACCTACGCCCGGCTGCTGGCCGCCGGCGACGGCGCCAGCGCGGCTGACCTCGCCCGGCACGCGATGGCGGCGCACGACCTGCCCGCCGCGCTCGCCGCGTGGATCCGCGCCGCGGACGAGGCCGTGGCCGTGCTCGCGCCGGCCGAGGCCTTGGCGCACTACGAGCAGGCCCTCCAACTGTGGCCGGCGGTCCCCGAGGACGCGCGGCCCCCGGACGCCGACCTGCCCGGGCTCACGCTGCGAGCGGCAGCCGCTGCCGGGGCCGCAGCTCAGCACGACCGGGCCGTCGCGCTCGCCCGGGAGGCCGTCGTGCTCTCGGCCGGCGACGTCCAGGCGGAGGCGGCCGCGCGCGGCCGGCTGGTGCACCACCTCTACGACGCGGACCGCTGGGACGACGCCGAGCGCGAGGCCGAGACCGTGCGCGCCCTGCTGGCCGGGCAGGGACCGTCCCCGGTGCGGGTGTGGACCGCCGCGATCCAGGCCCGGATGGCGGTCGGCAACCGCGATCTCGAGCGTGTCACCGCGCTGGTCGAGCCCGCCGTCACCGAGGCCCGCGAGCTCGGGCTCGCGTCCGCCGAGGCCGACCTGCTCATCAGCCTGGCCGTGCAGGAGGGCCGCGGTGGCGACGTCGAGGCCAGCGCGCAGCGACTCGCCCAGGCGCACGACCGCGCGCTCGCCGCCGGGGACCCCGCCGTGGCGCTGCGGGCCGTGTTCGACCTGGGCATCAACCGTGTCGACAGCGGCGATCTCGAGGGCGCGCGGAGCATCCTCGAACGGGGCCTGGCCGAGGCGGAGCGGGCGGGTCTCGCACTGACGCTCTACGGCACCGAGTCCCTTCTCATGCTGCTGCAGGCGCTCGTCCTTGCCGGGGAGTGGGACGACGCCCTCGCCGCGGAGGCCCGGTTGCGCGCGAGAGCACCGGCCGGGCTGCGCGAGGGACTCCTCGCCCCGCTGCTGCAGGTGCACGTGGCCCGGGACCCACTCGCCGGCCTCTCGCTCTCGCACCAGCTGGGGCACCTCGCGCAGGCCCCAGCCTGGGGAAGTCACATCGTGCTCGCGCCGCGGGCCGACGCGCAGCGCTGGCTGGGCGACGTCGAAGGCGCGGTGCGAACCACCGAGGAGTGCCTGCGGATCAAGGTGAACGACGAGGACCCGTGGGGCCTGGGCCAGCTCGTCGTCCTCGCGCACGGCATCGGCGCGCTCGCCGACGGCGCAGCAGCCGCCCGGCTGCGGGACGACCGCGGGGCCGTCGCGGGCGTGCAGGCCCAGGGCGAGGAGTGGCTGGCACGGGCCAGGGAGGTCGCCCGGCGCGGACGGCCGCGGCTGGGGCAGCTCGGCCCGGAGGGAAGAGCGTGGCTCGCACGGGCCGAGGCCGAGAGCGGGCGCCTGTCCGGCGCGGACGATCCGGCCGCGTGGCGTCACGCGGTCGACGCGTTCGGCTTCGGGCACCGGTACGAGATCGCGCGCTCGCGCCGGCACCTCGCCGAGGCGCTCGCGGCCGCCGGCGACCGGGTCGAGGCGGGCGAACAGGCACGGCTCGCGCGGGAGACGGCGGTGGCCCTGCGGGCACGCCCGCTGCGCGACGCCGTCGACGCCCTCGCCCGCCGCGCCCGGCTCGACCTGGGCAGCGGACCGGCCGCGGCCTCGGTACTGACGCCCCGCGAGCAGGAGGTCATGCGGCTCGTCGCGCAGGGGCTGACCAACCGTCAGATCGGCCGGCGCCTCTTCATCAGCGAGAAGACCGCCAGCGTGCACGTCTCGAACGTGCTGGCCAAGCTCGGCGCGGGCGGCCGGACCGAGGCCGTCGCGATCGCCCACCGGCGGGGGCTCCTCGCGGACCCCGTCCCGGGAGCAGACTGATCTCGTGAGCATGCGGATGCGGCAGGCCTTGTGGCAGGGACTGAGCGAGCTGCGGTACGAGCCCACGGACAAGCGGGTCCGGGCGGTGCTCGTCGACGTGACCTTCGTCGACTCGACGCGGGCGGTGCTCGTCTGGGAGCCGCGCCGCGTCGTGCCCTCGTATGCCGTCCCGAGGGACGACCTGCAGGCCGCGCTGCAGCCGGTGGCGGGCCAGGTCGCCGACGACCGCCCCGTCCTCGACCCCCGGGTGCCGTTCGCCGCTCACTCGACGGAGGGGACCTCGTTCGACGTCGTCGTCCCCCACCGCACCCTGCACGCCGCGGCGTTCGCCGCCGACGACCCGGCTTTGGACGGGCTCGTCGTGCTCGACTTCGACGCCTTCGACACCTGGTACGAGGAGGACGAGCCGCTCGTCGGGCACCCGCGCGACCCGTACCACCGGGTCGACGTCCGGCGCAGCTCGCGGCACGTGCGGATCGAGCTGGACGGGCGCGTGCTCGCCGAGAGCTCCTCGCCGTCCCTGGTCTTCGAGACGAACCTGCCCACGCGGTTCTACCTGCCGTGGCAGGACCTACGGGTCGAGCTGCGGCCGAGTGAGCTGCGCACACACTGCGCGTACAAGGGCGAGGCGAACTACTGGTCCATCGACGGCGAGGAGAACCTCGTCTGGGAGTACGAGGCACCCCTGCCCGACGCGGCGGGCCTTGAGGGGCTGGTCGCCTTCTACGACGACCGCGTCGATGTCATCGTCGACGGCGTCGCGCGGCCGCGGCCCCGGCCGTTCTGAGGCTTCCTACTTCTTCGCCTTGTCGGCCGCGGGGGCGGCGTCGGATGACAGCGCCGCGATGAACGCCTCCTGGGGGACCTCGACCCGGCCCACCATCTTCATCCGTTTCTTGCCCTCCTTCTGCTTCTCGAGCAGCTTGCGCTTCCGCGTGATGTCACCGCCGTAGCACTTGGCGAGGACGTCCTTGCGCATCGCGCGGATGTTCTCCCGGGCGATGATGCGCGCGCCGATCGCGGCCTGGATCGGCACCTCGAACTGCTGCCGCGGGATGAGGTCCTTCAGCTTGCCGGCCATCATGACGCCGTAGGAGTAGGCCTTGTCGCGGTGCACGATCGAGCTGAAGGCGTCGACGGGCTCGCCCTGCAGCAGGATGTCCACCTTCACGAGGTCGGCCTCCTGGTCGCCGTCCGCCTCGTAGTCCAGTGAGGCGTACCCGCGGGTGCGGGACTTCAGCTGGTCGAAGAAGTCGAAGACGATCTCGGCGAGCGGCAGGGTGTAGCGCATCTCGACGCGGTCCTCGGACAGGTAGTCCATCCCGCGCAGCGTCCCCCGGCGCTGCTGGCACAGTTCCATGATCGCGCCGATGTACTCGCTCGGCGCGAGGATCGTGGCGCGCACGATGGGCTCGCGGACCTCGGCGACCTTGCCGCCGGGGAACTCCGACGGGTTGGTCACCACGAGCTCCTTGCCGTCCTCCATCGTCACGTCGTAGACGACGTTCGGTGCCGTCGAGATGAGGTCGAGTCCGAACTCCCGCTCGAGCCGCTCCCGGACGATCTCGAGGTGGAGCAGGCCCAGGAAGCCGCAGCGGAAGCCGAACCCGAGCGCCGCGCTCGTCTCCGGCTCGTAGACCAGGGCGGCGTCGTTCAGCTTGAGCTTGTCGAGCGCCTCACGCAGCGCCGGGTACTCCGAACCGTCGAGCGGGTACAGGCCCGAGAACACCATCGGCTTCGGGTCGCGGTAGCCGCCCAGTGCCTCGGACGCCGGCTTGCCGGCGTTGGTGACCGTGTCGCCGACCTTCGACTGGCGCACGTCCTTCACGCCCGTGATCAGGTAGCCGACCTCACCGACGCCGAGCCCGGCCCCGGGCACCGGCTCGGGCGAGATGACCCCGATCTCGAGCAGCTCGTGGGTGGCGCGGGTCGACATCATGACGATGCGCTCACGAGGAGACAGGTGGCCGTCGATCACCCGGACGTACGTGACGACGCCGCGGTAGGTGTCGTACACGGAGTCGAAGATCATCGCGCGCGCGGCTGCGCCGGCGTCCCCGGTCGGCGCCGGGATCTGCCGCACGATCTCGTCCAGCAGGTGCTGCACGCCCTCACCGGTCTTGCCGGACACCCGCAGACAGGCCTCCGGCTCGACCCCGATGAGCTTGGCGAGCTCCTCGGCGTACTTCTCCGGCTGTGCCGCGGGGAGGTCGATCTTGTTGAGGACGGGGATGATCGTGAGGTCGTTCTCCATCGCCAGGTAGAGGTTGGCGAGGGTCTGCGCCTCGATGCCCTGGGCAGCGTCCACCAGGAGCACGGCGCCCTCGCAGGCGGCCAGCGAGCGGGACACCTCGTAGGTGAAGTCGACGTGACCGGGTGTATCGATCATGTTGAGGGCGACGGTGTCGCCGTCCAGCTCCCACGGCATGCGCACGGCCTGGGACTTGATGGTGATGCCGCGCTCGCGCTCGATGTCCATCCGGTCGAGGTACTGGTCGCGCATCTGCCGGGCGTCGACGACCCCGGTCATCTGCAGCATCCGGTCGGCCAGCGTCGATTTCCCGTGGTCGATGTGGGCGATGATGCAGAAGTTCCGGATCTGCTCCGGCGGGGTCGCGGACGGCGTGAGTGCCGTTCGGGCCATCGGTGACACGCGGGGCTACCTCAGGGGTCGTGGGGACAGGGCTTCATCGTCCCATGCGGGTCCGGGCGCTCGCTCACCCGACGACGCAGCAGCGTCGGTCAGGAGGGGACGCTGCGCACGGGCGAGGACCGTCGTCCCCGCCTGGTAACCTTGACGGCGGTGCGCGCCCGGTCGTGCGCGCATCCGGCCCCTCCGCCAGCCGGCGTCCCCACCGCCGGAGGTCCCGGGCGGGCCAACGCCCTCAACCGACCTGCCGGCAACCGGCCGGCAACCGAACAGAGAGACGACGCGTGGCGAACATCAAGTCCCAGATCAAGCGGAACGCGACCAACGAGAAGCGCCGCTTGCGCAACAAGGCCGTCAAGTCCTCCTTGAAGACGGCGGTGCGCTCCTTCCGCGAGGCCGCGGCGTCCGGCGACAAGGACGCGGCCGTGGCGGCGCTGCGCGCGGCCTCGACGAAGCTCGACAAGGCCGCGAGCAAGGGCGTCATCCACAAGAACCAGGCGGCGAACCGCAAGTCGGCGATGGCCAAGCTGGCCTCCTCGCTCTGACACGGCGCGCCCCGGCGGCGCCGGTTCCCCTGGGGACCGGCGCCGCCGCCGTTTGGCGTCGCTGCCGGGCCCCCGGCTGCCCGGCCCCGCTGGCCGCCGCTGGCCGCCGCTGGCCGGCCCCGCTGGCCGCCGATGGCCCCCGGCTGGCCGGCCCCGCTGGCCGAGTGATCGCGACCCAGTACACCAACCCCGGCTTCCCCCATACCTCCGCCCAGGTCGAAGCGATCATCACGAGGGGTTGGTGTACCACGTCGCGATCATCGCGATGGTGATCGCCCGCCATACCGCAGCGCGGCGCCCCTCGGTGTCGCGTCCCTGGTCGTACGCGCCGCACACGGGCGACGCGGTACAGCTGGCGATCACGTCTCGTGATCGTCGATCTGTACGGCAACTGGGGCACCAGAGCACGTCAAGCCTGCGTCAAGGCGCACTTCCCGCGTTGACGGAGGCCGGGGGACATCGCCAAGAATCGCTTCTCGACGGGCCCACGCTGGGGCACGCGAGCGGACGGGAGCGCGACCGATGGCGGTTGGCCGGGTCCCGCACGAGCGGCGCTGGCGGTGGGTCGCGCCCGGCGGACGGCGTGGGGTCGGGCGGAGTCTCCTGGTCGGCGCGGCCGCAGCCCTCGTCGCCGCATGCGGAACGGGGACGACCCATCTGCGCGGCACTGCCGCCCAGGCTCCGATCACACCCATCGGCCCAGCGGCCGCGCTCTCCGCGCCCGCCGCCTCACCCACGGCCGCCCAGCCGGCCGGCCGCTCGGCCGCCACTTCGCCGACGCCGACGGGCTCACGCGGAACCACGTCGACGCCGACCGGCGCGGCACCGTCCCGCCCCGCCGCGGCGCCCGGCACGACAGCGACTCGCAAGCCTGCGCCGAGCCGCAAGCCCACGCCGAGCCGCAAGCCCACGCCGAGCCGCAAGCCCGCGCCGAAGCCCGCGCCAAGACCCGCGCCGAAGCCCGCGCCGCCGCCGCCGGCACCGCCGGCGCCCGCCACCGGCATGACGGGGACCGAGGCCGAAGTCCTGCGCCTGGTGAATATCCAGCGGGCCTCAGCCGGGTGTTCGCCGCTGCGATCGAACCCCGTGCTGGTCGGCGTCGCGCGCGCCCACAGCCGTGACATGGGCGAGCACGGGTACTTCGCCCACAACAGCCAGGACGGGCGCACCCCCTTCGACCGGATGCGTGCCGCGGGGTACTCGGGCGGGTCGATGGGCGAGAACATCGCCGCGGGCCAGCCGACACCTGCCGCCGTCATGGATGCGTGGATGCACAGCGAGGGCCACCGCGCCAACATCCTGAACTGCGGGTTCCGCGCGATCGGGATCGGCGCCGCGAAGGTCGCGGGCAGCCCGTACGGCATCTACTGGACGCAGGACTTCGGGGACCGCTGACCCAGTCCCCCTCCCACGATGGCCGGCCCCCTCGCCCCCGGGGGTCGGCCATCCGGACGACCGAGGACAACCAGGACGGGACCAAACGGCCGATCATCCACCCTGGCGCGAAGGCGGCCCGGTGACAGGACTCGTGTTCCGGCCGGTGCCGCCCACGTCACTCGCATTCCGGCCGGTGCCGCCCACGTCACTCGCGTTCCGGCCGGTGCCAGCCACGTCACTCGTGTTCCGGCCGGCGCCGGCCACGTCACTCGCGTTCCGGCCGGTGCCGGCCACGTCACTCGCGTTCCGGCGGGTTGTGTCGTCGTCCTGCGGGCGAGGTGCGGCCGGAACGCGAGTGACGTCGATGACAGAGATCGTTCGTGGCTTCGTGGCGGCCGCCCGCCGGGAGGCGGTCGAGCAGCCCGAGCCCGGAGGTGATCAGCCGGCGCGGCCGGTCGCAACGGTCAGCACGGCGCGCTCCACCGCGAACACCGGGTCCCGCCCCGCCCCCTTCACAGCTGCGTCTGCCTCCGCAAGGGCGAGGACGGCACGGGCGAGACCGGCGTCCGTCCAGCCGGACAGCTCCCGGCGGGCGCGGTCGACCTGCCAGGGGGCCATTCCCAGCTCCGCGGCGATGGCCGCACTGGGCCCCCGGGACGCCGTCTGCACCTTGGCGAGCGCCCGGACCTTCGCGGCAATGGCTGCGACGAGGGGCACCGGGTCGACGCCGGTTGCCAGGGCATGCCGGAGCAGTGAGAGAGCCTGGTCGGCACGCCCCGCCACGGCTGCATCCGCCACCCGGAAACCGGTGACCTCGACCCGGCCGCCGAACCACAGCTCCACGAGGTCGGCCTCGATCCGCCCGTCCCCCGACACCGAGGCGTCCTCCGCGAGCTGGCGGCAGGCCGCCGCGAGCTCTCGCAGGTCGCTGCCGACGGCGTCGACCAGGCCCCGCATGGCCTGAGGGGAAGCCCGGCGGCCGGCGCGTCGGAACTCGCCCGCGACGAAATCGAGCTTCTCGTCGTCCTTGGTGAGGGCCGCGCAGACCGCCTCGGCTGCACCGGCGCGGCGAGCCGCGTCGAGCAGGGGCTTGGCGCGCTGGCCGCCGTTGTGGCGCAGCACGAGGCAGACGTCCGGGGCGGGCGCGGCGACGTAGGCGGTCGCGTCGGTGACGAAGGCCTCGTTGGCAGCCGCGACGGCGTCGACGACCACGACCGTCCCGCCGCCGAAGAGCGACGGGCTCGTGACGAGACCGAGCCGGCCCGGCTCGTAGCCCGCGGCGTCGAGGTTCTCGACGGTGACGCCCGGATCGGCCGCGCGCGCCGCGGTGAGCACGGCGGCCACCGCGCGCTCGGCCAGCACGTCCTCGGGACCGACGACGAGGACGACCGGCTCCGGCCGCAGGTCGTCGGGAGCGACGGCACGCACCGGCGCGGCGGAGCGGCCGGAGCGTGAGGAGGAGGCTGCCACCCGCGCCACTGTGCCACGCCGGCCCGACACGGCGGTGCGGACCTCACCGGCTCGTGGTCACGACGAGGGCACCGGCCGGCCCGGGCGCGACGGCGAGGTCGCCGGACAGGTCGGTCCGCAGGGCGGCGGTCCCCGCGCTGCGCAGGAGCGCGAGGGCGCTCGGAGCCGGATGGCCGTAGTCGTTGCCCGCGCCGACGCCGATGAGCCCCACCCGTGCCTCGATCCGGCGGTAGAGGTGCTCGCTCTGCTTGGCCGATCCGTGGTGGGCGACCTTGACGACGTCGACCGGGCCGTCGAGGTGCTCGCTGCCGCGGTCGAGACGGGCGGCCAGCTGCTCCTGCCCCTGCGTCTCGAGGTCCCCGAGGAGGACGGCGTGCAGGGGTCCGGACGGCCCCCGGACGGTCACGTCGAGGGCCACGCTCGCCTCGTTGACCACGGTTCCGTCGTCCCCTTGCCTCGCCCGCGCCGGTCGTGGCCGAGGCGGCGACGACACGCCAGTCCACCGCCCACGGGTACGCACCCACCCGACCGCTGTTGCCGAGGGTGGCGACGGTGAGGTGCGTCCGAGCGGCGGCCCCCTCGCGCAGCACCGCGGCCGCGTTCTCGCTGGGCTGCCCGAGCGGGCTGACGAGGACGCCCCCGCGTCGCGCCCGGCCAGGGCACCGGCCAGCCCGCCGACGTGGTCCGCGTGGAAGTGCGTCAAGACGACCAGGTCGAGGTGCCGGACGCCGAGCCGGCGAAGGCAGCCGTCGGTGAGGGCGGGATCGGGTCCGGCGTCGACGAGGACCGCCCGGTCCGTCCCGCTGCGCAGAACCGTGGCGTCGCCCTGGCCGACGTCGCACATCACGACCGCCCAGCCCGGGGCCGCGCCGGGACCGAGCAGTGGCCGGAGCCCCGCCGCCGAGGCTACGGCCGGCACGATCGCGAGCGCGGACGCCGCCACGAGAGCCCGGGTGCGCCCACGCAGGAGTCCGCGCAGCGCGTCGCGAGCAGCCCGCAGCGTCAGAGCCACCACCCCGGCCTCGGCAAGGGCGAGCAGGACGGCGCCTCCGGGCCCCCCGGGCCATGGCACGGACGCGAGCGGCAGCCGCGCCGCCCGCTCCGCGACGAGGGCGATCCAGCCGGTGCCGAGTCCAGCGCCGAGGGCCACGACGTGCGCGAGCGGCGGGCTGACCGTTCCGGCGAGCGCCGCGACGACGCCGGCCACCGTGGCCGGGGCCACCGCCGGCTCCGCGGCGAGATTGGCGGGGACGGCGACGAGGCTCAGCGACGGCTGCAGCAGAACGAGAACGGGCCCGCACGCGAGCTGCGCCGCCGCGGGAGCCGCCAGGGCCAGGGCGAGCGGCCGCGGCACGTGCCGGGACAGGCTGTCGGCCCATCGGGGTGCGAGCAGCAGCAGCCCGCCAGTGGCGACGGCCGAGAGCACGAAGCCCGCGCTCCGGGCGAGCCACGGGTCGATGACCAGCAGAGCCGCCAGGGCGGCGGCGAGCGCGGGGACGCCCCGGGCACGGCGGGAGGCAGCCGTGGCGGCGACCGCCACGGCGCCCATGCCCGCTGCCCGCAGCACGCTCGGCGACGGGCGGGCGAGCACCACGAAGCCCAGCAACGTCAGGGCCAGCAGCGGTACCCGCACCACCCGGGGCCAGCGCAGCGCTCCGGCCACCCACAGCGCGCTCTCTGCCATGATCGCCAGGTTCGCGCCGCTGACCGCGGTCAGGTGCGACAGGCCCGCGGCGGTGAGGTCGGCGTCCAGCGACGCGGGCAGCCTGCTGGTGTCGCCGTCGACGAGGGACGGCAGCAATCCGCCGGCCCGCTGGGGAAGCCCCTGGCACGCCCGCCGCAACGAGGCGCGAACGACATCCGCAACCCGCCACGGCCATGCTCCGTCCGCAACGGCGAGCGGCGCCCCCACTGCCGTGACCACGGCAGCGGGCTCCTCGCCGGGGTCCGGCGCGCCGAGCCGCCCCGAGAGGCGCACCCGCTGCCCCGCGTTCAGGGCCTGCCAGCCCGCTCCGCCCACCACGAGCACCGGCAGATCGACCAACTGCGTTCTCCCGCGCGCCGTGACACGCGCGGCATCCACCCGCAGTACCCATCGGGCGGACGTCGTGGGCGAGCGCGGTCGCGAACCACCAGAGGGGCCTGCGCTCGGGTCGGCGGCCCGGACCGGGTCCGTCACGACGGTTCCCTCGATGGTCGCCACCGCCCGGTCCCGGAGCCAGCCGGGCCACGCTCCGGCCTCGCGGGCCGCGAGGGAGCCCGCTGCCGACGCCAGCACTCCTCCGGCGACCGCCGCGGTCAGGCCCACCGCGGAGGCGGACCGGCACCACCCCGGTCCTTCGTTCGCCCGGCCACACGACCACGTGCGTGGCTCGCGCCTACGAGCCAGGGCCGCGACACACAGGACCCCCGCTGCGGCGACCAGCACAACCGCCGCTACGGCCCTGACCGGCCCGGACGCTCCCGTTCCCGTGGCCCACCAGCCCGCGCCCCACGCCACCGCTGCGGCAGGCAGCAGGCGGACGTCGACGCCGGGAGACCTGTCGGCGTCCTCGGTCACACCCGGACCAGAGGCCGCAATCGCTCCAGCGCCTTCGGGCCGATGCCCGGCACCTCACCCAGCTCGTCCACCGTGGTGAACCGGCCGTGCGCGGTGCGCCAGGCGAGGATGCGCCCGGCGAGTACCGGTCCGACGCCGGGCAGGGCGTCCAGCCCCTCCTGCGTCGCGGCGTTGAGGTCGAGCGGTGCGGACGCTCCGGACGCCGACCCGGTCGTGGCGGACGACGGCACCGGCGCTACCGGCGGCACGCTGTCGCCGGGCCCGGGAACGAGCAGCTGTTCGCCGTCCGTCAGCACGCGCGCCAGGTTCAGTTGGGCCAGGACGGCGCCGGGTGCGCCGCCTCCGGCCGACCGGACCGCGTCGGCGACCCGCGACCCGGGCGGTAGCCGCACCAGGCCGGGCCGGCGCACCCGACCCTCGACGTCGACGACCAGCAAGGCGACCGGCGCCGAGGAGGCCCCGGCCGTTTGGACCGGCCGAGGCGCCGGGGGGCGAAAAAGGCGCCGACGCCGGGGGCGGAGTGGGCAGTCCGGGCGCCGAGGAGCCCGCCACGAGACTTCCCGTCCTCGAGGGAACGTCCAGAACCTGCCCACCGCCCGGCGAGCGCGCCCAGACCAGCAGCGCGACCGCCACGGCGAGAACCAGCGCCGCCGCGGCCGCCGCGGGTGGCACCCGCCGGCGCAGGCGCTCCGGCACGGACTCGGGCGCCGCCCCCGGCGCCGGCTCCGGCACGGACTCCGGCCCCGGCTCCGGCTCCGGCTCCGGCTCCGGCCGCAGCGTCGGCACGCCGTCGTCCGGACCCTCATCCGCCTCGGGTGGAGGGGGCACCCAGCCGCCCACCACTGCCGGCGGCGGCACGACGGGCGGCCGAGCCGCCGCCAGCAGCTCGTCCAGCCGCCGGCGCGGCGGAGTCCCCCTCGACCTGTCCACGCCGCGACGCTAGGTCCGCGTCGACCCGGATGCGCCGCGCCGATCAGCAGCTGTGGACGACGGGACGGGGCAGGGGGCTGGGGAGGAACTGCGGCGGCGCGGACGTCAAATCACCGCGGGCGCGGTCTCAGCTCGCCGGGGCCACCACGACGCCGAGCATCCCCGGTCCCACGTGTGCTCCCACCACAGCGCCCACCTCGCCGACGTACATGGACCGAGCCTTCGGCAGCCGTGCGCGCAGCCGCTGCGCCACCTCCGCCGCCCGCTCCGGCGCCGCCAGGTGCTGGACCGCCACGTCGACCTCGCGGTCGCCGGCCTCGCGGGCGGCCAGCTCCTCCATACGCGCCAGCGCCCGCCCCGTGGTCCGGACCCGCTCGAGCGGTTCGAGCCGCCCGTCGACGAGGTGCAGCAGCGGCTTCACCGACAGGGCGCTGCCGACGACGGCGGCCGCCGCGCCGATCCGCCCGCCGCGGCGCAGGTACTCCAGAGTGTCCACGTACAGCCAGATGGCGACCTCGGGTGCGAGACGCCGCGCCACCCGGGCGACGGCGTCGGCGGACGCCCCGTCGACCGCAGCACGGGCGGCCGCGACGGCGACGAACCCGAGGCCCATCCCCAGCGAGCGGGAGTCGACGACGGTGACGGCGATCCCCTCGCCGGCGACCTGCCGCGCGGCGATCCGGGCCGCGTCAGCCGTTCCGGACAGGTCCGCCGAGAGGTGCACGGAGACGACCTCCGTCGTGCCGAGGGACCGGTAGGTCTCGGCGAACGTCTGCGGCGACGGCCGGGACGTCGTCACCGGCCGCCACTCCCGCAGCGCGACGCGCCACCTCGTCGCTGGTGACCTCGACCCCCTCGGCGAGCGACTTCCCGCCGACGACGACCTGCAGCGGCACCACGGTGAGCGCGTGCCGCTCGACGACGTCCGCCGGCAGATACGCCGTCGAGTCCGTGACCACCGCCACTCGACCCCTGGCTCCCGGCATGTACCGGAGGCTACCGGGCGCCACCCGGCGAAGCCGGAGCGCACCACGCATCACGCGCTGAGCAGGAAGCCCACGATCACCAGGGCCACCGCACCGAGGGTGAGCCGGAAGGCGAGCCGGCCGCGGGAGCTGAGGTCTCCGCCGAGGACGACGCCGGCGGCGCCCAGCAGCGCCCCCGCGACGAGCACCGCGAGAGCTGCGGCCCCTGCGCCGCGGGCGGCCGTCAGCAGCGCGACCGCCGCGAGAACCACCAGCACGGCGCTCACCCGCAGCGACACGGCTGCTCCCAGCCGCTGCGGCAGGCCCCGGACACCGGTCGCCGCGTCGGCCTCGGTGTCTCCGACTGTGTTCGTGAAATGCGCGGCGAGGCCCAGCAGGGCTGCGCCGGCAATCACCCCGGCCTCGGGCAGGTGCGGCGGCGCGGCGGAGAGGGTGACGACCGCCGGCAGCGCGCCGAAAGCGACGGCGTAGGGAACGAAGCTGGCCGGCGTCGGCTTCAGCCACAGGTCGTAGGTCCAGCCACCGAGGACGGTGAGGGCATGGGCACCGGCGGCCAGGAGACCCAGAGCCAGGGACGCCCCGGCGCACGCGACGAGGGCGGCGACCGCGACGACGGCCAGCAGGCGCGGCGGCACCTCACCGGTCGCCGCCGGCTTGTCGAGCCGGCCGGCCGCCACGTCGCGCGGCGCGTCCACCCAGTCGTTGCACCAGCCGATCGACAGCTGCCCGAGCAGGACCGCGACCGCGACGAGCGCGACGCGGCCGCCGGGGAGCCCGACCGCTGCCGCGTAGCCGGTCGCGAACGCGGTCACCGCCGCCGTCGGGAGCGGGTGGCAGGCGAGCACGAGCCCACGCAGGAGGCTCGGCGTCGATGCTGTCAGCGGCATGCGCCTCAGGGTAGAGATCGGCGCCTGGGGGCGTGTGGCCCATGTCTGCCGGGCTGCGCGCCCGCCGCGCAGAGCCGGGAGGCAGGTCCTAGTGCTCGGCGTTGCCGGCGACCGGACGGTGCGCCGGGGCCGAGATCTCCGGACCGTTGCGGTCGGCGCGCTGGCGGCGCAGCGACCGGCGCAACCGCATGTCCTGCTCGGCGCGGCGCAGCAGCGAGCCGAGGTCACCCTCGTCCCACGGCACGAGGGTGGCGGAGCCGATGCTCACCCGCGGCGTCCACACCTCGGGCGGCAGCGGCGGCGCCTCGGTCAGCGAGGCATGGACGCGCCGCTCGAGCTCGAGCGGCGACGTCCCGGTGCCGGGCCCGACGATGACGAACTCGTCTCCGGTCCAGCGTGCCACCACGTCGGTGGTGCGGACGGCGACGGCGAGGGCGGCCGCGAGCGCGCGCAGCACCTCGTCGCCCGCGGCGGCACCGTGGCGCTCGTTGACGTCCCGGAATCCGTCGACGTCCACGAACAGGCAGTGCGCCGCCTCCCCCTGGCGGCGGGCGTTCTCGACCATGGGGGCCGCGACCATGTCCAGGCCGCGGCGGTTCACGGACCCGGTCAGCTGATCGCGCACCGAGTCCGTGCGGGCGGCCTCCTGGGCGGCGGCCAGGCGGCTGGTGAGGAGGCCGACCCGGCGGCGCCAGGCGAGTGCCACGGCAGCCGACGCCGGCAGGACGACGAGCGGCAGCACGGTCCCGAGCAGCTCCGGGGTGGTCCCCGGGCCGCGCCCGGCGACGACGACGGCACCGAGCCCACCGGTCGCGAGCACGGCGCACGCCGTGACGACCGCGTGCAGACGAGGCAGCGCCGCGGCTATCAGGACGACGAGCGGCAGCTCGAGCGCCGTCCAGGTCGCCCCCGTCGCGATCATTCGCAGCGTGGTGGCGGCCCCGGTCACGACGAGCGCGGCGACGACGAGCGCGAGGTCGAACCGGCGGCCGCCTGCCCGGGGCGGCCTGCCGGGCGCCGGCCCCGAGCCGGAGCGCGAGCGCGGCGACGCCGAGCAGGACCAGGGCCGAGACCGCGTCGCCCCCGCCGACGACGAGCGCGGGGGTCCGGTCCAGGACGGCCGCGGCGACCCCGCCCGTCACGGCGTGCAGGCCGGCCAGAGCGGCCAGCATCCGGGCCACGCCGAGGTCGGCGAGGCGTTCGGTCTCACGCGCGGGAACGTCGCTCACGCCTGCTCTGTCGGCAGGTGGGCCCGGGTCTTGACCGTTGGGCCGCGACCGCCCCCTGGCGGAAGGTGGCGGTCAGCGCGAGCCAGGACGGTGCACGACCGGCACGGACTGGCCCCGGCGCGCCGCCTCCTGCTCCAGCCGGCCGCGCAGCGCGGGCCCGGCCGACAGGAACGCGCGGGTGCGCGCCCACCGGCCGCCGGCGAGGCTCCAGTTCCCGAGCGCTCGCGTGGGCGCGAAGGTGGCGCTGTCGCCGTCCGTGGTCACCTCGCCCGCGAGGGCGACGTTCTCCTGCTGCCGGAACGGGTCGTCGTGCCGGTGGAACGTCAGGCAGGCGGGGACGGCGGAGCGCGCCGGGACGCCGGCACCGACGGGCAGGTCCAGCTCGTAGCCCCCGGTGATCCGCCGGACGTCACGCGACCGGACCGGCAGCGGCCAGCCGTCGGCACCGGCCACGGTCAGCACAGGACGGCCCAGCCGCTCAGCGCGGGCGGCGGCCGGACGCCAGTCGTCGGAGGGCGTGCGCCAGGACGAGGTGCGGCTCGCGTCGTACCGGGGAGCCGGCGCGGGAGCGGGATCCGAGGCGGGGGCCACGGTCCCGGCGGGCGCCGTCCAGACCTGCGGCGCCACGTCGAGCCGACCCTGCGGCCACCAGGTCACGCGCAGCGGCGTCATCCCCACCCAGATCCGGGCGAAGTACCAGGCCTGGCGCTCCAGCAGGAACCACGGCGTGCCCTTGCCGGCGGCGGGCAGCTTGCGGCGCGACTCCTCGACATAGCGGTCGAGACCGGCCTGCAGGTCCGCGTCGCGGACGGTCGCGAGGCCCTGGACGAGGACCGTCGGCGGGTCCACCAGACCGCTGCCGAGGGGGTCGGAGAACAGCATGGCGATCCGGGGATCGCTGCGGGCCCGCTCGGCCTTGCCGGGGTAGGTGAGGCCGGTGGAGACGTCGACGAGGCCGCCCAGGCGGCCCGCGGTAGGGCGTGACCGGGGAGGTGACCGGACGGCCGGAGCGGGTGAACGAGGCGTACTCGGTGGTGATGGAGCGCTCGACGACGTCGAGCACCTCGTGCGGCAGGTCGGCGGCGAGCAGGGCGTGGCCGGCGGGGGCTGAGATGATCATGGCGGGAGTCCTTCTGCATTGAGGAACGGACAGGAGGCCGTAAGGGACAGGGCGGGCACGGACAGGGTCGTATGGCGTGGGCAGTCGCGATCAGACGCTGGGGAGCGCCGACGCGTCCCCGTAGAGGCGCTCGTACCGGCGGCGGTAGCTCGGCCACCAGAAGAGCCGGAAGAGCCACTGCACCGGCAGCGGGACGCCGGCGGTGGCACGCAGGCGCAGCTCCTCCGGCGCAGCGCTGGCGAGCCAGCCGTAGACGAGGGGCAGCTGCTTGCGGCCGATGTTGCCGCCGGCGCGCTCCTCGACCCGCTCCCACTCCGCTCGGCGTGAGGTGGGCGATGATCAGTGGGACGGCGTCGCGCTCCTCCTGGTCGAGGTGGGCGTTCAGCGCCTCGTGCAGCGCCTGCAGCGTGTCGGCTCGCTCGGCGAGCGGCACCCGGACGTCGCCCGCGGCCTCGATGAGCGGGTCGATGTGGACGTGCTGCGTCCTCGAGCTCCTGCAGCAGGTGGGCCTGCTCGGGCACGCGGGCCACGAGCGCGGGCCACACGAGCTCGTCCTCGACGGTGTGGTGGTGGTGCAGCACGTGGAGCACGAGCGCGATCTGCGACTCGAGCAGGTCGGCGTGGGCCTCGTCGCGGACGCTGCCGGCACGCGTCGGCGAGCCGGCCGAACTCGGCCCGCATGCCCGCGTGCGCCATCAGGAAGTTCGTCAGGTCGTCGACAGTGAGCGGCCGGGTCGCCGCGGCGGTGTCGCTCTGGACGGTCATCTCGGGGTCCTCTTCCACTGGTCGGTGCTGCTCGTGCGACCAGCGTGTGAGACGCCTCCTGGCGATCACCTGACGATCGCCTGGCGGGCACCTGGCGACGATCTGGCGATGCACCCGTTATCCGTGCCGCCGAGGCCGTTTTCGGCCCGTGAAGGACGGATAGCGGGTGCAATGCCGCCGGGGTTTCGTCAGTCGCAGCGGGCCAGCGCGGCGCGCGCTCGTGCCGACCAGTACGGCGAGCCCGCGCGGTCGAGCAGCTCGACCGCGGCGGTGAGCTGCTCGCGGGCGGCGTCCAACTCCCCCAGCGCCAGCGACGCCTCACCCACGAAGCCGGAGACCGCGCCCAGGACGCCGTGCAGCTCCCCAGCACGCCGAGACAGCCCTGGTAGGGCAGCAGTTCCTCGCGCAGGGAACGGACCCGCTCGAGGTCGCCGAGCTCGACGGCCGCCAGCAGCAGGCAGGCCGTTGCGCCGAACCACCCGTAGTCGTGGGGCCCGGTCCGCATCGCCGTCGACGACGGCGCGCGCCTCCTCCCGGCGCCCCAGCTGCGCCAGGCCCAGCGCCTGGGCCGCGCCGTATCCGTCGAGGCCGGTGCGGCGGCGGACGGCGGCCAGCTCGTCGACCAGGTCGCCCAGGGTGCCGCGCTGCAAGGCGCGGTCGCAGCGTTGCGACGTCCAGCTGCTGAGGACGTGGTTGGTGTCCAGCGGTCCGACAGGGCGCGTAGGGCGCGACGACCGCCTCCGACTCCTCGAGCCGGCCCTCCAGGTTCGAGCAGCGCCGAGCGGACGAAGGCGTGCTGCAGGTCGAGGACGGGCGAGCGGGCCCGCGGCCACCGCCTCGGACAGCCTGTCGCCGAGCGGGCGTGCCTCCTCGACCCGGCCGAGGGTCAGCGCGGCACTCAGCTCCATGATGCGGGCGGCGGCCACGAGCGGCGCCGGCGCGGCGGCCACGGCCAGGAGGTCGCGGGCGGTCGCGAGCGCGTCCGCGGCGTGCTGGAAGCCCGTCAGCGCCAGCAGGCGCAGGAACAGGACGCGGGCGAGCAGCTGAGGACCAGCCCCGGGAGCCTCGGGAGGCAGCGCGCGCGCTACGCGGACGGCCGCCGCGGAGGTTTCCGGCGGACTCGTCCAGGCGACCCGCCTGGCACTGCAGCGCCCCCAGGCACGCCAGGGCCAGGGCCGCCTCGGGGACGTCCGGCGGGAAGCGCACCGCACGGCCGCCTGCGAGCTCGGCGAGCAGCCGCTCGGGGACGACGCGGTAGTCGAACGGGTACCAGGGCGACTGCCCGAGAGCAGCCACGGCGACCGCGGGTGACGCGCAGCGGTTCGCCGTCCGCGGCCGTCAGGGCCTCGTCGAGCAGCCCGATCCCCTCGGCCGCCGCGCCTGCCGCGATGTACGCCTCGATGAGCCCGACGAGCGCGTCGAACCGTGCCTGCGGGTCCCCGCCGGCCAGCTGCTCGGCGACCAGGCACTCCTGCCACGAGGCGACGGCGTCCTCGGGCGCGAGGCGGCGCATGGCCGACCGCGCGGCCCGGGCGGTGTGCACCACGGCACGCCGGGCGCATGACGGGGTCGAGTTCGGCGGCCGCCAGCCAGTGCCGCGCGACCTGGCCGGCCCGGTCGTCGTCATCGGCGTACAGCCGCTCGGTGACCTCTGCGAACCGCCGGTGCCACCGGGCCCGCCGCAGCCGGGAGTGTCCGGAGTCGAGCGCGTCACGGACCAGGGCGTGCACGAAGCGGTAGGTGCCGAGAGGGGTGTCGTCGTCGCGCAACAGCTCGCCCGCCCGCGCCTGGTCCAGTGCCTCGATCACGTCGTCGAGCCCCACGCCGGTGACCTCGGCGAGGACCTCGACGTCCACCTCCTGCCCCGCGATCGCGGCTGTGCGCAGCAGGTCGGCGGTGTCGGGCGGAAGCGCCTGCAGCCGCTGCAGGACGACGTCCTGCAGCAGCCGGGGGGCGGCCGCGCCGTCCGGCGCGCCCGCGAGCAGAGTGACGAACAGCGGGTTCCCGGCGGTGCGCTCGGTGACCGAGCGGGCCTCCTGCGGCGCCGGGGTCCGCTGCCCGACAGGTCGCGCACGCAGGGCCCGGACGTCGTCCTGCGGCAGCCCCGCGAGCGCCGACCCGTAGCGGCGCCGAGCCGGGTCAGCGCGGCGAGCGTCGGGGTGAGGACGGCGGCCTCCGACGTCCGGCAGGTCGCGACGACGAGGAGCCCGGGTGGCGCGGCGGCGGCGAGCTGCACGAGCAGGCGCGGTCGAGGTGATGTCCGCCCACTGCAGGTCGTCCAGCACCACGACCAGCGGTGCGGCCGCGGCGAGGTATCGGGCGACGACGTCGAACAGGCGCAGCCGGGCGCCGGCGGCGTCCTGCACGTCCGACCCGTCCGCGGGCCGGGCGTGCTCGAGCAGGGACGCGATCTCGGCCGGCACCGCGAGAGCCGGCCGCGCCTCCCGTACAGCGCGCAGGACGGCTTCCCAGGGCCACAGCGCCGGTGCGACCTCGTGCTCCGGGCACGTCCCCCACGCGACGGGGGCGTCGAGCTCGCGGACGAACCGCGCGGCCAGGGCGCTCTTGCCGATCCCCGGCTCGCCCTCGAGGGCGACGACCGTGCCTCGCCGGCTAGCTGACCGCCACGCCCCCTCGAGGATCTCGAGCTCGGCGGCGCGACCGATGAACGGCGTGTGGGGGGTGTGCGGGGCCGGCAGCGGCGCGGCCAACCTCAGGACGTCGACGAGTGCCGGGGTCGTGCCCGGACGGAGCACCGTCGTCGTGGCGCAGGAACGCCAGCTCGAGGTCACGCAGGGGGCGGCCGGGGTCGACGCCGAGCTCCTCCCGGAGGTGCCGCCGTGCCTTGGTCAGCGCCGCGAGCGCGTCGGCCTGCCTCCCCGTCGTGGACCGCGATAGGCCCCAGCAGCGCCAGGCGCACGGCGTGGAGTGTAGGCGCGCGCACCGTGCCTGGGCAGGTGGCCGGAGGCGCTGTGAGGGCCGCTGCAGGACGATGGCGCGGTGCGCCGCCTTCCGCTGAACGTCCACCGCGAGATCTCCGTCAGCGGGCGGCAGCCGCCCGACGAGGTGTGGGACCGCTACGTGCGCCCGGCGCGGTGGTCGCAGTGGTCCCCGCAGATCACGGGCGTCGACTACGCGCCCCGCCGGCTCGTGCCCGGCACGAAGGGGCTGGTGCGGGGGCCGCTGGGCGTCCCGCTCCCCTTCGAGGTGCTGGACGTCGACGAGTCCGACGCCGCTCGACGCAGCTGGCGGTGGCGGGCGGGCGCCCTCGGCGTGCACGTCGAGCTCGTGCACGTCGTCGAGCCTGACCCGTCGGAGCTCGGCGGGAGCCGGACGGTGCTCGTCCTGTCGGGGCCGGCGCCGGTCGTCGTCCCGTACCTGCCCCTGGCCCGGCTGGCTCTGCACCGACTGGTGTCGGCGACCGCCCCGCCAGTGCCGTGAAGCTGGCGCAGGAGGAGGCACGGGTCCGCCTCACGACGCACGACCACGGGATCCTCTGCACTGTGCATGCGGCGCGAGGAGTCGACGCGGTGCCCGTGGTCTTCGCCGTGGACGAGGACGACCACGTGGGAGTGCCCGTCGACCGGGTGAAGCCCAAGGCGTCCGCGCAGCTGCAACGGGAACGCAACCTCGAGGCAGATCCGCGCGCGACCCTCCTGGTGGAGCACTGGGACCGCGACGACTGGTCCCGGCTGTGGTGGGTGCGAGCTGAGCTGCGGCACGTGGCGGAGCCGCCGCCCGGACGGGTGGCCGACCTCGCCGCCCTGCTGGCGAACCGGTACCCCCAGTACCGGGATCGGCCCTTCACGCGGGTGCTGGTCTTTCGCGTCCTCGGCGTGAGCGGGTGGGCGGCGGGGAAGGCATAGGCACCGGCGAGCGGTGGCCGGCGCAGTGTTCCGGATGCAGTCCTGCTGGAGGTACTCGAGTCCATTGCCAGGGTGGGAGCCGCAGGTCGAGGATCGGAGAATGGGTGGGCCTCTGGTCCCGACGTTCTGCCCCCTGTGCGTGTCGCGGTGTGGCGCACGCGCGGAGGTGGCGGACGGAGAGCTCCTGGCATTGTTCCCGGACCCAACACATCCGACGGGTCGGGCCATCTGCGTGAAGGGCAAGGCGGCGCCCGACATCGTCTCTCACCCGTCCAGGCTGCTTCACCCGCTCCGGCGGACGGCACCCAAGGATGCCCCGGACCCCCAGTGGGAACGCATCAGCTGGGAGGAGGCACTCGGCACGGTTGCAGCGCGGCTCATGGCGGCCGCGGCTGCCGGCGGGCCACAGTCGGTGGCGTTCAGTTCGAGCTCGCCCTCGACGTCGGCGATCAGCGACGCCGCCGACTGGATCCAGCGGCTGATCCGTGCGTTCGGGTGCCCGAACTACGCCAGCTACATGGAGCTGTGCGGGTGGGGTCGTTATCTCGCTCCGCTGTACACCTTCGGCGCCTCCGTGCCCGGCGTCTACCTGCCGGACCTGGAGAACGCCGGCTGCATCCTGTTCTGGGGTTACAACCCGTCCGTCGCCCGGCTCGCGCACGCCACGAGCACCGTCGCCGCCGTCGCTCGCGGGGCAAAGCTGATCGTTGTCGATCCGCGAAAGGCCGGCCTCGCCGCCAAGGCGGACCACTGGCTGCGGGTACGGCCCGGCACTGACGCCGCGCTCGCCCTGTCGCTCACGCATGTGATGATCGAGAACGGCTGGTACGACTCCGGCTTCGTGCGGCAGTGGACCAACGCGGCCGACGAGGTCGGCGGAGAGAGGGTCTGGGACCTGCTCGCGGCACGCGCCGCGGAGTTCCCACCGGACGTGGCCGAGGAGATCACGGGTGTGCCGGCTGCGGACATCGTCGCGGCGGCGAAGACGCTCTGGGAGGCCCGGCCAGTCGCGTTCTACACCTGGAGCGGTCTCGAGCAGCACAGCGGCACGACGCAGACCATTCGCGCCATCGACGTCCTCTACGCCCTGACCGGCAGCCTGGACGTCCCCGGCGGCAACGTGCTTGTTCGAAGCGGTGCCGTCCAACCCGATTGAGGGCATGGAGTTCCTGTCCGATGCGCTCCCGCCCGCCGTGGGCGCAGACCACCGGCCGCTCGGCCCGGCGCGGTTCGGGTTCGTCACCGGGGAGGACTTCTACACCGCCGCGCTGGACGGCGCGGATCACGGCGAGTGGTGAGCTTCGGCGGCAACATGGTCATGGCCCACGCGGACAGCGCCCGCGGGCGCGAGGCGCTTCGCAGCCTGGACTTCTTCGCGCAGGCCGACCTCTTCATGACCCCGACGGCCGAACTGGCCGACATCGTGCTGCCGGTGACGACCCCGTTCGAATCGGAGGCGCTGAAGATCGGCTTCGAGTACAGCCAGGAGGCGCAGTCGCTGGTCCAGCTCCGGCGGCCGCTCGTCGCGCCGCGCGGCGAGGCCCGCTCGGACCTGCAGATCGTCTTCGACCTCGCGACTCGGCTCGGGCCTCGGCGCAGCCTTCTGGGACGGCGATATCGAAGCGGCGTTCCGCCATCAGCTCGAGCCGAGCGGAATAACCCTGGAGCAGCTGCGAGCTCATCCGGAGGGAGTGCGGGTGCCCCTGCAGACGCGGCACCGCAAGTACGCGGACACCGGTTTCGCCACGCCTTCAGGCAAGGTGGAGCTGTACTCGGCGACGCTGGCCGCGCACGGCTACTCGCCACTGCCCACCTTCGTGGAACCCCTCACCAGCCCTCGCTCCCGCAGGGACCTCGCCGATCGGTACCCGCTGGTGCTCAGCTGTGCGAAGTCGTTGTTCTTCTGCGAGACCCAGCACCGACAGATAGCCGCCCTGCGCAAGAGCGCGCCCGACCCGCAGGTCGAGATGCACCCCTCCACGGCCGCGGCCCGCGGGATCGCGGCGGGCGACTGGATCTCCGTGGACACCCCGCACGGCAGCGTCCGGGCCCGCGCCAAGCTCAACGCCAGCCTCGACCCGCAGGTCGTGTTCGCCCAGCACGGCTGGTGGCAGGCGTGCGACGAACTCGGACTGCCCGGCTACCCGCCCTACGGGCCGGACAGCGCCAACCTCAACCTCGTGCTGCGCCAGACACCGAGCGATCCGATCAGTGGCAGTTCGCCCATGCGGGCGTCCGTCTGCGACATCTCCCTACTGGGCGCAGCGGCCGGACCGTAGGTTGCGTCGTCGACACGAGACCGCACTGGCCCTAGGTTGCGGCGCGTGGATATTCGCGATCTCGTCACCCGCCATTACGGACCCGACGACGATCTCGCCACGACCATCCTTCGAGCCCTGTCCGGTGCCGGGGTCGACACAGACCACTTCGCGCGCCGACGACCTGTTCCCGGTCGACCAGCTGCACGCTGGAGGTACGCCGGCGAGCAAGCATGTCCTCGACCGCCTCGGCGTCGCGCCCGGCGTACGACTGCTCGACGTGGGCTGCGGGATCGGCGGCGCCTCGCGGATGGCGGCCATGGCCGGCGCCGCCGTGACCGGGATCGACCTCACCCCGGAGTTCGTCGAGACCGCCCGCATCCTCAGCGATGCGGTCGGCCTGGGCGATCGCACCGAGTTCCTGGCTACGGCCGGCGAGTCCACGCCCCTCGACGACGGCTCGTTCGACGCGGCCGTCATGGTCCATGTCGGCATGAATCTCCCGGACAAGACCGCGGTGTTCGCCGAGGTGCACCGCGTGCTGCGGCCGGGCGGCAGATTCGCGCGTCTACGAGCAGGTGCGCACGGGCGAGGGTGACCTGCCCTACCCGCTGCCGTGGGCCGAGGACGAGCGCTCATCCTTCGTCGAGACCGTCGCGGACTACCGCGCCCACCTCGAGGCGGCCGGATTCGAGGTCGAGGTCGAGGACGACCGCACACTCCACCACCCTCGGACCGCCGCCGCAGGGACAGCTCAGCAACGCCGTCATCTTCGGCCCGCCGTTCGTGCAACGCATCGCCAACAACGTCGCCGCGACGAAGGCGGGTCTCCTCGGTGCCTGGTTGTTCCTGGCCCGCTCCTGAGCCCGGCCGGGGGCACGAGGCGAGGACGATCTGGGGTTCGAACGTTGCCCTGCGGTGAAGGTGCTTGCCGCCTACTCGCACTCTCACCGCATCCCGGGTGCGGCGACGGAGAGGCCCACAGAGCGAGCCACGTCGAACATGCGCCCGTCATAGGTGATCAGCACATCCAGACTGTCGCCGAGTGCCTGCGCGCTGGCGATGTGGACGGCGTCCAGCGTACGGACGCCGGTGGGCAGTAGCGCCGCTCCGTCGCGGATCTCCTCCGTCACGAGGATCTCGGTGAAGTTCCTGACGAGATCGGACATGAGCGTCGGGTAGCTCCCCACCCGGTCCATCGTCCGTACGGTCTCGACAAAACCCAAGGTGCTCGTGGCCATTGGCATTCCGGGCCTGGACGAGAGAGAAGTGCGCAGCTCAGTGGCATAGGGACGACCGGAGAGCAACGTGACCAGCGCGGAGGCGTCAAGGTAGATCAACGACCGTCCTCCTCGCGTTCGGCCAGCAGCAGGTCCAGCGGTGAGACGTCGTCCGGCACGGGGATCGGACTCACCCGGTCGAGGTCGCTCGTGGTCGTCGCCTTGAGCTTCGCGAGACCCTTGGTGACGAGCGGCACGTACCGCGCCAGCGCCTCGCCACCCGGTAGGAGCACGGCGATAACCCGCCCATGCCTGGTGACCTCGATCGTCTCCCCCTGCTCCACCCGCGCGAACATCGCACTCGGGTTGTAGGAGAACTCACGGACAGACACCGTGCTCATGCCAACCTCCAGATGTGCGCACAACAATAAGATTGTACCTACATTTCGTCGGCGAGCGCATGCTGGACGCCGCGCAGTGGTCGTCGGCTCGCGTACTCGCACACCCGGAAACGACGAACGCCCAGGCCAGCGGCCTGGGCGTTCGCGATCTTGCTCTGTGGAGCTGCGGGGATTCGAACCCCTGACCCCCTCCATGCCATCTACATGCACGACAGTCACTCATGGTCGCGACTGATGGTCGCGGTCTCGCCGGCATCCTTGAGCGTCCACGTCGGCCGCGGCGGCTGCTGTACCCCGCTGCTGTACTGATCAGGCCCTAGGGTGGCCTGCGAGTGGGCCCGCTCAGTCCGGTTCGCTAGCCCGATCCGGACACATCGACCACGTGCCGGCGCTGGTGACGGAGCTCCTCATGAACGGGCAGGACAGCACTGGTGACGCAGCGGCGTCGATCGGCGATGTGCTGGCGTCGACTTGCGTCAGCCTGGTCGCCGCCCGGTGGCGCTCCGGAACCGCGGCGATCGGCACTACGTCCGGTGCACCGGACTATCAAGAGCGAGGTGTCTGATGGCTCCCCTTGATCGGTGGAAGCACGAGGCCACCGCCTTCGACCGCGTCCTCTTCTTCAGTGACGCGGTCTTCGCGATTGCCGTGACACTCCTCGTCCTACCTCTTGCCGACGTGAAGCTTGCCCCGACTCACGTGGGCTCCCAATTAGTGGACCTGATCCCGCAGATGGTCACGTTCGCGCTGAGCTTCATTGTCACGGGCTTGTTCTGGATGTCACACCACAAATGGTTCCAGCTCGTGTCCGCGTTCGACACCCGCTCACTCTGGGTCAACATGATCTTCCTGCTGTGCGTAGCCTTCTTGCCCTTCCCCACGTCAGTCCTCGCCCAGCGCGGCGACACGTCTGCTGCTACAGCCTTCTACGCCGGCGCCATCGCCATGACGGGGGTCTTGGCGTGCACTCTGTGGTGGTACATGTCCCGGCACAGAGAACTGCTCACCAGCGACAGGGCCCCCGCCCTGCTGCATCGACACTTCTTGTCCAGCCTGGCGGCCCCCATCGTCTTTGCCCTGTCCATACCTTTGTCTTACGGAGATGCAAGCCTCGCGAAGTACAGCTGGATACTGACCTACCCCGTATCGCGACTGATCCAAAGAGCGACCCGTCAGGAAAAGGCAAAGCCCGCCCGCAGCAACTGAGCGGCGGAACGATAGCGGGGCAACAGTTCATGCGGCAACCGCGTCCAGGGCGATGAGCCGGGATCACAGCCGGATCGGGCCAGCGCACAGCCCCGCACAGTGACCAGCCGTCAACAGGTGAGCAACATGCCCCTACAACTGCTGCTCCCAACGGACGAGGAGCCAGCGGACGCCCAACTACGGACCGACGCGGGCCTACTGCTGTATCGAACCGCTACTGCTGTACGGGAGAAGATCAAACAGCAGGAGCATCAACACTCTGACCAGCACAAACAAGTGGAGCTGAGGGGATTCGAACCCCTGACCCCCTCCATGCCATGGAGGTGCGCTACCAACTGCGCTACAGCCCCGCCGCCGCCTGCGCCGTGGTTGCCCACCGCCGGACGGCCTCGCCGAGTCTACACAACGGGCGACCCTGCTCTCACCCCCGTAGCGATCGGCGCGTCGACCGAGGCACGGCCGCCACTACCCGTGTCCGCCAACCTCCCGACCTGGGCGTACCGACGCACCTGGGGGAGGTCAAGCATGATCCCCAGGAATTCCTTGATCCCCAGGAATTCCTTGATCGTCGATGGGGGTGGGGGCCGTGAGACCCCAGGCGAGCAGGCGCCAGGTCGGTTCTGCCGGCTGGATCAGGCCCCAGCCGCAGTTCGGGAGGCCGGCGAGCAGTGCCCACCGCGGCTGCTCGACCCCCAGCAGGGTGAGGACGGCAGCCCGCAGCACAGCGCCGTGCGCAACGACCACGATCGTCCCGCCGTCGAGGGCGACCGCGTGATCGAGCAACGCCGCCGCGCCCCGGCGACCCAGCGCGCTCGGCCGCTCGCCCCCGCCCAGTGCGACGTCTTCGCCCCGCCGCCAGGCGGCGAACAGGTCGCCGTCCCCGGCTGCGATGATCTCGTCCCGGGTCAGCCCCTGCCAGCGCCCGGCGTCGACCTCCCGAAATCGTTCGTCGACCTTGACGGGCAGCCCGTGGACGTCGGCGACGGCCTGGGCGGTGGCGCTCGCGCGCACCAGGTCCGACGTGACGACGGCCACCGGATCAAGCGCCGCGACCACGCGTGCGGCCAGCTGTGACTGCCGGACGCCCACCTCGTCGAGGGGGACGTCGAGCTGTCCTTGCCACACGTGCCGCAGGTTGTGGCCGGTGCGCCCGTGCCGGAGGACGACGACCCGGCCCGCGGTCACTCCGGGCGGCCGGCGCCGGCGTGCACCTGCTCGGGAAGCTCCACGAGCGGGCAGTCACGCCACAGTCGCTCGAGGGCGTAGTACTCGCGCTCCTCAGCGTGCTGGACGTGGACGACGAGCTCACCGAAGTCGAGCAGCACCCACCGGCCCTCGCGTTCGCCCTCACGGCGCACCGGCTTGACGCCGCTCTTCAGCAGGCGCTCCTCGATGGCCTCGACGATGGCGCGGACCTGACGGTCGTTGGGCGCCGCCGCGAGCAGGAAGACGTCGGTGATGACCAGCTGCTCGCTGACGTCGATCGCGACGACGTCCGTCGCCAGCTTGTCGGCGGCGGCGAGCGCCGCCTCGGTCGCGAGCTCGACGGCGCGCTCTGTCGCAGTCACCAGCAGATTCCTCCGGAGATGTGGCTTTCGGTGCAGCACGATCCAGCCTCTCACGGACCGCTGACCGCGCGCGGGGCGCCGGGCACCGGCAACGACGCGGGGGCGCCGGAGAGGTGTGGCCAGAACGTCCACACGGCGGCAGCCACGAGCCCGGCGAGCACGAGGAGCATGGCGACGACGAGCAGCGTCAGGGACCGGTCCGCTGCGACCTTCGGCCGGTACTCGCCGACACCGCCGGAGACGTGCCGCGGCTTCGACACGCGCGGGCCCGGCCGTTGCTTCTTCTTCCCCTGCGGAAGCACGTCACCTGCGAGCGCTTGCTGCCAGGTCACCGTGCCCGGACGCACGGGGGTGATCGGGATCCCCGACCCCGGGGTCGGCGGCATCACCGGGGGCCTGATCACGGGCATGCTGCTCGTCGGGTAACGAACCCTCTCGGTGCTGCGACGGAGCACCGGCCCGACTGTCCCCCGCAAGGGCTCGTCGTCGTCGCTCGGGTGGGGCGCTTCCCCGTGGGCGAGGGCCTCCGCGAGCCGCTGGGTCGGAGCGCGCCCGAACGCCGGGCGGCCCAGCGGCGGCAGCGACGCCTCGACGTCGTCCGGGTGAGCGCGCGCCAGGGAAGGTTCGGGGGCCGGGGGCGCCGCAGCCGGCCTCGCGGGCGGGAGCTCGTGCGCCGGGGGCTCGAGGTGGGACGCAGTCTCGGCTGCCGGCGGCGCGGGGGCGACGCGTTCGCCGAGCAGTTCGGTGAGGAACGGCGCGGCAGGGTGGTCCTCCGCATGGCTGTCGCCATCCGCGGGCGCACGCGACGGCTCCTCGTCTTCGGGCTGCGTGGCACCCTCGTGCGGCACATCCTCGGACGGCACATCCTCGGACGGCGACAGCTCGTCCGCCGGTGGCTCGTCCACGCGCGATGGGTCGTCCCCGGGCTCGTCGGCCCAGGGCTCGCTCGCTCCGAGCTCGTTCTCGGGTGCCTCGTCCACCGGCAGCTCGTCCGCCGCGGGTTCGCCGTCCCCGGACTCCTCGGCCGGAAGCTCGGCGATCGGCAGCTCTTCGGCCGTGGGCTCCTCGCCGGGCAGAGCGTCCCCGGGCAGACCCTCCGGGGGCAGATCGGCCCCGCGCAGATCCTCCATGGGCAGCTGGTCCCAACGCGGCACCGGCAGCTCGTCGGGGGGCGGCTGCGCCGGCATTTCGTCGGCGGGCGACTGGCTCTGCACCTCATCCGCCGGCGGCCCACTCGTCCACCCGCCGGACGCGTCGACCGGGTGCGGGTCGCCGTTCCCGGGGTCGAGCGGAACCGGCTCGCGGGTCGTCGCGGCGGGGAACAGGTCCTCGCCCTCGGGCGCGACACCTTCCCCCGGCGCCTGCGCGAGATCGTCGAGGGCGGAGCGGAAGAGTTCGACGCGGGAGAGGTCCGCGGACCACCCCAGCGGCGACGTCAGCGGACGGGCGTTCTGATCCGCGGGATCCGCGGGATCCGCGGGATCCGCGGGATCGGCGTGGCCGGCCGCTCCAGCGGCAGACCCGGTCAGCTCGTCCGCCGACTCGGCCGGCCGCTGGTCGCCGGCCTCCGGCGGCTCCGCGGGCCCCGGCATGCCGTCCTGCGGCGTGGGCACCGTCCACACGCTGTCCTCGGCGCCGGCCTCGGACAGGACGGCGAACTCTGGCTCCGCCGGCGCCGTCCAGGGCTCCTGCGGCTCCCACACGGCAGGTGGTGCTTCGTCGAAGCGCAGCGGTTCGGGCGGGATCACCGGGGTGAACGCCGACCAGTCCGAGGACGGGGCGTCGGACGGCAGGGAGAATGGCGGCAGCTCGAACGGTGGCGGGACAAGCGACGGCTGCCGTCCGCCTCGCGCCGGCAGATCGCCGTCCGGGTGCGCGTCGACGGGCGCGCCGACGTTTTCGTCCGGCGCCGCCGAGCCGGCCTCGGGGGTGATCATTGTGGGCGGGCCGGCGTCCGCGGCGGGTACGAGAGCGACGCCGTCGGCCTCGGACGCCTGGCGCGCGTCCGACACGAACACCGCGGCCTCCTGCTCAGGCAGGGTCACCGCGTACGGGTGCGCCAGCGGCGGGGCCTGCTCCTCGAGTTGCCCCCCGGCCTCGGGCTGCGCCTGACGCTCCCGCTCCGCCTGGCGCTGCGCCTGACGCTCCCGCTCGGCCTGCAGCGCGCGCCGGCGCTCGCCCCGGGTGGCGGCGTCGCCCAGGTCCGCAGTCGCGGTCGTGTCCTCGCTCACGCGGGCACCGCCGCCCCGCGGTACAGGCGGTGCTTGGCGATGTACTGCACGACCCCGTCGGGCACGAGGTACCAGACGGGGTCTCCGGCGACCACACGCGCGCGGCAGTCGGTGGAGGAGATCGCCATGGCGGGGACCTCCATCAGGCTGACGCGGTCGGGGGGCAGGCCGGCCCGGTCGAGCCGGTGCCCGGGGCGCGTGACACCGACGAAATGAGCGAGGCCGAAGAGCTCCTCGCTGTCCTTCCAGGTGAGGATCTGGTCGAGGGCATCGGCACCGGTGATGAAGAACATCTCGGTGTCCGGCCGTTCGACGCCGAGGTCGCGCAAGGTGTCGATGGTGTAGGTCAGCCCGCCGCGGTCGATGTCGACGCGGCTGACCGTGAACCGCGGGTTGGAGGCCGTGGCGATCACCGTCATGAGGTAACGGTGCTCAGCCGGGGAGACCTCACGGTCGGACTTCTGCCAGGGCTGCCCGGTCGGCACGAAGACGACCTCGTCCAGGTCGAAGACGCTGGCCACCTCGCTCGCGGCCACGAGGTGGCCGTGGTGGATCGGGTCGAACGTGCCGCCCATGACGCCGAGGCGCGGGCGTGTGCTCCGCACCGGACCGCCGGCGGGTCAGTGCCGGTGGGCCACGCTGCGGAACGCGAAGGTCACCAGCAGCAGGAAACCGAAGAAGGCGATGGCGAGCACGGCGAAGGCGATCGGGGGGATCGGCAGGGAGGACGCCTTCTCGGCGTCCGCCACGACGAGCGATACGGTCATCGTTCTCCAGCTCTCCTTCACGGGCGCGGGCCATCGGCCGTGAGGCCGTTCCGGCCGCCGCAGGTAGGCTGTGCTGTCTGGGGCGACGACCGCGGCCCAGTGTGGCACGTCCCCGCTGCGGCGGGCGACGCACGGTCGTCCCCCGGATGGACGACGTGATCCAGCCCTTAGTCCTGTGGAGGACGAGCGCACCGTGGCAGGCCCATCTCCCGCCCTGACCGTCGTCGTACCCATGTTCGACGAGGAGGCGGTCCTTCCCCTCTTCGCCGAGCGACTGCGGCCCGTCCTCGACGGCCTCGGCGAGCCATACGAGGTCCTCGTGGTCGACGACGGCAGCCGCGACCAGACTCCTGTCCTCCTGCTGCGGGAGCAGCGCACCTGGCCGGAGCTGCGGGTGGTCCGGCTGCGGGCCAACGCCGGCCACCAGGCCGCGCTGTCCGCCGGGCTGGCGCGGGCGCGCGGCGCCTGGGTCGCCACCCTGGACGCCGACCTGCAGGACCCTCCCGAGCTCCTGCCGCAGATGCTCGCGACGGCCCGGGCGGAGAACGTGGACGTCGTCTACGGCGTCCGCAGCGACCGCAGCACGGACACCGCGTTCAAGCGCCTCACCGCCCGGGCGTACTACCGCCTGATGCAGCGTGTCATCGGCGGCCACCTCACGGCCGACGCGGGTGACTTCCGGCTGATGAGCCGGGCCACCGTGGACGCCGTCAACACCCTGCCCGACCACCACCGGGTCCTGCGGCTCGTCATCCCGGCGCTGGCGTTCCCGAGCGCGACGGTCCCCTACCGCCGGGCGCCCCGTGCCGCGGGCACCACGAAGTACCCCCTGTCGCGGATGCTGCGTCTCACAGTCGATTCCTTGACGGGTTTCAGCGTGGCGCCGCTGCGCCTGGCGACGTGGTTCGGCCTCGGCGGCGCCCTGGTGACGGCTGTGCTGTTCGCCTTCGCCCTCACCGCCTACCTGTCGGGGCACACGGTCCCCGGCTGGACGTCCACGTTCGTGGCGGTGGCCGCGGTCGGGGCCGTCCAGCTGCTGTGCCTGGGTCTGCTCGGCGAGTACGTCGGGCGCCTCTACACGCAGGTGCAGGGGCGGCCCTCGTACTTCGTCGCCCGGGACTCGCTGCACCCGGACACCCCGGACGCCATCACCCTCGACGAGGAGCTCAGGGCCGCCGGGCGGTGACCAGCAGCGACACCCCGGGCAGCCGGCCGACGGGCAGCCAGCGCTCGGCGGCGACGACGGCCCCGAGTGCCGTGTTGAGCCAGGCCGGCGGGTCGTCGAGGTCGCTGCCCGTGGCCGACCGGCGGCGCACCCTGACGGCGGGGCGCAGCAGCACCATCCACGAGCGCGTGTCCTCGATCTCGAAGCCGGCGCCGGTCAGCAGGCCGAGGAGCCCGGCGCGGCTGTAGCGCCGGACGTGGTTCACGGCGACGTCGTGCGCGGACCAGAGCTTCATGTCGCACGGCACGGCCACGAGGAAGAGGCCGCCGGGCTTCAGCAGCTGGAAGACGCCCTTGGCCGCAGCGCCGTCGTCCTCGATGTGTTCGAGGACGTCGTAGGCGACGACCAGGTCGAGGCTCTCCCCCGCGAGCGGCAGCCGGGTGGCGTCGCCGCGCAGCACCGGGATGCCGCGCTCGGCACAGACCTGCGCCCCCTCCTCGCCGTACTCCAGGGCCGCGGCCCGCCAGCCCAGGGACTGCAGCACCCGGGTGTTGCCGCCGCCGGCCGCACCGACGTCGAGCGCCGTCCCCGGCCGGCGCCCTCGCAGCGCCCGCGTGACGAGCGCGCGGCGCTCCCGGTACCACCAGTGCCGGTCCTCCAGCTCGGTGAGCTTGCGGACCTCCGTGCCTTCCATGTGGCTCCCAGCGTCAGGGGCGGACGTGGCCGTCGCCGGCCACGACCCACTTGGTCGAGGTGAGTTCTGTCAGGCCCATGGGCCCGCGCGCGTGCAGCTTCTGGGTGGAGATGCCGATCTCGGCACCGAGGCCGAACTCCGCGCCGTCGGTGAAGGCGGTGGAGGCGTTGACGGCGACCACGGCCGAGTCGACCTCGGCCACGAAGCGGTCGGCGGCGCGCAGGTCGGTGGTGACGATGGCCTCGGTGTGCCCGCTGGACCAGCGGCGGACGTGTTCGAGGGCGGCGTCCAGGGACTCCACGACGGCGACCGCCAGGTCCAGTGAGAGGTACTCGGCGGCCCAGTCCTCGTCGGTGGCCGGCACCGTGTCGACGGCCGCCGCGGCGGCGGCGGACCGCACCTGCTCGTCGGCGTGCACCGTCACGCCCGCGTCGCGCAGGGCGGGCAGCACACGCGGGAGGAAGGCAGGTGCGGCGTCCGCGTGCACCAGGAGGGTCTCGGCGGCGTTGCAGACGCTCACGCGGCGGGTCTTGGCGTTGAGGGTGATCGCCAGCGCCTGGTCCAGGTCGGCGGACGCGTCGACGTACACGTGGCAGTTGCCGGTCCCGGTCTCGATCACGGGAACGGTCGAGGTCTCGACGACGGTGCGGATCAGGCCGGCGCCGCCGCGGGGCACGAGCAGGTCGACGAGGCCGCGGGCGCGCATCAGCTCGGCGGCGCCGTCCCGGCCCAGACCGTCGATCGAGGTGACGGCGTCCGCCGGCAGGCCCGCGCCGGCCAGGGCCTCGCGGACGACGTCGACGATCAGTTCGTTGCTCGCGCGGGCGGCGGACCCGCCGCGCAGCACGGCCGCGTTGCCGCTCTTCACGGCGAGAACGGCGGCGTCGACGGTGACGTTGGGGCGCGCCTCGTAGATCATGCCGATGACACCCATGGGGACGCGGACCTGCCGCAGCCGCAGGCCGTTCGCCAGGGTCGAGCCCCGCACCACCTCGCCGACCGGGTCGGGCAGCGACGCGACGTGCCGGACGGCGGCGGCGATGACCGCGACCCGGTCCGGGTCCAGGCGCAACCGGTCGAGCAACCCCTCGGCCAGCCCGTCCCGGCGGCCACGCTCGAGGTCCGTCGCGTTGGCCTCGACGATGCGGTCGGTGGCGGCTGCGAGGGCGTCGGCGACGGCCAGCAGAGCCGCGTCCTTGGTGCCGGCCGGCGCGGTGGCGAGCACGCGGGCGGCGGCGCGAGCCCGCCGGCAGACGGCGTGCACGGCCTCGCGCACGTCCGTCGCCGGGGCGGCCTCGGCGGGGGCCTCCGTCACGCTCATGCCGGTCAGCCTATCGGCCCCGGAACAAGAGACCGCAGGGCTGGCGCCCGTCCCGATCGCCCTCGGCGACGACGTTGAACATCACAGGGGACGCACGTGTGCGCTCCAGGCACGGTTGCGTCCCTCGTGATGTTCGACGTCCAAGGCGATGTTCGACGTCCAAGGCGATGTTCGACGTCCAAGGCGACGATGTTCGACGTCCAAGGCGATGTTCGACGTCCAAGGCGATGTTCGACGTCAGGCGCGCCACCCTCGGGGCGGCGTCGAGGGCCTCGCGAGCGTGAAGCCCGCTGTGAAGATCACGGTGAAGGCGACACGCCGTGCGTACGGCGTGTCGCCTTCACCGTGATCTTCATCATCGGCTTCACGACCAGCCCCGCGGCACACCGGACACCGAGCGCCGGCCCGGCCCGCTTAGTGGTCGGCGTCCAGGGCCCGGATCTCGCCCAGAGTCGTGACCGGCTGCATGGACGACGTCTCCCACCGGCGGCGGGCGGTGTCGCGATCGACCACCTCGATGCCGACGACCCGCCAGGGCGGCAGGCCGGCGGTCTTCTCGTGCTCGCGCCACAGCCGCAGGGCCTGGGCCAGCGCGCCCTCGACGTCGACCGACTCGTCCCAGTACCGGATCTCCGCCCGGGCCCCGGTGTAGCCGGCGGACACCAGGAACGGCTGCTCCACGCTGAGCCGCTCGAGCGCGGCGCGCACCTCCTCGGGCCTCATCCGCGGGCCGCTCACCGTGACCGTCACGTACCAGAGGGCCGGCTCGGGCTTGCGCGCACGGCGGGGCCTGGTCGCGTCCCCCAAGGAGAGCCCGCGCAGCGGGGTCAGGGTCGCGAGCGTCTCGTCGTTCGCTCCGGTGGGCACACGTCAAGTGCACCAGATACACGGCGGCCCGTCATGACTTTGGGCGAGAACCGTACCCCGGCGTGGCGGAACCGCCCGGCATGTCGTATACAGCCGGACACTTCGTATCGACGCAGCGTGACTCTACCCAACGGTTCAGCGTCTGTCGACGCGGGGGGCCACCCGCTCGCGCCCCGTCGGCGGGGCCCGGTCGAGGAGCACGAGGTCGTCGCGGTGGACCACTTCGCGCTCGTAGCCGGCGCCGAGCTCCCGGGCCAGCTCCCGGGTGGACCGGCCGAGCAGGGCCGGCAGGTCGGACGCGTCGTAGTTCACCAGCCCCCGGGCCACCACCCGGCCGGCCGGGTCCGCCAGCTCCACGGGGTCGCCCGCGCTGAACGCGCCCTCCACCCGGGTGATGCCGGCCGGCAGCAGGGACGTACGGCGGCCCACCACGGCCGCGACGGCTCCCTCGTCGAGCACCAGCGTGCCCGCCGTGCGCGCGGCGTGCGCGAGCCACAGCAGCCGGCTGGCGCGCCTGGCCCCGCGGGCCGTGAACCAGGTGCCGACGTCCGCCCCCGACAGGCCCTCTGCCACCAACGGTGCCGCGGTGAGCAGCGTGGGGACGCCCGCCGACGCGGCGATCGCCGCGGCCTCCACCTTCGTCACCATGCCGCCGGACCCGACGCCCGCGGCGCCCACGGATCCGATCCGCAGCCCCTCGAGGTCCCCCGGGCCGCGGACGAGCGGCACCCTCCGGACGCCGGCGCGCCCGGGCGGGCCGTCGTAGAGGGCGTCGACGTCCGAGAGCAACAGGAGGGCGTCCGCCTGCACCAGGTGGGCGACGAGCGCCGCCAGCCGGTCGTTGTCGCCGAACCGGATCTCCTGGGTCGCGACCGTGTCGTTCTCGTTCACCACGGGCACGACGCCCAGGCCCAGCAGCCGCTCCAGCGTGCGGCGGGCGTTGACGTAGTGGCCGCGGCGCACCACGTCCTCCGCGGTCAGCAGCACCTGACCGACGGTGAGGCCGTGCCGCGCGAACGCGACGGAGTACTCGGCGACCAGCACGCCCTGCCCCACGCTGGCGGCGGCCTGCTGGGTGGCGAGGTCCTTGGGCCGGCGGGCCAGGCCGAGCGGCGCAAGGCCCGCCGCGATCGCGCCGGACGAGACCAGCACGACCTCCGCACCGGCCAGCCGACGTTGCGCGAGGGCGTTCACGAGTGCTCCGAGACGCCCGGCGTCCAGGCCACCCTCACGGGTCGTGAGCGACGAGCTGCCGACCTTGACGACCACGCGGCGCGCGGACGCGAGATCGCGCCCGGCTGGTCACGGCCGGGCCTCCTCGCCGTCCCCACCGGGGGTCGCCGGATCCACGTCCTCGTCGTCGATCGGGCCGCCGAGGTCGTCGTCCGGATCGGTCCACACCCCGGCCAGACGTTCCTGCGCCAGCTCGTCGCGGGCGTCGCGGCGCGCCTGCCGGCGCGACTCGTAGCGCTCTCGGCGCTCCTCGCGGGTCGCGCGCCCGCTGTCCTCGAGGCGCAGGTCGCTGCCCCGCGGGGCGGCGAGCACCCCCGGCCCCGCCACCAGGGTGGGCTCCCAGTCGAAGACGACGCCACTGGTGTCGTCGCCGATCACGACCTCCGAGCCCGCGACCGCGCCGGCCTCGAACAGCGCCTCCTCGACGCCGAGGCGGGCAAGCCGGTCGGCGAGGTACCCGACGGCCTCGTCGTTGCTGAAGTCCGTCTGGCGCACCCAGCGCTCGGGCTTCTCGCCGCGGACCCGGTAACGGACGCCGTCAGCAGTGTTCTGCGGCGTCACCGTGAAGCCGCTGTCGTCGACGGCGCGGGGGCGCAGCACGACCCGGGGGGCCGGAGCCGGGACGGCGGCCCGCGCGGCCGCGACGATCCGGGCCATCGCGAAGGACAGCGGACGCAGCCCCTCGTGGCTGGCGGCAGAGACCTCGAAGACCTCCAGGCCCCGCTGCTCGAGGTCGGGCCTCACCATCTCGGCGAGGTCGCGGGCCTCGGGGACGTCGACCTTGTTGAGGACGACGAGGCGTGGCCGCTCCAGCAGCGGCACCATGCCGGGGTCGACCCGGTAGGCCGCGAGCTCGGCCTCGATGACGTCGAGGTCGCTGACCGGGTCGCGGCCCGGTTCGAGGGTGGCGCAGTCGAGCACGTGGACGAGCACGGAGCAGCGCTCCACGTGCCGCAGGAACTCCAGGCCGAGGCCCTTGCCCTCGCTCGCTCCCGGGATCAGGCCCGGGACGTCGGCCACGGTGAAGCGCACGTCGCCCGCCTCGACCACGCCGAGGTTCGGCACGAGCGTCGTGAACGGGTAGTCCGCGATCTTGGGTCGGGCGGCGGAGAGGGCCGCGATCAGGCTCGACTTGCCGGCACTGGGGTAGCCGACCAGTGCGACGTCCGCGACGGTCTTGAGCTCGAGGACGACGTCCAGCACGTCCCCCGGTTCTCCCAGGAGCGCGAAGCCCGGGCGCCTTGCGCCGCGGCGAGGCCAGCGCAGCGTTCCCCAGGCCGCCGCGGCCGCCCGCGGCGGCGACGAAGCGGGTGCCGGCGCCGACGAGATCGGCCAGGACGTCGCCGTCCGCGCTCTTGACGGTGGTGCCGTCCGGCACCGGCAGCACGAGGTCCTCGCCCGAGGCGCCACTGCGATGGCCCCCCTGCCCGGCCTTGCCGGACTGCGCCCGGCGGTGCGGGGCGTGATGGTAGTCGAGCAGCGTGGTCGTCTGCGGGTCGACGACGAGGATCACGCTGCCCCCGTTGCCCCCGTTGCCGCCGTCGGGGCCGCCGAGGGGTTTGAACTTCTCGCGGTGCACGGAGGCGACGCCGTTGCCGCCGTCCCCCCCGGCGACGTGCAGGGTGACGCGGTCGACGAACGAGGTCATGGGAAGGGGTCCGATCCTCCGCCGCAGCGGTGTGGTGACGACGAAGGGCGGGCCGGTTGTCACCCGGCCCGCCCTTCTCGAACTTCGTGCTGGCGCTCCCGCGCTCAGCCGTTGGCGGCGACCGGCTCGGCCGGTGCCTGCGCGCCGACGATGTTCACGACGCGGCGGCCGCGCTTGATCGCGAACTCCACGGCGCCCGGGGCGAGCGCGAACAGCGTGTCGTCCTTGCCGCGGCCGACGTTCTCGCCGGGGTGGAAGTGCGTGCCGCGCTGCCGGACGATGATCTCGCCGGCGTTCACCACCTGGCCGCCGAAACGCTTGACCCCGAGCCGCTGCGCGTTGGAGTCGCGCCCGTTCCGCGAGGAGCTGGCGCCCTTCTTGTGTGCCATGAGCCGTGCCTGCCTTCTGCGTTCTGGAGGAACCTCACCCGCTCAGCGGGCAGGGCTCACTTCTCGATGCCGGTGACCTTGATGCGGGTCAGCTTCTGGCGGTGACCCTGGCGCTTCTTGTAGCCCGTCTTGTTCTTGAACTTGAGGATGTGAATCTTCGGGCCCTTCTCGGGCCGGACGATCTCGGCGGTCACGGTCACACCCGCGAGCGCACCGCTCGTGGCGGTGACCTGGTCACCGTCGACGAGCATCAGCGGATGCAGCTGGACGGTCGTGCCGGGCTCACCGGAGAGCCGATCCACGACGATGACGTCCCCGACGGACACCTTCTCCTGACGGCCGCCAGCGCGGACGATCGCGTACACGTGGAACTCGCTCTCTGGTCGATCTCGCTCGATCATGGTGCCCGCACCGCACGCCGGGCCGGTCCTGGAACTGAGGGACGGCCTCGAGCAGGGCGCGAACGAGGAGGCGTGCCACCGGCACACCGAGGGTCAAGCCTACCCCAGGGTCGCCGGGCAGGGTCGAAACCGGCCCACCCGCGCGAACTCAGGGGGTCAGGCGCCCTCCGCGAGTGCCGGCTGGCCGCCGTTGTTGCCGCCGTTGTTGCCGCCCCGGCGTCGGCGGCTGCGACCGCCGCCCCCGCCGCCACTGGACGCGGCGGCCGGCTGCTCGGAGTGCTGGTCGTCGGCCACCGCTGACCCACCGCCGGGCGCGGAGCGGCCCGTCTGACCGCGGTCCCGCCCGGCCTCGGGGCGCTTCTCCACCGGCTCGTCGTGCAGGATCACGCCGCGGCCGCCGCAGTGCTCGCAGGTCTCGCTGAACACCTCGAGCAGGCCGGACCCGACCCGCTTGCGCGTCATCTGGACGAGCCCCAGCGAGGTCACCTCGGCGACCTGGTGCTTCGTGCGGTCCCGGCCCAGGCACTCCAGCAGCCGCCGCATCACGAGGTCGCGGTTGCTCTCCAGCACCATGTCGATGAAGTCGACGACGATGATCCCGCCGATGTCGCGCAGCCGGAGCTGGCGGACGACCTCCTCGGCGGCCTCGAGGTTGTTGCGGGTGACCGTCTCCTCGAGGTTGCCGCCCGCGCCCGGTGAACTTGCCGGTGTTGACGTCGACGACCGTCATGGCCTCGGTGCGGTCGATGACGAGCGACCCGCCCGAGGGCAGGAAGACCTTGCGGTCCAGCGCCTTGGCGAGCTGCTCGTCGATCCGGTGCGCGGCGAAGACGTCGCCGTCCCCCTCCCAGCGCTCGAGCCGCCCGACCAGGTCGGGTGCGACGTGCCCGATGTACGACTGCAGGGTGTCCCACGCGTCGTCCCCGGAGATCACGAGCTTGGCGAAGTCCTCGTTGAAGATGTCGCGGACGACCCGGATCGCCAGATCGGGCTCGCCGTACAGCAGCGCCGGGGCGTTGACGGCGCCGGCCTTGCGGGAGATGTCCTCCCACTGCGCCTGCAGCCGGGCGACGTCGCGCTCCAGCTCCTCCTCGGCGGCGCCCTCCGCGGCCGTGCGCACGATGACGCCGGCGTTGTCGGGGACGACGTCCCGCAGCACCTTCTTCAGGCGCGCCCGCTCCGTGTCCGGCAGCTTGCGGGAGATCCCGGTCATCGAGCCGTCGGGGACGTACACGAGGTAGCGCCCGGGCAGGGAGACCTGGCTCGTGAGCCTGGCGCCCTTGTGCCCGATCGGGTCCTTGGTGACCTGGACCAGCACGGACTCCCCGGCCTTCAGGGCGTGCTCGATGCGCTTCGGCTGCCCCTCCATGCCCGGCGGCGTCCCAGTTGACCTCGCCGGCGTACAGGACCGCGTTGCGGCCCTTGCCGATGTCGACGAACGCGGCCTCCATGCTCGGCAGCACGTTCTGCACGCGGCCGAGGTACACGTTGCCCACCATGCTCGTCTGGGTGCGCCTGGCGACGTAGTGCTCCACCAGGACGCCGTCCTCGAGCACGCCGATCTGGGTCCGGCCGTCGCGCTCGCGGACGACCATGACACGGTCGACGCTCTCGCGGCGGGCCAGGAACTCGGCCTCGGTGATGAGGGGTCGGCGGCGACCGGCCTCGCGGCCCTCCCGGCGGCGCATCTTCTTCGCCTCGAGGCGGGTGGACCCGCGGACGCCGGACACCTCGCCGTCGCCGTCCCCGGAGGCGCCCGGCGTCGGGACTCGCGGACGCGGACCACCGTGTTCGGCGGGTCGTCGGGCGCGGGCTCCTCGGAGCCGCCCGAGCGGCGGCGACGCCGGCGACGCCGGCGACTGGAGGTGCTGTCGGCCCCTTCGGCCTCGTCCTCGTCGTCCGGCCCCTCGTCGCCGTCGCCGTCGGCGTCGGCCTCCTCGTCGGACGCCTCGGCGGCAGGCCTCCCCGGACTCGCCGTCGTCCGGGCGGCCGGAACGGCTGCGACGGCCGCGACCGCCCCGGCGACGCCGCCGCCGGCGACCACCCTCGGCGGTCTCCTCCTCGGCCTCGTCGCTCTCGTCGTCGTCTCGTCGTCGACCTCGTCCTCGGCGTCCTCGGCGTCGTCGGTCCTCGGTGCCGGCGGCCGCAAGGTCGTCCTCGAGCTCGTCGACGTCGGTGTCCGCGGTGTCTCGGTACCGGCCGGCCCGGCACGGGCGGCGGTGGGCTCAGGCCCCTCGACGGGCTGCGCAGCCCCGGCCTGCTCGACGGTCCTCGGTGTCCGCAGCCGCCGGGGTGTGCTGCGGCGGGCCCGCCGGTCGCGAGGCGGCACGGCGGCGGGTGCGCGGCGCGGGCGTCGGCGCGGGCGCCTGGAAGATCGGCATCGGGACGCCGGCAGCGACCACCGGCCCCGGCTCGAGGGCGGCGGGCTCCTCCGCCTGGTCGGCGGCCGGCCCGGCCGCTGCCGCGGTCACCGGCTCGGCGGGCTGCTGGCTCGGCTCCGCGCCGCGGCTCGGCGACCGTCGGCGGCTCTCGGTCGTCGCCTGCTCGGCCCTGCCCTGCTCGACGGCTGCTCGGCGTGCTCGACGTCGGCGGACGGCGTCGCGACGGCGGGGGTGGGGGCGGCCGTCTTGCGCGCGCGCCGCCGCTTGGGCGCCGGGGGCCTCGTCCGGCGGCGCCTCCACCGGCACGCCGGCGTCCGCCGCCGGGTCTGGGCCGGGTCCACGGCCGGCGTTTCGGCGGCCGCCTTGGTGGCGCGCCTCGCCCGCTTGCGCGGCGCGGGAGCCTGCTCCGCCGCCGGCTGGCGCCGTCGGCCGGCTGGTCCGCGCGGCTGGTCCACGGCAGGTGCGGCGCCGGACGCCGGAGCGGCGGCCTCCGGGGCGGGCGCCTCCGCCGGCGGGCCGGCCGGACGGGTGGCGGCGCGGCGCCGGGTGCGGGGACGCGCCGCGGGGGCGTCGGCAGCGGCGGGGTGGCATCGGCGACCTCGGGGGCCGCCTCTGGGGCTGCCTCTGGGGCCGCCTCAGGTGCCTGCGGTGCTGTGGTGTTCTCGTCGAGCGTCACGCGCTCGCTCCTGTCGACCCGGGTACGCCGACCACACCCCGGATCCGGCGCCGCTCGGGCGGTCGTGTCGTCGCCGCGCCGGGCTCGGCGCGACGGAAGTCGTCGCTACGCCGTCGTCGATCTCGCGGGCACTGGCCTTCAGGGCCAGGCGGCGCGTCACGCGTCAGGCGCCGTCGGCGTCCCGATCGGCGGTCAAGGGATCGGCCACCGCACCGCCCTCCTCGTCGAGCGGCCCCTGCGCCAGACGCGTCATCCGGGGGGATGACGGCGGCGCCAGGTGGGCGTGCGACCGGAGGCCGGTCAAGACGTCGTCGGGTCGCACGGCGGGTGTGGTGTGCCGGACGACCATCTGCAGTATCGCACAGGGACCCCCCTCGACTTGAGGACCGGGGCCCGGCACGTCGTCGTCGATCTCCGGCACGGACCTCGGCACGCACCACCGCGGACGGGCGTCGAAGCGGCGGATGCCGGTCTTCGTGAGCCGCTCGACCGGCACTTCGTCGCCGCCAGGAAGGCCGCGAGCGCATCCGCGGCGTCGTCCGGGGAGACACCGGGCAGCTCCACCCGCCACACGGACGCCTCGAGCCGGTCCGCGAACCCCGGCGTGTGCGCCTCGACGACCTCGACCACGTCGAGCCCGGGCGGCAGCGCCTCGTCGAGCGCGGCCCGCACCCGGCCGGGCTCGCAGCGCCGCGTCACCGCGATCTCGAGGTACTCGGCCTCGCTGGCCGCCCCCGTCGGTGCGGCGTTGGCGTAGGAGATCCGGGGATGCGGGCTGAACCCGGCGGAGTAGGCCATCGGGACGTCGGCACGGCGCAGCGCCCGCTCGAAGGAGCGCTGGAAGTCGCGATGGCTCGCGAACCGCAGCCGGCCCCGCTTGGCGTAGCGCAGGCGCAGCCGCTGGACGGCCGGTTCCGGCGGCGGGCCCTCCGGCATGCGCGCCACCCGCATCCCCCTCCTCGAACGACCGGGACTCCTCGCCGGCCTCCGGCGAGGCTACAGCGGGGTCGCGATCACCACGAGGTTGTCCTGGTAGCGGTGGCGGGCCGGGTCGAACGCGCCGCCGCAGGTCAGGAGCACCAGCTGCGGCTGCCCGTCCACCCGGAAGATGCCGGCGTCCTCGGCCAGCCGCGCCTGCGGCACCAGCGTGGCGCTGACGATCCGGTAGCGGGCCCGCCGGCGCAGGGCCTTCGAGCTGCACCACCTGGCCGGGCTCGAGGCGCTTGAGCTGCGCGAACACGCCGATGCCCCGGGCCGCCGAGTCGACGTGGCCGGCGACGACCACGCTGCCGAAGGGCTCGCCGGCACGCGAGCCACCGGTCCACCAGCCCACCGTCCGGACGTCGTCGGGCACGACGAGGGCGCCGTCCGGGTGCAGACCCACCGGGACGACCGGCGCGGAGGTGCCGTCGGGCAGCACGACCGTCGTCGGCTCGAACACCGCCGGCGCGGGCAGCTCCCGGCCCACGGATGCAGCCGGCGCCGGCGGTGGCCGGGCCGGCCCGGCGCAGCGACGGAACGAGCGAGGGAGCGATCACGGGCGCCGGCGCCGAGGGCTCGGACCGGCGCCGCGCTCGCGGGCCGCGCGCCACCGCCCGAGGCCGACGGCGGCGAGCACCCCGGCAGTGCCCAGCCAGGCACCGTAGAGGCCGAGCGCACGTGCCGGCCCCGCGTTGTTGCGCCCCAGACGTCTCACCGGGCCGGGCGAAGGCGCCTGAGCAGGGACGGGACGAGCCGGCGGGCGGCGGCGAGCAGCAGGAGTCCGGCGGCGACGGCGATCCAGGGCGGGACCGCGCCGGCGCCGACAACCTCGTCCGCCGCCTGCCCGCCGTCGCCCGTGGGGACGCGCCTCGGCACTCCCGACCCGACGACGTCCACCTTCAGCACCTGCACGACGGCGTCCGCGGTACCCGTGGAGGGGTCGCCGACAGCGAAGACACGGGTGAGCGTCCCCGCCTTCAGGCTGAGCTCGACGGGGTCGAGCACGGTGCCGCCGCCGGCGACGGGCACGGCGTCCACGGTGTAGCTCTTGGCGGGCACGAGGAGGCTGAGCGACTCACCCGAGGAGACGTTGCGGAAGAGCACCGAACCATCGAGGCGGACATCCGCGGGCGGCGCGACCGCCGCGTGGGCGACGACGAGCCGGGTCTTGCCGCGGCCGACGGGATCGAGGTCGTTGCGGAACACGACCACCCGTGGGCTCCGCGCCGCGTCCGCGGCACGGGCGGCGACCACGTCGATGCTGCGGCCGGCCGGAACCACGAAGGAGGCAGTGGTCATCGTCCGCATGCCGACGCGCAGGACGACGACATGCCGTCCCGCGGTCAGGGTCAGCGGGCCGAGCACGGTCTTGGGCGGTGCGTCGCCTGCCAGGCGGCGGCCGTCGACCTCGACGTCGAGCGACGTACCGAGGATCCCGTGCACGAGGTAGACCTGGCCCGACGGGACCCCCGCCCCGGCCCGGGTGCTGGCACCCGCTGCGTTGCTGCCGGCGATCGCCCCGGCGCCGGCGAGCAGCAGGACGGCCAGGCCGGCGGGCATGCGCCGGCGCCACGCGCCTCTCATCGTGTCCCCTCCGTGATTCGCGGCCGGCCTTCCACTCCCCCGGCCGGCATGGCCGCCTGTTCGGCACCTCCTGACGCAGGTCTGGTCACTCTTCGTCTATCAACTGACTACTCACAGTAGAAAGGACGACGGGCCGTGGCGCCGGATGACGGCACTCTAGGGCAGATTGCTCACTCAGGTGAGTCAGTCGAGCACGAAGCGTTGACAGAAGGATTGCTCCTGATCCTTACTACTAGCGACCGGTTGTTAACGATGAGTCGCTAAGCTGTCCGGCCGCGGGACGAATCCTGACGTCACGTGATCACGGGGTACGACGGTAGGAGACACCGTGGAGCACGAGCCCGACGACGATCGGCACATGCTGCGCTCGACCCGGCTGCCCCCGATGACCCCCCCGGCGCCGCCCTCCTCGCTCGACGACCACGAGGCCCGGCGGCAGGAGCTGCGGGCCGCCCTCGAGGATCTGAAGGCGGACCTCGACGGCCGGGTCATCACTCCCGCGCCCCCCGTCCGCGCGCCCGCCGTCCCCGCGCCCCCGGTCTCCGCGCCCGCCGTCCCGGCGCCCGCCGTCCCCGCGCCCCCCGTTCCCTCGCCCCCCGCTCCCGCGTCCCCCGCTCCCGCGCCTTCGGGCCCTACGCCGGCGGCCCACACCTCCCCGACCCCGACGACGGCTGTCGGGGCATGGGCCGCCGCCGCCGGCTCCCGCCCCGGTAGGTCCCGCCCATGGCCCGGCCGCCGGCTCGCGCTCGGCGGCGCTCGCCGCCGTCGCGGTGCTCGGCGGCGCTGTGGGGGTCGTACACGTCGTCGCATGGTCCATGGCCGGCGCTCGGAACGTCGCCGACCCCCGCTCGTCGTCCCAGCACGCCCCGCACGCGCCGTCGGCGTCCAGCCCACCGGTCCCGACCGCCACGACCCCGGCGGGAACCCCGCCGCAGCTGCCGCCGGGGCTCCCCCGCAGCGGTCCCGGCGCCGACGTGCCGGGCGCCGAGGTCACCGCCGTGGTGGGGCGAAGCGGCGGGCTGGTCGTCTACGAGCGGCTCGTGGTGCGTCCGGGGACGACGTCGGTGCACCTCGCCCCGACCGCCGCCCTGGAGCTTCCCTCGGGCCTGCGCGAGGCCGGCTCCGGCGTGACCGGCCTGCAGGTCGCCGCCGACGGACACGCCGTGACGCCCACCGCCGACGGCGCCGGCTGGCGGGTGGAGCCGGGCGCCGGGGCCTTCACCCGGCTCACCATCCGCTACCAGCTGGCGCGCGGGCTCGTCCGGGCCGCCCCGGCACCCCCGGGGCGCGCGACGCTCGTGCTGCGCCCGCTGACCGGGCCCGAGGCGTCCCGAGCGCACGACCCTGTCGTCGTCCGGCTGCTCGACACCCGGGTGGGCCAGGTCTACTGCCCGGCCGCCCCGCAACCGATGTGCGACAGCGGCCGTGGTCCCCTGCACGTGGCCACCGTGCCGGCCGGAGCACGGCCGGTCGTGCTCGCCCAGGTCACCCTGCGCTGACCTCCCCCCGTTCTGCAACGATCAAGGAAAAGTTGGGGATCATGGCAAGGGCCATGATCCCCAACTTTTCCTTGATCGTTGCTTTGGGGGGTCAGCCCGCGGTCACGCCCGTGCCGGGCCGGACGACCGTCAGCGGCAGCATGCTCCGCCCCGTGGGTCCGACCTGGATCTCCGTGCCCATCTGCGGGCAGACGCCGCAGTCGAAGCACGGCGTCCAGCGGCAGTCCTCGACCTCGACCTCGGACAGCGCGTCCTGCCAGTCCTCCCACAGCCAGTCCTTGTCCAGGCCGGAGTCGAGGTGGTCCCACGGCAGCACCTCGTCGACGGCCCGCTCCCGCGTCGTGTACCAGCCGACGTCGACCGGCTCGCCCGCGAGCGCCTCGTCGGCGCAGTGCATCCACCGGTCGAACGAGAAGTGCTCGTTCCAGCCGTCGAAGCGGCCGCCGTCCTCCCACACCTTCCTGATCACGGCACCGACGCGACGGTCGCCGCGGGACAGCAGCCCCTCGACGATGCCCGGCTTCCCGTCGTGGTACCGGAAGCCGATCGCCTTGGCGTACCGGCGGTCGCCGCGGATCGCGTCGCGCAGCTTGGCGAGGCGGGCGTCCGTCGTCTCGTGGTCCAGCTGCGGGGCCCACTGGAACGGGGTGTGCGGCTTGGGAACGAACCCGCCGATGCTCACCGTGCACCGGATGTCGCGGCTGCCGCTGACCTCGCGGCCGACCTCGATGACCCGCTTGGCGAGCTCGGCGATCTGCAGGACGTCCTCGTCGGTCTCCGTCGGGAGCCCGCACATGAAGTAGAGCTTCACCTGCCGCCAGCCGTTCCCGTAGGCGGTGGCGACCGTCCGCACCAGGTCGTCCTCGGTGACCATCTTGTTGATGACCTTGCGGATCCGTTCACTGCCGCCCTCGGGGGCGAAGGTGAGCCCGCTGCGGCGGCCGTTGCGGGACAGCTCGTTGGCGAGGTCGATGTTGAAGGCGTCCACCCGCGTGCTCGGCAGCGACAGGCCGATGTTCGTGCCTTCGTAGCGGTCGGCCAGTTGCTTGGTCACGTCGCCGATCTCGGAGTGGTCCGCGCTGCTCAGGCTGAGCAGGCCCACCTCCTCGAAGCCCGTCGCGTCGAGACCGCGCTGCACCATGGCACCGATCCCGTCGATGCTCCGCTCGCGGACGGGCCGGGTGATCATGCCAGCCTGGCAGAACCGGCAGCCGCGGGTGCAGCCACGGAAGATCTCCACGCTCATCCGCTCGTGCACGCTCTCGGCGAGCGGGACGAGCGGCTGCTTCGGGTAGGGCCACTCGTCGAGGTCCATCACCGTGTGCTTGCTGACCCGCCACGGCACGCCCGGACGGTTCGGCACGACGCGCTGGATCCGGCCGTCGGGAAGGTAGTGCACGTCGTAGAACTGCGGCACGTAGACGCCGCCGGTGCGGGCGAGCCGCAGCAGTAGTTCGGTCCGGCCGCCGGGACGGCCCTGGGCCTTCCACTCCTTGACCAGGTCGGTGATCTCGAGCACCGCCTGCTCGCCGTCGCCCAGGACGGCGGCGTCGACGAAGTCCGCGATCGGCTCGGGGTTGAACGCCGCGTGGCCGCCGGCGACCACCACGGGGTGCTCGTCCGTGCGGTCCCGCGCCTGCAGCGGGATGCCCGCCAGGTCGAGCGCCGTGAGCATGTTGGTGTAGCCGAGCTCCGTGGAGAAGCTGACGCCGAGCAGGTCGAACGCGCCGACGGGGCGGTGTCCGTCGACCGTGAACTGCGGGACGCCGTGCTCGCGCATCAGGCGCTCCAGATCGGGCCACACCGCGTAGGTGCGCTCGGCGAGGGCGTCCGGCCGCTCGTTGAGGACCTCGTAGAGGATCATGACGCCCTGGTTGGGCAGTCCGACCTCGTACGCGTCCGGGTACATGAGCGCCCAGCGCACCGTCTCCGGTCCCGCCGACGTCCCAGTCCTTGACCTGGCTGTTCAGCTCACCGCCCACGTACTGGATCGGCTTGCTGACCTGCGGGAGCAGGACTTCGAGCCGGTCGAAGACCGACTCGACGCAGGGCTCGGTGGACAGCTCGGCGGACACGCGGACCTCTGGGGTGCCGGCAGCGGGGGACGTTCCCAGCCTAACGCGCGCGGAGCCGTCCGGATCCCCGGCCGTATCGAGACGCCGTGCTCAGAGGCCGGGGAACCAGATGGAGATCTCGCGGGCGGCGGACTCCGGCGAGTCCGAGCCGTGCACGAGGTTCTCCTGCACCTTGCCTCCCCAGTCGCGGGCGAGGTCGCCCCGGATCGACCCCGGTGCTGCCTTCGTGGGGTCGGTCGTCCCCATCATCGCGCGCCACCCCTCGACCACCCGCTGCCCCTCCACCACCGCCGCGACCACCGGTCCCGAGGACATGAACTCCACGAGGGGCTCGTAGAAGGGCTTGCCCACGTGCTCTGCGTAGTGCGCCTCGAGCAGCTCCCTGGTGGCCGTGCGCAGATCGAGCGCGACCAGCCGGTAGCCCTTGGCCTCGACGCGGCGGAGCACCTCCCCCGCCAGCCCGCGCCGGACGCCGTCCGGCTTGACGAGGACGAGCGTGCGCTCGGTGGTGCTCACGGTTCCTCCCGCTCCCCGAACGGCGCACGAAGGGGCGCCTGTGTGGCGGCCACCCTACCCAGGCCGCGAGTCAGTACGCGCCGCTGCGGCCGAGGACCGCACGCCAGGTGCGCCAGAGGATGATGGCGTCGAGCGCCAGCGACCAGTTGTCGACGTACCGGAGGTCGAGGCGGATCGACTCCTCCCAGGACAGGTCGCTGCGTCCGCTGACCTGCCACAGACCGGTCATGCCCGGGCGGACACGCAGGCGCCGGGTGGCGTCGTCGGTGTAGGCGATGACCTCTTGCGGGAGCGGAGGGCGCGGGCCGACGAGGGACATGTCGCCGCGCACGACGTTCCACAGCTGCGGGAGCTCGTCGAGCGAGTACCGCCGCAGCAGGGCGCCCACCCGGGTGACGCGCGGATCGGCCCTGATCTTGAACAGCACGCCGTTGCCCTCGTCGACCTCGGCGAGCTCGGCCCGGAGCTCCTCGGCGTCCACCACCATGGAGCGGAACTTGAGCATCTCGAAGGGCCGTCCGTCCTCGCCGATCCTCAGCTGGCGGAACAGGACCGGGCCGGGCGAGCTCCGCTTGACGGCGATCGCGATCGCGGCCAGGACCGGCGAGAGCACCACGAAGAGGGCGCTGCCCAGCACCCGGTCGAGCGCGCGCTTGATGAGCATCCTGCCGCCGCGCATGGCGGGGCGCTCCAGGTGCAGCAGGGACAGCCCGGCGACCGGGCGGATCGACAGCCGCGGACCGGCGACCTCCACGATGCCGGGCGAGACGATGAGGTCGACGTCCCGCTCGTCCAGCGCCCAGGCCAGCCGGCGCAGCGCATGCCCGGACAGATCCGGCGAGGACGCGACGGCGACGACGTCGGCGCCGACGTCGTCCACTGTCCGCAGCACGCTCCGGGGGTCCGTGCCACGGATCACCGGGACCCCGCTCGGCAGCACGAGGAGGTCCGCCTCGCGGTTGACGCAGACGCCGACCACGCCGAGGCCGTGTTGCGGCTCGCGGTCGAACTGCTCGACCACGTGGGCCGCCGCGTCGGAGTGCCCCACGACGAGGACGCGCTGCATCCCGGCCCCGGCGAGCCGCCGGCGGTACAGCCAGGACCTCAGCTGTCGCCGTCCGAGGCCGGTGAGGACCAGCACGGACGGAAGGAACACGACGAGGAAGCCGCGGGACAGGTCGCTCTTGAGGACGAACGACGCGACGGCCAGCACGGTGAACAGCACCAGGGCCGCGTCCGCGAGGCTGCGGTACTCCTCGGGGCCGGTCCCGAGGAAGCGCCTCTCGTAGCCTCGCCGCGACGCGATGGCGAGGACCCACAGCAGGGGCGCGAGCAGGGTGAGCGCGATGTAGCGGGATTCGGGGTCGGAACCGAAGCGCACGAGGGTCGCGCAGCCCGCCGCGAGCGCGCCGGCCGTCAGGTCGGCGGCGAGAGCCAGAACGCGGTAGCGGCGCAGGAGGCCGGCGGCGGTACGGGCGGATGCGCCTGCCCTCGGGGACGCCGGGATGGTCTGGGCCTCGCCCCTGGGCGGCGGCACCGGCGGGCCGGGAATGCCGCCCCGTCCTGATGCGCCGATCTCTGCGACCATCGTCCCTTCCTCCAGGTCCTGCCGCGCCGGCTATCGGTCGAACGTGAGGCGGGTGACGAGCGAGCTGCTCGCCGAAGCGTGGCCGTGCCCGATCAGGGAGGTCGCGGGGGTCCGCCGGCCGAAGCCGGGCGAGTACCACCCGAGGATCGGCTCCTCCTCCCCCCGGTGCGCGGTCCAGCTGAGCTCCCGGGGCAGCGCCAGGCGCGCCTGGTGGAGCTCACCGCCGGCCAGCCAGGTGAGCCAGGCGACGCTCCCGTCGAGGAGCGCCGTGATGTCGGGTCCCAGCTGCCACGACAGCCGGACGGGCACCTCCGTGAACGTGTGCAGGGTGTCGACGACGGTGAGCGTGCGCGTGTCCCCGTCGAGGGAGACGGCGCGCCGGTGCGTCGCAGGAACGGACAGCCGGCGGTAGCCGTCGTGCTCGGCCGTCCAGGTCTGGCGTTGGCCTTCGGTCCGCGATTCGAGGAGCCGCCCATCGGCGTGAGACGTCCACAGGAACGGTCCGCCGGACACGGACTGGTCGCAGCCGGCCACCTCGAGCGTGTTGTGCGCGGCGGTCGACCTGAACCAGTGCCGCCACTCGGGCTCCCCGTGGTAGCAGTACGTCCCGGGGTCGGCGAGTACGTCCACGCCGTCGTACCGCACTTCGACGGACAGGGCGTCGGCGTGCGCGTGGGCGGCGATGGACAGGAATCCGTGCGGGCCGCCGTCGCACCGGCACCAGATCTCCGGGCCGTCGGACGGCGGCGTCCGGAGGAGGACCAGGCCCGCGTCGGGGAACGTGTCGGGCCGAACGGCCGGGCGGGCGAGGCCCCGCCGCCACCCGAGCGCGCCGAGCACTGCCGCCGCAACGACTTCCCTGCGCACGGGGCCACCACGGGGCGGCGCCGAGCACCGCCGCCCCCGCGCCCAGGGTCACCGCCCAGGGATCGAGGTCGGGGTCGTCGACGAGCAGCCCCCGTCCCTCGTCGCCGTCGCCCTGCCGCGGCGGCCGCCCCGAGACATCCAGGACGGCGGCTGCGGCGTCGAGCATGCCGGCGATCCGCTGCCAGGTCGCGTCGGAGAGCGGGTCGCCGCACGCGTCGGCCTCGACGGCGGCGACCATGGCGAGCTCGAGAACGAATCGGTGGTAGTCGGTGGCCAGCTCGCGGTTCAGGCCGCTGGGGAACGTGTTCGCTGCCAGCTCGCGCTCGAGGAGTGCAGGCGGCGTCCTCCCGCCACCGGCGCGAGCGGGAGTACCAGGGGAAGGCGCACGCAGCGGCCAGCCGCCCGGCCGCCTCCGCCAGGACGTGGTTGTTGGCGGACGAGCCGTGGCTGGTGAAGGCCGCGAGGTACTCCTGGTGCCACTCGATCTGGCGCACGGCGTCGGGGTCGTGCTCGAAGAGGTCGGCGGCTTTCGGCCATTCGTCGAGCAGCCGCCTGATCCAGACCCACGACAGCAGCCGTATCCCGGCCTCGATCCCGCTGGTCCAATGGATGCCGGACAGGTACGGGTTCGCCCGCCACCACGACCTCAGCTGGTCGGCGACCGTGAGGGCGTACCGTTCATCGCCCGTCAGCCAGTAGGCGGCGGCCAGCACCGTCAGATGGTGGTGGCGCGACATCTCCCAGACCTGCTTGACGTTCCCGGTCTGGCTCTCGTTCCGGTGGTTGATCGCGAACGCGTACTGCCGGTCGGGTGCGCGCAGGCCGGTCACCGGATCCAGGAACCAGTCGGGGTCGCCGCTGTCCGACCGGGTCACCCCGAAGACGGACCAGCCGCCCGTCAGGACCCGGTCGGCAGCGGCGACCACGCGCGCGGCCGCGTTCTCCCCGACGCGCGCGCGGGCCGCTCTGGCAACGGCTGGCCCGAATGTCCGGTCGGCACGAGCGGTCGGCGGCAACGTCGTCGGGCTTCCCGAGCGGACCTGCCGACGGACCCACAGCCGCCGGCGGGCGTGGTCCGCCGTGCGGCCCAGCACCTCGGCCGGGGACATCCGCCGCGCTCGCCTGACGTACCAGCCGAGGCCGACAGTGCTCACAGAGCCACCGACTGGCGAGTCGCGAGGCTCGTCCCGACCGCGAGGGTGGCGCGAGTGCACGCGACGAGGTCGGCGAGCGGGATCGGCATCGGCCCGCCGGTGCGGACGGCGCCGACGAACCGCTCCAGCTGCGCCCGCTGCCCCTTGTCCTGGCCGTGGGAGCGCTTGCCCCCCTTGCCCTTGCCGGACCAGACCGCGACCCGCTGGAAGTTGTCCAGCCGGGCGTTCCGCCCGTCCGCGACGACGTCGATCGTCTCCTTCGGGAATCGCGCGCTCCCCTGCGTGACGTAGGAGATCGTCCCCACGGATCCGTCGCCGAAGCCCAGCATCGCGTGCACGTCCCCGCCATCGCCCATGGCGTGCACCTCGACCGGAGGAGCTCCGACGAGCGCCATCACGGTGTCGATGAAGTGCCCTCCCTCGCCCGCGAAGCGCGACCCCTCGAGCTCGGAGTTGAGGTACCAGCTGCCCCTGGCGAGGAGGCCGGCGTTGACGAGGTACCGAACAGCCGCCGGTCCGCTACGGGGACCGAGCCGGGTCTGCAGCTCGGTGACGAGCGGCGCGAAGCGGCGGTTGAACCCGACGTGCAGCCGGTCGTTGCCGGTGGCCTCGACGACGGCGAGGATCCGGTCGAGCTGCTCGTCGCTCAGGGCGAGTGGCTTCTCGACGAAGACGGTCCGCCCCCGCTCCAGCGCCCGGCACACCAGGTCGGCGTGCGAACTGTGCCGGGTCACCACGAACAGGGCGTCCAGGGAGTCGTCGTCCAGGACCGCGTCCACGTCCGTCGAGACGGTGCGGAAGCCGAACTTCCGCTGTGCGTTGAGTCCGGACAACGAGGTGGTTGTCGCAACGGAGACCAGCTCGACGTCCGGGTTCTCCCGCAGCGGCGGCAGGAGCATGGACGTGGCGTAGTTGCCCGCACCGAGAAAGCCCACCCGCAGAGCTCCTCCCGCCGGCCGCCGGGGCTGGCTGCGGCGCGCGGGCGCGGGAACCTCGGTGGTGATCGTGCGCTGGACGGGCACGGGACCGGGCGCCTCCGGGTAGCCCAGGAGGAATCCGACGCCTCGCAGCTCGCCGGACGCGAGCCGGTCGTAGACCGAGACCGCGTCCTCGAGCGGCTCGATGCCCGACACCAGTGCCGCGACGTCGACGCTGCCGTCCGCGAGGAGGTCGAGGAAGCAGCCGAGGTTGCGCCGCTCCGTCCAGCGCACGTACCCGGCCGGGTAGTCGACCCCCTCGAGCTCGTAACGGTCGTCGTACCGCCCGGGCCCGTAGGAGCGCGAGAAGCGGACGTCGAGCTCCTTGTCGTAGTACGCGTTCCAGGGCAGGTCGAGCCGGGTCTTCCCGATGTCGACGATGCGGGCCCGGTCCCGCGCCAGCCGAGCCGCGACCTCCACCGGCCCGTTCGAGCTCCCGCCGGCGGCGAGCAGCACGTGGTCCGCCCCGAGTCCGCCGGTGCGTTCGGCCAGGATTGCGGCGATGCGCGCGACGCCGGCGTCGTCCGGGGCCGCGCATGCGATAGCCCCCGCCTTCTCGGCGTCCCGGCACCTTGCCTCGACCGTGTCGAGTCCGACGACGTGCACGCCGGAGGCGAGCAGCAGCCGGACGACGAGCTGCCCGATCAGCCCGAGCCCGATCACGCACGCCGTCTCGCCCGAGCGCGACCTCCGCCCGGCGCACGCCCTGCATGGCGATCGCGCCGACGGTGGCGAATGCGGCGTGCTCCGGCGCGACCCCGGCCGGCACGGGCACGCACAGGTTGACGGGAACCCAGTTCACCTCGGCGTGCAGGGCGAACTCGTTGCCGGCGGCGGCGACGAGCTGCCCCACCGAGAACTGCTGCTCCGCGCCCGCCCCGACCTCGATCACCTCGCCGCAGAGCGAGTAGCCGAGCGGGGTGAAGCTGTCGAGCCGGTTCATCGCCTTGCGGTACGTGGCCACCGCGCCCTGCTGCGACACCGAGTCCAGGAGCTTGCGGACCTGGTCCGGCCGGGCCCGGGCCTTGCCCACCAGGGACAGCCGGGCCTCGCTCACCTTCATCAGCTCGGTGCCCGTCGAGATCAGCGAGAAGAGCGAACGGACCAGGACACCGCCGGGCTTGCAGGCGGGGGCCGGAACCTCGACGACCGCGAGCTCCCCGGACCGGTAGTTCTGCGCGACTTGCTTCATCGGACCTTCCCTGTCGGCTCTCTGGTACCGCGCTCAGACGGATCGGACACCGGCGGCGCGGACGCCGCGGTACCAGAGCTCCATCGAGAGCAGCTGCCACAGCTGCTTGGCCATGTCCCGCCGGCCGCCGCGCTGGTCGGCGACCATCCGCTCCAGGACGGCGGGCCGCAGGAACCCCGAGGACACGAGGTCCCCGCGCAGCAGCACGTCGTCGATGAGCGGCGCGAGGTCCCGGCCGACCCACGCCCGCAGCGGCGCCCCGAAGGAGGCCTTGGGCCGGTCGATCACGTCGCTGGGCAGCCAGTCCTGTGCGGCCTCGCGCAGTGGCACCTTCTGCGTGAGGCCCTTGATCTTCCGGTTACCCGGGTAGCTGAACGCGGCCCGGTAGACGACCGGGTCGACGAACGGGACGCGGACCTCGGTGGAGGCCGCCATGCTCGAGCGGTCGGTGTAGGCGAGGTTGAGCGCCGGCAGGAACAGCCGGGCGTCCATGTGGCACATCCGGTTGACGTGGTCCGCGAGGTCGCCCTCGAGGTACAGCGACCGGTGCAGGTCGAGGACGGCGCCGACGTCGTCCTGCAGCGCCGGCCCGAGCAGGCTCCCGGCCTCGTCGGGGTCGTACAGGGTGTAGCTGCGCCGGTACGCCTCCTCCTCCGGCAGCTCCGCGAAGCTGAGGAAGCGCTTGGCCCACCGGCTGTACCGCAGCCCGCGGCCGCCGGCCGCCACCGGCAGCCTCTCGACCGACGGGGCGATGACCCGCGAGCGGAGCTGGCGGGGAACCATGCCCTGGTACCGGGCGCCGAGCAGGCAGGCGAGGTGCCGGCGGTAGCCGCCGAACAGCTCGTCCGCCCCCATCCCGGACAGGAGGACCTTGACGCCGGCGTCCCGGGCCGCCGAGCACATCAGGACGGTGTTGATGGCCGCCGGGTCGCCGACGGGCTCGTCGAGCACGTCCACGATCCGCGGCAGCATGTCCACGACGTCCGGACTTATCTCGATCTCGTGCAGCTGGATGCCGAGGTGGGCCGCCATCTTGCGGGCGTAGACGGCGTCGTCGGGCATGGCCTCGAGGCGCTGGTCCTGCGCGCGGAAGGTGATGGTGTAGGCCTCGATCGCCGGGTTACGGCTGGCAGCCATCGCCGTGATCAGGCTGGAGTCCAGGCCGCCGGACAGGAACGAGGCGACCGGCACGTCGGCGACGAGGTGGGCGGCGACGGACTGCTCGAGGACGGCGGCGAGATCGGCCGGCTCCTGCTCGGCACCGAGCCGGGCCTCTTCGGCGGCGTCCCAGTACCGGTGCGGGCCGTCGGTGCCGTCCGGGCCCCATCGCGCCCACGAGCCGGCGGGCAGCTTGACCACGCCCTCGAGCGAAGTGATCTCCTCGGGCACGAAGTAGAAGAGGGTGGAGGCCACCATGGCGCGCGCGTTCACTCTGAGCTCGGGCCCGACGGCGCTCACGATCGCCTTGAGCTCGGACGCGAACAGGACGCCGTCGCCCCTCGGCATCACGTAGAGGGGCTTGATCCCGAGGGGGTCACGGGCGAGCAGCAGGCTCCCCGCGCGCTCGTCGAAGAGGGCGAACGCGAACATGCCCCGGAACCGGCGCAACGCCTCGGGTCCCCATTCGCGCAGGGCCTCCAGAACCACCTCGGTGTCGGAGTCCGTGACGAAGCGGACCCCGCGCCCCTGCAGGAGCCCGCGCAGCTCCTTGTAGTTGTAGAGCTCGCCGTTGTAGCTCAGCGCCAGGCCGTCCTTGACGAACGGCTGGTCGGACGCCGCGGACAGGTCGATGATCGACAGCCGCCGGTGGCCCAGGTGCGCCCGGTTCTCCCCCGGGCCGGCCGCACGGACGCCGACAGCGTCGGGTCCCCGGTGCGGGATCCGGTCCACCATGATCCGGACCAGCTCGGCGCCGTCCGGCTGACGGAAGGCTCCTACCACGCCGCACACGTCATGCCCCCGCGACGGGCCGGGCCGGCCTCGGGACGCGAACCTGCGGCCCGTTGCCGTCGGCCTCGGGCAGCACGATCAGGCGGCGCTCCTCGGCGGAGGTCGCCCGGCCCACGAGCCGGTCGTAGACCCTTACATAGGCGGTCTCCTGGTAGGGCCACCCGTAGGCCCCTTCGATCCGGGCGCGGCCGATCTCGCCCATGGCCCGGCGCAGTGGTTCGTCGTCGAGCAGGCCGACGATCGCGCCGGCGAACCCCGGCGATGTCGCCGTCCGGCACGTAGCGGGCCGCGTTCTCCGCGGAGACGCGGGTCTCCTTGAGGTCGAACGCCACGACCGGCAGCTCGAACGCCATGTACTCCAACGTCTTGTTCATGGTGGAGAGGTCGTTGAGCGGGTTCTTCGGATCCGGCGACAGCGCCCACCGCAGCGGTCGACAGCACGTCGACGACGGTCTCGTCCGGGACGCGGCCCGGGAGCTCCACGTGGTCGCCGCAGGCCGAGCTCGTCGCGCAGGGCGACGAGCTCGTCGTAGCAGTCGCCCGACCCCATGAAGATGAACGAGACGTCGTCGCGGCCCAGCTCGTGGACGACGTGGCGTGCCGCCCGCATCGCCAGGTCGACGCCGTCCTGGGGCCCCATCACCCCGATGTAGGCGACGAGGTGGCGCCGGCCGCGGCGCAGCCCCTCGACCGGAGCGCAGCGCCGCAGCTTGTCGGGGTCGGGGCCGGTACGCACGACGGTCACCTCGCCGTGCTCCCTGCTCCCCCGCCTCCCTGGCGATCTCGGCGTACGAGCCGTTCGTCGAGACGATGTGGTCGGCCGTGCGGAAGGTCGCGCGCTCGAGGGCGAGAAGCCCGCGGTGCGGCAGCCGGGCGCCGTCCGGGAACCGCGACTCGTAGAGCTCGGGACACAGGTCGTGGTGGTCGAAGACGAACCGCGAGCCGTCACGACGGCGCAGCCAGCGCGCGATCGGCCAGAAGATGTCGGGCGGGTTGCACGCCTGGACGACGTCGAACCGCCCCTGCCTGCGGGCCGCGAGCACCAGCCAGGCCGTGGCGAGGAACGAGTAGACGTACTCCAGGACGAACCCGGCGGCCCCGCCTCCCGGCGCATAGGGCCGGTACTTGAGCAGGGTGACGCCGTCGAGGACCGCCCGGCGCGGGTCTCCCTTCCCCTTCGGGCACACGACCGTGACGTCGTACTCGGCGGCCGTCAGGGCGCGGCACTCCAGCCAGACGCGGCGGTCGAAGGGCACCGGGAGGTTCTGGACGATGATGAGCACCCGCGGCCGTGCGGCGGCGGGGCGGCGCGGCGCGGGCACGCTCATGCGGTCCACCCGACGCCCTCGTACCCGGGGATCCGCTCCAGGTCGGGACCCAGCCGCCCGCTCAGGTCCATGATCCGTTGCGGTGGTGACCCGCGCAGCGCTGCGAGGACGCTCGGGTCGGACGTCGCGACGATCGCCACGTCGCTGCCCTGCAGGGCCGTCGTGCGGAGTCGCCGCCAGGAGCCGGCTGAGGTGCGGCAACCGGCCCTCGATGTAGCGCAGGTTCGCGCCGACCAGCCGGGCGGGATTGATGATCGGGTCGTAGATGCGGACCTCGAACCCCTTGCCGAGGAGCAGCTCGGCGAGCTCGACGTTCGGGCTCTCGCGCAGGTCGTCCGTGTCCATCTTGAAGCTCAGGCCGAGCATCGCCACGACCCTGGCCGGGGTGGCGAGGATCCGGTCGAGGACGTCGCGGACGACGAGGTCGTTGGTGCGGAGCGCGCCCGAGAGCAGGGGCACGTCGAGGTCGTTCACCCGCGCCATGTGCAGCAGGGAGCGGAGGTCCTTGGGCAGGCACGAGCCGCCGAAGGCGAATCCGGGCCGCAGGTACGTCGGGGAGATGTTGAGGCTCTTGTCCTCGCAGAAGATCTCCATCACCTCGCGCGAGTCGACCCCGTACGGCCGGAAGATCCGGCCCATCTCGTTCGCGAACGAGACCTTGGTGGCGTGGAAGGCGTTGCAGGCGTACTTGAGGGCCTCGGCGCTGCGGACGTCGACGTAGCGCAGCTCCCGGTCGAGGAAGGCGAACAGCCGCCCGAGCACCTGCTTCACCCGGGCGCGGTCCGTGCCCACCACGACGAACGGCGGGTCGAAGAAGTCGGCGACGCCGCAGCCCTCGCGCAGGAACTCGGGGCACATCGCGGTTCCCGACCGACCACTCCTCCGGGACGTCGGCGAAGACCGGGGCGACGACCTCGTCGCCGGTTCCCGGCGGGACGGTGCTGCGGACCACCACCGCGTGGAAGCCGGAGACCGGCGGGCGCGCGACGTCCATCGCGCTGCCGGATGTCGGCGACCGCCCTGCGGATGTACTCGAGGTCGGTGCCGCCCTGCGGGTGTCGACGGCGTCCCGACGCAGATGAGGGAGACGTCGGCGCACTCCAGGGCCTCGGCGGCGTCCGTCGTGGCGGTGAGGAATCCCTTGGCGACGCCGGCGGCGACGAGCTCGTCCAGCCCCGGCTCGACGACCGGGCTGCGGCCCTCGCGGATGAGCCCGACCTTCATCTCGTCGACGTCGACACCGCAGACGTGGTGGCGCCGGGAGGCCAGTCCCGCTGCGGTCACCGTTCCCACGTAACCCAGGCCGAAGACGGCGATGCGCATGTCGAACCCTCACTCCAGGGGACACGGACGGCCGCGTGCAGCGGTCCCTCAGTCGACAGCCGCGAATCGTCAGCTGATACCGACAGCGACAGGCGCGGGAGAGAAATCACTCTCCGTTCAATGCCCGTGGCAGCCAGGAACCGCGTATCAGCACGCTGCGGCGATCGCTCCCTCAATAGGACGCAAAGAGTTCGCGCACCTATTGCTGCCGTCGCCTGGCTGCCGTCGCCGCAGCACCTCGAGGAGGGCCCGTGATCAGGAGCACTGCTATTGCCGGGCCGGCCCGGTGGACGCGGGGCCGGTTCACGGCCGCCCTCGTCACCCTGGTCCTGGTCGCGGCCATGCTGGTCACAACGCTAGGGACGCGCGCGGCGGCGGCCACGGACCCGTGCGCCGTGCCGACGTCCGTGGCGTGCGAGAACACCAAGCCGGGGACGCCGCAGAGCACGTGGGACGTCAGCGGCTCGGGCACCGCGGCGATCCAGGGCTTCGCGACGCAGATGAGCGTCAACGCCGGCGAGACCGAGTCGTTCAAGGTGAAGAGCACCGCGAAGTCCTACCGGCTCGACATCTACCGGATGGGCTACTACGGCGGGAACGGCGCCCGGCTGATCACCTCGGTGACGCCGTCCGCGGCGCTCCCGCAGTCGCAGCCCGCCTGCCTGTCGAACAGCGCCACGGGCCTGAACGACTGCGGCAACTGGGCCGTCTCGGCCTCCTGGGCGGTACCCACGACGGCGGTCTCCGGCATCTACTTCGCCAAGCTCGTCCGTACCGACGGGACGGCGGGCAGCAGTCACGTCTTCTTCGTCGTCCGCAACGACGCCTCGCACTCCGCCGTGCTGTACGAGACCTCCGACACGACGTGGCAGGCGTACAACCAGTACGGCGGCAACAGCCTGTACGTCGGCAACCCGGCGGGCCGGGCATACAAGGTGAGCTACAACCGTCCATTCACCACCCGCGGCACGGGCTCCGAGGACTGGGTCTTCAACGCCGAGTACCCGATGGTCCGCTTCCTCGAGGCGAATGGTTACGACGTCACCTACTTCTCCGGTGCCGACTCGGACCGGCGCGGCAGCCTGATCAAGAACCACAAGATCTTTCTGTCCTCGGGGCACGACGAGTACTGGTCCGGTCCGCAGCGCGCAAACGTCGAGGCGGCCCGGGACGCCGGCGTGAACCTCGCCTTCTTCAGCGGCAACGAGGTCTTCTGGAAGACCCGCTGGGAGAACTCCATCGACTCCTCGGGGACCCCCTACCGCACCCTGGTCTCCTACAAGGAGACCCACGCCGACGCCGTCATCGATCCACTGGACCCGCCGACGACGACGGCCAGCTGGCGCGATCCCCGGTTCGGCCCGCCCGCTTCCACTGCTGACGGCAACCGGCCCGAGAACGGACTGACCGGTACCATCTTCAAGGTCAACTCGGGCACCTTGGCGATGACGGTGCCCGCTGCCGACGGCAAGATGCGCTTCTGGCGCAACACCTCGGTCGCCAACCAGGCCGCCGGCGCCACGGCCACTCTGACCGCAGGCACCGTCGGCTACGAATGGGACGAGGACGCCGACAACGGATCCCGGCCGGCCGGCCTCATCGACCTTTCGACCACGAATGCCCCGGGCGTGCAGGTCCTCGAGGACTACGGGAACACGTTCGGCACGGGTGACGCGGTCCACCACCTGACGCTCTACCGCGCGCCCAGCGGGGCGCTCGTCTTCGGCGCCGGCACCGTGCAGTGGGCCTGGGGACTGGACAGCCATCACGACAACGGCTCCGCTGCCGCGAACGCGTCGATGCAGCAGGCGACTGTGAACCTCTTCGCCGACATGGGCGTCCAGCCGGTCACCCTGATCTCAGGGCTCACCGCAGCTTCCGCGTCGACCGACACGACGGCACCCACAGCCGCGATCACCTCGCCGGCCGGCGGCGCGACCGTCCAGGCGGGCAGCGCGCTCGGCATCTCGGGAACCGCGAGCGACCTCGGCGGCGTCGTCGGTGGGGTCGAGGTCTCGACGGACGGCGGTACCACCTGGCACCGGGCGTCCGGGCGAGGCACGTGGACGTACACGTGGACGCCGGCTGCCGCCGGCACCGCGACGATCAAGGCCCGGGCGACCGATGACAGCGGAAACATCGGCACGCCGGCGTCCGTGAGCGTGACGGTGACCCCCCGCACCTGCCCGTGCAGCGTCTGGAACAACTCGGTGACCCCCGGCACCCCAGCGGACTCGGACGCCTCCAGCACCGAGGTCGGCGTCAGGTTCACCGCCGACACGCCGGGCACGATCACGGGCATCCGGTTCTACAAGGGCACCGGCAACACGGGAACCCATGTCGGTCACCTGTGGAGCGCTACCGGTACACAGCTCGCCAGCGTGACCTTCAGTGGTGAGTCCGCCACCGGCTGGCAGCAGGCGACATTCCCCAGCCCCGTCACGGTGAGCGCTGGTACCACGTACGTCGCGTCCTATCTCGCCCCGAGCGGGCACTATGCCGAGGACGACGGCTTCTTCGCTGCCTCCGCCATGGACGCCCCTCCCCTGCACCTGCTCAAGGACTCCTCGACGGCCCCGAACGGCGTGTATGCGTCCACGGGCGCGCCAGGGGCGTTCCCCACTCAGGGCTATGCCCAGAGCAACTACTGGGTCGACGTCGTGTTCTCGCCGTCCGGTGGGGGCACGGACACCACACCGCCGAGCGTCACCTCGACGACGCCCGCGTCCGGCGCGACCGGCGTCGCCACCGGCACCACGGTCAGCGCGACGTTCAGCGAGGCCGTTCAGGCCAGCACGATCACGATGAGCCTGAAGAACTCGGCCGGCACCGCGGTCAGCGGGACCACGTCCTACGACAGCGCCGCGCAGAAGGCAACGTTCACGCCGTCCGCGGCACTGGCGGCCGGCACCACGTACACGGTCACCGTCAGCGGCGCCAAGGACCTCGCGGGCAACACCATGACGTCGACGTCCTGGTCCTTCACCACCTCCAGCACCGTCGACACGACGCCGCCGACGGTGACCGCCACGTCGCCGACGTCGGGCGCGACCGGCGTGGCCACCTCGACGACGGTCAGCGCGACGTTCAGCGAGCCTGTCCAAGCAGGCACGATCGTCATGGGCCTGAAGAACTCGGCCGGCACCGCGGTCAGCGGGACCACGTCCTACGACAGCGCCGCGCAGAAGGCAACCTTCACGCCGTCCGCGGCACTGGCGGCCGGCACCACGTACACGGCCACCGTCAGCGGCGCCAAGGACCTCGCAGGCAACACCATGACCTCCCCGACGACCTGGTCCTTCACCACGGCGACCGCGCCGCCGCCTCCGTCCTGCCCGTGCTCGATCTGGAACAGCACGGCGACCCCTGGCAACCCCTCGGAAGCAGACAACGGGGCGGTCGAGGTCGGCGTGAAGTTCCGCGCCGATGTAGCGGGCACAGTGACCGGGGTGCGGTTCTACAAGGGCACCGGCAACACGGGAACCCACGTCGGACACCTGTGGAGCAGCACGGGAACTCTCCTGGGGACGGTCACCTTCAGCGGTGAGACGACGAGCGGATGGCAGCAGGCTCTGTTCACGACGCCGATCTCCATCGCAGCTGGAACGACCTATGTCGTCTCCTACTACGCCCCAGCCGGCCACTACGCCGACGACAACGGCTACTTCAGCAGCAGCGGTGTGGACAACGCCCCGCTGCACGCGCTGGCGGACGGGGTGAGCGGCGCCAACGGCGCCTACCACTACGCCACCGGAGGCGGCTTCCCGACCGACACCTGGCAGGCCAGCAACTACTGGGTCGACCTGGTCTTCACGGCCAGCTGAGTCCCGTCACAACCCTTCCGCCTCACATCCCTTCATCCCGCAGCGCCTGCCCCCGGCTCAGGACTGGGGCACCGAGCACGAGGAGTTGCCGTGGTCACGGTGGTCCGTCGCACCCCCCGTCGGTCGGCACGCCGGCCGGTCCGTCCGGGCGTCCTGATCGGGTTGCTGCTCGCGCTCCTGGCGAGCCTCCTGTCGAACGGATTGGTGGCGGCCACCCCCGCCGCCGCTGCCACCTGCCCCTGCTCCATCTGGAGCAGCACCACGACGCCGGGCACGGCGGCGGACTCCGACAGGAGTGCCGTCGAAGTCGGAGTGAAGTTCCGCTCGGACGTCGCCGGGCAGATCACCGGCATCCGCTTCTACAAAGGCAGCACTAACACCGGGACCCATGTCGGTCATTTGTGGACCAGCACCGGAACCAAGCTGGGGACTGTGACCTTCTCGGGCGAGACCACCACCGGATGGCAACAGGCGACGTTCTCCTCCCCCATCACCATCAACGCCAACACCACCTATGTGGCCTCGTACTACGCGCCGAGCGGCCACTACGCCGTCGACGGCGGCTTCTTCGCATCCAAGGGCGTGGACAACGGGTACCTCCACGCGCTCCAGGACGGTGTCGACGGCGCCAACGGCATCTACCGGTACGGCAGCGGCGGCGGCTTCCCCACGAACACATACCAGTCGTCCAACTACTGGGTGGATGTCGCCTTCACGACGACCGCCACGGACACCACGCCGCCGACGGTGACCAGCCAGAGCCCGGCGAGTGGGGCCACCAACGTGCCGACGACGACCACAGTGAGCGCCACCTTCAGCGAGTCCGTCCAGTCCTCCACCGTCAGCATGAACCTCACCGGGCCGACGGGGACGACGGTCAGCGGGAGCACGTCCTACAACAGCTCCACCCAGACGGCGACCTTCACGCCGAGCGCAGCGCTCGCGGTGTCCACCACCTACACGGCGAAGGTCAGCGGCGCGGCGGACACGAGCGGCAACGTGATGACTCCGGTGACCTGGACCTTCACCACGTCGTCGAGCACGTCCGGTTGCCCGTGCACGATCTGGCCCTCCACGACCACGCCGACGACCGTCGACTCCAATGACGCGTCCGCGGTCGAACTCGGGGTGAAGTTCACCTCGAGCACGGCTGGTTACATCACCGGAATCCGGTTCTACAAGTCCGCGGGCAACACCGGGACCCACACGGGTTCGCTGTGGAGCGCGAGCGGGACCCGCCTCTCCACTGCCACGTTCAGCGGTGAGACGGGCTCCGGCTGGCAGACGGTGTCGCTTCCCGCTCCGGTCGCCGTGACGGCGAACACCACCTACGTCGCGAGCTACCACACGACGACCGGCCACTACTCCGTCACGAACAACGGGTTCTCCTCCGCAGTGACGCGCGGTCCCCTGACGGCGCTCTCTGACGCGAGCAGCGGCGGAAACGGCGTCTACCTGTACGGCGGGAGCGCCTTCCCCACGAACACCTTCCAGGCCAGCAACTACTGGGTCGACGTGGTGTTCGACACGACGGCGGCGGACACCACCCCGCCGACCGTCTCCGCACGGACTCCCGCGCCGAACGCGACCGGCGTCCCGACCTCCAGCACGGTCACGGCGACCTTCAGCGAGCCGGTCCAGGCGTCGACGGTGTCCATGACACTCAGCGGACCGAGCGGGAACGTGCCCGGCGCAGTGAGCTACGACAGCGCCACCTCCACCGCGACCTTCACGCCCAGCGCAGCCCTGGCCGCCTCCACGACCTACACGGCGAGTGTGAGCGGGGCGAAGGACACAGCCGGCAACACGATGACCTCGGTGAACTGGTCCTTCACGACGGCGGCACCGCCACCTCCGGCGCTGGACCAGGGACCCGGCGGACCGGTCCTGGTCATCAAGAGCTCGGTCAGCGGAGCCAGCGGCTTCACGGGTTTCACCGCCGAGATCCTTCGCGCCGAAGGCATCAACGAGTTCGCAACGGCCGACCTGTCGACGGTCGACGCGACGACTCTGAACAAGTACGACGTGGTTCTCCTGGGCGCCACGCCGCTGACCTCCACCCAGGTCAGCATGTTCACGGCCTGGGTCCAGGCGGGCGGGAACCTCATCGCCTTCCGCCCCGACAAGCAACTCGCGTCCCTCCTGGGCCTCACGAGCAGCACGGGAAGCCTGGCGAACGCGTACCTTCAGGTCGACGTGACACAGAGCCCGGGAGCAGGCATCACCGACCAGACCGTGCAATTCCACGGCGCGGCCGACCAGTACACGCTCGCAGGGGCCCGGGCCGTCGCCACGCTCTACTCCACCGCGAGCGCGGCGACCTCGAACCCCGCGGTCTCGCTGAACAGCGTCGGAACCAGCGGCGGCCAGGCCGCCGCCTTCACCTACGACCTGCCGCAGTCCGTCGTCTACTCCCGGCAGGGAAATCCCGCCTGGGCGGGGACCGAGCGAGACACCATCAGTCCGATCCGGTCCGACGACCTGTACTTCGGCGGCAGCTCGCCCAACTGGGTCGACCTCAACAAGGTGGCGATCCCGCAGGCGGACGAGCAGCAGCGGCTGCTGGCGAACATGATCGAAACGATGAACCTCGATCACAAGCCGTTGCCCAGGTTCTGGTACTTCCCGAACAGCGCCAAGGCCGTCGTCGTCGCGACGGGAGACGACCACGGGAACGGTGGCACGGCGGGCCGGTTCAACACCTTCTCGGCCAACAGCCCCGCCGGCTGCGTCGTCGCCCAGTGGCAGTGCCTGAGGTTCACTTCCTTCGTCTATCCCAATGAGCCGCTCACGGACAGCCAGGCCGCGGCGTACAACGCGCAGGGATTCGAGATCGGGCTGCACCCGCAGAACGGCTGCGGCAACTTCACCCCGACCAACCTCGACTCGGACTACTCGTCCCAGCTGAGCACCTGGGCGCAGGTCTTCCCGAGCCTGCCCTCGCCGGTGTCCAACCGCTACCACTGCCTCGTCTGGTCGGACTGGTTCAGCCAGCCCACCACGGAGCTCAGGTACGGGATACGCCTGGACACGAACTACTACTACTGGCCCGGTTCATGGGCGAACGACCGCCCGGGCTTCATGACCGGTTCGGGCATGCCGATGCGGTTCGCGAACACCGACGGCTCGATGATCGACGTCTATCAGGCAGCGACCCAGATGCAGGACGAGGGCGACGGCGGGCAGACCTATCCGTTCGAGCCGAACACTCTGCTCGACGACGCCCTCGGCCCGCTCGGCTACTACGGCGCCTTCACGGCGAACATGCACACCGACAACGCACAGACGTTCGACGACGACCAGCTGCTCGCCTCGGCGACCTCCCGTGGCGTTCCGATGATCTCGGCCCGGCAGCTGCTCACCTGGCTGGACGGCCGGAACAACTCGTCGTTCTCCGGGATCGGCTGGAGCGGGAACCAGTTGTCCTTCACGGTCGCGGTGGGCACCGGCGCCACGGGATTGACCGCGATGGTCCCGACCGTGTCCAACGGCGGTCAGACCCTGACCAGCCTCACTCTTGCCGGTAGCCCCGTGTCGTTCACCCGGACGACGATCAAGGGCCTCGAGTACGCGATGTTCCAGGCCGCGGCCGGCACGTACACGGCGAGCTACGGGTCAGCGGCGGCCGCCGCCGTCCAGACGACCTCGGCATTGGCGACCTCGTCCACTGCGGTGACATTGACCGCGAACACCGCGCCGGCGGACACCACTGTGGTGTCGTACGGGACCTCGGCCAAGGCGCTGACCCAAAGGTCGGTGAACGCGGAGCAGGGCGCCAAGCACCGGCACGACCTCAAGGGGCTGGCCGCCTCGACGACCTACTACTACCAGGTCACGGCGACGGGGCCCTCCGGCGCCACCACGACGTCCCCGGTCGGCTCGTTCAAGACCCCGGCCAACCCCAAGACAGCACCGAACGTCTCGGGGTACAGCTACTACGTCCTCCCCGACGGGACGGCCGCGGTGAGCTGGACCACGGACCGGATCACCGACGCCACGGTGTTCCTCGGCACATCACCACAGTCGGTGAATATGGCGTACCAGAGCTCCGTGTCCGGCACGGCCCACGTCATCGTGGCAACGGGACTGAAGCCGGGGACGACGTACTACGCCCGGGTGCAGAGCACGGACGCGGACGGGAACAAGAAGCTGTGGCCCGCAGCCTCGTCCGCGCCCGCCTCGTTCGTCACCTCGGCGGCAGGCGTGGCAGACCACACCGCGCCGAGCTTCCGGACCGGCACCGAGGGCCCGGGGGTTGTGGTGAGCGATGACGGCCTCGGCGGCGTCACCCTGGCCAACGGACTCTCCAAGGGGCAGTTCACGTCCCGCGTGCTCGACTCCCAGCAGATGGTCACCTGGGACAGGCTGGTCTACTTCGCCGATCAGCCCTCGGGCTCGCAGCTCCAGGTCAGCGTGCGAACCGGGAGCATGCCTACGCCGGACGGCACGTGGACGGCCTGGACCCCGGTGAGCCAGGGCGGGCGGGTCGACGCCTCGTCCAGGTACGTCCAATACCAGGTCAACCTGGTCGCCGGCTCGAAGGGAGCTCCCGTCCTGCGCGCCGTCGGGATCACCCACAACGGTCAGCTGCCCGTCTCGCCGGGCGAGCAGTGACCGCCTGACTCGGGGCGCAAGAGACGGGCCCGGGTGGACCTTAGGTCCACCCGGGCCCGTTGCTTGCTCGCCGCGGACGGCGTGAAGGCAGCGCGGTCAGTTCGTCGGCATCGGCATCGGCATGGGCGGCGGCGAGGACGTTACTGGGCCCTCCAGGTCGCGGCCCTCCCAGGGCGACGTGTTCGAGAAGTTCTTCAGGTCGATCGTGATCGGCTCCGGGTCGTAGTCCGGCCTGAAGAGCGTGTTGCCGTCCCGGTTCATGTCGGCGCACTCGTGAGGGCTGTTGAGGCACGAGGCCACGAGAGCGTTCTGCACACGGTTGTCCCAGTTGGCGATGAAGTCGCCGTGCCAGGAGTAGATGCCCCCGCTGGCCAGGTGATACGCGGACCCGCCGGCGATCCCCGGGAAGTCGACCTCGAACGTGATCTGAGGAAGCGAGACCGGGTGGTCAGCAGGGCACGTGCCGTCCTGCGCCGGGTAGGCCATGTGCGATTTGTGATCCGCGCTGTCCAGGTGGACACCGTCCCAACAGCTGGGGAAGACGAGCGACGCGTGAATGGGCGCATTGGCGGTACCGGGGCACTGGTGCATATGAGGGCTCTCCAGCCCTCCGCCACCGCAGTCCCACTGAACGATCGACAGGGACTGGTCCGAGGTCGCCATCGCGCTGCCAGCGATCATGCGCAGACCGACCGGGAAGGGCAGCACGCCCGGTCCCGTTCCCCCGCCCGCTCGCCGGTAGTACACGACGTTCGTCTGCTCGCTCTTGACGACCGAGGTGCTGCCGTCCGGGTTCGTCCTGATCAGCGAGGGCACCCAGTACGCCGAGAGGTCACTGGCTCCCATCCCCCGGCCACAGCTCGAGGGACTGGCGGCTGACAGACTCGTGATCGTGCTCGCGGCGTCGGTGGACGTGTTGCCGTAGAACGTGTGCATGTGCGACTTGCCGGGCTGACCCGGATACACGATCGGGTCGTCGGCGGCGTAGTGGTCCGCACTGCACATTACGTTGAACTGAGCGATGTGGTCGGCATAGACAACCCCTGACGGCTTCGGCAGCGCCGAGGACGGGGGCGGGGCCGCGGTGGTCGTGGAGGTCGTGGAAGTCGTCGACGTCGTGGTGGGGTCGGCGGGTGTTGTGGTCGTGTGGGAATGAGTCGTCGTGGGCGGCGGAGCAGGCGCCGTGGTGGTCGTCGGTGGCGCCGGCACACTCGTCGGCGAGGGCACGGGCCAATGGCGGTGATGCCAGTGCCGCGAGCCGCTGTAGTCGGCCGAGGCGGCCCCCACGCCGACCAGACCGACGGTGATGGAGGCGATGGCACAAGACGTCACCAGGCGACGTCGGAAGAGAGGTGTTGACACCTGGACTCCAGAATCGGTTGCAGGGCACGACCGCGTCGATGGCTCGTTCACCGCTGGTCGTCGGGGTGGGCCGCGGGATCTCCCCCCGAAGGCGCCGGGGGGAGACCGGTCCGCGGACCAGATGGGACGCTACGAGCTGGTGATCGAGAAATCGGTGAACTGGAAGGTGGCGGGCTTGCCGTCGGTGCTCACGAGCTCCACCCCGAAGCAGATCTGTCCGAGGGTGGAGTTCTTGCCCACCCGGCCCTGGGCCATCAGGTAGTCGATCATCGCCTTGATGTCGACACTCCCCGACGCGAGCGTGGACTTGGGTGTGAACGCCAGGTAGCCGTTGTCCCTGGTCGCCCACACGTCCCACGTGATCCCGTTGAAGGAAACCGTGCTCACGATGTCACCGGAGGGCCGCTGCCCGTGGTTCTCCGTCCAGATCATGATTTCGGGGCTGCCGGGGACGCCGTTCATCCAGATGTCGTAGGCGACGTCGTAGATGCCGACACCCGGACCCTTGCCGGCAAAGGTGCTGCGCAGGGTCTTGAAGGAGGACCAGCTCACATCGCCGTAATCCTTGTGCACGTTCGGATAGGTCTTGACCTCGCCGTTGTGCGCGCTGTCGTCCATCGTCGCCGTGACGTTCCAGGAGGCGTGCGAGCAGGCCTCGAGCGTCTCGGTGATCGACGGGTACTTCGACCTGTTCCACATGTTGTTGTGGACGTAGTACCCGCCCTCTGACCAGCCGCCGTTGGGGTCGGAGGTCCGGAACACCGGGGAGGTGCAGGCGCGACCGGCGGGCGGCGGGGGGGTCGACGACGTGCTCGTCGGCGGCTGCGTGGTCGACGTGGTGGTCGTCGGAGGCCGCGTGGTCGACGTGGTGGTCGACGGCGGCCGCGTGGTCGACGTGGTGGTCGACGTGGTGGTCGACGGCGGCCGCGTGGTCGACGTGGTGGTGCTCGTCACCGGGGCCGTGCTCGACGACGTGGTCGGCTCGGTCGTGGGCGACGGGCTCTCGCAGGTCACCTTGACCACGGTGCGGCTGACCCTCGTCTGGCCGATCCCCCGCCCACCACAGTCGACAGGCGTGGTCTTCCCGACGGACAGCCGGATCGCACCGGAAGGCACGGCGGCCGCGGGGGCCGCGGCGACGGAGAGCAGGCCGGATACCGCAGCACGGGCGCCTGACGCCGTCCAGGTGCGCGGCTGGGCCGTCGCAGCGGAGGCGGGGACGATCAGCGCGCCGGTGCGGATGTCGCCGTTCACGAGGATCTTCGCGCCGCGAGAACCGGCAGGCGGATGGAGTCGCGCCCGCCATCCCCGGACCCCTGCGCTCGACACCCACACAGCACCGTCAGCGGCGGCAGGTGCCTGCGGAGCCGTCAGGCCGGCGGCGGCAGCCGCCGAGCCGAGCGGAGCCGCGCGACGGGCATCGGCGAAGGCCGTCGTGATGATCGAGGCTCTGGATGCCGGTGTCACGCTCGCCACGGCGGAGTGGTCGGTTGCCGTCGCCGTCCGGTACCACGCCGACAGCCGCACACCGCGCCGCCCGCTGGCCGTGTCGTAGGCCTTCGTCCACCCGGGCATTGCCACCGTGGACCCTGCGCGGGTCTGCACCACGGAGACGAGCAACTGCCCCTCGGACGCGCCCGACGGCAGTCCGGTCGTGACCGTCGGCTGGCTTCTCGTGGTCGACGTCCGGCTCTCGCCCACCGTGCTCACGCCGTACCGGCAGGCGACCGAAAGGTCCGTCTTCCCGGTCTGTGCGACGTCCAGCGCGGTGCCCGGACATGCGAAGGTGCGCACGGTCTCGATGTCCGCGGCCGCCGCCGCCTGGCCCGTTCCGCTCCCGCCCAGACCGGCTGCGGCGAGAGAGACGGGAAGTGCCGTCGCCGCCACGAGGAGCGGGACGAGGCGCTTGCTCTTGCTCCTGGACCGCATGCGAGACGCGTCGGCCAGATGTCGTGCCATTGAAGACAACCCCCAGGGAATCGGTACGCCCGGCCGGCGCGCTCGGAGCGCGACCGGCCGGACCGGATCGAGTCCCACGCTCCGGGACACGCAGTCAAGCCGGAGGTAAGGAGTCGTTATGCCACCCTTCCGTGTCAAGCGCCCGTTCGGATGACCTCCACGACGCGTTCCTGCTGTGCGGGCGTGATCCCCGGGAAGAGGGGAAGCGAGAGGATCTCCCCCGCCGCCCGCTCGGACACGGGGAGGCTGCCGGGTCGCTGCCCGAGCCCGGCCATCGCCGGCGTGAGGTGCACCGGCACCGGGTAGTGCACCCCGGCACCGATCCCTTCGGCATGCAGCCGCCTGAGCAGCTCGTCGCGGTCGGCCACCCTGACCACGTACAGGTGCCAGACGTGCTCGTTCCCGGGCAGCGTTCCCGGCCGGCGCACGGCGGGGAGGTCGTCGAGCATCTGGTCGTAGAGCCGCGCCGCGGCCCGGCGCTGTTCGTTCCAGACCCGCAGCCGGCGCAGCTTCGCGCGCAGCACGACGGCCTGCAGGGTGTCCAGCCTGGAGTTGAACCCGATCTGGGTGTGCTGGTACTTCGACGGGCTGCCGTGCGAGCCCAGGAGGCGGACCCGGCCGGCGAGGACCTCGTCGTCTGTCGTGACCGCACCCGCGTCCCCGTACGCCCCCAGGTTCTTTCCGGGGTAGAAGCTGGTGGCGGCGGCCCTGCCGAAGGTGCCCGCAGACCTGCCGAACCGGGACGCGCCCTGCGACTGGGCCCCGTCCTCGATCACTACGATGCCGCGCTCGGCGAGTTCCGGCGGCAGCTGCTCGTAGGGCGCGACCTGGCCGTAAAGGTCGACGGGGATCACCGCTCGGGTCCGGCCGGTGAGCGCGCTCGTCACCCGGGCGGGGTCGATCAGCAGCGCGTCGTCGTCCACGTCGACGAGCACCGGTCGAGCGCCCGCGCGCACGACCGCCTCGGCGGTGGCGATGAACGTGTTGGCGGGGAGGATCACCTCGTCCCCGGTGCCGACGCCGGCGGCGCGCAGCGCCATCTCGAGCGCGTCGGTGCCGTTGGCCATGCCGATGCAGGCGCGGACCCCGACGAACTCGGCGTACTCCTGCTCGAACGCGGAGACGGCCTTGCCGCCGATGAAGTCGCCCGCGAGCAGGACGTCGACAAACCCGTCCTCCACCTCCTCGGCGATCTGGACGTGCTGGACCAACAGGTCGACGAGCGGGATCCCGTTCATGAGGCGGCCTCCTGGCCTGTTGCCGGTCGCGTTCCGAGGGTGCGCGCAGGTCTCAGGCGGCGCGCAGGCCCGCGGCGCGGCGGATGACGTCCACGACGACCTGCTGCTCCTGCTCTGTCATGGTGTGGAAGATCGGCAGGATCAGGGTGCTGTCCGTCAACCGCTCGGTGACCGACAGGTCGCCGTGCGGGTGGCCCGCGTAGGCGGGCTGGCGATGGGCGGCCATGATCCCGGCTCTGGCGGACACCCCGTGCTCGGCGAGAGCGGACAACAGCCCGTTCCGACTCAACGGGTAGCTGCCGTCGAGCTCGACCCAGAACGACTGGAAGTTGGACTGCCCCCAGCGGGGATCGTCCACCGCACGCAGACCCGGGACGTCGGCCAGCATCGCCCGGTACGCGGCGGCAAGCTCTCGGCGCCTGCCGACCATCGCATCGAGCTTCGTGAGCTGGACGAGACCGACCGCGGCCTGCATGTCAGTCATCCGGTAGTTGAAGCCGACCTCGAGGTAGCTTTCCAACACCGGCTGCCGACTGCGGTGCCGGTCGGCCGCGCTGACGTTCATCCCGTGCTCGCGAAGGCGCCTCGCCAGGGCGGCGAACTCCGCGTCCCGGGTCGTGATCATCCCGCCCTCACCCGTGGTGAGGAGCTTGCGGGGATGGAACGACCAGACGGCGAGGTCGGCGCCGAGGCCCGCAGGCCCCCCGCGGTAACGCGAACCCGCGGCGCACGCGGCATCCTCGACGAGCGCGAGTCCGCGTACGTCGCACAACCGGCGCAGCGGGTCGACGTCTGCCGGCATCCCGCCCTGGTCGACGACGATCACTGCCCGGGTCCGCTCGGTCAGCACGGCCTCGACCGTGCGGACGCTGACGTTGCCGTCGTCCGGCTCGACGTCCGCGAAGACGGGAGTGGCGCCCACGTAGACGACGCAGTTCGCCGTGGCGATGAAGGAGAACGACGGGACGACCACCTCGTCGCCGGGACCGATGCCGAGCAGGTGGAGAGCGAGGTGGAGGCCCGTCGTGCACGAGGAGACGGCGACACCGTGGGCGGCACCCACGCTCTCGGCGAACCTCGCTTCGAACTCCGCGACCCGCGGCCCCTGGGCGACCCAGCCAGAGCGGACGGCGTCCGCGGCGGCCCGGGCCTCTTCCTCCCCGAACCACGGCTTCATGACGGGGATCATGCATTCTCCTGTTCCGCGCGCCACCAGTCGACGAGCGCCGACAGCCCCGCCCGCAGGTCGATCTCGGGCTTCCACCCGAGGTGCTGCTGCGCGGCCTCGATCGATGCCAGCCGGCGCGTCACGCCGTTCACCGCTCGCGCCGGCCCGAGCTCCACCGCGAGGTCGCCGCGGCCCATGACGTCGAGCAGCGCCTCGGCCAGCTCGAGCAGGCTGGTCTCGGTGCTGGTGCCGATGTTGAAGACGGCGTCCGAGACCTCGGACTCGGCCGCGCGCAGGTTCGCCCGGGCGATGTCGGTGGTGAAGACGAAGTCCATCGTCTGCCGGCCGTCGCCGAGAACCAGCGGAGGCAGGCCGGCCTCGATCCGCTCCATCCAGCGGATCAGCACCTCGGTGTAGAGACCGTGGATGTCCATCCGGGGCCCGTACACGTTGAAGTAGCGCAGGGCCACGTAGTCGAGCCCCTGCATCGCGTGGAAGCTGCGGAGCATCCCCTCGTTGAAGACCTTCGCCGCCCCGTAGAACGTGTCGTTGGCCCAGGGATGCTGCAGCTCGGTGGTCGGGAACTCCGTGGCGAGCCCGTACACCGAGGCGGACGACGCGGCCACGACCTTCCGCACCTTCGCGTGCACCGCCGCCTCGAGCACGTTGAAGGTCCCGTCCGCGAGCACCTCGAGGGCGAGCCGCGGCTCCTCGGCGCACTGGGTGATCCGGATCGCGGCCTGGTGGAACACCAGGTCCGCTCCGGCGGTCACGTCGCGGACGACGTCGGCGTCCCGGATGTCGCCCTCGACCAGGCTGACCCGCCCGGACGCGAAGGCGGCGGCCAGGTTCGCGCGCCGGCCCCGGACGAGGTTGTCCAGGACGCGGATCTCCGCCGCTCCCGCGGCGACGAGCTGGTCGACGATGGTGGACCCGATCGTGCCGGCTCCGCCCGTCACCAGGCAGACGCTGTTCTCGATCACTCGCACTCCTCGACGTCGACGAAGGCACCGTCGAGCGCGAGGCTCCTGGCGGCCGCTTCGAGTACGCACATGACGCGAAGTCCGGCCCTGCCGTCGGTCGCGGCGGGGCGCCGTTCGTGGATCGCGGAGGCGAACTCGGCCATCATCACGCGCAGCGCCTCCTGCTCGCGCAGGGCCGGGGCCACCATGTCGCCCGTGCGGTAGGAGACCCGCATCTGCTTGCGGTCGTCGGCGTCGATCTCCTCCGGGGCCTTGCGGTCGACACCGCGGTCGTACACCGACAACCTCTGGCTGGGGTTGAGGTCGTCCCACACCACGGTGCGCTGGGAGCCGCCGACGACCATCGTCCGGATCTTGATCGGGCTCAGCCAGTTGACGTGGACGTGGGCGGTGGCCCCGCTGGCCAGGCGCAGCGTCAGGTAGCCGACGCACGCCATGCCGTGCCCGATGGGGTCGGCGCCCTGGGCGGAGACGGACACGACGCGGTGCCCGGGCGGCAGCAGGAAGTCCAGGATCGAGAGGTCATGCGGGGCGAGGTCCCACAGCACGTCGACGTCCGGCTGCACCAGGCCGAGGTTGATCCGCACCGAGTCGACGAACTGGACGTCGCCGAGGCCGCCGCTGTGCACCAGCCGCCGCAGCTCCTGCACCGCGGAGGTGTAGCAGTACGTATGGTCGCACATGAGGACGAGACCGCGGTCCTCGGCCGCCTGCACGAGCTTCTTCGCGTCGTCCAGCGAGGACGTGAGCGGCTTCTCGACGAGCACGTGCTTACCTGCGTCAAGGGCTGCGACCGCCAGCGGGAAGTGGGTGGCCGCGGGGGTCGCGATGGCCACGGCCTGCACCGCGGGATCCTCGAGAACCGCGTCGAAGCCGCCCGTCGTCGACACGGTCGAGTAGGGACCGAGCACCCGGCGCGCTCGGTCCTCGTCCAGGTCGCAGAGCCATCGCAGGTCCATCGCGGGGGTCCCCATCGCGTTGCGGACGAGGTTCGGGCCCCAGTAGCCGGCGCCGATCACGGCCAGCCCGACGCGGCTCGTCGCCGATTCCATTCCTGTCTCCTCTTCCGGCTCCGCTGTGGGGCGCGGAACGACGTTTCGCGGCGGGATCAGGGCCTGGGGCATGCTCACTCCTGTTCGTCCTGCAGCAGGTGACGCGGGGGCAGTGGCGCGAGCCGGCGGACGGCCGCGATCCTGCGGAGCGTCCATGCGGCCTGGGCCGGAAGAAGGTGCAACAACAGCGGCGCCGTGAGGAGGGCGTAGACGACTCCAGCCGTGAGCCCCCCGATCGCAAGCTTGGCGGCGTCGGGTCCGACAGCGACCGCGGCCAGCCGCGCGGCTGCCACAGCCACGAGGGCGGCTGCCAGCGGCCGGACGAGTGCCCTGGCGAGGCGCCGGGCACGGACGCCTGTGGCCCTCCTGACGGCGACCAGGTACGCCGGCAACGTCACGACGGAGATGACCACGATGTGCGCGATCCCGGCGCCGACGAGCCCCCGGAGGTTCACTCCCACGGCGAGAGCCGGAAGGAGGGCGACGAGGGCGGCGATCTGCACCGCGAACAGCACGCCGGTTCTTCCGGTCGAAATAAGGACGTTGGCGAAGAGGAGTCCGAGGACGAAGACCATTCCGTACAGGGCGAGGACCGACAGGACCGGCCCGGCCGCGGCCCATTTCTCGCCGTAGACGGTCGTGATCAGAGGAGTGGCGAACGCACACGTGAAAGCCGCGATCGGGCAGGCGATGAGAGCCACCGTGCGAACCGCATACGACAAGGCCTCGCCGAGATCCCCGCCGTCCCGGCGGAGTGTCGAGAACGCCGGCAGCACGATGCTGTTCAGCACTGTTCCCATCAAGGCGGTCGGCCAGGTGCAGATCTGGAACGCCAGCATGTACAGCCCGACGTCGGCCGCCGACATCAGCCGACCCACGAAGACGTAGTCGATGTTGAGGAGGATCTGGCTCAGGACGTTCGCCATCGCGAGAGGGAACCCGAACCGGATCAGCGGGCGGAGGTAGCGGGGTTCGAGCCCGGGCCAGTAGTGCGTGCTCAGGCTCCGGAGCAGGACGTAACCGGTGACGACCAGACCGACGACCCGGGACCATGCGAACGCGACGGAGCCGTCACCGGCGGCGGCCAGAACGATCAGAGCGGCGCTGCTCGGAACCAGGGCCACGACATTCGAACGGAAGAGCACGTCCTGCCGGAACTCCCGTTGCAGTTGCGCCGTCGGCACGGCGAGCGCCCCCGTGAGAGCGACGCAGACGGCGAGGATCCGGATCGCGTCGGCCGCGGCCGGAGCCCCGAGCAACGACGCCAGGGGCGCTGCCCAGATCGCCATGACCGAGGACAGCAGCAGGCCGCTGACCACGGAGATGGTGACGACCGTGGGGCCGATCTCGTCCGCGTCGAGATCTGCTCGGGCGACCGCCGAGGCGACTCCGAGGACCGCCAGGTCACCCACGAGGATCTGGAGCGCGGCAGCGAGCGCGAAGATCCCCAGCTCCGTCGGGGACACGATGCGGGCCACCACGGCGAGGACAAGGATGTTGCCCAGGCGCAGGAGCACGTTGCTCGCGGCGTTCCACAGCGCTCCGGTCCGGACCCGCCTGCCCAGCGCGGCCTCGTGACCCCCGTCGGGCGCCTGCGACTCGAGGGCCTGCTGCTGCAGCGGCAGGCCCGTCGTCTCCTGGACCGTCATCGCCACCACGGGCGTGCCGGGAACCAGGAGCACCCTCCGTCGCAGGAGGGCATCCGGTGCCGCTGCCAGCTGCCTCACGCAAAGGAGAGCGCGGCCCTTCGCCAGGTGATACGGCGTCGGTTCCGTCCCCTTTCCCTATCCCGGTCGCGGATCGGCCGACCAACCGTCCAGTGAACGGAGCCGGCTTTCCAGCGACTCGATCCGGGCGAGAAGGTCGGCCGCGCGCAGCCCCAATGTCTGCCGCGTCGAGGTGATGACGGTCGAGGCGGGAAGACATTCCGCACCGTCGGCCACCTCGCTGATCCTCAGCACGCCGTCGCCGGTCAGTATGTCGACGTATCCGTTCCGTGACGAGCGGGCCACGACGCGCCCCGGAACGCGGCCGACATAACGTGGCGGGTCCTGCAGGGGCCGGGCCCGCAGGATCCGCAGGCGCCGTCCCTCCAGATAGGTGTGCGCCCCGGGATACGGGGCGGCGAGCGCACGGATCAACGCATAGACATGCTCGGTCGGGGCCGCCCAGTCGATCTCGCCGTCGTCGGGGACCCGGGTGCATCCGTACGTGGCCGCATCCTCGTCCTGCGGTTCGCCCTGGTAGCCCGACAGATGGGCGGCGACCGCTTCTGCGAGCACGTGACGTTGAACCGCGTTGAGCTTGGCGTAGAGGTCCCCGACCGTGTCGTCCGAGGCGATAGGCACCCGTTGCTGGAACAGGATGTTGCCCGCGTCCAGGCCCGGCGCCATGACGTGCACGGTCATGGCGGTTTCCGGTTCGCCGTTGAGGATCGCCCAGTTCACGTTCGCGCGCCCCCGGTATTCGGGAAGGGGCGCGTAGTGCACGTTCATGAACGGGCAGCGTGCCAGGACGCGACCCGGCAGGATGCGGTCGTAGGAGGAGACCACGACGCAATCGACGGCGCTGTCGAGGACGAGGCGCTCCACGGCGTCGGGCGCCACGTCTGGGAACACCGGAACGCCGAGGGCACGAGCACGCTCGACGACGTCGTCCCGCCCTCCCGGAGGCGGGCACGCGCGGACGACGCCGGTGACCTCGAACCTCTCTGCCAGCGACTCGAGCGCGGTCAGGGCGGTCGGTCCCAGCCCGAGCAGCAGCACGCGTGGCATCCCGCCCTCCTGAAGACGTGAACTGCTCACAGGATCTGCACGAAGGCGAGGTCGTCCGCCGACGCCCCGTCCAGCCCGCGGGCCAGCACCTGACCCACCTTCAACCCTCCGGACTGGAGGCGGACGATCGGCTCGGGCCCGACGGCGGACGGCAGGACGCCCATGTGACCGGGGGCCGGGGCCTGCGGAGGCCAGACCGGCACAGCGGCGGCCGCCAGGGCGTCCCGGTCCGCGTCGCCCCAGTACTGCACGAGGACGGCGCCGGGCGCCCGCTCGGTCAGCAGGCGGGCGGCGTCCGCGTCGAGCACCGGACGCTCCCGGGGCTGCAGGGCCAGCAGGACCGCGTCGCAACCGGCAGGGATCGCGCCGGGCGCGAGGGACTGTTGGTGCACGACGTCGGCCCCGGCACGCACCAGGTCGTCGACGATGAACGATGAGAAGTCGTTGTCGCAGAGGACGAGCACCTTGCTCCCCCGCACCGGTATGCCCGCGTCGTGCAACTGCATCAGCGCCATCTGGCCCAGGAAGGAGAAGACGTCGACGGCGGGATGCCGCTCGTTGGTCCCAGCGACGAGGATCCCCCGGCTCCTGCACGCCTCCAGGTCGAGGTCGGCCGGCCGGTACTCCCAGCTCTCGTACATCAGCGGGACCACGGCGGACGGCTTCATGCTGCTGACGGTCTCCGCGTCGATGGGACGCACCTGTCCGCTGTTCGTGACGATGTCTGCTGCCCCCACCAGAGCGGGGTCCTTGCGGTCGACGAGCTCGATCCGGCCCCGGACGTCCGCCAGGCCCGCGACGCGGAGCGTCAGCTGCTGGATCTGCTCGGCGGAGGAGTAGGCGTTCCCGGCCGCGACCGCCACGACGTCCGCACCTGCCATCGCTGCGAGGACAGGGGTCACGACGTAGGCGCCGCTCGCCGCCTCGGTCAGAACAGTGAGCCCCTGCAGGTCGAGGTCGCAACGGTCCACGGCCTCGCGCATCAGCCGGACCAGCCGTCGCGGGTCGAGCCCGGGACGGGTGTCGGACGACATGGCCTCAGCTCCAGATGTCGTGGTGAACGTTGAGGGTCACCCGCGAGCCGAACGGGTCGATCTTGATGGGGAGCTCCCGCATGAGCAGCGAGCCGCTCGCGCACGCGCCGCTGGTGCTCGAGGGGGCAGACGACGAGCAGGAAGCCGCCACCGCCCGCGCCGGTCACCTTGGCTCCGGTTGCGCCGGCGTCCAGGGCCGCCTCCACCGCCTCGTCGATCGCGGAGTTCGAAACACCGGACGCGAGCTCGCGCTTGGCCGTCCAGCTCTTGTTGAGTGCGATGCCGAGGGCGTCGACGTCACCCTCCCGCAGCCCCCTCGCCGCCTCCCCGGCGAGATCACGCAGCAGGTTCAGCTGGGGGAGCCGGTCGGCGATGTTCGCCGTCTGCTCGCCGAGGATGGTGTTCGCGCTGCGCGTGATCCCGGTGAAGAACAGGAGCAGCTCGTCCTGCACCTGCCGGCGCACCTGCGGAGTGAGCGCGAGCTGGTCGACGGTGACGCGGTCGCCCGGCCCGAACCGGATGTCGCAGACTCCGCCATAGGCGGCCGCGTACTGGTCCTGCTTGCCGATCGGTTTGCGGCAGCGGTCGATCTCGATCGCGCACGCGCGGTCGGCCAGCTCCTCGGCGGTCAGTTGCCTCCCCTGGTACGCGAAGAGGGCCTGCAGCAGGCCCACGGTCACGGCGGACGACGAGCCGAGGCCGGAGCCCGCCGAGGGGATGTCCGCCAACGTGGTGATCTCCACGCCACCGCGGATGCCGGTCATGTGCAGCGCCTCGCGGACGAGCTCGTGCTGGAGGTCCTCGACCCGCGAGACGATCTCCTTCTGCGAGTAGTTCACGTAGATGTCGTCGTCGAAGCGTTGCTTGACGACGACGTAGACGTACTTGTCGATGGCCGCGTTCAGCACCCGGCCGCCGTGCTCCCGGTAGTAGTCGGGGAGGTCCGTTCCCCCGCCGACGAGCCCTATGCGCAGAGGGGTCTGGGTGATGATCACGCCGCCGTACCCCCCGCCCAGACGGAGCGCGCTCGCTCGAGTGCTGCGGGTGTGCCGATGTCCGCGAAGAAGCTGTCGTCGATCGCCACCACTCCCGACCGGCCCACGAGCCTGGGCAGCAGGTCGAAGCCGATGTCCAGGGGCAGGGGCCCTCGGATCTCGTCGAAGACCTGCGGCGAGAAGGCGTACATCCCCGCATTGGCGAGGTCGCCCGGTGGGTTCGCCGGCTTCTCCACGAATCCGACGACACGGCCGTCCCGGACGTCGACGATCCCGCACTCGGACGGTCTCGGGGCCCGGAACACCGACAGGGTCGCGACCAGCCCGCCCTCCCCGTGGGCGTCCACGAGCAGGGAGAGGTCGAAGTCGGTGAGGTTGTCGGCGTAGACGACCAGGAACATCTCCTCGCCGTCGACGAAGTCCCGGTTGGCGAGCAGGGTGCCGGCACTTCCCAGCAGCACCTGCTCGTGCGTCAACCGCACCCTCGGGGGCGCGGACCGGGCGGCGACGTGGCCTTCGACCGAGCCGGCCAAGTGGTGCGTGTTCACGAGCACCTCGTCGACGCCTGCGGTGGCGAGCGCGTCGAGCCAGATGTCGAGCATCGGCCGGCCGCCGACCTCGACCAGGCACTTCGGCGTGGTGTCCGTCAGCGGGCGCAGCCGTGTCCCGAGGCCGGCCGCCAGCAGGAAGGCCTTCATGCGTGAGCCTTCCGGACGACGCCGAGCGCGCGCATCTTCGCGTCCGCCTCGGCGAGCACGTCGCCCGAGGCCGGGCATCCCCCGGAGCCACTCGGCGTACTCGGCGACGGAGTCCGCCGGCGTGCGCGTCGGCACCCAGCCGAGCTGCTTGAGGGCGTCGATGTCCGAGCAGATGTGGCGGGTGTCCCCGAACCGGTACTCACCGCGATCCTTGCCGGGAGCCGCGATCCGTACTGCCGGCGGACGACCTCCGCGAACTCCTGGGTCGTGTAGGGCGTTCCGCCGCCGACGTTGAAGACGTGCCCGGACGCGCGCTCATCCGTGAGCACGAGCACGTTGGCGTCGACGACGTCGTGGATGTTGACGTAGTCGCGGATCGCCTGGCCGTCCTCGTAGAGGGTGGGGCCCCCGCCGAGCAGGTAGTGGAGGTTGAAGATCCGGCACGCCCCGGAGTAGGCGTTGTAAACGGACTGTCTAGGCCCCTGGACGATGCTGTACCGCAGCGCGACGGTGGGCAGCCCGTACCGCTTGCCGAGGTTGAGCGCGATCATCTCCTCGGCGTACTTCGACATCCCGTACGGGTTCTGCGGGTTGGAGATCCGCTCAGGCGTCCGCTGGAGCTCCAGCGGGCCGTCGCAGACGGGGCACGCCAGGTCCCAGCGGCCCGCCTGCAGCGCCTCCTCGGTGCGGATGTCGGGGGTCTGCTCCCCGTGCTCCGCGCAGGTGTACAGGCCCTCCCCCATCGCCGACTGGGAGGAGGCCACGACGATGCGGCTGAGCTCGAGCCGCTCGGCGACGGCGATCTCGTAGATCAGCGCCGTCGACGTCACGTTGACGTCGGTGAAGCGGGCGAAGTCCGGCAGGTAGTCCTGGTAGGCGGCCAGGTGGACGACGGCGTCGACGCGGCGCAGGAGGTTGGCCAGCAACTCCCGGTTCCGTACGTCGCCGACGTACAGTTCGGCTCCGGGAGTCAGGTGGTTGGGCCGGCCGTCCCGGTGCACGGGAGCCGTGAGCGCGTCGAGGACGACGACGTCGTGCCCGAGCTGGACGAGCCTGTCGCAGGTGTGCGATCCGATGAAGCCCGCTCCGCCGGTGACGAGGACCCTCATCGCCGTCCCCTCCTTCCGCGGTGGAGCGCGTGGACCTCGCGGTACACCTCGAGCGTGCGCTCTGCGGTGGCCGCCCAGGTGAACTCGGCGGCCCGTTCCGGGCCGGCCACCCGGAGCAGGTCGCCCTCAGGGCCGCAGGCCTTGACGATCGCGTCGGCCAGGGATCCGGGGTCGTGCGGATCGGCGAGCAGCGCGCAGCCGCCCGCCGTCTCCGGCATCGCGCTCGTGTCCGACGTGACGACGGGGCACCCAGTCGCCATCGCCTCCAGGATCGGCAGGCCGAAGGTCTCGTTGAAGGACGGGTACACGAAGACGTCCGCGCACCGGTAGAAGTCCACGGTCTCCTCCAGGGGCACGCCGCCCACCCAGACGACGTCCTCGCCGATGCCCAGCTGGTCCGCGAGCGCGTGCAGCGTCGCCACGTACTCGACGTCCCGGCCGGGCCCGACGACGACGAGCTGGCAGTCCCCCAGATCTGCCTTGGCGGCCGCGAAGGCCCGCAGCAGCCCATCGCAGTTCTTGTAGGGCCACAGGGACGAGACGAACAGGACGAAAGGCTTCGTCACCCCGTAGCGGCTCCGCACGTGGTGCCGTGCCCCTTCGGCGTCGCCGGGGCGGAAGAGATCATGGTCGACGGCCTCCGGGATGAGGCGCAGCTTGGCGGGGTCGACGTCGAGGTAGTGCATGACCTCCGAACGCAAGCTCTCGGAGTTGATGACGATCGCGTCAGCGACCTTTGCCGTCCGGGGGTAGCTCATCCGCCGGTAGAGCCTCGCCGCCGGCCGGACCGCCTCCGGTGCGGTGAAGGCGTGCATCGTCTTGAAGTGCGCGACGAGGCCAGGAGCGGCGCGGACGATCGGAGCCATCAGGGTCGACAGGACGTCGATGCGGGCCAGGGGGAGGCGCACGGGAGCGTAGAGGTGCTCTGTCAGAGTCCGCTTGGGTGGGCTCTCGTTCGACCACGGGAAGGTGAGGTACCGGACCCGGTCCCCGTAGCCGGTGTGCATGTGCCGCGACTTCGGGCTGACGAGCAGGTGGAACTCCTCGCCGTCGCTCAGGTGGCCGGCCATCTCCGGGATGACGCGGGTCCAGAACCAGTGGGCGCCGGACGGATTCGCCGGATCGTCCGTGAGCAGGTTGATGGCGACGCGCATGAATCCCCCTCAGAAGACGTGGGTGGCGACGTCGGCGGGCGTCATCCTCGACTGCCGGACGTACTGGGCGAGCAGATGCATCAGTGCCTGGTGCGCGTCCTCGACAACCCCGTAGTTGCCCGACGGGACGTGCACGGAGACCGACGCGAGCTCCTTGGCGGCACCGCCGGAGAACCCGGTGAACGCGACGGTCTCGACGGCGTTGCGATTCGCCCACTCCAGCGCCCGCACGATGTTCGGGGACCGCCCGGAGGACGAGACAGCGAGGAGCACGTCCCCGGGCTGCGCGAGCGACTCGAGCTGGTACTCGAACACGTTGTCGTAGCCCAGATCGTTCGCGATCGCACTGAACAGCTCGATGTTGGTGCTGAGACTGAGCGCGCGGGTCCGCAGGTCCGTGCCGTTACGGATGCCCTTGACGTGGTCGCACTGGAGGTGATTGGCGATCGAGGCCGAGCCGCCGTTCCCGCAGGCGAACACCGAGGCGCCCCGCCCGTAGGCGTCGCAGAGCACCTCGGCGGCTCTGGCGACCTGCAGCATGTCGACCGCGCCGAGAGCCCGGGCGAGCTCGTCCGTGTAGGCGCTGCCGAACGACCCGCCGTCGGCGTACTGGTGATACGGGAAGGCCTGGCGGGGCCTCGGGACGCCGCCCACGTGGTGGCGCAGGATGTGGTCCGCCGCTGCGGCGAGATCGGGGAACGACATGATGTCCGACGCTGGGAAGGCCGCGGCCCCGACGTGCAGCGGCGTCGCGCCGACGGCTCGTGCCAGCCCCACGTCGCTCGCGCTGTCACCCACGACCCAGGACGACGGGAGGTCGAGGCCAAGGGCATCCGCGGCGGCCAGCGCCATCCCCGGCCCCGGCTTGCGGTCCGCGCTGGAGCGCGCGAAGGACTCCACGATGCCGTCGGGGTGGTAGGGGCAGAACAGCCACAGGTCGACGTGAGCGCCGTGACGCGCCATCTCCTCGATCATGTGCTTGTGCACCTGGTGCACGTCCTCGATGCCGTAGAAGCCCCTGGCCACACCCGCCTGGTTCGTCACCACGGCCACCGGTAGACCGGCACGGTTCAGGGCGGCGATGGCCTCGACGGCACCGTCGAGGAACTCGACCCGATCGACGGAGCCGACGTACCCGGTGTCGGCGATGATCGTGCCGTCGCGGTCGAGGAGTACTCCTGGCCGGTTCACTGAACGTCCACCTCCTGGTCGTGAAGCTCGCTCGCCCGGACGTTCTCGCTCCCCCTGGCTTGGAGGGTCACCCAGAGATGCCATCCCAGCCGGGTCTCCCCGGGCAGCCCGTGAACCGGCAACGGTGGGGCGTGCATGTAGCGCTGGTACGCGTCGACGATGCGGAAGTCGGGGAAGTCCTCCCGGACGTCCCGCAAGGAGTAGACCTTCGCGTAGGGGTTGTGAGGTCCGTCGGTGCTGCGATGAGTGAAGGTCTCGAGCCGCAGGTACGAGCGCAGGCCCGCCTGCTCCGCGTTGTCGAGGTGGTCACGCATCATGGGAGAAGACCGAACGAAGCGGGCGTGACGGAACGGGTACGCGGCGAAGAGCGCGGCGCGACGCAGCACCCGAATACTGACCTGGTAATTGAGAGATGTCCGGGCATACAACATCGCGACCAGCCTGCCTCCCGGGCGGAGCACGCGGTGGATCTCGCTCTGCGCACGCCGGACGTCCGGGATGTGGTGAAGCACCCCGTGACTGAAGACGAGGTCGAAGGAGTCGTCGGGCCAGGGGATCTCGAGCGCCGAGCCACGCCGGACGTCCCCGTAGGGAAGGGCCCGGAGCTCCAATCGGGCGCGCACCCGGTCGACGGATTCCTGAGTGAGGTCGAGGCCCGACCAGGAGGCGCCCCGGCGACTCAGCTGTTCCGATTCGGCGCCCTGACCGAGCCCGATCTCCAGGACGTCCCTGCCCTGCCAGTCCGTTCGGTCGAGACATTCCAGGATGTGGCTCTCCTGGCGGTAACGCCACGAGTCGTAGGCAGCGAAGAACGTCTCGTAGTCGGCTTCGTGCGATCCGTGCAGCCCTCCGACGATGTGGTCGCCGCAGGGATGTTCGCTCCAGAAGGCCTGGATGACCGCCTCATTCATCGTCACAGCACCTCTCCGAACCACTCGCTGAGCATCGGTTCGACCACGGCCAGGACGGGCGCGCCGTCGTCCTGCCCGGGGACGGCGGTCACCGGCAGGGGCCACGGGATGCCCAGATCCGGGTCGTCAGGGCGGATCGTGATGTCGTAGTCGGAGCGATGTATGCGATTGATCCGGGTGCACACGTCCGCTGTCTGGGTGAGCGCCTGAAAGCCGTGGGCCAGCCCCGCGGGGAGCCACACCGACCGATGCGTGACGTCGTCGAGGACGACAGTCATCCAGAGCCGATAGGTCGGGGACGTGGGTCGGAGGTCGACGGCGACGTTGACGACGGACCCGTGGACGCAACGCACCAGCTTGCCCTCGCCACCGTCCGTGCGGATGTGCAGGCCGCGCACCCCACCGCGCGGGGTACGGGTGTGACAGTCCTGAACGAGTGTCCGGGAGTCCAGGCCCGCACCGTCGGCGATCTCCGCATCGAATGTGCAGGTCACGAAACCCTGCTCGTCCTGGCGCACGTCGGGTTCGAACACGACGGTGCCGTACAGAACTCCGACCACGGTTTTCAACGTCGCTCTCCGCGCACCACCGCGCATACCCCCCACTGCGGCCCGGGCAGCGTCCGAATTCCATTCCTGGTTCTCGTCGACCGAGCGCTCCGAATCCCCACCCGCCCGACACCCGCCTGGCTCGTAAGTGAAAGCAGCAACAGGGTCAGCTCCTTTCCACACGTTCCGGCGGCCTTGCTCGCGGAGGCCCCTACCTCGCCACCGGTTAGGAGAGCGGCGCAGACCGGGCGGCGATACCGCTGGCTTCGCCGGAGGCGCCACGGGCGGTGAGAAGCCTCGCGCGACCGGCGAGCGACCCGGGCGGCGTGGCCACCAGCGAGGCGGCCACGACGACGTCGAGCAGGTACGGGGAGGCGTCCCCCAGTCCGGTCTCGGTGAACGAGGCGGCCACGCAGTAGACGATGAGGAGCAAAGCAATTGCCCGGCGCGGTCCGGCCGGCCGCGTTATCGCCGCGAGCAGGAGGAAGACCAGGAACCCGACGACGAGGGCCACCCCGAGCCGGCCGAGCTCCAGATGCGTGGCGACCCAGTTGCTGTCGATGGGAAGCCCGCCGAAGGACTTGTTGCCCAAGCCTGTCCCGAAGAGCTCCTGCCAGGTGGTGGTCTGTCGCTCCGCGATCTCCGCCCAGACCTTTGTCCGGCCCGTCAGCTGTGCCAGGTCCTCGACAGACTGGCCACGCGCCAGCCAGGAGACGATGAAGGGGGAGAAGACGGTCCACCCCACCAGGGACACCAGGAGCACGACCCCCGCGGTGCGCCTGACCCGCGCGTGCCCGAGGAAGAGGCTGGCGCCGGCCACGACGAGGCCCAGCGCCAGCCCGAGCAGAGCGGTCCTGGTGTGCGTCGCGACGAGGGCGGAGGCGCCGGCGACGAGTGTGACTGCGGTTCCGCGGCCGCCGACCAGGCCGCAGAACCAGAGGACGACGGTGCAGCCGACGAGGACCGCCGCGTAATGCGCGACCTGAGGCGGAGGGATGGGCCACACCAGCCCGGTGAGACGTCCATCCGAGGCGAACGCCGGCCCAGGGGCAATTGCCGCACCGAGCCACACCGAGGCGACGATGACCTTCAAGCATGTCAAGTGGGCCCGCAGGAGCGGCAGGTCGCCCCTGCCCCACCAACGGGTGAAGACCCAGAGGACGAGCACGAACAGCACGAGACGGACCGCCCGATAGGTGGATCCGATCGGGAACTCGTTGTGGATGCTCACCGTCAGCGCGAGGACCGCCATCCCCGTGAGGAACATCAGGACGACGTTGGGGCGTATCACCATTCCCGGGTTCGCGAGCAGCACGAGAACGAGCGCCCCGAGCAAGGCCCCCTGAGCCATCGCCTGACCCAGGGAGTGCGGGATCGGCACGAGCGAGGTGCCTTGGAAGGGCATGACGTTGAGGAACATGAGTGCCCAGGCGGGCAAGGGGCCGCGGAGCAGCGGACCGACGATGGCTGGGCTCTGGATGGAGCCGACCCGCATGGCGAGGGTGGTCATGGCAGGACGGGCCGCTCGGCGGCCTTGTCCGGTCGTGAAAGCCCGATGGACCCCTCCTCGTTCGACCGGGTCAGGCCGGAGGAGACGTCGTCGCGGGCCGCCCGGAGCAGCATGGCCGCCTGAAGCCGGAGGCCTGCCGCACGGACCATCTCTCCTGCTGTTCGCACGAGCTCGACGCTGGACCGCCCTGCCGTGACCGCGACGATCACGTCGTCGACCCAGGTCGTCAGGTGGTCCAGGCCGACGACCGGATCGAAGTCCGCCAGCACGATCGTGACGGCATTCCGGGCCTTGGCCAAGGCCACCTCGTCCCAGTCGGTAGCGGCCAGGTCCGCGGGACCACGGGTCAGCGACGGGACGACGTCCGGGCGGAAGACGTCTGGTCTCTCCTCCGGCGACACGTCACCGACCTTGCGGGTGGCGGAGGCGACGACACCCGCGGTCGACAGGTCGACGATCAGCGCGGGCCTGCCTTCGCGCCGCAGGGCCAGCCCCGCGGCGATCACCGCGAAGCGCACCTCGGCGGCGTTACCCAGACACACGACGGCCACGGAGGGACGAGGCTCCGCCGCACGCGCCGCGCGCTCGATCGCAGCCGCGACGAGCTGACGCTCACCGGTCCGCCGCTCGCGCAGCCGGCGGACCCGGGGCACGAATGCCATCGGCCGCAGGAACCACGGCAGCGGCGCAAGCCGCCGAGCGCTGAGCGGCACCGGCGCCTCGAGCGCGGATGCCACCTCGATGCGCAACCAGAGCCTGTCGGAGAGGATGGCCCGCAGGACGACGAACACGAATCCCAGCGCCAGTCCCGCGATCAGCCCTGAGGCGAGGACCGTCACGACGCGACGCAGGCGTCCGGTGGAGAACGCGACGGGCGGATCCACGACCTTGCTGGCATTCACCACTGAACTCTGTTGGAGCTTCGCCTGCAGCCGGAGCTGCTGGAGGTCGGCGAGCTGGCCGTTCGCCTTGGCACGCGCGGCGATCGCGTCACTGACGGCGTTCTCGGTGACGCCCTTGGCTGCCAAGCCCTGGATGGTCGCGGTGAGGTCCCGGACCTTCTTCTCCCCGTCGTCGATCTGCTTGTCGTAGCCAGCTATCAACGCCGCGCTCTGCGCGGTCACCTGGTCCGCCCGATACGCCAGGTACACCGAGGCGAAGACACCCAGTCTGCGAGCCGCCTCGGCACCGGTGGGTCCGGTCATCGTCAGCTGAAGAACCTCCGAGGAGCCGGTGGACACGGGCGTCACGCTGTCCATCAGCGCCTCCGGGGGAATGGACAGGCCGAGCGCCTGCACCGTCCGTTCCGCCACCGTGTGAGTGGTCAAGAGGGTGATGTCCGTGGCGATCGCACTGGAGGGATCGACGCGTTCATCGTGACTCAGCAGGAGAGTCGTCGTGGCCGTGGGTCTGGGCGGGCTCATCAGCAGGAAGCCACCGGCGAGCAGCAGACCCAGGAATGCCGGCACGAGGCACTGCAGCCAACGACGCCGAACCGACCGGCGCAGGTAGTGGAAACTGACGAGCGCAGGGAGGGGACGCGCCAGATCGCCGGTGTCGTCGGGCGCCACGTCGGGGATGTTCCAGGCCGAGGGCAGCTTCCACGGCTTGGGACCTGGAGGGTTCGGGCGTTCCGCCGCCGACCGCCATGCTTCCCGGCTTCTCCCCTCGTCAGCGCTGCTCATCGGCCCACCCTTGTTCTCCGAGCGGCATCGGTTGGCTGACACCGGTGATGCGCAAGGGAAGCGTCGCTTGCCGCGCCCGCTCGTCCAGGGTGCGCCGGCCCGTCGTCCGGTCCGACTGATCCGGGTCGGCGACGACGACGCCGTCGAGCCTGCGACCGGCGTCGTCGACCGCGACGGCCAGGCGCGCGAGGTCTTCCCGACTCGCGACTTGCGGTGCGATCCCGAGCACGGTGACCGCGGTGGAGGGGACGCCCCTCAAGGTCGGCTCGCGTGCGTCGAGGACCGCGAGCACGATCGTCACATCCGGCGCTGGATGCCTCGGCTTCACCGCGAACCTCGGTCCCTGCTCGGGCACGCGCGCAACGGGCACGTCGTCGTGGTCCTCGTGGCCGCGCTCGTCGTTCACGCTGGGGGCGGCCAAGAAATCGTCGAAGGACTCTGCACCCGAGGGCCGGGGACCAATGGACACAGGTACTCCGCTCTCGCTCCTGGCGTCGAACAAGAGGCCGGGCCGAAGTTCTGCGGCTCGCTCGGCGGAGCAAGCGGCCCGCAGAGAGGCGGCCGTGTCGTCGGCCGCCGCGATCACGAACCGGGCGGTGAGGCCGAGCGACGCCACGAAGGCCGCCAACTGCGGGGCGATGGCCAAGCCCTTGCGGTCCCCGGCCAGGGTCAGGACGGTGAGCGACCGAGGATGCTCCACACGTCCAGGCTGCCTGGCCCCCCCTGTCCGCCCCGGGCTGCCTGCGCCGGCTGACGACGCAAGCGCCCGCAGGAGCTGCCGGAAGGCCCAGGCGTCGACCGGCGAGGCCACGTAGGTCTCGAACAGGGCCGACCATTCGGCCACGGATCTCTTGGGGCGGCTGCGTACGTCGGCGAGGACGCTGCTGCCGACCGCGTCGGCCATGTCGTCCCGGGCACGAAGCCGGGGGTCACGACGAGCGAGGATCACCACGAGGAAGGCTGCGGCTGCTGCCGCGAGAAGGGCCCCGATGGTCGCCCACGCGATCATGGCCGGGAGCCGTCCTGGTCCGCCGGCAGGAGCGGCAGGTTGGACGACGGATGCCAGCGTCGTCCCCCCCGGGACTGCCCCGCTGGCTGCGAGCTCGCTCTTCACCTTGTCCAGCTGGACTCCGATGTCCATCTGCTCCGCGGTCAGCTGAGCCTTGAGCTGGGAATCCCGCAGCCGCGCCCCGGACTTCCCCGACTCATGCGAGAGCCGCTGATCCGTCGCGATGATCTGCGCCTGCAGCAGCTTGATTCCCTGGACGAGTTCGTCCTGCCGCTTCTGCAGGTCGCGCACGATCGCGCCTGTCACGCTGTGGGCGCTCGCCACGAGGGTCGACACGTAGGCGTCCGCGACCGCCTGCGCGAGTGCCTCGCTGTCGCGAGCCCGGGGCGAGAAGGCCTCTATCTTGATCAGTTGAGGGGTGACCGCCTCGACCGTGATCTTCTTGTCGACCTGGCCGGCGGTCAAGTGAGGGGTAACAGAATTGCCCGCCTCGGCGAGCACGGGCGTGCTGAGGACGATCTGCACCTGCGTGAGGATCCCGGGGTCGGAGCTGTCACCGCCCGAGCCGGCTCCGGAGAGCAGGACGAGGGCCTTGCTGCTCAGCTGGACGGGAACGAGGCTGGAGTAGAAGAGCCCCAGGGAGAGGCCAACGATCGTGGCCCCCGCTACCACGTACCAGCGCCTGCGCAGCGCGGACGCACCCGAGCGCAAGCCGGTGGTCCGTTCAGCCACGGCCAGCTCCGCCCGTGGCCGCGGCCTGCCGACGATCGGTCACCCGGGAGGAGACGGACCGGCGGGACCCGGCCCACACGCTCCACTCGGTGACCATCACGTCGACCTCCCTGACCACGTCGGACACTGCGCCTCGAGGGGGCCGGCCCGGCCAGACGTGGACGACGCAGCGCCGACGACCTCCCCCTTAGGTGACCTGCGACCGGATCCCCTGATACCTCTCGCACCCGAACGCGGGCCGGGTCGCCACTAGTGTCGCGAGTTTGAAGTGGTTGGACGGACGGCCTTGGTGATGATTTCGTCGGCGGTCTTGGTCCAGGCGAAGGGTTGGCAGCGTTCGTTCCAGCCGTCGATGAACGCGTTCGATCGCGTCGATCAGCTCGGTGACGGAGCGGTGCGTGCCGCGGCGGATGGCCTGCCGGGTGATGATCCCGAAGAAGATCTCCACCAGGTTCAGCCAGGACCCGGAGGTCGGGGTGAAGTGCATGGTGACCCGCGGGTTCTTCGCCAGCCAGGCCTTGACCGCGGGGTGCTTGTGGGTGGCGTAGTTGTCGCACACCACGTGCAGCTTGCACCCGCGGGTAGGCCTTGGCGACGACCTTGAGGAAGGCCAGGAACTCCTCGTGCCGGTGCCGGTCGTAGCAGGGGTCGGTGACCTTGCCGGTGGCCACCTCCAGGGCGGCGAACAGGGTGGTGGTGCCGTGCCGCACGTAGTCGTGGGTCGCCTTCGCCGGCAGCCCGGGCGCAGCGGCAGGATCGGCGCGGTCCGGTCCAGGGCCTGGATCTGGCTTTCTCGTCGACGCAGACCACCACGGCCTTGTCCGGCGGGTCCAGGTACAGCCCGACCACGTCGCGGATCTTGGCCTCCAGCTCGGGGTCGGTGGAGAACTTGAACGTCTCGACCCGCCAGGGCTGCAGCCTCCACTTGCGCCAGATCCGGGCCACCGTCGCGAACGAGATCCCCAGCTGTTCGGCCAGCAACCGGCTCGACCAGTGCGTCACCCCCAGCTGCTCCGGCGGCGGCTCCAGCGTCGCGACCACGACCGCGACCTCGTCGTGCACCGGCGGCCGGCCCGGCCGGTCAGCATCCTCCAACGCCGCCAGCCCGCCCTCGACGTAGCGCCTGCGCCAGGTCACCACCGTCTGCCGGGTGGCGCCGACCCGAGCAGCGATCTCGGTGTTCGAGGCGCCCTCGGCCGCCAGCAACACGATCCGCGCCCGCTGCACCAGACCCGCCGGCGCCGAGGTCGCCCGCAGCAACCCCGACAACCGCTCCCGATCCCCATCACGAAGCACGACCCGCAGCGCAGAAGGAGGCATACCCCATTCTCGACGAACACCGTCCGTCTAGACACTAACGACACGCGACACTAGAGACCTCGGTACCTCCACGACTGGCGCTGCAGCCAGCCGCGGCCTCGACGCGCGAGCGGGGTGACCAGGAGCGGTTGTGCGGCTGCCACGGCACGTGGACCGACACGGCGGCGCAGTTGGAGCGTTCGGTACACCGGCAGCGTCGCTGCGCCCGGCCAGCAGTCGAACGCGAAGGCGATGAGTTCGTCGACCGGCGTCATGTCCGTCTGTCGGAGGTCGAGAGCGCGCACTGCGAACCAGAGCGCATCCCGGCTCAATTTGCGGTGCACCCGATCGGACACGGTCCGCGGATCCGACAGCCTCGGCCCGGACCGGCACAAGGCCAATTCGAAGGCCAGCCGCTTCTGGCGCAGGTCGCCGAGGGCGTCGTAACCGGTCCTCATGTTGTGGCCGTGCACCCGGTAGAAGGCCTGGTCCACCCCGTGGATGAACCCCACAGTCCCGTGCTCTGCCAGCCGCAGCCACATGTCGAGGTCGCCGGCGTGCGGTAGCCGGGGGTCGCACCCGCCCGCCCTCTTCTGCACGCCGGTGCGCACCACGACCTCGGGCGCCGTGATGCAGTTCTCCCCCTGCCGCAGGCGGCGCTCGATCCACCACTCCCCAGGCCACACGGACCATCCCCGAACCCGTGTCCGCGGGGTCGGGAACGGCCTGTCCTCCCAGAACCACAGTGGCCGGCCATAGACGAACCCGACGTCCGGATGAGCGTCGAGAAGAGCCGTGGCACGAGCGAGCGCCCCGGGCGTCAACTGGTCATCCGCCGACATCAGCACCGAGTAGTCGGCGTCGGCCCACTCGAGCAGTCCCTCGTTGTACGTGGCGATGTGTCCCTTGTTCCTCTCGTGGACGATCACCTCCACCCGGTCGTGGTCAGCACCGATCTTCTGTGCGACCTCGGCGCTGTCGTCCGGAGATGCGTCATCGATGATCAGCACGCGTACGTCAAGGCCCTCCTGACGC